>DAIDIP010000022.1 GCA_027451745.1 Candidatus Melainabacteria bacterium
ATACGTCTCCACCTGCCACCATTAATTTCTACAGCAAATAATGGTTTAGCAAAAGATGTACTTGGTGGAACGCTTTCCTGCTAGCTACTGTTTGGCACTAAAAGGGCAGCAACCGAAAAGTTAGAATGGTTTATGTGAACCGATTTGAGAAATTGATGATTATATGCGCTTCAAAGCAAGGGCCTTTTGGTGCACATAAAAAAGTTGCAAAAAAGGCTTCTTAGCTACTTAGTTCAATTAGTTTCGATAATTTCTTGCAGTATTTCGCTGCAGGTGTCCAAGCACTTATCACAAATATAGACGTCATTGCCTGGAATTAAATGTTCCACTTCGCTTTTGTTTTGATTGCAAAAAGAACAAGTTATAGTTTCGTCTTCTACACCAACAAATTCAGGATCGGCAATAAATTCGTAAAATTCGTCTACACAAAGATCGCAAATTTTACTGTCTTCAGGACCAACAATTAAATAGCCAACTTTGTCATTATCTTGGTGACAAAATGAGCAAAAGAGACCGCTGTTGGTTTGGGTGGATTCAGTCATATGACAATTCAACCATGGAATCTTCTTTTAGATCCCTAGTAAATAATAAATATTAATTCAAGCCGTCCTCAACGCTCTTCCAGCCTAGGGTTTGCATTGTGGCTTTTATTACCAAAAAGGAGCCAGAAGCAATTATGAAGTCATCTTTACTCCTGTTTTTTCTTGCTGCATCTATAGCATCCGCTACTGAATCATGAACACTAGTTTTTATGCTATTTTCCTGCGCTAGCTTTGCTAATTCTTTTGGTGAAAAGAAAGCTCTTTTGCCAGAAAGGTTAACCAAATAGAGGTTATCACCGGATCTCAACAAGTTTCTAAGCATAGATGAGCCGTCTTTATCTGCATAGCAAGCAAATATAAAGTGAAATGACTGCTTTGGAAATAATGCATCCAAGCTCTCACGCAGAGCTTTTGCACCGGCTGGATTGTGAGCCCCATCCAAAACAATGTGTTCAGATTCTATAATTTGAAAGCGTCCTGGCCAGTAAAAGTTATTAATTCCTAAAAGAGCCTGGTCAAAAGATATTTTATTTTTGCTTTGGTTAAAACTTAATAGATCAGCTACTTTGAGCATGTTAAGAGCTACTAAAGCATTTTGATATTGATAAATGCCATGACGAGTAATATTGTTTGTAATTTTTTTTAGTTGGATCGCGAGTTCTGAAAAATCATTTGTTTTATTGCTGTCCCCACTGCAAACTGTAAGAGGGGCATTCATTTCTTGAGCCCGTTTAGAAATCACAGTTAGAGCTGGTTCACTTGCGGCAGTAATTATTGGTATACCTTTTTTTATTATGCCTGCTTTTTCCATAGCAATAGTTTGAAGATCTAAGCCAAGAATAGATTCGTGGTCTAAAGCAATATTGGTAATAGCTGTAGCTGAAAGATTTTGCAATACATTTGTAGTGTCGAAGCGACCCCCCAAGCCTACTTCGATAGCCGCTATATCAATATTGTTTTCAGTAAAATAAAAGAAAGCTAGAGCTACTAAAAATTCAAACCAAGACAACTTTCCATATTGTGGACTGAGGGCAGAAAAGCTTTCTGATTTAGCTTTTAAAATGGAAACAGCACTGGCTAAGTCTTGATCAGCTATTGGACTGCCATCTATGTGAAAGCGTTCGTTATAACGCAATAAATGTGGTCCTATAAAGCGTCCTATTTTTAGATTGCTTTGCCTTAAGCAACTGTCAACCATAGCTGTTGTTGATCCCTTTCCATTGGTGCCGGCAATGTGAAAAGCAGTAAAGGAATTTTGAGGAGAATTATAGTAAGAAAAAAAAGCCGCTATTCGTTCAAGACTGGGCGAAGTAGGCCTTTTTTGCTCAATGAGCTTAAGGTGTTCTATGTATTCAATTGCTTGTGAATAGTCCATAATTAAAGTGCAGTCGATGCAAACACTGAATGTAAAACGATTGCAATATAGTTTGCTAAGGAGGCATTTGTGACACTATTTACCCGTCTGGATAAAGTAGCAAGCAAGTTAGTTTACCAGGGCAAAGTTATTAGTTTACGCGTTGACGAAGTTACTTCACAATACAAAACTGTAACCAGAGAAATAGTCGAACATAATGGAGGCGTAGTTATAGCTTGCCAGCCCGAGCCAGATATGATTGTCCTGGTTAAACAGTATCGATATCCAATAGATAAGGATTTAATTGAATTGCCTGCTGGGAGAATCGATGCTGGCGAATTCCCACTACCAGCTGCTCAGCGCGAATTAAGAGAAGAAACTGGTTATGAAGCAGCCATATGGCGTGAATTACTAAAGATGTATTCAGCGCCTGGCTTTTGTGACGAAGTTTTACATGTATTTCAAGCAACTAAAACCAATCTAACAGCTAAGGCATTAGATCATGATGAAGAAACTGATGTAATAATAATCCCCGTCAGAGAGGCTTGGCAGCAAGTATTAGATGGCAAGATTTGTGATGCCAAGACTATTGCAGGTTTAGCAATGTTGATTTGAAATGATTCTTGCCTAAGTGCTAGAATTGTATTCTTATGACAGAAAAAACACCTAACAGCTCTATACCAATGCCTATTGTCGGCGCAGTCTTAGTAGGTCTTCTAAGTGCCATACTTGTTGGTTTTAGCTTTGTAGTTATCAAGTACTGGCCTCAGCCAGCCAGCGTTGCACCCGCTTTAAGTTTTGCAGGTGGTTTTTGGTGGGGCGGTATAGTTGGTGCAATAACCGGCTTCATACTTGGCTTCCTCACAGACGAAAAGCATTTCGTTCAATAAGCTCTAATATTTATCTCGGTTATACATGGGTTGCGCACCACATACAGTGCGTTAAGTAAATTCATTTATAAAATAAGCGGCAACGGCAAAGGCAGAGGCAACGTTGAGCGATTCTTTACTGCCTTTCATTGGCAGATCGCAAATATAATCACAATATGCCATTACTTCTGGGGACAAGCCTGCATTTTCATTGCCAACTATTAGACATACAGGTTTTTTGATTATTTTATTTTTCAATAAACTTACCAGATGAACTGATTTTTCATTACGCTCTAAACCCAAAATAAGCATTCCTAACTCTTTAAGAGCAGGAATTATATTCAAAGGACTATAGATATATCGCCAAAACAAAGTTTGTTCTGCACCTAAGGCTGTTTTGCTTATTTCTTTGCTAGGAGGACATCCAGTTATTCCGGAAAGATAGAGGCGTGAAATGTCCGCTGCGTCAGCAGTGCGAAACATAGAACCAACGTTCCACAAACTACGAATATCTTCTAATAGGGCATAAAATTGTCCATTTTTTCTGGCTAGGTCATTAGTATTGTCTGCCTTACTAAAGAATTTTTCTTTGGACATTAATTTGTCAATAATTTCAACCGGTTTTGCCCTGCTTAATCGGTGACATTGGGGACAAAATTCATTAACAAGATAAGATTTAACCTTGTCAGTCGATTCTATTTTGTATTGATTCAAACAGTCAAGATAAGAACAACGGGTCAGCATTAGTCCTCTTCAAGCTTTGTATTTGGCCTTTTCCGCTTATCAGGTATAAAAGCAAAATGTTCTAAGACGAATTGATAAATTTACGATCTTGAGATAATAATGATATAAGTACAATATCAGTTTGTGTATAAGCTGAGTAAACTGGCACGATTTTTCGTAAAGGGGTAGTTGAATGAATGCTTTTCTAAGCAATCCTTTGAATATAGCAATAGTATTGGTGCTCCCAATAGTAATTATCCGCCTTACAAAGTCTCTGAAGCGCTTCAATGAAAAGGTTGCAGAGAAAAAGGAAACACCTGAAACCAAAGAAACCCAAAGCTAATACCCTGGCTTGTTGCTTTACTCGTTTCGCTATATAGTTTGTTTCAATAACATCTAAGCGAGGCGGTAGGCTTGTGCAGATTATAAGAAAGTCTGGTATTGAACCAAATTTGGAAAACTATGAGGGCAGTTATGCTACTTTTGACTGGCTTCATGGCAATAAAGAAATAGATTATTTTGCTGATGGCAAAATTAATGCGGCTTTCAATGCTATCGACAGACATCTGCATAAAGGACGAGCCAATAAAGTAGCTTTATATGCCGTTAGTGATAATGGGCATCTAGAAAAATTCACTTTTCAAGAAATTGCAACTGCGGCTAATCGGTTAGCCAACGCTCTCAAGAAGCTGGGCGTAAAAAAGAGCGACCGAGTATTTGTTTTTTTACCACGCATAGCCGAACTATATATAAGCACAATTGCAATTGCTAAGCTTGGAGCAATTGTTGGTCCTTTATTTTCGGCCTTTGGACCCGATGCCTTACGCGATCGTTTGATAGATAGCGAAGCAAAAGTAATTATTACCAACGATGTTCTAAAACAAAAGCTTATCGAGATCCAAGGACAGTTAGTAGACTTAGATCACATAGTTGTTGTTAACAGTAAAACATCTCCATTAGCTGGAGAAATTAGTTATGAAGAACTGGTCAAAGATGCGCCCAGTGATCCTGTGTGTGAAGCTGTAAGCGTAGATCACCCTTTATATTTGCTCTACACTTCTGGCACTACCGGCAAACCAAAAGGGGTTGTACATGCCCATGGTGATATTGTTGGGCATCACATGAGCGCCAAATGGGTTTTGGACTTAAAAGAAGATGATATGTACTGGTGCACCGCTGATCCAGGCTGGGTGACTGGCACCGTATATGGTATCTTTGCACCTTGGTCTAATGGCATATCAGTAGTTTGCTATGAGGGGCGTTTTAGTGCTCATGATTGGTATGCTTTAATTGATAAGCTAAAAGTAACAGTTTGGTACACAGCACCTACTGCTTTGAGAATGCTTATGAAAGCTGGTATACAAGCAGTAAATGATTTTAAGCTTGACAGCTTGAGACACATTGCCAGCGTAGGAGAACCATTAAATCCAGAAGTTATTCGCTGGGGCATGGAAGCATTTGGTTTGCCCATACATGATAATTGGTGGCAAACTGAAACTGGCATGCAGTTAATAGCTAATTTACCTTGCTTGCCTATTAAACCAGGCTCTATGGGTAAACCACTGCCTGGTATACATGCCAGTGTTGTTGATGACAATGGTGTGGAGTTGGCCGCGCACCAACTAGGACGTTTGGTAGTTAAGCCGGGCTGGCCTACCATGCTCAAAGGTATATGGCGCAACGAAGAAAAATTTCAAGAATATTTTAAAATTCCTGGCTGGTATACAAGTGGTGACAATGCCTGGAAAGATGAAGATGGTTATTTCTGGTTTGTTGGTCGAGCGGACGATGTAATAAATACTTCAGGACATCGCGTTGGTCCCTTCGAAGTAGAGTCGGCATTATTAGAACATCCGGCAGTGGCAGAAGCGGGTGTAATAGGTAAGCCAGATTCTGAGCGGGGAGAGATTATTAAAGCTTTTGTAGTTTTAAAAAATAATGTTTCTAGCTCAGAAAAGCTTCTTGAGGAACTCAAAATACATACAAAAAACAAATTGGCTGCCCACGCTTATCCGAAAGAAATTGAAATAAGAACAAGTCTTCCGAAGACAAGATCGGGTAAAATTATGCGCCGCCTTCTTAAAGCTTGGGAGCTTGGTTTGCCAACTGGTGACATCTCTGCGCTAGAAGATGAATAGAATCTAGTTTAATTGAACTTTTTCTAAGCGACTTACGTATATAAGATGGGTTTATCATTAACAAACTCGCTCAAATTCTCTAATTCAATAAAGTAATGAATACTGAACAATTGCTTACCGAAACAAATATAGAACGTCTGCCACCTCAGTCAATTGAGTCTGAGCAAGCTGTGCTAGGTGCATTGTTAGTTAGCGGTGACGGCATTAGCCGCATATTGGATCTTTTGGAGCCTGAATATTTTTATCGCCGAGCTCACCAAGAAATCTATGCGGCAATGGTTACTTTATTCGACAATAACGAACCAATTGATATATTGACTGTTTCTCAGTTTTTACAGGACAAGGGGAATATTGATTCGGTCGGCGGTAGACAATATATAACCGACTTATCTCTTTCTGTAGCTACAACTGCTAATTTAGAATATTACGCACGCATAGTACAGGAAAAAGCGGTATTGCGTAATTTAATTAAGGCCGGCACTGAAATTGTTGGTAATTGCTACGGAGACGTAGAGGCAGATGCAGCTTTGGACAAAGCCGAGCATTTGATCTTCCATCTTGCTCAAAAGCGTGGTATGCAACAGTTAATTCATATAAAACATATTGTTGAACAATCTTTTCAACGCATCGAAGAACGTTATGAAAATAGAGACAACTTGTCTGGTGTACCAAGTGGATTCTATGATCTTGATGCACTTACGTCTGGTTTTCAGCCTTCTGATTTAATTATTATTGCCGCTAGACCGTCAATGGGAAAAACGGCGCTCTGTTTGACCATCGCCCAACATGCTGCAATTGATAAAGGTATACCAATAGCAATATTCAGTCTTGAAATGTCTAAAGAACAGCTAGTACAACGTATGCTTTGTTCAGAAGCTTCGATTGATGCCAATCGTTTACGCACAGGTCATTTACATACAAATGACTGGACTCATTTAGCCATGGCTATGGGTAAATTAGGCGAAGCGCCGGTTTATATAGACGATTCTGCCTTATTGAATGTTCTAGAAATACGCGCTAAAGCAAGAAGACTGAAAGCAGAGAATAAGGGGCTAGGACTAATCATCATAGACTATATTCAGTTATTGCAAGGACGTAAGCAAACAGATAATCGTGTGCAAGAAGTATCAGAGATCTCGCGAAGTTTAAAAACTTTGGCTCGTGAACTCAATGTTCCCGTTATAGCCTTATCTCAATTGTCTCGAGCCGTAGAAACAAGACAGAATAAAAGACCAATGTTGTCCGACTTACGAGAATCTGGTTGCTTAACCGGAGACACTTTAGTTTATCTGCCCGATGAAGGTATCTACCAGCCAATAAAAACCTTAGTTGGACAAAGCGGTTTCAGAGTGTTAGCTCTAGATACACAAAGCTGGCAGCTTCAATCTAAGAAGGTGACTAATGCGTTTAGCACTGGTATTAAGCCGGTTTATAAATTAACTACTAACCTTGGTCGATCCATAAGAGCCACCGCTAATCATAAATTTTTGACTATGGAAGGATGGTTTCGTCTAGACGAACTTAAACCAGGGATGCGCCTAGCCGTACCTCGGGAACTTAAAGGTAGTGCAAAGGCGACGATGACACTCGACGAATTAGCATTGCTTGGTTATTTGATAGGAGATGGTTGTACTCTGGCCAGACACACCATGCAATTTACAACCGCTGATTACGATCTTGCTGAAGATGTAGTAAGGGTAGCTTCTTTGATTTTTGGATCAAATATCTCTCCTCGCATAGCAAGGGAAAGAGACTGGTATCAAGTTTATTTGCCTGCCACCCAACGATTAGCTCGTGGAAAGCGTAATCCTATCGCTGCCTGGCTGGATAGTTTGAATGTGTTCAATTTACGCTCTTACGAAAAATTTGTTCCCAAAGAGGTGTTTGCTCAAACACCAGCTAATATAGCCTGTTTTCTCAAACATCTTTGGGCAACAGACGGCACAATCTCGTTGCCAGAAAATAGCAAAATTCCAGTAGCTATGTATGCAACCAGCAGTAAACGTCTTGCCTTTGATGTGCAATCGCTCTTGTTGAAACTTGGCATTAACTCAATACAGCGCGTAGTTCCTCAAACAAATAAAGGTAGGGATCAGCACCATATAATTATTACTGGTAAACAAGATCTGCAAATATTTCTTACTTTTATCGGAATAGCAGGACAAAGAAAAGATCAGATTGTTAAAAAAGTTGATTCACACTTATCGGTCAGAACTTCTAATACTAATCGCGACATAATCCCCGTAGAGGCCTGGAAACTTGCCATCGAGCCAGCAAGGTTGGTAGCAGGATTAACAACAAGACAGTTACAAGAAGCTATGGGCATGTCTTACTGTGGGAGTGCATTATATAAAAGCGGAATTGGTAGAGAAAGGACTCTAAAAATTGCAGAAATACTCAAATCTAATGAATTAATTAGCTTGGCTACGAGTGACGTTTATTGGGATGGAATAAAAAGTATTGAATTAGAGGGGGAAGAAGAAGTTTTCGACTTAACCGTGGAAGACTTACACAACTTTGTTGCCAACAACATTACTGTTCACAATAGTATCGAGCAAGATGCTGACGTAGTAATGTTTATCTATAGGGATGAATACTACAACCCTGAAAGCGAAAGACGTGGCGAAGCAGAAATCATTATTGCTAAACAACGTAATGGCCCAACCGGGCATGTGGAATTACTCTATCAATCAAGTATTACTCGCTTCTTAAACAAAGTGCATAATCAATATACGGCTTAACTAATTAATTGAAGTAATTCGTTTCTTTTTACTTTTTTAGTGGCTGTTTTGGGTAAATCAATATCCATAACGATGATCCGAGTTGGACGCTTATATGAAGCTAGTTGCATACTTAGGTCTTCTAATTCTTGTTTTAAAGCCTTTTCCATTTCTACTTTATCACCGTACTCTTTCTTAAAAGCATCAGCCGGAACTACCACGCAGCAAACTTCTTCTGTCCCTTCTTTAGAGCCACTTTTGACATTTAAGCCTAGAACGCATATCTCTTTCACATGAGAACAGGCTGCTAAAACACCTTCTACTTCTTCTGGATGGACCTTTTTACCACCGCCAAGAACAATCAGATTTTTAATTCTTCCGGTGATATACAAATAGCCATCTTCATCTATTTTGCCTATGTCACCCGTATGGAACCAATTTTCTTGATCTATTACAGAAGCGGTTAAGTCATCTTGTTTAAAATAACCTTTCATAATGTGAGGCCCTCGAGTTAAGATTTCTCCTTCTTTACTGTCGCTACCGTTATGATCAATTTTAATTTCAACGCCAGGAATCACTTTGCCTACTGAACCTAAGCGGTTGGCAAATGGTGCATTAGATGTAATAACAGGACTAGTTTCAGTTAAACCATAACCTTGTAGAATCGAAATACCGATTAAATCGTAGAATTCAGCAGTGGAAATTTCTAGCGGAGCGCCACCTGAGACTAAAAGTCTAAGTTTGCCACCCAAAGTTTTGTGCAAGGGAGCAAAAAGAAACCGTCTAAATTTTTGATTTTTTACCATAACACCAAGAGCAGTGGCACATTGCCACCATGTTTTTTTTGATTCATTGCCTTTAGAAATTTCGCGCTCAATACCATTTTTGAAGGTTTTATAGAAAAGCGGCACTGCAATCATGCCAGTTATACGCTTTTCTTTCATAACGGCAATAATATCTTTAGGATAAAGGCTGTGACTATAGTAGATTGTTCCACCGGCATGCAAAACACCTAAAAAGCCATGAGTTAGTTCAAGGAGGTGATTGAGCGGTAAAATAGATAAAAAGCGATCGCCTTCTTTGGCATCAGCAATTTTTTCAAACTGAGTAGCTTGAAACATTAGATTAGTTACAGTGGTCATGACTCCTTTTGGACTACCGGTAGTGCCTGAAGTATAAATAAGCACTGCAACATCATCTAAAGAACGCTCTCTAGACGGAATTTCTTTAGTTGGTACAAGATTTTGTACTGATTGATAAGCACAAGCAGGTGGATCATGATCAATTAAATAACAGCGCATACTGCTATCTAATGAATCTTTGATCTCTTCGTATATTTTTATTAAATGGCTAGATATGAATATCACTTTGGGAGAACAGTCGAGAAGCAATATTTTGAGTTCATTGCTTGTTAATTTTATATCTAATGGAACAACCGTAGCTCCAGCTCGTATAGAACCGAAAAAAGCCACAGCAAATTCTGGACGTGACTCAGTTAATATGGCAATTCGATCGCCAATATTTATACCTAATTCTATGAGATAAGAAGAAAGCTTAATTGCCTGACGCGAAAGCTCAGCAAAACTTAGTTCATACCAGCCAGTTTTAGTCTTAATACAAACCGCCGGACGAGCAGAAAATACGTCTGATTTTGCTTGCAGCAAAGATAAGAAGTCATTTTCTCTTTCTTCATCAGATTTGTAGCGGCGCTCAAGCGAATCTTTCATATAGCCGACCAGGTCCTCTAATTCACGTGTAGTATCGTTCAGGTTTGAATCCAGTTTAGATTTTGTAAGACAGTTAATTTTGTGTTTGTCGTAGAAAGAATTTAGTTTTTAGAAGCAATAGTGACAGGGACAACCGTTTCTAGTTCTTCCGTGTTTCCTAATGGTCGGGTATGTTTTTTGTCTTTAAAAATTTCAACCATAATTAAGCGTGCTAATTCTTTACTGTCATGTTGATAGTTCTGCTCGCTGATTGGTTGAGGATTTAAAAGCGGTTTGCTGACAATAGAGATGCCCAAAGCAGAAATTTTATCGTCATCAACTGCTACAGGTTTGCACAAAGACGAGCCATCAACGATCGGAATATTATCATTAACAATAATCGTGTGGATGAATTTATTAGCTTCAGACTCATCCACACCTGCATGAGAAAGTATTGCTTTTATATGGTCGAAAGCAGAGTAGTTAACTGTCTCTCCAGGCTGGGTCATGACATTACAAACATAGACTTTCCTAGCCGAAGCATTCTTTACTGCTTTGACAATTTTTTCTACTAGTAAGTTTGGAATAACTGATGTATAAAGACTGCCTGGTCCGACAATAATCAAGTCTGCCTCTGCAATAGCAACCAGGGCTTCTGGAGTTGGCTCAGCGACAGGCTCTATACTTAGCCTGTCAATTTCTCCCCCTGCAGACGGAATTTGTGATTCCCCTCTTATAATCCGTCCATCTTTTAAATGAGCAACAAGAGCAATGCTAGTCAGAGTAGATGGAACAACTTGTCCACGACTATTTAAAATGCGCCCTGCTACTTTAACGGCTTGGATCATGTCACCATTTGTAATGGCACATATAGCAGTTAAAAATAAATTACCAAAGCTGTGTCCTTCCAAACCTTGTCCGGATTGAAAACGATAACGAAATAACTCAGTGACAAGCTTCTCCTCATCAGCTAAGGCTGTAATACAGTTTCTGATATCGCCTGGAGGCAACACACCAAGTTCTTGTCTTAGTCGTCCGGAGCTGCCACCATCGTCTCCTACTGTGACAATAGCAGTAATATTATTTGTATAGTTTTTGATTCCTTTAAGCAAGGTCGAAAGACCTGTACCGCCGCCTATAACAACAACTTTTGGACCGCGTCCAAGTAATTGTCTACGATAAAGCACATCAGGAATAGATTCACGATCATCAGGTAAATAAGCACCTAAGACAGAAGTAGTCATTCGAGAGATAGCAAAAATAACAACTAAGGCTCCGCCAGTTATTACCAAGATGCCACTAATACGATACGGCAGTACATGTGCGGCATCTTTCATTAAATCGCGCAAAAATATTCCACTAACTAATAACGGGTGATAGCCAAGCAATAAAAATACGCCAAAAACAATAAAAGCGATTCCGATTGAGATAAACAACATCCAGCGCTTTAAACCTGGTAGCATCATGCTTAAAAGGCGATATTTAAAGCCACCTTTCATGTTACTGATTCCTTGCTTGTTGATTCATCTGCACACGATGAAAATTCTCTTTTGTTGCCTATCTCACGATGCACAATGTGTATTGGGTAGCCAGGAAATATTTCGTTTATAAGACGTGCAGATTCTTCAGCAATTGCTGCTGATCGATGCTGTCCACCTGTGCAACCAAAAGCTATTGTAAATATGGTTTCAATCTCAGAAGGTGTACCTATTTTTGCGGCAATACTTGCTGCTTGCATAGGAAGAATTATTTTTATCATCTCGGCAAAAGAGTTGATAAAGCTCTGTGCCGCTTGTTGAGTAAGAACAAAATCTTGTACATTTTTGTCTAAGCCTGTCAAAGGTCTTAAACTCTCAACCCAATAAGGATTGTCTATAAAACGAACATCGAAAAGTAAATTAGCCTTGGGAGGCTGATTAGATTTATAGGCAAAAGATATAATTTCTATCTTTAATTTCGGGCTATTTGTACTATTTGGCATTCAAAAAATTATTACCTTGCCGATTGACTGGTTTATATATTACGGCGATTTATCCTAGCTAACGCTAAAAAGTATAGTTTCATTTTGATCATATTGACAAATTATTATTAAAATCAGGCTTGCTCGTCGGTTTAAAGAAGGATATTGCTGCATTTAGCTTAAAGTCAGTTTGAAGAGCTGTAGCTGAGCAGCCCCATGCTGACCAACCTTGCTCTAATAATAATTCTGCCATAGAAAAACCACAAATTGGACAGAAAAGGGCTTCCCCATCCAGATCCATTAATTGAGTCAAATTGGCATTTCTAGCAAGAAAATGATTACTTTGCATTCGGCTTAATATTCTTTGGAAGCCCAAAACTCTATGTTTAAGCCAGGACATAATTGATGGAAGAGTAAACGGCATCTCTTAAACCAGGTGTATTTTTCCAATTAACCAATCAGTACTGATGGGGTAATCTCTTCAGCTGTCGGTAAAGGTTCCAACGGTAATGATTCGGTAATGTTTCCTTGGGAGTCAGCATTAAAGCCATGTTTGCTTAATTCTAGCTGGGCTACAAGCGGGGAAACAGCCTTATCGACAAACAGTTCTCCGTCCAAATGATCAATTTCATGTTGAATAGCTCTGCACAGCAAGTCGCCCGAAGCTTCTATTTTTTGCTCTTTACCAGCTAAATTCTGATAACGAACAATGATTGATCTTGCGCGTTTGACCTCGAAAAATACTCCCGGAAAGCTCAGGCAGCCTTCCAAACCAACCATTTCACCGTCCTGTTTGACAATTTGAGGATTGATGAAAACAATGGGTTTGCCCTTCTTTTGGCTAGTTTTACCAGACTCATTTTCATCTTCGTCATTGCGATGTATGTCAATTACCATGATACGCTTGGACACGCCTATCTGGGGCGCTGCAAGACCGACACCATTAGATTCGTACATTGTGTCTAGCATATCGGCAGCCAATTTACGCACTGAAGCATCAAATCTGCTTATTTTCTTTGCTTTTTGCTTAAGTATGTCATCTGGATAATATTTAAGCTGAAGTTTGGACATGATTCTAAAGACCTCATTAAAGTGCAAAAGTGCGCTGGCTACTTAGATCGCATAACTTGCTATTGATTTGAACTTACCATTTTCAGGTACAGAATTCAAGTTCCAAACGAACAAAAAGTCTTGCTCAGACTCTCATAGGAAGATTTCAGACATCTCTTATGAGAGCAATTTAGTTTGCTTAAAAAAAATATTTTATGCTTGTGCACCGCCGGCGATGATAAATTGCTTAAACACATAGTAAGAAAAACTGTCTTTGCAAACGCAGAACATTTCGCTATGCTATAAAAACATGGAAGATCTGCGATTAAAAAAGAATATTCGGCGTGCCAAACAAAAGCAATTTCTTCATCAGCCCGAAAGGCTAGAAATGTATCGTGCTTTTATGACTGGCTACGTCAAACGTATTAATGAGGCTACTTTTAACGTTCCAATTGGTGGGATAAGAATTGGTTCGGCAAAATATTCACGACTGGCGCAAATTAATTTAGAAAGTCGAATTATCACTTTTTCTTGCTACGCTATTGAAAACGTGCCAGAACGCGGAAGACGCTATTTGGTATTACACGAATTAGCGCATGTCAAGGAAACCAACCACACCAAGCGTTTCTGGCAATTAGTAGAAAAATATGAACCCGATTATCGGCAAATAGGCAAAAGCTTAGAAGCAGCTTTCAAAAAAAATGTCAAAGAAGACGAAAAAAATACGAACACTCAATGGTCGCATATAAATCAGCTATCTCTTATATCTAGTCAAGCAAAGAAAGAGAGCATAATTGAATCAGGATTAGATTTCGAAGAGATTATCGGCGAAGTAATCATGCAGGAAGAGGAATTCAAGTCGCCTCTTTTAGACTGCGAGATAGACAATTTTCTCGACTGGACAATTGAGTAAAGAATAATCTTTCCATAATTAATTGAGCTTTAATTATTATGATTAGGTTAGAATACTGGTGGTAAATTTAATGGATGCCCTTCCCCGGACAGTCAGTCGGTTAGCATCACATAGATGTAAGATGAGCAGAAACTAGTACAATGAATAACGAAAGACGAGTCGTCATTACCGGTCTAGGAGTTATCAGTCCAGTTGGTATTGGACATGAAGATACTTGGAACGCATTGTTGGCTGGCAAGAGCGGTGTTTCACATATCAGTCACTTCGATCCAAGTGCGCATGGATTAGAGGTAAAAATTGCAGCTGAAGTCAAAGATTTCGATATAAATAACTTTTATACAGACAAGCGCAAAGTTGGGTCCATGCTTAAAGAAATGGACCGAGTAACACTTTTTGCAATGGCTGCTGCAAAACTAGCATTGAAAGATGCAAATTTTGAAATAAGATCGACTGTTCCTGAACGTGTAGGTACGTTCATTGGCACCGGAGTAGGGGGATTAATTACTACTACTGCGGATCATTTAAAACTAATGGAAGGTGGACCAAAGAAGATTGGTCTACGCTCAATTATTCGATTGATGCCAAATGCTGCTTCTGGTCAAGTAGCCATCGAATATGGTGCTAAGGGTCGAGCTAAAAGTGATGCTACTGCTTGTGCAAGCGGCCTTGATTCTTTGTTTGATGCATTTATGTATATCAAAGCTGACCGAGCTGATGCAATGATTGCGGGCGGCAGTGAGGCGTGCATTAATCCATTCAGTATAGCTTCTTTCACCAATATGATGGCTTTGTCTAAAGATAGTGGTCCACCAGAAAATGTCAGTAAACCTTTCAGTGCCAATCGAGACGGTTTTGTTATAGGTGAAGGCTCAGTAATTTTGATACTCGAAGAATTGCAACACGCCATGCGTCGTAATGCACCAATTTATGCTGAAATTATTGGCGGCGGAGCCAGTTGTGACGCTTCGCATATAGTCGCACCTGACGAGCACGGGAATGGGGCTGCTAGAGCAATGAAAGAAGCATTACGAGAAGCCCAAGTTTCACCAAATGATATTGATTATATAAATGCTCATGGCACATCTACACCATTAAACGATGAGCGTGAAACACTTGCTATAAAGCAGGTCTTTGGCCAACATGCATACAAAATTGCTGTTTCGAGCACAAAATCAATGGTTGGACATTTATTGGGAGGCGCCGGGGCATTGGGTGCAGCAGCTACAGCGCTGACAATCAAGAATCAAAAAGTTCACCCGACTATTAATTATCACAACCCAGATCCAAAATGCGATCTGGACTATGTTCCAAATTTTTACAGGGATGCCAAGGTAAGCCATGCTATGGTTGAAGCTTTGGGCTTTGGTGGACACAATACAGTATTAGTAATGAAAAAATTTGTTGCGTAAGGCAACTGTTCAACCACTTATCCTGGCAATATAGGTAGTAGTAACACCGCCAGTTCTTGACAGCTACAGATTTGTTTATAAGCTAATAGCAACTATTTTGAAAGGACCTCGCTATGTGGGGAGAACTAGTAAATAAAATCTGGGAACTTGATCCTGCTGCCCACAGCCGCTTGGAAATTATCTTACTTTATCCAGGTTTTCACGCAATCAATCTGCATAATTTAGCACATTGGTTCTGGAAGAAGAATATGAAGATGTTGGCTTCTACTATATCCTTCTATAGCCGAATGTTTACTGGGATAGAAATTCATCCGGGAGTAAAAATTGGCAGACGAGTTTTTATTGACCATGGTATGGGTGTGGTCATTGGTGAAACTGCCGAAATTGGTGATGATGTTTTGATTTATCAAGGAGCAACTATTGGAGCTTCTGCAGATGGTCACAAAGGAGCTGTAACCAGGAATAAGAAGCGTCATCCAACCATAGGAAATGGAGTAATCATCGGTTGCGGAGCTGCCGTTTTAGGCAATATTGAGATTGGCGCTGGTAGTAGAATTGCTGCTGGAGCAATTGTTTTGCAAAATATTCCACCCAATTCACTTGTTGTAGGAGCAGCTGGGAAAGTAGTACCAAAACAACCAGAAGCATCTCCAGTTCAAGATAACTCGGCACAACTAGAAGAGCTTTTTACTAAATTGACAAAGCTAGAAAAACAGGTAGAAAATTTGACCGGCCACTTTAATGGCAAATAAGCATGTAAAATAGACAATTAGTTTTGGATATACAATACTATCCAGAACACACTAAGGAAAGGAATGGATATGGCAGGAAGTGAGCTTGAAAAGGCATTTCAAACCCTTACCGATGCGCTTAATCTAAGTGAAGCAGAAACTGCAGAAGAGATTAAGCTCGTTGAAGAACAAATAAATGAGCTAAGGGAAAAAACAATCGAATTGAAGGGTAAGCAAGAAACACTTGCTCACGACCGTACATCTATAGACGAAATGTTCCAACGCTATGTCGAAGAAGACAAAAAGTAAGATTCGAATGTAGCAAAAACTAGAAGGTAAAATGACTTCTTCTTGTCCGTATTGTGGGGCGGCACTTAAACTAAAATTTTGTGTTGTTTGTGGACGCCAAAGCAAGCAGAATAAAATGGGTCAGCTCCGTAGTGGCGGACGCAGTCATGATGCTACTACTCGCTTAGAAGAGCCATTCATACAAGAAGAGAGTGGTCTTAATAAGAATCTCCGGTTTAGAACAAGTCTCAAGTCATATTTGATGGCCGCTCTTGGTGGGATAATGGCTGGTATTCTTCTTTTTTGTGCTGCAAAAGAAGCTATAAATCTGTACACAACCGGTAGTATTCCCAAAATTGTATTGCCCTGGATGAAAACTCATCATATTAGTTTTCCTTCTAATTGGCCAGGACAAGGGTTCTTGTCAAACAAGGCAAATCAAAAAAATGCTAAATCAAGCAAACATATTATTAATCCCCCAAAAAAGAGGCCCATTTCGAAAGCAGACAATTAATAAAAGTCAGGCTTTGCCCAAAAACATTTTGCCCAGCATTTGCGCACCGTTATTTTTTTGTCCATAAAAAGCCTGAAAAGCTTTTGCATCTCGCATAAGCTTTTCTACAGGATATTCTTTTGTATAACCATAACCACCAAAAATTTGCACTGCGTCAATAGTTATATGCCCTATCACTTCTAAGGCATATGCCTGACTGACTATGGCTAATTTTTCATTGCTATATCCTTGTTTCATACTGGATATACATTGAGCAAGCGTTAGGCGTAAGGCTTGGATATCAGTATTCATATCCGCTAGCATGAATGAAATTGCTTGGTGTTTTGCTATTGGCACACCGAAAGTTTGACGTTCTTGTGAGTATTTTTTGGCTTCGCCAAAAGCAGAGTTGGCTAAGCCAAGACATCCGGCGGTGATAACAGCGGCATTTGTCTGTTTAATCATTTTACTTTCTGTCGGTATTTGCAAGCAATTGATTGGCTTAAGACATAAATTATTGAAGCGGGCACAGCAAGCATCTGCAATCTGTCCACCAATATGCTCTATAGGATCTGAAAGGCTAAGACCTTCCATATTTTTTGTAATAATGAAAATACCTATGTCTGTATAATTTGCTTTACTAGTATCTTTAAATGGACAAGATACTAATAACCAATCTGCCTTTTGCGCATTAAATATCAAAGGACAATAACCGTTTAAAACAATTCTTTCTGCCTCATATCTGGCATGCAGTTGTTCGTCGTCCTGTTTTAGAATTGAGCCCAGGGAAGCAATTCCACCTAATTTGCCCTTTTGAGCCAATGGGGCAAGGAATACGTCCTTTTGTTCTTGCGAACCGAGAGAAAGAAGATATGTAACAGCCATTTCAGAAGCAATAGCCAAACTGGCAACTCCAGGACAAGCAAAAGCCAGCTCTTCTATAATGAGACAGGTATCAATTAAAGATAATTCCAATCCCCCGTATTTAGCTGGAATACGAGTGTTAATCAATCCAGACTGGCACAATTTCTCAACAATGTCAGCCTGGATCGGCTGACTTTTTTGATAAGAATTTCTTGTGGGAATAATCTCTCTATTGGCAAAATCGCGAGCTAATTTTTGAATCTCGATTTGTTCATCGTTTAAAGGATATAAAGCTGACATAAGAATCCTAATAAGAACATCTAAAAAGAACTTTAACAGGAAAATCTATTCTATAATTGGAAATTAGTCCATAAGCTAGGAAAATGTATTATCCCCTTTATTGTGTCATAAATATTACTTTCGTTCGTTATGCCTGTAATTATTGCTCCTTCGATTTTGTCAGCTAATTTTGCCAATCTTTCTCATGAAATTGAGCAAGTAGAGAAGGCTGGATGTGATTGGATTCATGTTGATGTCATGGATGGACACTTTGTGCCAAATATAACTATTGGGCCGCCAGTGATTCGCAGTATAGCTAAAATAGCTACCGTGCCTTTAGATGTCCATTTAATGATTACTGAGCCTGATCGCTATTTAGAAGATTTTGCAGAAGCAGGAGCCAGCTTTATCACAGTTCATACCGAAGCCTGTATTCATTTACAGCGAACACTTTCTCATATTCGCAAACTCGGCAAAAAAGCAGGTGTTTCTTTGAACCCAGCTACGCCACCATCGGTATTAGAATATGTTATTGATGATATTGATTTGGTTTTGATAATGTCTGTTAATCCTGGTTTTGGTGGTCAGAAATTTATTCCAGCCATTGTGCCAAAGATTGCAAAAGTGAGGCAGCTTTTTGATCAAGCTGGTAAAGATGTACATATATCAGTGGACGGTGGCATCAATAGTGAAACAGCCAAATTAGTCACCGCTGCTGGTGCCAATGTGCTTGTGGCTGGTAATAGTATTTATGGATCCAAGAATATAAAGGAAGCAATTACAAGTTTACGCCAAGCTGAACAACCAAGACGTATAGTGTACCAAGGAGCAAAATGAATAAAATTCAAACCATTACTTTAGGTCTATTATTGACCGCCAGCATGACTGGTTTCTGTAGCCAGTGTGCACCTGCTGAAGAAGAAAAAACTCCTGATTATATTATGGACACCTCAAGCATCGGCAATAGTGAAAATGGTTATATTAGATCTGAGCAATTGCTAGAATTAGGTTCTCCTACACCTTCAGCTCTATCTATTGAAGGAGAACAATCCTTAAGGCAGGGCTCGATAGATAGAGCGCTAACAGTTTTGCAGCGCTCTGTAGAAATGGCGCCTTTGGATATAGACAGCCGTATTCTTTATGCTCAAACATTAGAAAAGAAATTGATGATGGAAAAGGACAAAAAAGATCCCAAACTATTCAATTTCTGCATAAAACAATGGTATTGTGTTTATAAAAAAGCAGAATTCCTCGATCAAACCATGCTGGGGTTGAGTCATGTTGTTGAATTAACAGGAACGCAGCCAAAACGCTTTGAGAATGCCCAAAAGTTTTTTGCTCGAGTTCTATTGCCAGAAGATGGCTCGGTCAAAGTAGTTATTGGTGGAAACAACAAACCGAAGATAAGCAAAAAGAAAGTCGATAAAGATGATATGCAATTCAATAGTGAATTAACCCAAAGCAAAAGCGGCGTACCACAGTAATTTGTGTTAGTCAACAGAAGTCGAATCTGTTTTTTGACAGTTTTTGATTTTTCCAAATAACCAAATAGACAAACTGCTTGTACATATAACTAAGCCAACAATAAAGGAAACGAGTCCAACCAAAAACCATGCCCAATATGGGTGGTATAAATTCATATGGGCTTTCATTGCTTCCATATGATAAGGCTCCAATGCCTTTTCTGGAAAGAAAACCGCCACATACAAAACAAAACCTATAAACATATTACAAATACCAAAAACAAGC
Source organism: Candidatus Melainabacteria bacterium (assembly GCA_027451745.1). Taxonomy (GTDB): domain Bacteria; phylum Cyanobacteriota; class Vampirovibrionia; order Obscuribacterales; family Obscuribacteraceae; genus JABDBL01. Next base: position 19,789 of record DAIDIP010000022.1, read on the forward strand.
CAAAAGAATCGCATTCTCATGGCAAAAAACAAAGGCCAAAAACCAAGCAATAGAAGCGTATCAGGCAACCATATAAATGGGCTTGTTGGCGGAACATAGAAAGAAAGAATAAAACTAACTATCCAAGTTACTATAGTTAGAATACTTAATTTTTTACTAGGTGCTTTCATATTTCGTCCTGTTCTTATTACTAGATGTTTGGTCAATTATTTTAATCAAAATGTCCAGCATATGCTTACCATCATCAGAAATAAAATTAGCCTGGCAATCGTGAGTCAAAGGCTGATCGGCAATGAATTGAGCAAATTTGACTTTTTCAAATTTGCCTAATTCTTTTTTACGCCATATTTTTTCTAAAACAACAGTTCTTCTTTCATCGCTTGAGAAATCGGCAGGCAAAATAGGTTTAGTTCTATCATAGAGTGGATCAGCAGAAAAAAACTGGTTAAGCTTTTTAATCAAAAATTCTAAGGGCATTAGATCTTCTATTTCTCCGTCTGAAAGAACATAGACATAGTCTGATTCTCGCAAATTGGCGCTTATAACTTGGGCTAAATATTGAGCGTCACGATCAAACAGACAAAAAATCGGTAAGTTAATAGCGTCCTTCCATGCCAGATATTTTCGTATGATTTTTTTGGCACCACCAGCGGAGACAACAATGATTCCTTTGCTTAACAAATCAATGCCGCTATGGCAGGCAAAATAAGGTAATAAAATTTGCTCGGTTGTTCCTTCCACTAGAACAATTGCTCTTGGATAAAAGTTGGAAGGAAGGGTGGTTTTGTGTAGTGTTAAACTTTGTTGGAGCAGCTTCTTGAGCTTGCTGCTTTCCTGGCTTTTATCGGTAAAAATCTGCTGCCAATAGGGGCTAGATTCATCAAGTGCCAGAAAACTCTGGCAAACAGAATTCAGATTGCTAGGATTTGCTTTCTTCAAGCTACACTTTTGCCAACCAAGCTCAGCCCCCGACACTATTTCATTTTAGCATTGTCAAAAGTGCTGAATTCACTGATTGGCACCAATTTAACTTGAAAAATTGAACTTATCTGGTTTTTATTCGTAATAACTATATAGATATAAATATAGGGCAGCATGATGAAACCCAAAACAATACTAAACAAGCTAAATTACCCCATACCAACTTTTACTTTATGCATAGTAAAGCAAAACAAAAGTAATTTTAGACCAATTAAAATTTCGACGCCAAGGGACATACTCCAGTTAATCACCCCTTTGTCGCTGGCTTCTGAAGAGCATTTCATTGCTTTACATTTGAATGTAAAGCATGAGGTTATTGGTGTGCATGAAGTCGCTCACGGTACGCTGACTGAAAGTTTAGTCCACCCAAGAGAAGTATTCAAAGCGGCTTTGCTAGCTAATAGCTTCGCTATTCTTGTTTGTCATAATCATCCTTCTGGATCGTTAATAACACCCAGCAGAGAAGACTATACAACTACAAAACAACTTATCAAAGCAGGACGACTTTTAGGAATAGCGCTCATTGATCATCTAATACTTGGCGGCGATTTTTCTCCTGCGACAATCTATAGTTTTCGCGACAAACACCCGGACTTGTGGTTAACAAAGCCAGTTTTAGAGCAAGACTGAACAAAAACTCAAGTTTGTAGCTAGTAAAACAGATATATTATTCTGGTAAAATGAAGCAGTTTTCGCGTGGTAAGTTGTTATTTAGTCGTGTCTATCTATAAAAGACGTCAATCTTGCAGTGTAAATATTGGTCATCTATCAATTGGTGGCTCTGCACCTATTGCTGTGCAATCAATGACAAACACTTCTACAGAAGACGTTTCTGGTACAGTAAAGCAAATTATAGAATTAGTTAATGCTGGCTCTGAAATTGTCCGTATTACTGTTAATACTAGGGAAGCCGCTGCGTGTGTACCTAAAATTGTCAAAGAATTAGACAAAAATTCAATCAATGTGCCTTTAGTTGGTGATTTCCACTATAACGGACATTTATTACTAGCTGAATATCCGCAATGCGCTCAAGCACTAGCTAAATATCGCATCAATCCCGGCAATGTGGGCAAAGGCGAAAAGCATGATACTAATTTCAAAACAATGATTGAGGCGGCTATTAAATGGCAAAAGCCGGTTCGCATCGGCGTCAATTGGGGATCACTGGATCAAGATTTGTTGGCTGAAATGATGGATACTAATGCTAAATCTAGTCAGCCGGCTGAATCAGGAGCTGTTCTTACTCAAGCTATAGTACAAAGCGCTTTGCGCTCAGCAAAATTAGCACAAGAATATGGCTTGGCTCATAACAAAATTATTCTGAGCGCCAAAGTTTCTATAGTGAGCGATCTAGTAACAGTTTATCGTCAACTTGCCCAAAGTTGTGACTATCCACTGCACTTAGGATTAACCGAGGCGGGTATGTCAACAAAAGGCATTGTGTCCTCAACTGCTGCACTTTCTATTTTATTATCCGAAGGCATTGGTGATACTATTCGTGCTAGCCTTACCCCGGAACCTGGCGGCGACCGCACACAAGAAGTAACTGTGTGTCAGCAAGTTTTGCAAGCCTTAGGACTGCGATCATTCTCTCCTAATGTCACTGCCTGCCCAGGCTGTGGACGTACTACGAGCACAGTTTTTCAAGAATTAGCAAAAGAAATTGAAGATCATTTGCAAGCTAGACGCAAAACATGGAAAGAACGTTATCCTGGTTTTGAAGAATTAAAAGTAGCTGTTATGGGCTGCATAGTAAATGGTCCAGGTGAATCAAAACATGCTGATATTGGCATTTCACTGCCAGGCACAGGCGAAGAACCAAAAGCACCGGTATTTATCGATGGGCAGTATTTCAATACACTTTCAGGGGCTACGCTAGCAAAAGACTTTATTGCTTTAGTAGATAATTATGTAGAAAAACGTTTTTCCTCTTCGACGCGTATAGCAGTTACAAAATAATTTAAACTAGGTTTTTATTTGAGTTTTTAGCGACTCTATTGACGCATTTCCATATTTGTATACGATGTTTGCATAAATCCTCAGGGCTTCCAATTACCCTTGCTTACGACTCTCCCTTTAGTTTCTTTATTTCTTCAGTTAATTTAGGTACTATTTCAAAAACATCGCCTACAAGACCGTAAGTAGCTAATTTAAATATAGGCGCGTCAGGATTATTGTTGATAGCAACAATATTTTTGGATGAATTCATTCCCGCTAAATGTTGTATGGCACCGGATATGCCGCAGGCAATATAAAGCTGAGGGCTGACAGTTTTACCAGTTTGACCAACTTGATGTTGGTGATCTATCCAGCCAGCATCGACTACAGCACGAGAAGCTCCCAAGGCAGCCCCTAATACATCACATAAATCTTGCAACATAGCCCAATTTTCTGGTCCTTTAATGCCCCGACCGCCTGATACTATAATTGGCGCCTCAGTCAATTCCATTTTTTGCTTTTCAGAAGCTTTCGTTTCTACAACTTTGGCTCGTACCTCAATTGGTGGACAAGATAATGTTTCAACTGGGACACTAGCTGATTCATTCTTTTCCGCTAGTGGAAATACATTAGGACGCAAAGTCATAAATGACATATCACTATTAAAGGCGAATTTGCCATATGATTTAGCTGAATACATAGGTTTGACAGCTAATAGATTGGAACCTTCTGCGATTAATTCAACTACATCAGTAACACAAGGTGATGTAAAGTGAGCCGCTACTCTGGGAATCAAATCTTTGCCCATAGCAGTATTGGCAGCAAATGTATATTTGGGGTTCAGTTTTTCAACTACTGTTTGTAAGGCATTAGCATAGGATTCAGTAGAATATTCGCTGTATTCATGTCCGCTAATCACAATTACTTTATTCGGTTGAAAACAAGTAATATTTTTTACTAACAAGGTGCTGTCAGCACAAATCAATACAGCAGTTACCGTACCATTCTTGTCTTTATTTTGACGTATGGCTTCTGAAAGAACTTCCAGGCTTGCTTTTTTTATTACGCCTTGACGTTGTTCAATGAACACTAAAAAATCTTTGTCGGCCATTAGTAAACTCCTAAATTACTTTTGCTTCCATGCGCAATAATTGTACTAATTGTTTAACTTGCTCATCAGCACTACCTTCTATTTTTCTACCTTGTGTCCTTGCTGGTGGCATGCTTAATTCTTTTAGAACAACCAGGTCTTTTGTTTTGGTTATTGCGTCTTTCACACCTAAACTCTCAGCATCCTTGATAGTAATTTCTTTACGCTTAGCAGCCATAATTTCTTTAATAGAAGGATATCTTGGTGTATTCAAATCTTTTTGAGCGCTAAACACTGCTGGCAATACACCAGCTACAATTTCATGTGCGCCTTCAATTTCTCTTTCGGCTTTAAATTCTTTTCCTTCAATATCCAGTTTAACGATTTGATTTACTTGTGACCAATTAAGAAGCTCAGCAATAATTGTCGGAACTTGATTATTGTCACCTCCAACCCCCTGTTGTCCACATAGAACAATATCAAAGTTTTCATTACGAATAGCAGCAGCTAGACACCCAGCAGTACTTAATGGATTTAGATCAGCAAAAAGATCATCTTTGAGATGTAGGGCAGTATCTAAACCACGTGCCAAAGAATTTTTAAGTACTTCGGTAACTTCTGCACCGCCTAAAGAAATGCCTACAATTTCGCCGCCATGCTTTTCTTTTATTTTTACTGCTTCTTCAATAGCAAACTCATCATAGGGGCTAGTGATATATTTCACCCCGGCTGTTTCTATATGGATTTTGTCGGAGGCAATAGCAATTTTTGTTTCAGTGTCTGGTACTGCCTTTATACAAACAGCGATTTTCAATTAGGGCCTCCTCAATTATGTTGACGAAATAAACATGGCTAGTGCATGATCGCCTGGAATTTGACCTACTTTAATAGCGTATTCTAGCCGAGTTAATTGTAAACGCTTGTCTACTAATTGTGCAGCTGTGAATTTTTGCAAGCGTCGCAAATCTTTTTCTACACTAAAAGGCATTAGTTTAAGGTCCAAAGCAATCTGCTTGGTTACAGCTGAGTTGTTTTTATTTGTTTGTGAATAGTTTTCGTAGAGAGCTTTTATTCTTATCCATTTGCTCAGCATAGTTTGAATGGTAGCAAGAATAGGCATAAAGTTTTGCTGAGCCAACAATTCAGAAAGATTACTCAGCGCTTGATCAGTCTGTTTGTTTAGCCAAAAATCTATAAAACGAAATACATTTCCATGGGGTGTACATAAAAGAGCGACATCTTCATATGTTATATCTGTTCTTGGAAGAATACTAAGAGCAGTTTTTTCAATTTCATTAGCTAATTGCCTGAGATCTCCTTCAGTACTCATTAGCAAATATTCTAATGCGGTATCTTTAATTGTGGCATTGTGTCGTTTTGCTTCTTGCCTGCAGAAGCTTTCTAATTTTATATTTTTTGAACCAGGAAAATATTTCTCTTTTCCAAATTCTTCGATTTCAGCATACTTAGCTATTGTTTTTGATATTTTTAAAGTTGAGTCAAAATTATAAGGACAGGCAAAGATAAGATAAGTTTTGTCTGGAATAGAAGTAAGGATTGATTCCCAATCATCTTCCGAACTATTTTTGCTCGACTTTGTGGAAGCATTGTCTTCTTTATCTTCTTGGACTTTTGCCCTTTTTTTAGTAAATAAATCGCAATTGTCTACAAGAATTATGCGACTACCTTGTCCAAATGGAACTGTAATTGTAGATTCTCGCAAAGAAGCAAGGCTAGGCTTGTATAGCTTGATAAGATTGACTTCTCGCCAAGCTGGTGAAAGCAATGTCGTCTTCAATTCATTCAGGCGTTTATTTAAAGCAAATTCTTCTTCGCCAGCAAGAACAATTACAGGCATAGTACCCTACTGTGTGTTATTCCAAATTCAAGCTGTTTCCGCAGTTTCTTTTTTTAAGCGATTCCCGGTAACAATAAAAAATACTTTTCGTGCCACTGAAACACAAGCATCTCCCATGCGCTCCAAAAAGCGAGCACAAAATAAAAACTGGGCTCTCATCTGCGCTTTAGCTTGATCCTGAGCTCCTAAGTCAGACAATAATTGTTTAGATAGGACATCATGCAAATAGTTGACTTGGCTATCTTTGTTCACTACTTCTTGCGCTTTTTTCTCATCATCGGTAACGAAGCTAAGTAAAACATCTTGCATCATTAGATGAATAACACCTGCCATTTCTGACAATTCCGGAGGAATATCCATACCATCTTGTTCAGCCCAAAAAGCCATGCGTCCCACACGGTGAGCATGATCGGCTATACGCTCAAATTTTGCTGCAATGGCCGTACTGCCAACTAAAGTACGTACTTCTTTTGCGTCAAGTGCATCTTTTTCCAGAAGCAAGTCTAAACATTTTTCTTCTATAGCGTGACAGGCATCATTGATTTTTTCTTCGCGCTCTTCTATGAGATCAATATTTACGCTGGTCTCATGTTGTAAGAGCTTGCCGACTTCCTCAACTGTTTTGTCCACCATTCGACCGAGGGACAAAATATCTTCTTTTAAAAATGTTAGTGCTTCTGTTTTCACTTTACTCTCCATGTGGGGTTAGAGTTTCTTGCTTATCGTCTGCGTGTAAGTTTTTGCCTTTATTCAGACGATAACCAGAACGCTGTACTGTTTCCAAAAGTTTTGGATTTTTAGGGTCGCTCTCCAATTTTTGCCTTAACCACCGAATATGAACTGCAACTGTTTTAACATCACCTGAAAAATCAGGTCCCCAAATGCGGTTAAGCAGAGTCTCTGTGGTTAGAGTTTTCCCTGCGTTTTGCATCAAAACTTTTAGCAAAGAGAACTCTTTTGGGGATAAATCAATATGTTTACCACCCTGCATTACTTCTTTGCTGTCAAGATCGATGATTAGATCGTCAACTACCAATTGGCCGCTTGCAGCTGAAAGCATGTCTTTGTTTGATCGTCTAAGCAAAGCCTGCACACGGGCTATCATTTCTACTGCACTAAACGGTTTAGCCAAATAATCATCAGCACCGCTAGAAAGCCCCTTGGCTACTTCATTAGGACCGGCCCTTGCTGTTAACATGAGTATTGGTACATCAGATGGTCTAGAGCGAATAATTTTGCAAATTTCAGGACCAGTAATATCAGGCAAATTCCAGTCAAGAATAAGAAGACCAGGTGCAATTTTGTCGAACTGTGCCAATGCATCCGATCCTTTATTGAATGGATATATTTCATAACCTTGTCGTTTCAAGTTATATACCAATGTTTCAATTATGATTTCATCATCATCAACCAACATTAGTCTTTGGGTCGAGCTCATCTTTATTTACCTATCATTGACTAAGTTGAGGCGGAGTTGGATACAGAATTGGGATCTGGGAACTCAAGTAAAAAACTCGATCCCCGACCTTCTTTCGATGTAACCGTAATTTTAGCACCATGAGAATCAAGAATATGTTTGACAATTGATAATCCCAAGCCGGTGCTACCTTTGCTTCTATTTCTATCGATGCGATAGAAACGTTGAAATATTTTAGAAATTTCAGATTCAGCCATACCAATGCCTGTATCTTCCACACAAAATGAGCTTGGATTATTTTTGGAAGCAATAGTCACAGTCCCGCCGGAGGGCGTGAATTTTAGCGCATTTTCCAATAGATTCAATAACACTTGATCAAATTGAGCTGCATTGGCAAATACTTTGAAATTTGGCTCTACTTTTAAATTAACTCTCACACCGGATTCATTAGCCAGAGCAGCAGTCGATTCGATAGCATATTTTGCACGCGCTTCTAATGAAAGCCATTCTTTAGATAAAAGCTCATATCTACTTGTAGATAATTTTTCTACCGCCAATAGATCTGCAGCTAAACTTTGCAAACGTTTAACTTCTGAATAGGCACGATTGAGCATTTTTCGAGCAGTGTCTTCGTCTTCTAATGCGCCATTTAAAAGGGTTTCAACCAGTAAGCGAATATTAGCTATAGGCAAACGCAGTTCATGCGAAACTTCAGCAATCCAATCTGCACTTGGCGTATCTTCTGAATTTTTGTCAGTTTCGCTGTCGCTCATTTCCTGTCCATTTAAATTTTGCAATTCGTGATTTATTGGCATATTGCCTAATTTTGAATTCTTTCCCAATAATTCGTTTTTATTTAACACGTTAAGAATCTATTCTTGAATTAGACAGCTCGGGCCTCATTTTGACATTTTTCCAGCTAGGATATGGTCTAGCTATATCATAAATTTGGTTAAATTGGCTATGGCTTTACTTGACTGGAAGCCGGTTTTTCTTGGCTAACGGATATTTAAACTGAGGAGAAAACGTGGGACCAATAGTTTTAGTCGTATTAGACGGGTGGGGTATTAGCAAAGAAAAGCGTGGAAACGCTATTTTGGCAGCCAATACACCTAATTACAACATGCTTTTGTCGCATTTCCCCAACACACAATTAGATGCTTCAGGCATAGCGGTAGGACTGCCCCCAGGACTAATGGGAAATTCAGAAGTTGGTCACCTGACAATTGGTTCTGGACGTGTCGTAAAACAAAAACTTACAATTATCAGTGAAAAAATTAGCGACGGTTCTTTTTTCAAAAATCCAGTACTCTTAGATGCAATCTCTGCTGCTAAGAATAGTGCTTTGCACATAATCGGGTTATTGAGTAATGGCTGCGTTCATTCAAGCCTCGATCATTTAGAAGCCATGCTTGAATTGGCACGCAAGCATAATATCTCTGAAGTTATTATTCATCCCATACTTGATGGCCGTGATACGCCGCCTAAGTCAGCAAAAAAATTCGTGCAAATATTTGCTAACCAATTGCAAAAGCACGAAAAAATCGGTGTTATTTGTGGACGTTATTATGCAATGGACAGAGACAAACGCTGGGAGCGGACAGAGAAATATTGGCGAGCTTTAGTGCTTGGAGAAGCACCAAAAGTGCTTTCAGCAACGGAAGCAATCGAAAAATCGTATGAACAAAATATATCTGATGAATTTATTGAGCCATTCATAGTAACCGAACGCAGTATTAAAGATGGTGACAGTGTCATTTGTTTCAATTTTCGCCCCGATAGAGTGAGACAAATTAGTCAAGCTTTGACGCAGTCAACTTTTGATGGTTTTAGCCGCCCTATAGTACCTAAAGTTTATTATGCTTGTTTTACAGAATACGATAGTAGCTTAAAGTTGCCTGTCGCTTTTGATGCCAACACAATGCATACACCAGATATAGTCGATACTCTGCCGGATATTTTGTCGTGTAAGCATTTAGGCCAATTCCATACGGCAGAAACTGAAAAATATGCTCATGTAACTTATTTTTTCAATGGCGGAAAAGAAAAACCAGAGCCTGGAGAGGATCGCGAATTAATCCCTTCGCTCAAAGTGTCCACTTATGATTTAGCTCCAGCTATGCAAACTGCAAAAGTATGCGAACTGGCCTGTCAAGCAGCCAAATCTGGAAAGTATCCTTTTATTGTTTTAAACTTTGCTAATCCAGATATGGTTGGTCATACCGGAATGCTTGAAGCCGCCGTAGCGGCGGTTGAATCAGTAGATCATGCTTTTGCGCTTTTGTTGGAAACCATCCGCGAGGTCAAGGGAACATTGATTATTACTGCAGACCATGGCAATTGCGAACAAATGATCGATTATTCTACTGGCGAGCCGCACACTGCCCATACAACAAATCCAGTACCATTTATACTTGCTAATTTCCAGAATAATGGCTCGGATATTATAAATGGAGCGACTCTTAGCAAGGGCTCCTTAGCGGATGTGGCACCGACAATATTACAAATTCTCAAAATCAATCAACCCTACACTATGACGGGTCACTCCTTATTGAAATAGATATGTGCTATTATTCCCCCGTCCGGGTAGTTACCCAGATCGTTAGTAAATTGTCTTACCACCACAATGACAAATAAGGAGATATCCTCAGTTATGACTTTGAATTTAAAAGATTTGGCTTTGGCCGCTACTGGTACTGTAGTTACTTTGTCTTTAGTTGCATGCGCTGCTCCTGAAACCCCAAGCACCACTACAACAACCAACACCACAACTACCCAAGTTACTCCAGCAGCTCCTGGCGGAACTAGTGAAACTACAACAACTCAAACTACTACTCCAGCCACTCCTGGTACTGAGTCGACTACAACGACCACCGCACCAGCTCCATCAACTCCAGAAGCTGCTCCAAGCCCATCCACAACTTCAACAGAAAGTACAACAACTACTACTACTGGTGAAACTTCCAAATAGTGCTCGATTAATTGCCAACACTAATTGGGTATGGCGTTAAATGTACAATAGCCACTCTTTGGAATTGCTCCAGGGAGTGGTTATTTACAGCAATAATTTTGTAGAAAGCTAAAAATAATCAATAGTCATGTTTGCTCATTTGAAACTATCTTTTTCAAAATCTTTATCTAATTACGTAAGAAGAATTAGATTAGGCTTTATTGCAATTTTACTTACTGCTTCGTATGTGTTGACTCTTACGCCTCGATCATACGCACAACAAATGGCCGGGATCGATTCTGTTTTGAAAAATGCTGGCGGACAGACACAACCAGTGGTGGTACCACCAATCTCTTTTGTTGACGTTAACAGCGGGCGCTTTGGCAAATTAGAAGTTGATCTTGAAGATGGACAATTTTTAGATACGGCTGTTGATAAGCTACATTTATTAGCCAAAAGCTTAGATGTTGAAGCAGGTACGCTGAGATCCTTGAATATCTACATTGAAGGTGGTCATGTTCGTGATTTCATATTCGATAAGCTAAAGATGGAAACATCTGGAGATTTAAGTTTCAATTCTGGCGTATTGCTGAATCATAAACTACTCCAATTTGAACAACCGGCTCAAGCAAATGTTTCTGTCGTTATTTCCCAGAATAGTCTAAATAAATTTTTGAGTTCGCCACGTACTCTGGAACGTCTCTCTATTTCAGCAAATAAAAAAGCAAATGCTCTGGCTGGACTAGCAAATCTAGTTGGAATAAAAATAAATCAAGTAGGATTAATTATAGATTCTGCCAGCGTCAAACTAGCGAAACACAATCGGTTTAAAATGGATTTTACAAGCAAAATTGGATTAGGTAATTTAGGACTACCACTTATTGGGCAAATCCAAGGAGAATTAGCCTTACAAGATGGAGCATTGGTTATCAATGATCCTCACTTAACTACCGGTGGTCAAGAAATCCCTCAAGAACTAGCGAATTTTTTGCTAAAAAAGGTAAATCTGATACCGTCCTTGTCTCAAACTTCAGAAGACATTCGCTTTAATTTTACTGATTTAAAAGTGCTATCGAATAGGGAAATTCAATTGCGTGGAACTGCTTACGTAAGTAGACTTCGTTTTGGAAATGCGAAAAGTTAGGGTAACAGGTGTCCGTGATCAAAAACGGCAAGAAAGGAAATAATGTTTCGCCGAAGAGATAACCGACAATGGGATCAATTAAGACCGGTTAAATTTACAAGACATTTCACAAAGAACGCTGATGGCTCGGTACTAGTAGAATTCGGGGACACCAGAGTTTTTACAACAGCCAAAATTGAGGAACGGGTTCCTGCTTTTTTAATAGGAAAAGGTGAGGGCTGGATAACTGCAGAGTATTCTTTATTGCCTGGCTCTACTTTAGTCCGCTCGGCTAGAGAAGTAACACGAGGACAACCTTCAGGTAGGACAAGCGAAATTCAACGTTTAATTGGACGTTGTTTGCGTGCAGTTGTAGATCGTCGAGCTTTAGGCGAGAGAACAATAACTATTGATTGTGATGTCTTGCAGGCTGATGGGGGTACAAGAGTAGCAAGTATAAATGGTGGTTTTTTAGCGCTCTACGACGCTTTGCTCAAACTGCGTAAATCAGGAATTTTTGACGATTTGCCAATCCTCGAACATATGGCTGCAGTAAGCGTTTGCCAGCTTAAAGATCAACTTTTATTGGACCCTAATTATAATGAAGATTCTCAAGCTGAAATGGATAGCAACATAGTTCTAACTGAGTCAGGACGCATTCTAGAGCTACAGATAACTGCTGAAGACAAATCCTACGACATGGCTAAGTTACAAGATTTGGTTGCCTTAAGTACTAAGGGAATCAACGATATCATTAGATTACAGTACGAAGCTCTGAAACAAAAATAGATGTTTGGCTATACGCATACTCGTATTTGCGAAGTTCTGTCAACTAATTACTTAAATTTATCTACAAGGCCAATGACAACATCAATTTACCCTTACACTATTGTAATTGCCAGCTTATATTAGGAAAAATATGATTGCTACTTTATCGACCAGTACGTTAGCACAAAAGGTGAGCCCGATAAAGAGTGCTTTTGCTGATGTCTCAGCATTGAAAGTATTAGTGTCAACCGCGCGCGTTTTTTGGCATGTTGGTAAATTGCAAGGACTAAAAGAAGCCCTTAAAGTTTTTCCTATAATCTGGACAATTGTTTACTCTGTACGAGGGTTTTCTAAGTTTCATCAAAGAGAATTTGAACGTATTAGGGCTTCGCGGGCTACAGGCGTTGATGTAGAAGAAAGTATCGTAGGCCCTTCTGAACAAGAAGAATACAGACGGCTTGGACGCTGGCTTTGCGACCGCTTACACTCACTAGGTCCAACCTTCATAAAAATCGGGCAAACTCTTTCTACTAGAGCCGATTTATTGCCACTTTCAGCCATGCTTGAATTAGCTAAATTACAAGAACAGGTAATGCCTTTTCCTACCGAAGCGGCTGTTAAAACTATCGAAACTGACCTTGGCGGATCGATTCAGCAATTTTTTAAAGAATTCGACTATACGCCAATTGCTGCTGCAAGTTTAGCTCAGGCTTACAAAGCTGTTCTTGCCGATGGAAAAGTGGTAGTTGTCAAAGTACAGAGACCAAATCTATCAAAACTGATAGCTGCAGATATTCAAATTCTTGAAGGCGTTGCTGCTGAATTAATGCATTACCCAAGTCTTTGTCGACATACAAATTGGCCAGGTGTAGTACAAGAATTCAAACGTACTATTTTTGAAGAAATTGACTACATTCAAGAGGGTAAAAATGCCGATCGTTTTCGGCAAAATTTTCGCAGTTTTACTTCGATTTTTATTCCACACATTATTTGGCGCCTTACGGGGCGCCGTGTTCTAACCATAGAATTTGTGGAAGGTGTTCGAGTAGATGATATTCAAGCATGGCGCAATCAAGGCATTCTTCGTGATGATATCACTGCAATTGGTGCACATTTTTATTTAAAACAATTACTTGAAGACGGCTTTTTCCACGCCGATCCACATCCAGGAAATTTACGCATCATGCCTGATGGTCGAGTCGGTATTTTCGATTTTGGCATGGTAGGACAACTTTCTCCCCAGTTAAAAGAACACACTATTAATGCATTCTTGCATGTTATACAAAGAGACTATCGTTCTTTAATTGATGATTTTGTTGGTATGGGGTTTTTAGATTCTTCAGTCGACCGCGAGGCGCTTTACGGTGATCTAAGTCCTATAATTGATCAACGCTTTTCAGAAGGCATGAGCCGCATGCGCTTTCGTCAAATTCTTTTTGATTTTTCGGAAGTTTGCTGGCGCTATCCTTTCCGCTTACCGACTGAGTTTACGTACGTTATGCGGGCTCTATTAACATTAGAGGGCGTGGCTTTGATTATCAATCCCCAGTTCAATTTTGTTGAAACAGCCCTACCTTATGCTCAAAAACTAGTATTAAAAAGTAATGGTGGCATAGGACAAACAATTATCAAAGAAGTATTTAGCGAGGGCAAATTCAATAGTGAAGCAGCGGTAAATCTTATAAAAGCGGCGGCTAAATTTGTTCAATAGGGATTAAATCTGCCTTTAACAAGAACAAATTTCCTGTAACCACGTCACGATGGGCATTTTGATAAAAAAATTATGAAATATTATGCAAAAATGGGCAAAATACGCTTGCTTTTGTCAAGATTCGCTATTAACCTGAAATAGACGATAAGACTGTTCAAAGACCTGGTAGGGTCGCAGCTTTTAGACTATTCGGTATATGCAATGGCAATAGAGTCCGTTGTTGGGTTGAAAAAATGGTAAAAGCAATGGTCAACTCTGTACAAGTAAAGGAAACAATTTCAAATCGTACCGGTTTAATTGGTTCGTTTTATAACAGCAAAATTGTTCAGGAAAAAAATATTCATGCCTGCCCCGTATGCAGCGAAGTATTAGTAACAGGATCAAAATTTTGTGGCGAATGTGGCTCGGCCTCTGTTACTGATAAAGTAACTCCAGCAGCAGTTAGTCCAAATTTTGGCAATCATAATCTAAGTAGCGAATATTTAAATACACAAAGAAAGCAGGTTGCAGGCATGCCTGCATTCGCTCAAGTCAGCACCCAACTAAGAAAGCCGATTGCCCCAGAATTAAAGCAAGAATATTGCAAAGTCACATGTTTGCTTGCCCGAGAGCGAGTTTTTCTAATATTGCATTATTTATTATTTTTAGGTGGCAACCTTTTTGGTCTATGGTGTGCTCTTACCGCCTATAACGGATTAATTGCCGACGAAGTAACTAGGACAGTAGTTGCTTTGGTACCAATGTTTTTCATAAACACAGTTGCTTTTGGTGCTGTAGTGCCAATTGGTGGTACTAAAAAACAAATAGCCCGTCTAAAGGAACGAATGATTCACATTCATTATCAAATCGAATATACAAACTTGGCTTAGGATTCCCTCCTCCAACGGAGATTTGGCTTACGAGCAGCTAGAGCCTCATCTAGTTTACGCACCACTGTTGTATGGGGGGCATTCCTAACTGTCTCAGGATCGTTTTTACTTTCTTCATCTATGGCGATTAGTATAGAAGCAAATTCATCCAATGTTTCTTTGGTTTCAGTTTCAGTTGGCTCGATCATCATTGCTTCAGGAACAATCATTGGAAAATAAACAGTCGGTGCGTGTACACCAAAGTCTAATAGACGTTTGACTATATGCCCTGCGCTTACACCTCTTTCTTTTTGGCGTGAGGCCGATAGAACAAATTCATGCATGCAAGGTTGTTTATGGGTAACATTAAAATGGCTACTTAGCCTCGCTCTTAAATAATTAGCTGAAAGAATAGCGTCTTTTGATACTTGCGATAATCCATTACTTCCCATCGAGGAGATGTAAGCAAAAGCTCTTACCAAAATACCAAAATTGCCATAGAAGCCTTTTATTTTACCGATTGACTTTGGTCTATCTGTTTCAAGAATAAATTTGCCATCTTTTTTAACAACCACAGGTTTTGGCAAATATGGCTCTAGTGTACTTTTTGTAGCGACAGCGCAACCGCCGGGTCCGCCACCACCGTGTGGGGTAGAAAATGTTTTGTGTAAATTCAATTGGCAAACATCAAAGCCCATATCGCCTGGTCTAACCAGTCCTAAAATAGCGTTGAGATTAGCACCATCGTAATAAAGCAAACCACCAGCTTCATGGATTAGTTTTTGAATAGATCCAATCTCTTCTTCGAATAAGCCAAGGGTGTTAGGATTTGTAAGCATGATGGCCGCAGTATCTGGACCAAGTACCGCTTTTAAAGCTGCTAAATCAACTAATCCTTTTTTATTTGATTTTATTTCGACAACATCAAAACCCGCCATAGTAGCAGTAGCTGGGTTAGTACCATGAGCGGTATCAGGAACAATGATCTTTGTTCTATTATGCTGTCCTTTGTCTTTAAAGTATGCTTTGATAAGCAATAAGCCTGTAAGCTCCCCATGAGCTCCAGCAGCTGGTTGCAGGGTAACTGCAGGCAACCCAGTAATTTCAGATATGCTTTGCTGTAGATTCCACATTAACTCCAAAGCACCTTGAACTTGATCCAATGGTTGCAGAGGATGTAATTCTTTAAAGCCCTCAAGAGCGGCTAACATATCATTAACTTTGGGATTGTATTTCATCGTACAAGAACCAAGAGGATAAAAACCTTTATCGATACAATGATTGAGCTGCGAAAGTTTGACGAAATGTCTCATTAACTCAAGCTCACTTACTTCGGCTAGAGCAGGGGCTGTGGAACGCACATACTCATCAGGTATTAAGTTTGGCTTTTTATCGACATCAAGCTTTGGTACAGTAATTGCTTGTCGTCCAGGTTTTGATCTTTCGTATATTAGTTCTTCCATGTTTTTCTCGTGTGTAGGTTGATTTAGGGCTGCTGTACTTTAATGTTCGAATATCCCTTTCCAGCCTTTAAGATCTAATTCGCCTATAGTGCTAATAAAATTGGATAACTTATCTGCAAGCGGTAATAGATTTTCGCGCTCCAGCAAAATTTTTATTTTTTGATATATAGGCACCAATAACTTTACATCGTTTGCCGCATATTCAAGCTGTGATTGCGACAAATCGTCTCGCGCCCAATCACTCATTTGATTGCTTTTATCCATTTCCACACCGAGCAGCTCCATAGCCAGATCACGCAGACTATGCCTGTCTGCGTAAGTCCTAACAAGTTTGGAGGCAATTTTGGTGCACCAAATAGGGTGCACATCAATGGAAAGATAGTATTTAAGCACAGCTACATCAAAACGGGCAAAATGAAAAACTTTCAAAGGCTTGGGGGCTTCCATCAACGTTTTTAAATTAGTCTTAGTGCTTATTGGCAGTTTGGCATTCTTTGTATAGCGAACCAAAGCAATTGTTCCATCTGGCGCCCCAATTTGCACTAAGCATAATCTGTCACGGGGGATAACCAAACCACGTGTTTCAGTATCAACAGCTATAAATTCTTGCTTGAGAAAATGCTCTAAAAGATCTTTGTCTAGATCATCATTGCATACCTTAATTTTAGTTGATATATCTATACTTTCTGTTCCCAAACTCTTTCCCCTTATTTCTAGCAGTTTTAGTCCTTACCATACGTCTATTAAAAAGTAAGTTTATGGCACTGACAAAACAATCATAGAGGCTCAAATTCAAAAACTCTTTAAATAAGCTTTAGCCATGAGGGTTGCTAAATGAAGGACTTGAACATTCAATCTCTGTGCACCTATACCAGCCTGGATTTGCAGAATACAACCGGGATTTGTTGTCACAATAATATCTGCGCCACTCATTTTAATTTGCTCTACTTTTCGCAATAAAATTTTCTCACTCAAGTCAGGATGCCCAAGGTTATATATACCAGCACTACCGCAGCAATATTCTTCTTCAATTAATGGCACAAGTGTTATTGTTTGCTGTCCAGTGAGGTTATTGACAGCTTGAGCAAAATTTTCTAGTAATTGCTTGGGTTCTGTTCTAATTCCTTGGGCGTGTGCCAAATGACAAGCGGCATGATATGCAATTGTAATTGGTTTAGCGTTGTCGCTTATATATGACCCGGACGGACTGTTAAGTTGATTTTGGGCAAGGAATTCAGGCAGGTCTTGAACACGAGCTGAAAATGCTCTAGCTCGCTCATGCCATGGATCGTCTCCCGAAAACAATTCAGGGTAGGTTTTAAGCATAGCCGTACAACCAGATGCGGTGGCAACTATCGGACCTTCTGTAGCACTATAATTTTCTATATTGCTTTTAGCTAATTGCTTAGCTAATTCTTTCTCTCCAGAATGGCAGGCAAGGGCTCCACAACATGTTTGGTTAGGAACAGCTACCAATTGTGAGGATTGCTTTATTAGCTCCAAACTATCTATATTAACCTGGTTGTACATAACATCCATAACACAACCTTTAAAAAATTGAACTATGTTTGTTTGTTTGCCTGTACCGAGGACAAGTCTGGGTAATTGTTTATGTTCAGGAATTTCAGGCAGCAGGGATAGCCAGCGCTGCATCTCGACAGCCAAAGGTAAGCGATAGAGGCTATTTAAGCGGCTCAACAATGAATGTATGATGTTTTGAGATCCCGATGTCTGCCAAATTTTCAATATTTTGCCAAAATTTTGCAACAAATTCTCGTTGGGCAAAAGCCATTTAAAAGCTAAATATTTAGGTAGTTTTGACCAGATTGGTGTTCTAGTATTTATTTGTATTTTTGCCTGATTAAAGATTGCCTCGTATTTAACACCGGAAGGGCAGGCCGTCTGGCAACCGTAGCAGCCAAGACACGAATCAAGATGTTCAGCCATTCGAGGCGAAAAAGAAGCTTTATCATGTTGCCACAGATTGAGCAGGTATATGCGTCCGCGCGGCGACTCAAGCTCGCGACCCGTGGCTAAATATGTTGGACAAGCTGGCAAGCACAGTCCGCAATGAATACAAGCATTCAGGAGCTCTTCATTTATGAGCTGAGCAGTAGTAGGTTCTATCAGTTTTTCTGTGTTGTCCATATTTATTGCCGGCTACTATTGATATTTTACTATCAAGTAAGGATGGCTACCAATTTTAAGAAGATCGCTATTAAGATCACAGGTCAACAAAAGGATTGAACAAACAATCTGGATCAAGCTTTTCTTTTAGTCTTTGTTTTAGATCGAAAATAGTTTCCTCCATTAATTTGTTCCTATTGCCTAATCGAGCTACCTTACGGATATATTCATTGTTATTGTACGCCACTACTAGTGGTGCTTGCTCATCAATTGAATATTTATTTAGTGAGTCTAAGGCGGACTCTTGTTCGGAGGAGGAGTTTAAGTAGACACGCAATTTGCTAGAGATAGGCCTAAAAGTAAAAGCTTTAGAGTGCAGATCTGGCAATTGCAATAAGGCGCCACATTTTTGTCTGTCGCACAAAATATCTATAAAACAAATTTCTTTATGATTAGTTTGAGCAAATTTATTTTTAGGCGAGCTTATAGCCGTCAGCTGCCGGAGTTCTCTTTCTTGCTCATCTCGATCAAGGATATTGGAGATAGATAAATTATTCTCTTTGCAAATATTTCTAAATTCAGTAGTGTTTTTGCTTATCTGGGACTCGTCACCGAAGAGTGTTACCATAAGTCTAAGTCGATCGCTCTTTACTCCTCTTTCGATTGACTCTGAGCTCATCAATTTTCTATCGACAATATCGAGCGACAACAACGAAAGTCTTGTGCTGATGATTTTATTCGCTATGTTAAGCAGTTGAGCAAAGTTAGGGCTATCTATACCAATGCTTAGTGTCTTAGGGGGTAAATCATAAAGCCTTAGCTGCGCCTTTACTGGTAAAGCAAAATAGCCATAACTGCCTAGAAGGAATCGCGTCAGATCATAACCGCTCACATTTTTGACGACTTTGCCGCCTGATTTGGCTATCTGTCCGTTAGGCAATATAAAACTTAATCCCAAAAGGTGTCTTCTCAGTCCACCATTCACATTTTCATAGGGATCTGCATCTCCAGTTAAAATCAGATCTAATAGGCTGGTTTGCTCATCGCAGCAATTTACTGGCAGCCACAGTCCTTTAGAAACAAGAAATTTTTGCAATTCAACAATTTTGATTCCGCATTGTACGCTGACGATACGGTCTGCCAAAGAATATTCTTCTATCTCAAAGTAGTTTGATAAATCCACATAGGCAATATTTTTATCAGTATTAAGAGACTTACATACAAAACTATTTTGACTGAAAGGAATTATGACCTTCCTTTCGTCAATTACTGAGCAGATCTTTTTTAATTCAGTATCACTAGTTTGGAGCATTATTATTCTTAGTGTTCTTTACTCGCTCTTTGCTTGACATTGCAGAATAGGCAATAATATTCTTTAGTGCATTATAGCGAGCAACCCTGCCAATAGATGTCAAACTCTAATAATTCAAATCTGCCGTCAGCAGAAAACAGATCTGTAAGTCGTCCTTATGTAATGATTACTGGCTACTATGGATTTGATAATTTAGGCGATGAAGCAATTCTGGAAGAGCTTATAACTGAGCTCAGTTCGGTATGTGATAAAGAAAATATTGTGGTCCTCTCCAATAGCCCTAAAAAGACCAGTGCTAGCCATGGTATAAAAAGCATAAGTCGCTGGGATTGGCTAAAATTTATTAGTTTGTTGAAGCGCACCAATGTTCTTATAAGCGGTGGGGGCGGACTATTTCAGGACCGTACGGGACCACGTTCTGTTATTTTCTATGCTACCCAGATTTTTTTAGCCCAATTTGTCGGTACAAAAATATTTATTTATGCGCAAGGACTGGGTCCATTAAATACTGTGCTTGGTCGGCAGCTCACTAAATTGGCTTTCGCACAAGCAGACAGTATTACTTTGCGTGACAATAATTCAATAAATATGCTCAAATCATGGGGTCTAGACGCCGCACTTACCAGCGACCCGGTCTGGGCAATGCAACCATCAGCATTACCCCAGTCTGCACAATCAACACTTGATAATCTAAGAATGAATCCGGCTGACAAAATCATCGGAATATCACTACGAAATGATATTGCTTTAGCGGATTATCATTTAAATTTGTTAGCACAAGCAATTGCGAAAAAATTTCCGACAACCAGCAGCATATTACTCTTACCGTTCCAGATTAACCAGGACTTAGAACCTTTAAAAAAAATTGATAAGTACTTGCAAGAATTAGGCTTTAAAACTAGTTCTTTTGATCCTTCTTTACTGAACAAGCCCAGTCATTGGCTTGCTTTAATGCAGAATTTAGACTTAGTAATTGGTATGCGTATGCATGCATTGTTAATGGCATTGCAGGCAGGCAGACCCGTTATTGGTATTGCCTATGATCCCAAAGTTTCTCTTTTGCTAAACGAATTCAAGCAACCATTATTACCGTTAGATTTAAAAGACGAAGAAGAAACTAGAGCAAAATGGTTTAAGATCATAGATGAAGCTATGGTTGATAACCTTAGTGGTTTTGCCTGTACAAAACTAGAGGCAACTAAACAGCTTGCCCTTCAAAACAGTCTACACTTAACTAATAGTCTAAGGGGATAGCACCGCTGGCAATGGCATTTATGCAGACTAATACTGGTTCTCGCAAACAAGTACTCGATTATCCTGTGGATCTTGTTAATAAAAGAGAAGCGTTAGAAATAATCGCAAATTGCTGGCAAACTAATGGCTACATGCATGTCGTTACTATCAATGCTGAAATGGTTATTGCTGGACAAGCAAATAAAAAATTGTCCGCAATAGTACACCAGGCTAATTTAGTTATTCCCGACGGCGCAGGGATAATATTTGCCTTAAAGCTACAAGGCTGTAGGATATCTAGATTGCCTGGTATTGAGCTAGCAAGAGCGTCCTTGCAGCAGGCTGCTGATAAGAACATATCCGTCGCTTTAGTAGGGAGCAGCCCGGAGGTGCTTAGCTATCTAGAACACATCCTGCCAAAAGAAATACCAGGACTAAAACTTGTTTTTTGCCAAGACGGCTACTTTAACCCCGATGAAGAAGACGCCATAATGGAAAAGATTAATAATCTTCGAGCCCAATTGGTCTTGGTAGCCATGGGCATACCGCGACAGGAGTATTTTATAGAGAAAGCTCTAAAAATAACCAGACATACTGTATTTATTGGAGTGGGTGGAAGTTTTGACGTCTGGGCAGGAAAAAAACAAAGAGCGCCTCAAATTTGGCAAACTTGTCATTTAGAATGGCTTTACAGGCTGTTAAAAGAGCCCTGGCGCTTCAAACGAATGGCCAGCACTTTACCAAATTTTGCCTGCCAGGTGCTTATCAAATATGTACAAAATAAATTGATAACATTTAAAAAAGACAAAACTTAGTTTAGCTGATATGTTTTGGGTATGTTCATAGAAAAGAAAATTGAACAAATTGAAAGTATCCCTCTAAGACTTCTTGCTGGGCTTGGAGATGCTGTTAGTAGCTTGATTGAAAGAGAGACGGCTATAGCAAAATCTAGTTCGGCCAAGCAATTGCACAAAGAGACAAAGAAACGGGTCAATGCCCACGCTCAAGCTCAAGATTTAGACAAACTCACTGAGTTTTTGAACGAAAAAGAACTAGAAATAGTACGACGAGCGTCTAACATGAAAGCTAATAATTATCGGAAGACTGGACAGGCTACATCTCGTAAATCGACGGCTTATGAGGCCTTACTTGGCTACCTTTATCTTATGGACATTGATCGTTTACGTGCATTACTGAAGCTACTTAAGAGCAAATCTTAAAGATAGGTTTTGATATGGGAATATACGCCTTTCTAATGATAATTTAAGTTTGGGTATGTACCATGACTACTCCTATATTTAAGCCAGTGATAAGCTCAGATTTAATTTATCAATCATTGATTGAAAATTTGGCCGACGGTCTACTCATTAGTGGAACGGACGGCATAATTCAGATTTGTAGCAAATCATTTGCACAACTTGTTGGTTCTTCATGCGACAAATTAATTGGTCAGCCACTTGAAGAATTGGTTCGATTGGAACATACAGAAGCAGTTTGCGGTACTGCAGGCGGTGCACAGCCCGTGGAAGTTTTATCAAGCGATAACGGAAAGAAAACTGATCATGAACAGGATCACGGCTTATTTAGCAACGTAAAGACCTCCCTTGCATTGATCACTACCCGCCCTGGATTACATACACACATGCCAGCAGCACAATTCTCCATAGTCAGTGAAGGCAAAATTATTGCCTATATTACTATTGTTTATATTGTCCAAGCCCATTCTGTTCAGCAAGCTCAAACAGAGTTCGTCAGCACAGTAAGCCATGAATTAAGAACACCGCTTACAAGTATTAAAGGATTTGCCGATACTATTTTGCGTGCAGGAGATAAGCTGGAGAAGGGACAACAAAGAAGATATGTAGGTATTATAAAAGACCAAGCTGATAGATTAACGCGCCTCGTCGAAGATCTTTTAGCTGTCTCAGGACTGGATTCTAAAAAATTGCAATTGACTATAAGAGCTATCGATTTGCGTGAAGCAATCGAGAGAGTTTTGCGCAACCTGGCAGACAAGGCTGCCAAACATCGCATCGTTACTGATTTACCAACGGGACTGCCTCCTGTATGGGCAGATTCTGACCGTATAGAACAAATACTTACTAATCTCATCGATAATGCTGTGAAATATTCAGCTCCCGGAAGCACAGTAATTATTGCTGCACATGAAGTTGATAAAACAATTGAATTTTCGGTCACCGATCAGGGCGTTGGTATTTCACAAGAGCATTTACCAAAAATATTTACTAAATTTGGGCGACTAGACAATCCACTCATTCGTCAAACTGAAGGAACCGGACTTGGCCTTTATATCACTAGATCTTTAGTACTCGCTCTAGGTGGGCAAATCGAAGTAAGTAGCAAACCTGGACAAACTACTTTTACTGTACAGTTACCAGCTGCCAGCTTGGAAGAACAAGCGGCTCGAGGTAGGGGATAAGTATGTTGCCCACCCCAGTAATTTTGATTATCCATCATGCCGAAAAAGCACTCGGCTATGGACCGATGCTGGAAAAAACCGGAGCTAGAGTTCATACTGCCACATCATTAGAACAAGCAAATGAATTGCTATCTTTTTTACATCCGGATTTGATTATTCTTGCTACTAGTATGCCAGAAGGTGATGGACGTATTTATGGGCAACAAATTCGGGCAACTCTTGTCCAGCCACGTCCAGTGCTAGTTCTAATGCAAAATTCTGCCGATATGTCTGAACGTATTAGCCTGTTTCGCTTTGGAGCGGATGACGTTCTTTCAGACGATATAGACAAGAAAGAATTAGCTTTTAGAATTATGGCGCACTTGAGAAGACGACAAGAAGAGTTTTCTAATTCTTTAACACAATTACCCGGTCCTAATCTTATTAGACGTATGCTTGAACAAAGTTTGGTTTCTGATAAACCTTGGGCAGCTCTTTCTGTAGATTTAAACAAAATTCGTATCTATAACGAAATCTATGGTGATCTGGCGGGAGATCAGTTAATTAAGGCTCTGGGAGCCATTTTAGTGGATATTGCAGACGAGGATGATTTCGTTGGACATCTTGAAGCAGATGATTTCTTATTGATTACTAGGTCTAAAAATCCTGAGAAAAAGGCAGAACGCATTTGCCAACAATTTGACCATATTAGCAATCGTTTTTATCCTCGCGGCGACATTGAAAGGGGGTATCTGGTTGCTACTGGACGCGGTGGTATTAGAAAAAGAATTCCACTTATTTCAATTTCTATAGGTATTATTTCTTCTAATAATCGTCGCTTTCAAAGCTACGTGGATGTCCTCACCAGCTCAAGAGATTATCGTTACATTGCAAAAAAACAATCTGGTTCTAGTTGGGTTAGTGATGGTTCAATACCACAAGAAAAAACCTTGCCTTATAATAAAGAAAATGAATCAGAAAGCAAGACTTTTCGTATTTTAGTTATCGAACCTGATGGAGCTATGGCTTGCTTGCTGCAAGAGAGATTATCCCTTGAAGGATATTTTGTGCAAGTAACTAATTCTGCCAATGAGGCTTGTGAATTAGTTCATGGCGAAACTCCTCCAGATTTAATATTAATGGAATCTACCCTTCCAGATAGACAAATGGACGGCTGGAAGTTATGTCGCTATCTTAAAGACGATGAGAAGCTGCGTCATATCTGCTTAGTAATGGTAACCTCTCACCCAGATCAGTCGCTTGCATTAGAGGCAGGGGCAGATCTTTATTTACCAAAACCTTTTGATATGACTATCCTGCTTAATGAAGTTAACTTGCTGCTGCACTAAGTTTTTTTAAAATCAAATCTACTGCTTGATTAATATCACTAGCTACTAAATCTGGTTCAGAATTTTGTTTTTTCAAAGTTTTGAGAGTTTCTTTGCCATAACCGGTTTTCACCAAAACAAAATGCATCTTGCAATTTGCAGCCAAACCTACATCCGCCTCTTTATCTCCGACCATAAAGGACTGCTCTTTGTTTAATTGAGGATTTTGTTCATAGGCTAGCTCAATTAATCCCGGAGCGGGTTTGCGGCAAGAGCAAATCTTTGTTAGATCGGGGTTGCTTCCGTCTGGTAAATGTGGGCAATAATAAATGGCATCAAGAAAAGCACCTTGTTCGGCTAACAAATGTTTTAAACGCTTATGTAAATCTTGAATATGCGATTCAGGATAATAGTTTCGGGCCGCTCCAGATTGGTTAGTAATTAAAATAGCAGCTATACTGGCTTCATTTAACCTCTTAATAGACTGGGCTGCACCTGGGATAAGTACCAGATCATTCACATTGTGGATGTAGCCGATTTCTACATTTACAGTACCGTCACGATCTAAAAAGACCACTGGCTTTTTGTGATTACCTAAATTATTAGCTTCGGACATCTACCCAATCCAAAAATATAAGCGCTTACTTTTTAAGAGCCAAGAATACCCCACCTAATATATTAACCGGAATGTAAGCAGTGAACCAAATAAAACTATGGTTCAGGCTTTACAAATTATCAGGTATAGGTGAGCCTTCTGGCAATGTAGGTGATGTTTTTTGGAAGCGCTCTGAGCGGCCAGAAGTATAGTAACGCTCATCGACAACAGAAGGTTCAACTTGGAACATATTGGTATCGCGTGGTCCTTCGACTCTGCCCAACTCTTCTGGTAGTTTGAGTTGTCCAGGTGTACCGGGCAATATAATTTCCGGTCTTACAGAGATTACAAGTTCGCTTTCGTTCTTAGAAAATGCTTTGGAACGGTATAAAGCACCTAGTACTGGAACTTCTCCCAAAACCGGGTTCATATTAACTTCCCGACCGACGTTCGATGAAATTAAACCTGCTATAAACAATTCTTGCCCAGGCTTTAATTCAACGATTGTTTGAGTTTTGCGCGTGGTAAATGAATTGATAGCTGAAGGAGAGCCGGTGAATACTAATGAGTTAGCAGAACTCAAAACACGCTCTTCTGGGGATATTTCTAAGTTGATCACGCCATTTTCTTGCAAAATAGGAATAATATTGAGCCTTAGGCCAAAAGGTTCAAATGTGATTGATTGCAGTGACACACCAGCAGTGGCCAATTGTTGCTGAATGGGTACTTCACCACCAGCCAAGAAAGATGCACGTTCACCGGATACTGTAACCAAAGTAGGCTCCGAAAGAATTCTAGCTCTATTTTGTTCAATAGCACCTTGAATAACTGGTGAAAGGGACATACTGCCGTGACCTGTTACATAGGCTGCTGTGCCATTGAACATGTTAAGCAAATTAGCAGCAGCAGTAGTAAATGTTGTACCACCAGGAGCTCCAAACAATGCGGCAGTAGGCAATAAGGCAGGTGGAGCTTGCGGGAATATTGGCTGACCGATACCAGCTATATTTTGACTAAGCCCAGTTGGGAAAATCACCTGATTGCCATAGCCAAAACCGGCTGAGTTTAAGCTCGAAAGACCAGTGTTCCCACCATTAACCTGCAAACCAGGAAAAGAGGCGGGGCTTGTAGAACCAATTATTGGATTACTAGAACCACCGATACCGAAACCAAACGCTGAGGTGGTCATATTTATCCCTAGCTGAATACCTAGCGCCCTTGCTGTAGCCGTATTCATTTCTAGGAAGGTAACATGCATAACTATAAGAGGCATTTTGCGCACTCTAATCATGCTTGTCACGCGACCACCATCACTTACTATTAATTGAGCGCGACCAATATTATTTGGCAAGTTTGGAAAGTAAGTATATTTATCAACTTGTCCAAGTTGAGCAAGCGCACCGGACTGTCCGCCAGCCTGTCCACCGCCGCCACCTTGCGCCATCATTTCACCAATTCTTGCTGTGATGAGGCGATTATTAGCTACTTGGATATTGCATCCTCTATCATCCATAAAAACATTCGCTGCTGAAAATGCTCGAATGATTGATTCTGGATAATCTACATCACCGAGAAGAACAACTCGATCTATACCGCCAACGTTATAAGTTTTTATGATGATACGTGGATCAATTTCACGAAGTGTAGATTGTAATTGACTAAAATCACGATTTACTCGTAGATCTACAGCTACTGAATTCCCGGCATCGTCCCAAAGCAACATAGTTGCTACGCCTGGAGTTTTCCCAAGAAGAATGAATTGGTTTTCGGTGATAATTACTGGTTCGGCAATAGAGGGATCACTAACATGTGTTCTTACTATTTTATTCTTGGTTCTAAAAGTTCTGGATTGAGAAACTTTTAAATCAATAATATTACTCGGTTTAAATTCTTCCATGTCCAGCGAGCCGGAAACGATAGGAGGGATCGGAGAAGCGATCACATCAGCAGTATTTGCTTGAGCTAAAAAGTCGCCCCCACTATTGCTGGCATTGGCCGCTAAAACACTTCCTTGTCCCAACAGAAGGCTTATACTTAAGCTCAAGCCCAAAGTATATCGCGACATAGTATTCTCCCTTCTTAATGCACTATATATTTCAGCAATAGTCTTTTTCATTCGATAATTTCCTATTCATTCTCAGGGATTGGTGAACCTTCAGGCAAAGTAGGCGAGGTCTTTTGATAACGCTCAGACCGGCCACTTGTCCAGAAACGTTCGTCGATAACGGTTGGTTCAACCTGGAACAAGTTGGTATCACGCGGTGCTTCAACACGGCTGATTTCTTCTGGAAGTTTTAGCTGTCCAGGTGTACCTGGCAAGATAATCTCTGGACGTATTGCCACAACCAATTCACTTTCGTTTTTGCTGAAAGCTTTAGAACGATAAAGAGCGCCTAGAACTGGAACTTCACCCAAAACAGGGGTTTTGATTATGTCTCGCCCACTATTGCTTGTGATTAAGCCAGCAATAAACAGTTCTTGCCCAGGTTTCATCTCAACAATGGTTTGAGCTTTTCTGGTTGTAAAACCAGGAATAGCTGTAGCCAATGAAGACGGCTGGAAAGAAATCACGTTAGATATAAGTCTTTCTTCCGGCGAGACTTCTAAATTGATATTTCCATTTTCCATCAAAACTGGAATAACATTAAGTCTCAAACCGAATGGTTCAAACACAACTGACTGACCAGTTGTACCCGCTGCGGCAACGGCTTCAATGACTGGGATTTCACCACCAGCCAAGAAGGCAGCCCGCTCACCAGATATTGTCACCAAAGTTGGCTCAGCCAAAATTCTGGCGCGGTTTCTAGTGATGATACCTTGAATGGTCGGATTTAATGACCAAACTGACGATACACCAGCACCTTTATATATATTCGATAAAGATGTGAAAATATTCTGCAAGTTACCGGTACCGAAATTAGTTCCACCAGGAGCTCCTAAAAGAACTGATGTGGGCAACAATGCACCAGGGGCTTGGTTAAGTACGGCTTGACCGATACCACTTAAAGGATTACCAGGAAGGATTCCACCAGTCATCACGCTTTGTACAATACTATTAGATACAAAGGACACAGGTCCAACAACTTGTGGACCTGGTTTACCACCAGGAAGAATACTGGTGTTCAAGGCTGGAGTAATACCATTGATAATGGAAAGAGTTCCACCACCTTGGTTGATATTATTACCACCCACACCAAAAGTGAAGTGGTTACCGGTATATGTCAAACCAAGCTGGACACCCAGTTCTCTAGCAGCAATTGAATTCATTTCCATAAAAGTACAATGCAAAACAATCATCGGCACTTTTCTTACTTTGATTAAACTCGTCACTCTGCCGCCATCACTAGTAATGACTTGAGCTTTACTAATATTGTTAGGCAAGTTTGGGAAAAAAGTATAACGATCAACTTGTGACAATTGAGCTAAGGCACCAGTTTGTCCACCACCCTGTCCGCCGCCACCTTGTGTGGTTTGTTCACCAATTCTGGCCGTGACAAGCCTGCTGTTGGCTATTTGGATGTTCATACCTCGATCATCCATAAATACATTGGCAGATCCAAACGCACGTATTACTGACTCGGGATGGTCAACATCGCCTAACAGAATAATACGGTCAGAACCACCCGAGAAAACAGGCTTAACTATGATGCGTGGATCAACTTCTCTTAGAGCAGCCTGCAATTGAGAAAAATCACGAGTGACTCGTATGTCTATAGTTGCTGAATTGCCAGCATCATCCCACAACACAAGAGTTGCTCCACCGGAAGCGTGTCCTAAAAGCACCAATTGATTTTCTGTGACCAAAATTGGTTCAGCGATAGAAGGATCACTAATAGATATCCTTACTATCTTGTTTTTTAGTTTAAAAGTGCGAGATTGAGAAATCTTCAACTCAATTACATTAGAGGTTTTGAGCTCTTCAAGATCAACAGTGCTACTTACGACTGGTGGGATTACGGTTGCGCCAACATAATCAGGATTACCCTGAGCCAGTAATTGATCTGGAGCCATCTCAGCCAAGAAATGAGGATGCTTCTTCTTTATGCTGCTTGGACGACTCGCAATAAGAGCATTATCGGTAAGCTCGATAGAAGGATGTATTGTTAATACCGCAGCTGGCGATCCGGTTTTTTCTTCAACATCGGATTCCTGCGGAGCCAAGAACAAAGAATGTCTTTTTACACTCGAACTATTTGGGACAACATGGGAAACTTTTGCTTGTACATTACCTGAGCGCGCAGCTATAGCTCCAGGCACAGCAGTTGGCATTAGTATTAAGGATAGGCTTAATGCTAAGCACACTCTGGTTTTCATCATTTACTTTGTCCTCGTTTCCCTTTTTATAGCAGGCACTTATAGTTTCTAAAGTTAGTAATTAATATCGAACTTGATTTGAATAATACAAGCACCAAATTTTGACTTTTTAGAATACCACCACATTTAGCGTCAAGTTTAAAATTTAAGGCACCTAACTACTATACATGAATTATTTTCAAAAACCAGATAATGATACCACTCAGAATCAAATTATTTTTCACTACTTTAACAATAGGTGCCGAATAATACTAGCCTTGGCATATTTTAGCTAAGCACCACATACGGAATTATATATCTCGGCACCATTTACGGGGTCAATACCACAGGCAAGGTCACTACTTAAAATTCATGACAACCATATTTGGTGCCAAAATTTGGAGAAGATTGTGAAGACAGCAAGCTACCGCGGTGGCTGAATTTCTAGATTTAATGTAAGCCAAAAAAGATTGATATCGCAGCTAGTGCACTGTAAAAAACCAAACCTCAAGGATGGCATTTGGACTTATATAGCTTGGTAGCTAGGTGGTGCATATCGAGCGATACCTTATTTAGTGACACCATTTAAAATTTGAAGAATTTTGGTGTTATTAGGTGTTGTGCCATGCAAGAAAGGCCTAAAAAACATGTTCAGCAAGGTCCTCCAATAGAAAAATTTTCCCTGAAACTTCGGCCATCTAATAATCTATGCTAGAGAAATGTTATATACTCAGAATAGTCTCTTAGATATTTTCTGATTGGCCGTAAAGGTCAGTTTGCCATCTAGTGAAAATATAAAACAAATATAAATGAGTGATTCAGTCCTACCTAGAAGTATCGATTCGCCGATTCATGCTTCTTCTGCGGACTCAAAAGAACAGGGAGAAAGAAAACAAACCGTGGTTGAGAATAATAACGAACAAGATAAGGTATTAGTAGTTGACGATGAAGCATCCATTCGACGCATCTTGGAAACTCGCCTCAAATTGGCGGGCTATAACGTAGTCACTGCTGGAGATGGGCAAGAAGCTTTGGAACAGTTTCATGGCTTTCAGCCAGATTTAGTCATCCTAGACGTAATGCTGCCAAAAATGGATGGATATGAAGTCTGTCGCGAAATAAGAAAAACTGCCGATACTCCAATAATAATGCTAACGGCTGTAGCCGATGTATCTAATAGAATTCAGGGTCTAGAGATAGGTGCTGATGATTATGTGGTCAAACCATTTAGCCCTAGTGAACTTGAGGCAAGAATTAAGGCTGTTTTGCGCCGCACTGTAGAAAGACAACAAGAAACTGGCCAAACTAAGAGTACTAACGTAATAACTATTGGCAACCTTAAGATAGATTTAAACAAGCGTCAGGTTACTCGCAAAAATGAGCGCATCCGCTTGACAGGCATGGAATTTAGTTTGCTTGAACTATTAGTAACTAATTCTGGTAAACCATATTCACGAGGCGAAATTTTGCAACAAGTTTGGGCTTATCCACCAGATCATAGAATTGATACCAGGGTCGTTGATGTACATATAAGTAGATTGCGTTCGAAGCTTGAAGAAGATTCTTCCAATCCTGATTTAATCTTGACCGCTCGTGGCATTGGTTATATGTTCCAGAAAATAAATTAGAAACGCTACTACATATATAGATTAGATAAATACAGATCAGATAAAAGAGGGGAATAGAACACCATTCCCCTCTTTTTATCTGCCCTTATAAATGCGAAGATAATGTATAATTAGTTCGCCCTGCAAAACAGGGCAATTTTTTTTGAATAAATGATGGGACAAAGAGAACTTTTTATTGGAAAAT
>DAIDIP010000023.1 GCA_027451745.1 Candidatus Melainabacteria bacterium
TTATTCCCTGAGGCATTCGCCGCTCACAGACAGAATATTGGTCTGGTATGGTGCTAAAAAGTGTTAAAGTCCCATTAGTGGAAATCTTTTGCGACCACCTGCTAAACCAGCAGGTGGTTAGCTGTCTGGTAAGGCTTTTAAATGGCGGGACCGACGGGGCTCGAACCCGCGACCTCCTGCGTGACAGGCAGGCGCTCTAACCAACTGAGCTACGATCCCAACGCTTATCAGGCTTAAGTGAAATATATCCACTAGATTGACAAGTATAACACAGGCAATTATCTCTACAAGCTAATTGTTCACCGAATTTGACAATAGAAAGTAAAGCGGTGTCGCTTGTCTTTGCTTTGAGCTATTCGCCTGTTTTAAGTTGCACTGGCATAAGAAGGTATTTATAGCTTTCACTACCAACTTCTTTAACTATTAATGGCTGTAGAGTGCCTGTCATTTCAATTTGTATCTGAGGTGAATTCAAACAACGCAATACATCTATTAAATAGCGAGCATTAACAGCTACGTCCAAAACTTGTCCTTCAAATTTCATTGGTACTTCGTCTTGAGCACCGCCAAAATCTGGGGTATTAGCAGTTATTTGCATTAAATCACCTTCAAAATGAAGCCTAATTAGATGCTTTTTTTCATCAGCCATGACAGATGCTCTATCCAGAGAGGCAATCAATTCTTCTCTATCAATAGTAGCGATGTATTTATATTGAGATGGAAATAATTCTTTAAAAGCCGGGAATTCACCGCTGATAATTCTGCTGGATAAAACGTTTGTGTCGGTTTGAAATGAAATTACACCGTTGTTGATGGATAGCCGAATGTCTCTAGTTGAATCATTGCCTTCTCCTTGATTGCCCCTTTTAGCACGGTTATATAAAGCATCAATTATCATGATTACTTCATTTGATGCTCTAGAAGGAACAATGGCTTTAAATGAAATTGGTTTTTCTAGAGTAGCTGTTGACACTTCACCTTTGCTGCTCTGTTTTGATTTATCATCAATAGATGTTGAAGTTTTGGCAGAATTATTTGGAAAATAAGTACTTACACTAAGAGTATTACTCTTATAAGCTAGTCTATTTCCATCAGTTGCGACACATTCAAACTGGCCATCGTTGATGGCAATATAAACGCCACCAATAACACTACCAGTATCAAATCCGGCTGCAGCAAAAGCTGTTTGGGCAATAGATCTGCGCACTATGTCAGCAGGCATCAATACACCATCTGTTACTGAACCACCTAGATTTGGGAAATCTTCCCCAGCCATTCCAGCTAAAGAAATTTTTGTTCTACCGCATTGAATTGATGTTTCAAAAGTGTCTTTATTGGTTTTGAAAGTAACAAGGTCATCTGACAATTTGGATACTATTTCAAGCAGTTTTTTGCCTGGTAAAGATACTAAACCTGGAGTATATACAACAGCGCTGCCTTTACTTTCAATGAGCAGGTCTAGATCTGTTGCTTTAAATAATACTGTTGTCTCGTCAAGAGTTTGAATGAAAATATGACTGAGTATTGGTTGTACACTACGTCCAGCTAATGCACTACTGACTTCTTTTAAACATTGGACTAAAACTTCTTTTTGAATGGCAAAATTCATGCTCTGCCTCACAGATTGCGCAGCGAAATGTATGTTAAATAGCTTGCTCTAAGAGCAATGTCGTTAAAGCTTAGCGAGATAAGTGTGCTTTTTCAAGGGAAGTTTTGTCATCAATTTCTAATTAACTGCTTCTGTTAGCTTATTAGTATCTATATTTAAATAGTAATAGTAGTGAAAACTTTTTCTGTAGAAAAGGATAAAAAATAAGACTATCTGGCACTTACACTTGTAAGTTTCCTGTTTGTCATGTGTTTAGGTATGGAATCAATTATCTTTTTGCAAGCTAGATATGAACAAACAATTGAATATAAACAAACACATTTTAAACAACTTTTCTACATAGAGTTTTTAGACATATAAACGATAATGCGTTGATACTAAAAAGCAATTGCCAGAACATAATATCTGCTTGGTATAGCAATATCGATACTGTGTTGATTAGTTTGCAGTAAGCTAATTTTAGTAGTTTGATTAAAGTAAATTACGAATTCAACTTGCGTATAATTTGGCTTACAGCTTGGTTAATAGCCGGATCATCTATCAAAGCTTGCTTTATGCGTGAATGGGCATAAAGAGCAGATGTATGTTTGCGATTAGCAAAAGCCTGTCCAATTCTTGGAAAACTGAGCTGTATAAGATCATGCGCTAAATACATTGCTACATGCCTTGGTAAAGCTAAATCTTGTGAGCGCTTAATTGATTTCATTTCACTAGGCTCAACGCAATAGTGCTGTGATACAGTCTCAATAATCGTTTCTAAAGTGATATTCACTGGGGAGGATACTGGTCCCACCGGGGCTAGAATATTTGCTAAAGAACGAGCTGTCAGCTCAATCCCAGTCATATTGCTATAAGCGTAGGCCCTGAGTAAGGCGCCTTCTAGTTCACGAATGTTATTTGTAAAAGTAGAAGCAATGTATTCAATGACATCATCTGGGATATTCATTTTTTCTAGTTCGCTTTTTTTACGCAATATAGCTACACGTGTTTCTAAGTCTGGTGCTTGAATATCGGCAATTAATCCCCATTCAAAACGACTTTTTAACCGTTCTTCGAGTAGTGAGATTGCTTTTGGGGGCCTATCACTGGAAAGAACTATTTGTCTCTCACCGTCTCGAAGAGCGTTAAATGTATGGAAAAACTCTTCCTGGGTAGATTCCTTTCCTTGAATAAACTGGATGTCATCCATAAGTAAAACGTCAACCTGACGATAACGTTTGCGAAAATCGACCATTCTGTCGTCACGAATGGAGTTGATCAATTCGTTAGTAAAGCGCTCACATGTTATATAACGAACAGAAAGCTGAGGCGATCTTCTTAAGACCTCATGTCCAATAGCTTGCATAATATGAGTTTTGCCTAAGCCAACCCCGCCATATAGAAAAAGAGGGTTGTACGAGCGTCCAGGATTTTCTGATACAGCCAGAGCTGCTGAATGACAAAAGCGATTATGAGAACCGACCACGAAAGTACTAAAGGAATATTTTAGATTTAAGCCGGCTTTTGGGTTGACTGTCGACTGTGCAGCAAAAGTGTTACGACTGGACTTGGTATTAAATGTGGTATCTGATATTTTGGGATCGCTCTTGCCTCCCGCATTTCCGTCATTTTTATCTTCTGGATAAATTGAGACATTAGCTATACCTATTTTTGAATCAACATTGGGCAAAGAAGGATCAACAGCAATCACGACTTTGGTTGTTTGGTGCAAAATTTTTGAAAAAGCCTCTTTAATAGCGACTAAATAATGACTAGACACCATGCCACGCATAAATTCATTTTTTACTAATAAAGTGATCTCGCCATTTTCAAGAGATCCAAAATGAAGTGGTTTGATCCAGCTTTCGAAGCGGGGATGGCTCATTTTATTCTTTAATAATACTTTTGCTTCAGACCACAATTCGTCGTTGGACTTAACGAGGCGTATGTCTTGTCCTGTTGATTTGTCGTCTGTAGACATGCAAAATCTCCGGATGGTTTGCTTAATTGTCTATCAAAGGAAAGACAATTTTGATTTAGAGAAAAAATTTAATCGTAAATTTTGGCCCGCTTGGGACCTCTTACGAGTTTAATAGTATGTCCGAGATGATAGCATAGCTACCTATTTACGCTAGCAAAGAAATTTTTATTTTGCAGTTTTATTGTTTGCTCTGTTGGGAGTTATTTGGTTTATGAAAAGGACTTTACGTGGTTCGAAATCTAAGGCGAAAAAAGGAAGCGGGTTTCTTAGCCGCATGTCTTCTAAAGCCGGTAAAAGAGTTATTAAGGCTAGAAGGGCCAAGGGCCGCTACAAGCTAGCTATCTAATTGCTCAATGTTGCCGTTAGCGGAAAGACTCAAGCGCTCCCATCTCTTTACAAAGGCCTATAGCGTCAGAAAATCGGTTAATAGCCAATTTTTCACTCTGTATATCTTGCCAAGATTGAACAAAGCAAAGCCAGTCGATAATATTTTGCCAATGACTGGATTTGTAGTATCCAAAAAAGTCAGCAAAAGCGCTTGTCAAAGAAACAGAATCAAGCGACGAGTGAGAGAAGCCTATAGGCGGCTAGATAAAAAATCATTAGATCAATGGTATGTAATGGTTTTAGTTATTAAAGAAAGTGTGCTTAAAGCCCCTTGGGAAGATATTTGTAGGACAATGGAAACGGCTTTTAGTGAGGCAATACAAAAATATGGACGCCGTAACTAAGGGCAATCAAGCCGATAAAATGATAAAAAAAATTACGAACGCTATAAAAAAAGGAAGCCTATTTCTGATAAAGGCATATCAACTGACAAGAAGCATGCGATCATCTTGTTGTCGCTTTTATCCTTCTTGTTCGGATTATTGTGCCCAAGCCATACAAAGCCATGGCTTGATAACAGGAATTGGGCTGGGCATAAAGCGCTTGTTGAAATGTCACCCATGGCATCAGGGAGGAATAGATTTAGTTGAACTTTCCTGATATTACTTATCATTTAATTTTGCCCGCTTTGCAAAAAATTGCTGAGCTTACCCATAGCTATGGCTGGGGAATTATTCTGCTAACAATTATTTTTAGAGTACTGGTGTCGCCCCTGGTGGCGCAGACGACTATTTCTATGCGTCGAATGTCCAAGCTTCAGCCGCAAATGAAAATGATTCAAGAGCGCTATAAAAGTAATCCCGAACAATTACAAAAGAAGCTAGTTGAGTTTTATGCCAAAAACAAAGTAAATCCGTTAGGTGGTTGCTTGCCAACATTGGTGCAATTGCCTATTTTGTTTGCTCTTTATGCGGCATTCGCCGGACCCCCTTTTACTGACAAATTAATTGATGTGAAAGTAAATGTTGTAAAAGCAGAGAATGCCCAATCTGTTAAAAGAGAAGAAGAGTCAGGATCTAACAGCATTTATGTATCTAAGGATGGTAAGCCAGCCAAAGTAGTTGTATTCCCTGGAAACTCCACTTTTATTGCTGGAACAGATGTTGATTTTGGTGTACGAGCAGTTGAGGGCAAGCTTCCTCCTGACTTTGCCCCACAATGGCATATGACTTACAAAGACACTGAAGGTAAAGATCACAAAGTAAACATCACCCCTGCTGGTCATGTTACTTTTGCTAATCCAGGCGAATATCACATTCAGGCATCTATTCCAGGCATTGCTAAAAATGAATCATTTGCCTTTGTATCAGGCTTAGGAAAAGTGGCTACTGGTGCAAGTTTGCTCAAGCCAGCTAATTTTGACGTAGTATTTTTGATCTTGCTATTTGGCATTACTATGTATTTGTCGCAGAAACTAACCGTTCCAACCCCTAAGCCGGCTAATGGACAAGAGCTTGACGAGCAGCAGATTATTCAACAACAAACAATGAAGACCATGCCATTGGTGACGACGGCTATGTTCTTCTTCTTTCCTATACCAGCCGGGGTTTACTTATATTTAGTAGTATCCAATGTGATTCAAACTTTTCAGACTTGGCTGGTGGCGCGTATGCCTGAGCCTGAATTTGTTAGCGACGATGACAATGTTATAGAAGCTGAAACAGGTAATAACGGTGGGCAAAAATCGTTAATTAAACCAAACAAGAAGCCAGCGAATAACAATAATGGAAAAGCAGAAAATACACAAAACAAAAATGTGAATGAGACTAGCAACAAGCAACAAAAGAAAAAATCCAAGCGGAAGAAATAAACTTATAGAGAATAAAAACTATGACTCACTCTGATTTTAGTGATAATGCCAAATCATATTTAGAAAAGATCCTAGCCATCCTCGACATAGAAGCAAGCGTACTTGAGGAAGGGCTGGATGAAAATACAGTTTGTTATCGTATAAATTGCAAGGCCGACGATGCGCGCATATTAATAGGACGCAATGGTCAAACTTTGGAATCATTGCAGTTTGTAGTAAGACAAATGTGCCGCAGCGGCGGAAGCGAAAGTCAAAAACCATTTTTGATTGACATTCTTGATTACCGCGACAGACGCAAAAGAAACATTGAAGAACAAGCTAAAAAAGCAGCCGTTGCGGTTTTGAATGGCGAGTCGGAGAAAGTGCATCTAAACCCAATGAATCCTTTTGAGCGAAGAATTGTACATCAATACTTACAGATAGATTTTTCTGATCTTGTCTCACATAGTGAAGGCGAAGGTCCAGATAGACATATTGTTATTAGTTATGGTGGTATGCCTGAAGATGAGCATAGCCAAAAGAGTCACAAAGATAGCAGCGAGCTAGGCGAAGTCTTAGGCCCTGCTGAGTAAAATAAGCGCGGAGGAGGCGAAGAATGAAGCCAACGGAGCGCTTATTTAAGACATGGGCATAGATATAGTGTAGCGAAGGGCGCCGAAAAGCACTAGGCGTCCAAAGCGAAACGTCTGTACGCGCGGAGGAGGCGAAGAATGAAGCCAACGGAGCGCTTATAAAGGTCTTGAGAAGAAATACATTACTAAGAGCATTATTAGCATAGAGCTAGTAACACCAAGCCAGAAGCCGGCTACCAAAATTTGCCAAACAATTAAAGCCTGGCGATGAGTCAGGCTGACCATAATGCCTAGACGGTTGATTATGTAAAAAACAACAGCACCAATCGTCAATAAAAGTGGCAATAAGCGTACGCCTGTAGGTACCTGGATTGATACAGCAGCCAGCAGGCTCAAAATACACAAAATAACCAGACCGATGGTGACATAGTCAGAAAAACGTTGACGGACATTTTCCGAAACAGAAGCATCATTTATGTGTTTAAGAGCCAGAAAGAAATTGGCCATGGTGGCACGTTTAGGATGCCCACCTTTTTCTGAGTCGAATACGCCTTCTTTCTCAGCTGGTTTGTCAGCTGGGTTATTTGCCTCTGTCACAGTCCTTCCTCCGGTGCTTTTCCCGATTATTAACAGCGTACCCAAAATCGTTCTAAATGAAAACATTATACAGCCGCCAGGACAAGCTTTGTTTTTTGCCTAGCCAAACAGTGCAACTGTTTGGCTACTGACAAACAGAAGAGCCCAGTCTATTGACCAGGCTCTGTCTGATAATTTATTTGGCTACTTCAAACCAAACCAACACGTCTTTCCAAAGAAAGGACGAGCAATAACTAAAGACGAATTAGTTTACTTGGCTGTAGTAGTTTTTGTTTCGGAAGTCACGCTAATGCCTTGAATGTTTGATTCTGGGCAAATTAATGGACTGCCAAGGT
Organism: Candidatus Melainabacteria bacterium; assembly: GCA_027451745.1. GTDB lineage: Bacteria > Cyanobacteriota > Vampirovibrionia > Obscuribacterales > Obscuribacteraceae > JABDBL01. The sequence goes on from DAIDIP010000023.1 coordinate 7,271, forward strand.
GTTCTCTGTACCAACGTAAAGCTTCTGCTTTCTTATGAACAGCGTGCTTACGAGCCGAAGCTACTGAGTAAGAAGGTGGTTTTAAATGGAAGTAACGGCCTTCGTCACCACAGGCTTGAGAAAAAGCTGGTAAAGAAAATGATAATGCTGATAAAACAATCAGAGTTGCTCTCATTTGAAATGTCCTCTCCTTTGGAAACTGAAGCGCTAACGAATACGCCCCAGGTGTTTTGTTGTGATATAGACCAAAGTCTAAGTCACTTTAGTCATTATACTGGTTACATACCCAGATATGTAATGTCAAGATCGATTTTTATTAACTGCCGGAAAAAAGTAAAAGACAATACTATAGGCAATAAATAGTAATGAGCCCTGGTGTAGCCGAAAATTGTTGATATGGTAGCCTCAAAGAAATTTTTGGCATTTTCACAAATATTAAAAAGTTTTGTTTCCTCTTGGCTGATAATGTGAATGACAACCTGGGGTTTTAACAATCTGGGTAGAGAAAATATAGACAGTTATATATAAGCTGCGGATTGAAAATGGGAATTAATTTTGGCGAAGAGCTCTAAGGCAAAAATAAAAATTGAGAATCAAGCAATCTCAAATGGGGATTGCCGCCAGGCTATTCATTGGTATACCAATTGGTTAGGAGAACAATTGCAAGCCGGACATTCTTGTGGCCGCGGCCTTTTTGCCACTAACTTTGAAGAAGATGACCAATTATTGCTCGACACAGCTCTGAGCAATTTAGAAAACAAGGGAATAGCACCCCTAATTATCACCGGCAGCGATTTATATAAGCAGGCAGATTATTTGTGGGGCTTGGCTTGCCAGCAAGCAAAATACGGACAGCCAGCATTTAGCAAATTCGAGTCCCAAGTTCGGGACTGCCAATTTTTGATTCTAAGCAATTTGGATACACCCCTGTCAGGACAACAACTTTGGTATCTCTACCACTATGTTTTGTATCCGGTTGCTTTCATGGAAAAACCAATATTGATTTCTACTCCATTGGGATACGAAGAATTCGTTATGTATGGAGCAGGTTGCAACGACTTTGAATACTTAGGTCATCGTATAACTTGGGAAAAGATAATTGCATTGCTCAATGCCACTGTAATTAATTTGTCTCTAGCTAAACAGTTGCAGCAAGATAATTTGCCAGCCTTGTTGTTGCCAGAGTACAGATTTTATAAAGCCTTGCAAGGCAGGCACCTGAGCGCATCGCTACAACATGATGTTAAAGGAACCACGCTTGATTTTGCTCTTATAGATGAAAAGGTGCGGCAAAAGCTAAATATAGAATGTGACTTTATTCATCGGCTAAGTACCATAAACAATGTTTCCTCAAATTTGTATGCCAGGCAAAAAGAACGAGATACAAAACTAATCAAAGAAGGCTGGCAAGTTTTACGCTTTAGCTTTAAAGAAATAGCAGGATCGCTAGATAGTTGTATTGATGCTGTTGAAGAGTTGTGCAGAAACAATAATAAAAAGTCGAGCGTAGGCCGTTGTATTAGCCTGCCCATGCTCAGCGCCAAAATAAATCTGCCTGTTCCTGACAGTGATGAACTAGAAGCCATAGCACACCCAGGTGGTCCAGCAGCAATTGTTGGAGGAGCTGGAAGTGGCAAAACTACATGTATTGCAGAAAGAGTAGCTTTTCTTCTTGGACAAGGAGCTAGTCCTGAACGAATTCTTGTATTAAGCCAGTCGGTAGAAACAGTGCGCTCAATCAAGCAAGCAGCCGAAAAAATAATGCCAGGACAATTGTTGGACAAAGTCAATTTTTATGCGTGGCACGAATTGGGAATGCGTATCCTAAAAGAAAATGTATCGGCAATTAAAAGAAAATTGCCATTAAAATTAGAAAACAGCTCGCTAAAAATATTGCAAAAGCTAATAGCAAAACACAAAAAAGAGGTTGATCCTACTAAGCTTGAATTGCATGGTGACTTGGATGAGCAAACAGCCTTATCCATGATCTCAGGCTATAAAGCCAATCTCATAACACCGCAAATGATAAAAGATCGAGGTGGAAATGAGGCAGAACAGCTGCTAGCCAAAGTTTATTTGTCTTATGAAGAACAAATGCAAAAAGCTAATAAAATTGATAGCGATGACATGGTTAGTCTGGCCGCCCAATTACTAGGACAAGATACGGACCTGCGGTCACGTTACGAAAATCTTTTTGAGCATATTATTGCTGACGAATACCAAGACGTTACACCGGCTTGCGATTTTTTGGCACGGGTATTGGCTTGCCCAAACGACAATATAATTATAGTTGGCAATGATGATGAGTCCCTTTATGAAATGCGGGGAGCAAATACACGACTTCTATCAGAAACATCGATACGACTACCAAATGCTAGTTGCTATTTACTAAAACACAATTGGCGATCGCACCCACAAATTACAAAACACATTGAACAATTTGTGACACATATGGTAATTGGTGTTGGTGAGAAAGAAAGAATCGAAAAATCGACAGTTACTGGCTGGGGAGAAGTTCCCACAGAATCAATAGTTGGTCCCTACGAATTCTATGATGAAAGAAAACAAAACAATTGGATAATCGAGAATATTCAAGAGCTTCTTGAGCAAGGACGTCGACCCGAAGAAATTTCTATTATTTGCCGATCGAAAGAACAGCTTACTGTTTTTGAACAATTACTTGCGCCTTATGGGCTGGTTGTGAATACCGATAACCCAGATGTAAACCTGTTGCCTGACGAAGCAACAGATGTGCTTACATTCTTGCGACTGGTGGCAGATCCCGACGGGCCCAAGGCTAAAGAACAGTTTGAGCGAGTGTGTCAATTACGCTCACGCACTATAGATAGTAAACTGTCAGCCACAATAGCCAGTTTTGCTGAAACAAATAATCTTTCTTATTTGAAAGCACTAGAAATATATTCTGAGATAGCAGCCGATCCATTTTGTACACAATTGGAACAGCTAGTAAAACGCATTCGCGACATGCATCAGCAAAAATTGTCGCCGGCAGAAATTATAAATCTTTTGAAGAAGCCTCAGTGGCTTGGGGATTATTACAAGTCAATAAAATTACCACCCAGAGTTGTTTATGAACCTTTGAAGGCGATGACCCAAATGCAAGATCAAGCAAGAGGAATAAAGACAGTTGTCGAATTTATAAAGAGTTATTCGCCTGCTACCGGCGTTCAGCAGACTAACGAAGAAGCACCCGCATCTCTTACATTGCTTACCATTGAGGAAGCAAAAGGAAGAGAGTTTAAAGTTGTCTTTTTGCCATATCTGGTTGATGGTATTTTGCCTGATAAAAACCAGAGTAATGTAAAACAAGAAGAAAGAATGTTTTATGTGGCTGCTACAAGAGCGCGTGAAATTTTATATCTTTCGACGGTGAAGAAAATTGACAATCGGTCTCGCCAACCATCGCCATTTCTTAGGCAAGCTAATTTGCAAGTTCTTTCTTATGGAAAGGGAGACGACGAGACAGAAACTAAAACTCTAGAAGAATTTGCTGAGTCAAATAAAGAAGTTAAGGGCCCCGATGTCGCCAAATTTGCTATAGGGCAAAGCGAGGCATCTCCGGTAGACAAACCGGTTGTACCACCCAGAAAATCCGAAGCGCCACCTGCTAAAATAACTAATATTTTTGCTTTGTTAGACCAGCCTACGTCAAGCGAAACTGTAGAAGAGAAAATGCCTGCTGAAGAAGTGAAAAAGACAACAGATCTGAGCGAAGCAGTTAGTAAAGTGCGTGAAGCCAGAGCCCGTAAAAGCAAATGCATAAATTGTCATGCAGCATTGGAGACAGGGGCTCGTTTTTGCGGGGAGTGCGGTGCTGTGCAACAAGTGACTCAACAAAGAAAATGCAAAGCATGTGGGGAATTATTGGGCGATTCCGAGAAATTTTGTGGACAATGCGGTGGCGCTTGTCAATAAGTGCTGTATCGCCTTCGTACCTCGGCTCAACGCGCGTATCCACACTTCGCTTCGGACGCCGAAATGATCGCCTTTCGATTCGCTAAAGTTTGTATTAACGAGTAAGCGCTGCATGGGCGGCGCCCCTCTTTACTAGCCTGTATTGCAAATTTTTAACCACTTATCATCTAAAAGTCACAGCTACTACACATATTCGTGTTACTGTCTCCACTATCGAATTTTTCAGTCGAAGTTCGTAATAAGAAAAGGAGAGTTCATTAATATGAAGCAAGCCGTAAGAACATACTTGTTGGCCGGTTGTTTAGTTGCCAACCTAGGTGTAGCCGCTTTCGCTCAAACCGAAAGCGCCACAACAACAAGCTCAACAAGCAGCGAACAAACTGCTACTACAAAAAAAGGCAAACATTGCCATAAGCGTCAATGCCGTTTGAAAAAGTTGTTCCACAAGAAAACAACTACAACAGAGCCGGCTACAACAACTAAGTAAACCGTGGCGGTCTTATAGACTGCGAAAATAGACGAAAGTCAAATTTAAAGGAGGGGCTTGTCAGCCCCTCCTTTAAATTTGTTTGGAATAGGGGCTTTTGGTCTAAGATTTAACGCTTTTCTATTGCACCAGCCTTGGTATCCCCAGACAAATTGATTTATAATCTAGGTGGAAGTAGTGCAGGCCATCGCGTTAGTGTTAAACATTAATGAGGAAAGTCCGGGCACCATAGGGCTGGTTGCTGGGTAATTCCCAGTGCGCGTGAGCGTGAGGATAGTGCCACAGAAATGAAAACCGCCATACTTAATACGGATAAACGCGGGCGAGGCGACATGTGCGTCGAGCCCAAGTGAGAATGGTACGCGCGTAGGAGGCGAGGGCAACCGAGCTGATGCAGCGCATAAGTATGGTAAGGGTGCAACGGTGCGGTAAGAGCGCACCAGCGAAGTCGAGAGGCTTCGGCTAGGTAAACCCCGCTAAAGGTGCAAGGCAAAGGTATACGTCGAGGTCATAGTGGCCCGCTATCTCGAAGTGCCGAAGCTGCTTGAGGGTTTAGGTAACTAAACCCCTAGAGAGATGATAGCTAAAACAGAACCCGGCTTATGCATTACTTCTTTCTTTTTCAATTTGTCTATAATTTATAGAGCACGACTCTTATAGATGAAGCGTTATAATCAAAATCTAGCTTAGAAAAAGGGCTATTAGTATTTATGTCCGAACTGTATCCAGAAATAGAACCATATCAAAACGGGCTTTTGAAAGTCTCTGATTTGCATGAACTCTACTATGAACAGATCGGGAATCCACAAGGTAAGCCGGCTTTGTATTTGCATGGTGGACCGGGAAGCGGAGCTAATCCTTTTTATAGACGGTATTTTAATCCGCAGAAATACAGACTAATCATGTTCGATCAACGTGGCTGCGGTAGAAGTACACCGCACAATGAATTAAGAGAAAATACAACTCAATTGCTGGTTTCTGATATTGAAAAATTGAGAGAACATCTAGGAATTAAAAAATGGCTTGTGTATGGAGGCTCTTGGGGAAGTACTTTAGCACTAGCATATGCTCAAGAATTTCCAGATAAAGTGACTGAGATGGTAATGTCTGGAATTTTTCTTGGCACGAAAGAAGAATCAGACTGGATGTATCAAAAGGGAGCCAATATGATTTTTCCAGATCACTGGAGTGATTTTATTGCTGTGATTCCACCAGAAAAACGACACGATATGCTCGGTGCCTATAGTGACATCTTTATGAACGGAAAGAAAGACGAACAACTAAAAGCAGCAAAAGCATGGGGTTTATGGGAAGCAAGAATGCTAAAGCTCAATATTGATCTGGCGCTTGAAGCAGAATTTGTAGCAGATGATTTTGCCATAGCTCATGCAAGAGTTGAATGTCATTATTTTATGAATGATTGTTTTTTGCAGCCAGGGCAATTGCTAAATGGTGTTGATAAAATAAAACATATTCCTGGAGTAATAGTGAATGGACGTTATGACATTGTTTGTCCGCCAAAGGCAGCATGGCAATTGCATGAGAGATGGTCAGGGTCTAAACTAGTGATAACGCAAGCCGCTGGGCACTCAGGAAGAGATCTGCCGAACCAACTGGTCTTAATTGAAGCAACTGATCAATTTGCTAGTAGTCAAACAAAAGTCTAATCGATTTTTACCTAGCGACCGAGTAATGTTCGGACCTGCTCTAAATGTAACGGATCGGCTTTCAGCCACATTGCTATGTCGGAGGGTAAACGAATAACTTGAGTATCTGTTTTTTTTGTTCCGACGGGTCTTCCCGCTCCGGGACGTTTACCACCACGACCTTTGGTCATCTTCTCTACCCACGGAGCAAGAGTGCCTTTCAATCTGTGTTCAATGAAACCCCGTATGTACAAAGGATGGCGTTTAATCACTTCTTGTTTTGTATCACCGCCATATGACTCTGGATAAAGTTCATGTTCAAAGACCCATGCTTGAACTTCTTTGTTATACCAGGGTTTGATAGGACCAATTTCTTTTAAAGCAATTTCAAGATGTTCGTCGACCAGTTTATCGAATTTTGTTTTTTTCGATCTTTTCATAACAATCCTCGGTCTTTTAGTTTTTGCTCGGTTTTTTGGACTGACGGAGCAACAACTTCCTTTGGTCCTGGGTGCTGGACTTTGATATAACAAAATTTCCACTATGATCAAAAAGGTTCCAGTCGATTCCGCCTTTACGCGAAGACCAGTCATATTGACGAAGCCATTTTTGATATTTGTGTAATTTAAGCAGCTTGTACACGTTATTATAGATTATCCGTAACATGAGATCAAATAGAAGTCTTTATCCAAAATAATCTAAAAATAGTTAGCGTTGCCAGCGCGAAGCTTTATGATGCGCCCAAGATAAGCTTTCAAGAAAATGCCTGTCTTCTTTTGAAAGATGTGCTTTTTCGAGCAAATTAGGACGGCGTTGATATGTAATACGCAACGCTTCCTGGCGTCGCCAGTTATTCCTCGTCAAAGATGCCTTTTGTACTTAAAATAAGTGGATCATGAAGAGGTGCTATTGCTTCTCGCAATGATCTAGCAAAGCTTTTGAATATTGCCTCGATTACATGGTGATCGTTGTCTCCATATAAAAGATTGACGTGTATAGTACTGCGCAAACCATCCACCAATCCTTTAAAAAATTCTTTAAATAATTTCGGATCGAGAGTACCGACAGCTTGGCTCGTTAACTGAACATTCCAAACAAGATTGCTACGGCCACATATATCTAAGGCGATTACAGCCAGGCTACCGTCCATGGGAAATGAGAAACAACCAGCGCGCTGAATTCCAGTTAGGCCTCCTAAAGCCTTGAATATGCATTGCCCTAAGACAATACCAACATCTTCCATTAAGTGATGAGGATCTACTTCTGTATCACCAGTGGCTTTAATATTAAGTCCGATTTTGCTATGACAAGCAAAAGTATCAAGCATGTGTGTAAAAAATGGCAGTGGGGTTTTGATATCATTTATGCCTGACTGATCGAGATTTATCTCGACCAATATTTGTGTTTCTTTTGACTTACGCTCTATAGAGGCTGTTCGGGACTGCTTATTGACCATGTGTTCAGTTGTGTTGATGCTTTGTATGATTTCGTCTGTTTTGTTTTTAATCATGCTTTTACTCCGCACAGATAAGTGTTTTTAATTCTTGGAGCAGCTTGTCATTTTGCTCCTGAGTACCGACAGTGATACGGATTTTATTAGTTAAATGAGGGAGATCCCACCAGCGCACCAGAATATTTTTTTCTTTCAATGATTGATAGATATGTCTTCCAGATAATTGCTGCTTAGTTGAGGCAGGGATTTGAGCTAGAACAAAATTGGCATGTGAGTCAGGCAGTACAAAACCCAGGGACCGCAGCGCACAGGATAAGCGTGCTCGTTCAGATTTGATTTTTTGCCAGGTTGATCGGGCATAAGCCTGATCTTTAAGAGCTGCTGTGGCAGCGGCAATAGCAATCGTGTCACACGGATATGAATCACGAACCTTTTCTATTTCTTTAAGGATAGACGCTTGACCAATGGCGTAACCAAAACGAAGTCCAGCTAAAGAATAGCCCTTAGACATAGTACGCAGAAGAATAACGTTTTTATATTTATGAACGAGAGCAAGAGCTGATTCGTCAGCAAAATCTACATAGGCTTCATCAATTACCACCACGCCCAGAAAATTCTTAGCAATCTGTTCCAGTCTAGCAATAGGTTCAAAGTGACCAGAGGGAGCATTAGGATTACAAATTAACAGCAACGATGCCTCTATAGTTTCAAGATTATCTGGCAGGGACCAATTTGTATCATTTATTTTGTATTGCTGGACAATTTTATCTGCGCCTTGTATCTCGGCAAGTACCGGATAAAGGGAATAAGAAGGTTCCAAGAAAAGTATAGAATCTTTTTCGGAGGCGCAAGCGCGAACCATTGCCGCCAGTAACTCATCACCGCCATTGAAAGTCATAATGCAGTCAGGGTCTACACCGTGAAGCGAGGCGGCCGCTTGACGAAAAAGATCGGCGCGCGGATTAGGGTAGCGACGCAATTGCTCAAAAGTAATAGCGCGAATCGCTTCTAAAGCCAGCGGCGACGGGCTATAAGGATTTTCATTGGTATTGAGCTTAATGGTTGTGGTATCTGTTGGTTGCTCACCGGGACTATATCCAGAAGACTGCGCAATGTTGGGGCGCACTAAATTAGTCATGATACGTGCACCTTTTCCTTCTCAAAGCGCAGATCAACACTGCGTTGGTGCGCATCAAGTCCCTCCACTTGAGAAATGGTTTTTACGATTGGCTGTAAACGGTTTAACCCGGACTGGTTTATATGGGAATATTGAACACGTTTCATGAATGTCCATGTACCAACTGGAGAAGACCGGCGGGCCCAGCCACAAGTAGGTAAGCAATGATTGATGCCTGTAGCATAGTCGCCAACGGCGACTGGATTATAATGACCAAGAAAAACAGAGCCGGCATTATTAATAAGTTTTAGAATTGTTTTTGGGTTTTCTGTCAAGATTTCCAAATGCTCGGGCGCATAGTCATTTATGAAATCAATAGACTCTGTCAATGAAGGGGCAATTAGAATGGCACTATAGGTGCTTATAGCTGCTTTCACATAATTCTGCCTAGATAACCTTTGAAATTGTTTTTCGATCTCAGATTTAATTAATTGAGCAAGATCTTTTGAGTCGGTAAGGACGATTCCGGCCGAATCCGGACCATGCTCTACTTGAGCGAGAAGATCGGCAGCACAATATTTGGCCTTTGTATTTAAGTCAAAGCCAGAAGAGGTGGAAGCATCTGCCAGAATTACTATTTCGCTTGGTCCAGCGGGCATATCGATTGCTACTTTTGCTTGACACAATATTTTTGCTGCAGTCACATACGGATTGCCTGGTCCAGCGATGAGATCTACTGCAGAAATAGTTTCGGTACCATAAGCCATCGCTGCAATGGCTTGAGCACCGCTAACCCTGTATATTTCTTCGATGCCGCATTCATTGGCGGCGATCAGTACCTCGTAATTTTTTCCTTTGGGAGATATACAAGAAATTATTCGGTTACAGCCGGCAGTTTTAGCCGCGACAGCCAGGATTTGTTGCACAGTAGGAAAAGGATTCTTGCCGCCGGGAACATAGAGCCCGACTTTGTCAACAGCTGTCCATTTTTCGCCAACTATAATGCCCCTTTCTGTTTCTTTTTCCCAATCGCGAATTTGTTGTCTTTGAGTTTCGTGGAATGTTCGCGCTAGTGAAATTTGTTCTTTGACTTTTTCAATTATTTCTTTCCCCGTATTGTTATAGGCTTCCCTAATGTCAGCCTTAGTAACTGTTAGCCTTGGAAAAGAAAATTCAGGATCGTCCCATTCTTTTGTAAATTGAACGAGTGCGCTGTCTCCCTTCGTTCTTATAGACGTGATAATTTCTTCGACTTTGGATTTTACTTTGTCGATATCATTTTGGGATCGGTTCTTTATTCGGTCAAGGGCTGGCTTAGATATTTTGTTTAATTCATAAATATTGATCATTCTGTACTCCAATTTCAAACAGTCATATTAGTAACGGCGCCCGGCCAATTGGGACTCTATATCCTTCCATCCAATCCCTTCATCTACGGAAAGTAAACTCAAAAAGTAGAGACTGTCTGCTATCTCCCAACAAAGATTTTCTTTTGACGAAAAATTTATTACTTCAGAGATTTCTTCTAAAATTTTCTCTTTTAGTAATTGTCTATTTTTAAATAGAGTGGCTGAATAGGAATTTTTTGGCAAGAATTTTAGACGAGTAATGAGCGTCTCAAAAAGTTGGTTCATAGAAAACTTGGGCGAAGAGCTGTTATCGAAACAGCTATAGTTGCTATTATGACAAGCAGCATTTTTTTGTTTGACTGTAAAGAGCAGACTGTCGCGATCGCAGTCAAGACGACAAGAAATTAATTGTTGATAATTGCCAGACGTCAATCCTTTTTCCCAGATAGATTGCCGCGAGCGACTAAAATAAATGCCCTTGCTTTCTATCAGTGCTCGTTTAAGGGAGGCGGGTGAACTGTACGCCAACATCAATACTTGGCCGTATTGATCTTGTACAATCGTGGGACAGAGCCCATCCTTGTTGAAATTCACACTGCCAATCACTGAATCTGCTAAGTCTATTTTTCCAGTATAAATGGCCATACCCACTTGGACATCAACATCCAATTTGGAAATTTCAAGTACTTCCTGTGTGGTGGCTGTACCACCTGCTACAGTAAGGGGCTTCTCTAACTGGTCCTTCAGCTGTTTGATAAGCTCTACTGGCAGCCCACCTAATCCGCCTTCTGCTTCAATAAAAGTAGTGAGAAAACTGTTGCAGTAGGGGGACAAGCGTTGTGCTCTGGTGAGTACAGACTCCCCAGTAGAATTTTGCCAGCCTTTGTCAAACACAGTACCATTGCGTTGGTCTAAGGCCACCATGATTGAATCGCTAGGGAAACAGGACAATAATTCTGGAGTAGCCGCGGTGCCAAAGATGAGTCGCTTAGCACCACTTCCAAGAAGTTCGCGGCCCCTTTCAAAATCTCTAATGCCACCGCCTACACGCACATCAGCTGTCCGACAGAGTTGTTTTAAAAGATCTAAATTGTCTCCGGTGCCCATGGCTGCGTCTAAATCTATTACGGCAATTTCTCCAAATTTGTTGAACTCTTTAGCCAATTCAATGGGGTCGCGATTGCTTTCTAAGATAAGATCCTTACCTTGTCTCAATTGAACGACTTTGCCATTTTGAATATCTATACTTGGTACTAACATGTTCTAATGGGGACCCCCCTCTTTTCAATTTCTTTTTTTAGTGCTCGCACTGTCCAGATACTGTCATGAAATATAGTTGCAGCTAGGGCGGCATCGGCACTTCCTAAGGTAAATGCGTCAACGAAACAATCTGGACCCTTGGCGCCTCCTGAGGCAATGATCGGGACTGAAAGCATTGTGGAAAAATGTTTTACCTGGGGAATATCAAAGCCCGAAAGGGTGCCATCTTTATCCCAGGACGTAAGCAGAATTTCACCCGCGCCAAGTTCTATGGCTTGCTGTGCCCAGAGAAAAGCGTCAATACCAGTTGAATATTTTCCACCGTGTGTTAGTACTTCCCAATTACTATGGTTATTGCCACTTTGAGGAGATTGCAACTTACGGGCGTCAATGGCTAAAACGCAACATTGCGAACCGAAAATATTGGCAATTTCGGGAATTAGTGTGGGTCTTTCTACAGCTGCAGTATTAATTGAAACTTTATCGGCACCATTTGCTAGCAGCCGGTGTGCATCATCAAGCGATGTAATACCTCCGCCTACGGTGAAGGGGATTGATAGATGTTCGGAAATTTTTGCAACAAGTTCGACTGTAGTTCGCTTGCCCTCAACAGAAGCCATTATGTCTAGAAACATGAGCTCATCAGCTCCCTGGGCTTGATATTTAAGTGCCTGTGAAACAGGATCGCCAACATCTCTTTGTCCAGTAAAGTTGACGCCTTTAACTATTCGTCCATTGGCGATATCCATACAGGGAATGATACGTTTGCGTAGATTATTAACTGACATTGTGCAACCACCCCCTGAGGAATTCAGCACCATACTGTGCACTTTTTTCTGGATGAAACTGCACCGCAGTTATATTGTTGAATTGCAAGGCAGCGCAAAACTCAACATGATAATTGGCTGTGTGACTAACAATTGCTTGTGTCTGTGGTTCGGCATAAAATGAGTTGACAAAATAAGCATATTCAGTCGCGGTAGAAGTACCATTCAAGGGCTTGATAAGATTCCAGCCAATTTGAGGAATTTTTCCCTGCCGAAAACGAACGATTTTTCCTTTCAATAATCCTAAGCCGGATACATTTTTTGATTCTTCACTGCTGTCGAATAGAATTTGCAAGCCAACACAAATACCTAAGTATGGTGTTCCGGCGAGAATTAAATTATGCAAGCACAAATCAAAATCACTTTGTTTTAAAGCTTGCATGATTGCTCCGAATTGACCAACTCCTGGCAAAATAAGAGGATGCTTGCCATTAGGAGGATTGCCAGGTCCAACGATGTGATACTTGACGCCGAGACGGTCTAGGCAGCGTTTAATACTTCCTACATTGCCAATGCCGATTTCTACTAGATCAATTTTCATGTTCACTTTAGCCACACGTTAAGCGATAATTTTTTGTAATTTGTATTGGAAAATATCTGTTGCCCCTAGTGTCACGAGTTGCGGCAAGAGAGCAGGTATTAGGTCTACTGAAACAGCTGCTTTTATTACATAGCCCTTGCCATCAAACAGTGCTGAGATTGTGGGTGCCAGCATGGAGGGCAAATTATTTACTACTTGCTGAAAAGCCTCATTTGAAACATTCATTTCTAAAAGTACTTTTGTTTGCGCTTGAATGGTGCTTTTCATAAGCATGGCTAATTCATCAAGCCGAGAGCGTTTAACCGGATCTTCATATGCCTGTTTGTTGCAGATAAAACGAGTAGTAGATTTCATTAACTCATCAACAATTACAAGCCGATTGTGATGCAAGGTTGTGCCGGAGGATGTATTATCAATAACAATGTCAGCGTCTTCTGGCGGCAAAGCCTCGGTTGCTCCATATGTTTGTACGAAAATTGCGTCTAAGCCAGATCGCTGTATGAAATTATTAGACAGGCGGCAATATTCTGATGCAACAACTACTGACCGATTGGAGACTCTGTTGTGTAATTCAAATAAATTGCCGAGCTCTTCAGGCATAGCGACAACGATTCTAACTGGATCAAACTCTAAGTCCAATAATTCAATAACATCTGCGTTTTGTTCGACAACCCAGTCATGTCCTGTGAAGCCGCAATCGTGTCTGCCCAATGCGACCAATCGAGGAATATTTTGCGCTTTGAGAATTTTGGCATCAATCTGTAAATCAGTGCAAACAGGGCGATAGGAACGTCCATTGGATAAAAATTTCAAGCCGATTTCCTCAAGAAGTTTAAGGACTTTATCCTGGATGCGTCCTGTGGGTAAAGTCATCTTTAATTTGTCGACTGAAAAAATCGGTGGTAAACACGTTTTTGTTTCTGGAGATATTTCGGGGCAAGATTGGATTAACATAAAACCTCAATTCAATTTATAGACAACAAAAAGCCCGCCTAAAGCGGGCTTTGAAAAACTATTACAAGTGCAATTATTGCCAGGTAACTATTCAGCCCGCTCCTTCATAGAAATGATGATGATGTCTATGGGAAGACACATCATTGAATAAAGAGGAGTGGGCGGAATTAAATTTCATAATTAGTGGATGGGCAATTTATACGTTCTACTTGAGACAGCTGTGTCAAGGTTTTATAAAAATATATCTTGACTGAGGCAATATAACAAAATAAAAAACCTAAGGCAAGAATAAATAGCAATTGTAAACAAAAGATTATTTTGGATAAAGCAGAGAGCTATTTGGTTTTTAAAGTCTCAATGAACAAATTATCTTCCTTAGAAAGATCGGTTTTGTCTAATAGATCAGGACGGCGTTGATATGTAACACGCAACGCTTCCTGGCGTCGCCATTTTTCTATTGCTTTGTGATCACCATTTCGTAAAACATCAGGAACTGACATACCTCTAAATTCGGGAGGCTTTGTATATTGAGGGGCTTCTAAAATACCTTGAAATAAACCTGTGCCAAAAGATTCATCAATTATGGAGTCTGCTTGTCCAAGGACCCCAGGAATAAGTCTGCTAACGGCGTCTATTATTGTTAGAGCAGGTAATTCGCCGCCTGTAAGAACAAAATCTCCTAAAGAAATTTCGTGAGTGGACAGAGTGGCAACTCGTTCATCAATACCTTCATAACGCCCACAAATAATTGTAATTTCTTGTGATTTATTATCAGCAAAATCATGGGCAAGTTTTTGTGAGAATATTTGACCGCGGGGCGAAGTTAAAAGTACAGGGCTATTAGGATGCCGCTGGATTGATTCAAATGCGGCAAATAAAGGTTCTGGTTTCATAACCATACCAGCACCGCCGCCATAAGGGGTATCGTCTACACGCCTATACTTATCGGTGCAAAAGTCTCGAGGGTTATAGGCCTGCACCTTGATAGACCCGTTTTCACAGCCTCGACCTATGATACTAGTTGTACAGTACGTATCGAAAATTTCTGGGAACAAGCTAATAATATGAAAATTGAACATTTGGTTTACTGCTCGTAAACATCTTTGCGATGTTTGATTGCAACAATTAATACTGTATGACTGGTTGGAACAATTCTGTATACAATGCGATAATCACTTACCCTTAATCTACGATGTCCCTTTAAACTGTAACGCAATGGTTTGCCGAAGCCAATAGGGTCTGCAGTTAACCTCTCTTCGATAACTTTTTTAATCAGGTTCTTTGCTGAAGCACCTAAGGCTGAAATGTCTTTTTTGACTACTGTATCAAGATATTCAATACTATATAACTTATTTCCAGGCGTCTGCATGCCGAACCCTTTTGGCACCTGGAGTATCACGTGATTCGGCAATAGCTGATAAAAACATATCTTCTCTTCTTTCAAGAGCTTCTAAAATAAGTTCTTTGGCTATGCCTGAAACCGATCTATGCTCCTGCCGTGCTAGCACGGCAATTAGCTTGGCGGTGTTTTCATCAAAGGTGATGTTGATCCTCGGATTATTGGTAGGCATATGGGTTCTCTAATTCAGGAAAGATATAACAAGTGTAACACTTTTGCATCTCCAAGAAAAGTGCCAAAGTGAAAGACGAAGGTTATATTGCCTTCGCCTTTCGAGTGGATTGAACTGTACTGTTATTAACTAGTCCGAATTATCGGAAAAGTAATTACCTATCTCTTTTTCTTTTTAACAGCTTTTTTAGCTGGTTTGTGGGCAGCTTTTTTAGCTGGTTTGTGGGCAGCTTTTTTAGCAGCTGGTTTGGAAGCTTTTGGTTTAGCCAATACCAAAGATGGTTGTTTGGCGCGGCCATTTACGATATCTTTAAGCTCTTTACCGGCGCGAAAAGCAGGAACTTTAGCGGCAGCTATTTTTAGCGGAGCCAATGTTCTTGGGTTACGACCTGTACGTGCCTTACGATTGCGACGTTCAAATGTGCCAAAGCCTACGAGAGTTACTTTATCTCCCTTTGCTAAAGCAGCAGTTACTGTATGAACTAATCCAGATAGTGTACGAGTCACTTCTGTTTTTGGTTGTCCGGTAGCTTGGGCTACGGAGTCAACGAGCTCAGCTCGATTCATTCGATTTCCTCCTTATTGGAAATGCTTACTCAACCCACAGCGACGGATGATAGCATCAGCTTTTCAAATAGACAAGCCCCTCGAGCTCTTTTTTGGAAAATTTCTTTGGTCCAATCAAAAACCTGATATCCTGGGCGTTGTAATAAGCTATGCTGAAAGCGATATGATCTACCAAAATAGAAATGAGGACGGGCAATCATCATGACAACAAGAGCTGGGGCTGTTTTCAAAGCGTGGGCCTGTATATCCTTTCTTTTGCTAACTTGTGGAAATGCTGTCTGGAGCGACGAAAAACTGGCATTCTCAGCGGACAAAGGCAAAATCGATGCTCGTAAAGCAGCCCCGCTAGTGGGCAAAGTAAATTTTGCCAATATAAGCTCTGCTGAATATCATTTGTGTGTTAAAGCTTATGATGGTGCTTGGCGCACTTTCTTACAAAATGCCTGCCATACAGGAATGGCTTCGGTCAATCCAAACAAATTACCATCAGGAAAAAAATATTGGACATTTCCTGCTGCAGGAGGAATAGACTCCTCTCCAGCCAATTACATGGGGACAATATATGTTGGCAGCGACGATCATAATGTATATGCGGTCGACGAAAATACAGGAAAAATGATCTGGCATAAAGAGCTGGGCGACAAAATCAAATCGTCCCCAACGGTTGGTGATGATTATATTTTAATTGGCTGCGAAGACAAAAAGCTCTACAAGCTGAATCGTAAAACAGGAAATATTGAATGGACTTATGCTGCTGAAGACCGCATTTCTGCTCCGCCAGTCGTTTTTGATGAGGATGTATATGCCGGTAGTTGGGACGGAAATTTATATAAGATCAACAAAAATAATGGACAGTTGATCTGGAAATTTAAAACCAATGGACGAATTACAAGTGCTGTAGCAGTGTTGCCAACGGTGGTTGTGCTAACCTCGCATGACGGTTTTGTTTATGCCCTGGCGCCAAGTGATGGACATGAATTATGGCAATTTAAAACAGGAAACAAAGTTTATTCTTCACCGCTAATTATAGAAACCACCGTTTATTTAGGGAGTTGGGATAGAAATTTTTATGCTATTGATCTAACCAGCGGTAAAGCAAAATGGAAATTTGCTTGTAGCGAAAGTTTTTCAATTTCTCCAGTGGGCGATGGTAACCATATTTATATAGGCAATGATGATCTCAAAATTTATTGCTTAAGTGCTGCTAGCGGTGGGGTAATCTGGAAAACCAAATTGAACAGCCCAGTACCATTATTAGCCTCGTCGCCAGCATTGGCGCAAGGAATGCTTTATGTGGGGGCTCCTGATACCAACCTTTATGCCATTGACACCCGTAATGGAGCGGTGAAATGGAAATTTAAAACACAACGACCGATTATTGGTTCTCCAGCAGTCACTCGTATGGGAATATGTGTGGGCAGTCAGGATGGCAATCTATACATGGTCAATTAACAGCGTTATCAAGCCCTAGCGCCAGCCGCGCTAGCTAGGAAAAGCGCTTAATAAATTAATAGTTAATCATAGCTGTAATGCTTGTCCGTTCAAAAGTTTCGAATCGCTCGGATAAATAGCCCCGAATGCATAATACAGAGATAGAGTGAGCATTTGAGTGTCCTGACTGGCTTCTTGAGAACAATTGATTTCAGCCCCAAAGATCTGCCATAAAGAAGTTGCGTATTTACTTCTTTGATGATTGTTCGGACGTAGCAGGGACCCATTTTTTGAAACAATTTTAGTGTCACAACTTCCGGCTTTGGTTGGGGGTTGTAGCATACGGGTTCGTTTCAGACGATGATGTCGCCATGTTCGGACAATCGGCACCTTGAGCGATGGAGGATCTTGATCGTGAATGATACTTTACGGCGGACCGTGGTTGCATTCGATCTGCCATGTGATGAGACGAAACGAGCGTTTGAGCTTGGTCGTGCGCACAGGCCTTGGGTGGATGAGAAGGCATGTCCTGGTGGCGCCCCCAGGCCAATCTTTGTGGAGCTCCCGCGGCGGCCTCTGGTCGGATCAGTAGATCGCTGATGGCTGCCGGGGGAGGTGCTTGCTTAGCGCCAGAGAGTTCTCCGACTTCGAGAGCTGAACACCGTGCGACCCGATTGGCGATTTCGGGACGCACGCCGTTCTTTACAGTTTGAGGAGATCAGTATGAAGGAGAAGCTACAGAACATTTTTGTGGCAATCGCATCGCTTATCCGGTACGTGGTGCTACTCATTGCGGTAGCAGGGATGAGGCGTAAACGTACCCAGGAAGAGTATGTGCCTGACTGGCACCCGGGACAAATGTTTCCCTAGCCCCATGTGGAGGGATCATGCCTGTATTATCCCGACAAAGGAGGACCCAAAGAACATGAAGCATACAGCCTGGTAGGACGACCAACTTCCATGGTGGAAGTTGGTGACACAACCCCCTTATGATGAGGGAAGGGAGGGAAAGTGAATCAGGATCAAAGGCGGACAGGGGTGTCTGCAGAAGAATCGAGTCCAGTGAAACATACTAACAATGCGGAGGGCAATGGCTCCGGCGAGTTGACAATTATCACCAAAGCAGGCGTTGACTGCGCTTGCACTGGCGCCTGCGGTTCCCGCTCCACATCGCAGCCTGAAGAACCGATGTGGACGGCACCCCCGACGGGCTACCAAGGTTATTTCGTTGGAACGCAGCATGCGAGGAGGCAAAAGCTTTGGCAAATGGGCGTTCCTCGCCGCGCGGGTTTCGACAAGCACGTTCCCACTGAAGAAGATCGTGAGCGTCGCAAGATTCTCCGGACGATGAAGATTGCCACAAAGCAACGTCGTCCCTACAAGAAGCTACTCATCGCTGCCAAACAGAACCCAGAGATGCTCTCGATGTTGATTATCCTGCTCAAGACTGGTCGAACGATCATCGTTTGACCAAGAACAACACCATTCAAGAAAGAAGGAGTTTCTCAAAATGACCCCGCACGTCAACAACGGCAAACACAACAGTAACAGAGGTCCACCAGAAGAAAGAGAGCTTTCGGGGGAAACGAGAAAAAGGCTATACATCATAGGCCTTTTGCAGCGAGCGCCGGATTGTTTTCCAGCGCTCGCTGCAGAGGTAAGGGGAGTTATCGAGAAAGGATGTTTTCCGTTCTTATGAAGAATGTTTGGATAAGAGACATCATCCAAGAGGAGTACCACTATGACTTTGCCTGGACTTGCGCCCGCCCTTGCATCGGTAAGTGCATTTACCTATTTTTGTTTTTGCTGAAGAATTACTCTTATTCTGCTAAATTACTGTAGGCGTAATTTAGAGGCGTCTATGTCATTAGCAGTTGGTAATCTATCTTTTGCGGTAATAAAAGAGAAGCTTGTAGCTCAGCAAAGGCTTGAGCGACACGATGCAAAATGGCTTTGGCAAAATGCTACAAATGAAGAATTGATAGATTTGGCGGGACTGGTTCGAGGGCGCTACCATAAACCAGACGAAGCAACATACTTGCTTATGCGTATTATTAATTACACAAATATTTGTGTGGCAAAATGCGATTATTGTTCTTTTTATAGATTGCCAATGGCAAAAGATGGCTATGTGCGCGATAAAGAATGGATATTTGCCAAAATTGATGAATTAGCAGCTTTGGGTGGAGAATTATTTGCTTTCAATGGCGGCTTTAATCCGCAATTAAAAATTGACTTTTATGTTGATCTATTTGGTTCAATAAGACAAAAATATGGCGATACTATTGAATTTTATGCTCTTACTGTAGTTGAGCTTATTTACATAGCCCGACTAAGCAAATTGAGCCTAGAACAAGCACTAAAAATGTTGAAAGAGGCTGGCGTGCGCTGGATAACTGGAGGCGGTGCCGAGATTCTTGCTGATAGTTTTAGATTAAGACATAGTCCGCTTAAATATACAGTGCAAGAATATATGGATGCACAAAAAGAAATTTTAAAAGCCGGACTAAAAACTACGGCTACTATGGTTATTGGTTTTGATGAAAGTTTAGACGAACGCCTTGATCATTTAGAGACAATACGTCAATTTCAAGATCAAAATCCCAATGGTCTTTTTAGCTTTTTGTCTTGGACTTATAAACCATATAATAATGAATTGGGTGGTAATGAAGTTAGCGCAGAAGAATACTTGCGTCACTTAGCGCTATGTCGTATTTATCTCGATAATTTTAAACATATTCGTGCTTCTGTATTAACGCAAAATGCTAATGCTTTACGTGGGCTAAAATATGGCGCCAACGATTTTGATATTCCTTGGGAAGATGAAGTAACTGAAATGGCTGGCGCTGTAATTGAACGCGATGTAGAGCGTATTTTAGGATATGCACAAGCTGAAGGCTTTAAAACAATAGCTAGACATGTAGTGCCTAGTAAGGATTGTCAGTGACTTGAAATAGTTTTCTTTGCCAATAATTTTTCTCGGGCTTCGGCTACTAAGTAGAGTGATCCGCAGATGCAAATTATGGTGCCACTATTATTGATCGTGAGCAAATAATTTTTGGCTGTTTCCAAAGCTTCATTAATAGTACTAGTGCAAGTTATTTGAGCGGCAGGATCACAGGCTAATAAGCGTTCTTTGATTTCTTGTGAAGGAATAGCTCTATAATTATCTGAGCGAGTGGCGATAATTCCGCAGGCTTTATCTTTTAGCTCTAGCCAAATGTCTTCTAAATTTTTGTCTTGATTAGTGCCAAGAATAAATAATACAGGTCTGTTTGGAAAGACTGCCTGTAAGGTGTTTGCTAAAGCATGAGCTGAATCATTATTGTGGGCGCCGTCAAAGACAATGGGGGTATTGATACCAAAACCTGATTCAATGACTTCAAAACGACCTGCTAAATAGGCAGAGGATAAGCCGTCTTTAATTACTTGCTCGGTAAACTTATGGTCTTTTTTAGCTAAGGCATTAGCAAGTGTCGTAGCTGTAAGAGCATTAGTAATTTGATGAGCGCCGGGCATTTTTAGTGATGGCAATGTTTGTTTGGTGGGGGGGCTGCTATCAACAATAAATAATTCTGCGTTTTTTTTTGCACAGATTGTTTTCATTACTTCAATAACGTTAATATCTTGTTGGGGGGCTAAAACAACAATGGAGCCAGGTGTGATAATGCCTGCTTTGTTTTGAGCAATATCTTTTTTGGTTGGTCCAAGAATAGCGGTGTGTTCTAGGCTTATCGGTGTGATTACGGCCGCCTCTTTTTTAGTAAATACATTGGTAAGATCGTCTTTGCCACCCAAACCCACTTCTACTATTTGCCAATTAATGGGTGGATTAACCTTGTTTACCAGATGAAAAAACAAAGCAGTTAAAATGCCAAAGGTAGAAATTGTATGACCGTTTTTATCAAAGTCTTCTATGTAGGGTTTAATCTCCGTGATTCCTTCAGCAAAAAGATTTTCAGAAATAGGCTTGAGATCAAAAGCAATTCGCTCACAATAAGAATGTAGATGCGGGCTGGTAAAAAGAGCTGTTTTATAGCCAGCTTTGTTTAATATAGAGGTTATAAAAGTAGCGGTACTGCCTTTGCCCTTGGAACCAGTAATATGTATAGTCTTAGTATTATTTTGGGGATTCCCCATGGATTTTAAAAGTGCCACCATGGTCGACAAGGGCATTTTTAAAAAGCGTGAAGGTTTTGTTCCTGGTAAACCTCTTTCTAAATCTGGAAAAGATTGTAAAAAGCTTATCGCCTGTGAATAGTTCATTTTTATTTTAAAAGAAAGCGTATTATGTTAATTACAATGGCTTTGAAGTAGAAGCAGCAATTTAAGCGAGTCGAGCTAGATGCGAATAGAATTTAAGCAGAATCAAATAGTAATAGAATTCAGCGAAAAAGAAAGCAATTATATCGCTGCAAAATCTGGTTTAAATAAAGCCGAAGAGATTAGTGAGTACATTAAAAGCAAAGTAATTAAAGCGTTGGCACTAGAGAAGCTTGAAAGTGTTGCTATGTCTAGTGTAGGCAGTGATTTTAATTTAGACAAAATCAAAAATGTTAGTAACGAATTAAAGAAAAGACAAAAAACACCGTCCCAAATTTCAATAAAAGAAGTGCGAACTACAGTAATTAGTCAAAATATTGGCCTTAATGATAATGAAGCATCGTTAAACATTGAGGTTGAAGACATCGAAGACATAGTAGATGTTGATCCCGAAACCGAAGATGAAATTCTGGCTGAATTATTGGACAAAAATCTTCTTAAAACTCGCCGTAAAGCCCCAAAAGGTGGCAAGAAAGCCGATTAGGGCAAAAAATAGAGAACAAAAGATTAAATTAGGTACCGGGAGTGGGAATTCCACCATGCTTTCTAGTTGATTACTTGGGTAAGTAGTTCTAGGATAAGCAACATAGGTAGTAGGCATATAACCTACATACAATTTAACTTAATAGTTCCCACAATAACCGTCCTTTATGGCGGATCCTAGTAAGAGGCGAGAGGATAATGGCTGATTTTTTAAGAGAAGTCCCAAAGCAACAAAAGGTTGACGACAATATAGCTGCCAAGCTAAGTCAAGACACAACAGGCAAAGTGGGCGACCCTTCTGTTCTAAAAGGCGACAAAGGTACTCCAGGTGCTGATAACAGTGCCGCTAGCCTTCCTAAAATGGCAATCGATACAGTTAAAGGTGGGGGTAATGAAACTGTTAAAGCTGCTCAACAATTTATGCCTGATCTTCGCAATGAAAATGCAGTAACAGATTCACAACGAGCCCTTGGCGAAATGGTCAATAAAGCAGTTGCCCAGGCCAAACAAGGTGATAGAAAGCCGGCAGAAGATTTGTCTAAAGCTATTACAGTGGCTTCGGCTTCAACAGAAGCTCATATTGGCGATCTAAGTAAGAGAGTTGATGCTGTCAAAGCTTCGATGACTAAAAATACAAGTATGTCTTGATCTTCTTAGCTAAATCTTATCGGTAGAAAATCACTGCCCGTAATTAACTAAGGGACAAGTACAGATTATCAACAGAGAAAGTTACTCCAGCGACAAGTAATTTTCTCTGTTGCTTTATTGGTAATTGAGTCAGCTTTTTAATTTCCTGAATTAGGGATATTTGGTTGAGAGATGCCCGGATGTTTTTGTAATTCTTGCATAATTTTAGCTTGCTTGCGGAGTTTTGCCCTTAACTCTTCGAGGTCGGTATTATAAGCAGGCTTGGTCATTGTCAGGCGTATGCCCCCGTATAAGCGAAAGTCATAGCCGCTTTGTCCAACAACAAAATGCGAACGCCAGTTCCAAATTGGTTCTGCGCGCATAAAAGCTAATACGCCAGGTATACGTTTTGAGATTGGATGAGATACCTCAAAATCAGCAACCATGCTCACATTGCCTTCTGGAGGAATAGCGGTGTGATTTCTGAAATTTGTCACGTAAGTGTCAGTGATAACGAAATTCCAATTGTTATAACTGGCGGCTAAACCGACATTGTAAAAAGGATCTATTTCGCGAGTGGGTCCTTGAAAGAGTTCGCGACTACGCATTTGTAAAAGTAAGCTGCTAAAGAAAATAATATGGGGATTGATTATTCTCGTTAAGTTAATTGCTGGCAATAAATCGGCTTGATGCAAATGTACCGTTTCCCATAATTCACGGGCCTGTATATCAAATTGCAAAACGGTCTTATCTCCTATAGGAAAATCACGGCGGGCGCCCATAGAAAGAGACATAGTGGTGGGAAATGTCAGCGAGCCATGAGCAGCATATATGTCTTTTATAACAAAATAATTGGTGTAAATATTAGTATGTTCGCCAAGAGCCCAACCAGCAGTAATATTGGGCAATGAACGAAAAACAAAATCTTGCACGCCATGATTAGGGGCTTGAAAAACATTTGTTTCCCAGCGACCGGTTTCTTCTGTTACTGCAGTAAACCAAAATGGTGCTGGCAATTTTTTATAAAGACGGAATTTAAAATTTGAGCCAACAGCTTCGCGCGGTCTTATTACTTGGAATGGAGTAACATCGGTCGGCAGTAGGCTAGGAGTTTGTCCAATTAATTGCTGTCCAGCAAATGGCGGTGTTATTAGTTGTAAGGGAGCTAATTGATTATGGACTGCACTTAATTGGGCCTGAGCAGACGATGTTGCGGCTAAGCAAACAAAAATGACCAGCAAAAAGCTGGCCAACAAAAATCGGAAAGTCAAATACTTAGCAATTTGCTGAGGCTTCGCATCACACACGAGATACAATCTATGTTCAATTTAGGTTAGTTGATATTTTAACGGGCGCTACAATACTAGCAGGCATTTTATATGGCTCGGTACCGCCAAAAACATCTTCTAAAATAACAAAGTTTTTCAGTATCCGACTAGTCAATTTTCGATCTTCCTTGTCATCAGACAATAATATATTTTGTAAGGGCTTTATATGCAGAACAGCGGATGATATAGAGAATTCTGTTGTATATACATGAATGCCATCCGGCAGAGTTTTGTGCTCCAGTCGGCGATAAGCAATGCGATGAGCAGGATTAACTT
Source organism: Candidatus Melainabacteria bacterium (assembly GCA_027451745.1). GTDB lineage: Bacteria > Cyanobacteriota > Vampirovibrionia > Obscuribacterales > Obscuribacteraceae > JABDBL01. The sequence continues at coordinate 31,446 of DAIDIP010000023.1, forward strand.
TCTCGAATTCATCCACTTGTTTAGATAAAACCATATGCTTGCCGGGAGACAAAGTTAGCAATTCATTGTCCACTTTTATACTAACTTTTTTTCCGCCACCGTCTTCTAAATCGTATATTGAAACAATGTCTGGTGCTGGCTTTAAGATCCCCACAATTGAGCCGGCGCTTATATGAATTTCTCCTAAATCAGTTAATACAATAATGTCTCTTTTGGGCAAAAAGAGTGCATTACCACTGCTTAAGTGAAAGATATTATCTTTTGTTAGATTGCCTAATACAATGTGTCCTTCATTAATGTCTTCAATATCTGCCATTTGATCGAGATCAAATTTATCTTTTCTAATTAAGCTAGCAGTCATAGTTTCATTAATGTCCAGATTGAGTTCTGCAGCGGTCCTCTGTTGAGCATCGGGATTGCTGTCAGGACTGTCGGCACCAACAGCTTGTCTTAGAAGATGCCTAAATAAAGAATCAGATTTTAAATCGGTTACTTTAGTATAAACGTGTAAAGTAGCTATGCCGATAGAGGCGCGGTGGACTGTATGTCCTCTTTCTACAGGTGTATGACGAATAGGGGTTCTAGTAGGAGCTGTAGAGCGTATTGTAATTGATTTGTTGTCGGCAAAAGCTTTTTGACATAACAAGTTCTGAGATGCTAAGACTAATGATGCGCTAGCTAACACAATAAGAAAACTTTTTTTGATAAATATTGCCGACATTGGATTTATACACCTGTGAGATAAGAATATTTTATCAAAAAGATTGTGTAGTCGTTGTGTAATGCTCTATCACTCGCTAGTGTGAATGAAGTAATCCATTCAGTTGAATGTTATTATCTTAGATTAACGCTTGTTAAATATAGCCAATTTTTTGATTGCTGGAAGGCGGCAGTATACGTAAACGACGCATCGGCTCGTCACCCACGCTACGACTGCTTAAATTGAAGCGCTCTACTAATTGATGTTGTAAGCGACGAATATAAGAACGTCTAGGGGAAAGCTCAATTGGCTCTTGTCTGTCAACAACATTTACTATTGCCTGTCGTGCTTCTTCTAATGCTACTTCTGTTTCGTCAACATCGTTTTCAATGTCTACAGAACCGAAGTCACTGTCCATATGTAAGGCTTCACGCAAAACTTTTTGCAATTGCGGCATACTATTGCTCTTCACCATATAAATGGGCAATTGTCTGGCTTCAGCTAAAGAAAATATTTTTGCTCCGGCACGAGCATAACTACGTAAAGCCAAAATAGCATCTGCTTCATCGATCGTTTTTACGACTTCAGCAGGTAATTGCATGGTTTTTACCACACGCTCAAGTAATCCTTTGCTTACAGCATAAGGGTAGATTTTTAAAAGATTTTCGGCAGTAGATGGAGCAGCCCATTCTGTGCCAATAGGAGGAACGCCTTCTCTTTTGGCGGTGGAAGCGTCTGTTGATTGGACAACAGAAAATTGGCCGGTGGCATCATCGCGCCGTCTAATTTCGGGATGAATTTTCCAGCCGCGTAATAATTGATCTACTGCTTCGCCAACATTGCGATGGACAGCCAAAGTTTGACGGTCGAGAATTTCTATACAAACCTCAAAAGTGGGTTGATTAGCGCGTTCAAGCACGGTCTTTTGTGTGCCACGTCGGCGGGCTTCATCATCGCCCAGCGTGACTGTCTGAATGCCGCCTACTAAATCAACTAAAGTGGGATTTTTTAATAAATTATCTAATGCATTACCGTGAGCTGTGCCAACAAGCATGACACCGCGTTCGTTAATAGTACGAGCTGCGGCTGATTCTTGTTCGGTTCCAATTTCATCAATGATTACAACTTCAGGAGTATGATTTTCAACTGCTTCAATCATTACAGCATGTTGTAATTCTGGCCTAGCTACTTGCATTCTGCGAGCGCGGCCAATGGCCGGATGTGGCACATCGCCATCGCCAGCAATTTCATTAGAAGTGTCAATGACTATGACACGCTTACCCATTTCATCAGCTAGTACGCGAGCTATTTCTCTAAGTTTAGTGGTTTTTCCAACCCCAGGCGGTCCTAAAAGTAAAATTGATTTGCCTAATTCAACTAGATCTCTAATTACTGTAATTGTGCCGGAAACAGCTCTTCCTACACGGCAAGTAAGACCGATAATGCGCCCGGCGCGATTACGCAAAGCAGAAATTCTATGCAATGTGCGTTCAATACCGGCTCTATTGTCGTCGGTAAAAGTACCCACTCTTTCTATGATATATTCCAGATGCCCTTCTGTAATAGGAGTATCTAATAAGTATGCACAGTGGCGATCTAAGTACCGAGCTTCCGGCTGACGGCCTAAATCAAGCACTATTTCATATAAAGCGTCGGTTTGGCCATTTAGATGCTCACGAATATCTTGGGGCAAGCATGCCAAAAGAGACGACAAATCATCAGCTGGCGGACAACTAGGCGGTGAACCAGTTTCGCTGGAATTAACCTTGTCTTTATTGGAGCGATTTGGAGCCATGACTATAGTTTACCTCAAGGTTTAGCCGTTTATACTATTAGATTTTATGATTCGAACTGATTTTATATTTTTAAAGGACAAAAGCTCTTCGGTAATCTTTTGACCAGGAACTAACGCTGGCCAGCCTGGCGGACAAGGGGCGTAAACATCGGCAGCAATTTCACCAATTGCAGTTGCTGGCGATACTACATGCGATGGCATAAAAAAGGCTTCGCGAGGACTGATAATTTGTTCGATAGGGTGAGGTTTTTTTGTTAAATTTGCGTTACCGTTATAGGCAACCGCTTTTATGGGAGAATCATTGTTTGTCAGACAATATTCGTCTAGTGCTGTTAATAAAAGATCTATATCTTTTTGCTGAGAGCCAATCCCAAGAAAGAAAAGCAATCCTTGTCCGAGTATAGATTCAGTAAAAATGCCTTTCTCGGCCAGTAAATCATGCAGCTTCTGGGCATTAATTTCTTTGTGTTTGATAAGAAAATCGGTTGACACATTGCCGTAATCTGACTGATACAATTCAAATTGCTTTTGTCTTTTTATGAATTGTTGTATTCTTTCACCCAGCTTTTCAACTAATTGAATGCGCTCTTGTGCCCTACCCGAATTTAGCGCTGTTACCAATTTATCAACTGAGCTCATAAAAAAATAATTGGGACTTGAACTCATGACCAGACTTAAGCAGCTTCGCAATTCGTCTGCAGTGAACCCATACTGTTTATGGCCTTTGTGGCTAATGTGAACAATGCCGATTTGAGTAGGACAAGACAAGGTTTTGTGTAAAGTGTGTATGACTATATCAGCCCCAGCTACCAGCGCTGCTTGTGTACGTTGTTGTGTCCATTGCAAATGTGCACCATGAGCCTCGTCTACTACTAAAGGAAATCTGTATTTCTCAAGCAGCTTTGAAAGAGAACCAATATTTGCTAGAGCCCCAGCATAAGTAGGGCTCGTAATGATAATGCCGGCCACATTTATTTTGTCTCCGGTCTTTGTTTTTTCATTTGAGTTATGGATTTTTTCTAAAAGATCACCCAATTGAGATATATTGGGCGGTCCCCAAAATCCCCAACCATCTTCCCAGCTAGTATCAAACCAAATTGGTTTTAACCCAGAAAGAATAAGTCCGTAAATTACAGAACGATGACAATTGCGTGGAACCAATAAATGAGTGCCGCGCTTTGCTAATAAAAGGATTGAAGCTATTATTCCAGCGGTGGCGCCATTGACTGACAGAAGAGAGCAGTTTGAGTCCCAGGCACGGGCAGCGCCCGTTTCTACATCGGCAATAATGCCTGCAGGATATGCCAGCTCGTCCATTCCTGGAACCGACTCACTTACATCTTCCTTTAAAAAGCAGTCAAACGCAAAAGAACCATCGGCCTGCCAGCTCAGTCCTTTATGTCCAGGTGTATGAAAAGAAGCCTTAGTTTTGAGAGCATGTGCAGAAATTGCATTGCTCAATGATAAGGATGAAGATTTTACTGATGATGGCAACTTTTTTAAAAGCAGCTCGCTTTGACAATTTCAGATGTGAAAAATTCGCAGTCGCAATCAATAATCCGCGCCATAGTATAACATGACTGTACTGATAGATAAGTTTTATTATTAATAGCTTTTATTGACAGAATGATATGCAGATGCTTGCCTTTGTTGGGTAATAAAGCATATAAAACAAAGCAAAAGAGATATTCTTTGTTTGTTTTGAAATAGAATTAAATTGGTTATAGTGATCTTCTAACTTACTTTCAAAATGGCAAGGTATGACTAAAGACTTTGGTACCCAATTAATGGTTCGGTCGGCGACTGTTGAGGATATTCCTGCGGCAGCCAAAGTGCATGAACTTGCTTTTCCGCGGCAAACATTTTCACGTAAATGGTTGGAATGTGTATTTAAAAGTTTTCCCAAAAGTCAGCTTTTTGCTGCTGAGCAGGATGGCGAAATTGTGGGGATTATTTTTGGACAGAAAAAAGTGGTTTTCGAAAAGAAGCGGTTGTGGAATTAGAGCAAATTGCTGTTCATCCAAATGCCCGAAGTACTGGTATTAGTAGTATTGGCACGCAAATGATTCTACGCTCAATTGTTTTAGTGGCAGAAAAGATTGCCGAAAGAGGGGCAAAACTAGGACATGTTTTAGGCAGTACTCGTGTAGATAATAGATCGCTTAAGTTATACCAAAAATTTGGGGCGCAGAAAATTCTTGCTGTACCAGGTCTTTTTACTGCCGACGAAGTATTTTTGGTGGTGCATAAAGTGGATGAAAGCATTGCTAATTACAAAAAGAAAAAGTTAAGCAAAAAAGACCATCGGTGACACTTTGAAGTATTTACTTAGAGCCTCTATTTGACGCTTATTGAGTTTGCGTTTGCCACTTAAAATCTCACAAACAATACTGGCTGTACCAAGAACGGGTGCTAAGTCGATTTGCTTTAGTCCGTTTTGTTCGATCAAAAAGCGTAATACGTCTACATCAGAAGCTTTTCTTGTTGGAAAGTGTTCTTTTTCATATGTTTCAATGGACCTGCCAAGTAAAATCATAAAATCATGATACGGATTGTCCTCTGTATCCGGGGCGTTGAGCATTAAGTGTTCCATAACAGCAAGAGCAGTTTTATAGCTGCTTTTATTTTTTATAACAAGCAAATGCATTATGTTGTGTGCCGCCTTGCTTTGCGCATCTTTAATGGTAGATGCGATATTTGTCTTTCCATTTGTTTTTGTCATACTCAACATGTGTCATCACCTCCAGAATGTATACAATTTTTATGTTGTAATGTATTGCTGCGATTAAACGATAATGATTACCCTTTATGTTAAAAACCACTACCCTGCCTATGCTGTCAGCGGTTTTAAATACCTGCTTAAGTTCGGCAAAATTACTGAATTGCATGCCGGACATAATTTTATACCAGCTTTTTAAAGCTGTTCTAGCATCAGGGTATTTTTCACAAGTATGCTTTATATGAGCTTTGGTTATTATCCTCATCATAATATTATATTCGCAAAATGCGAAGGGGCAAAGTAAAAATTTTACAAATAGAGATTCGCTAAATGCGAATTTAGCAAAATTGAAGGTGAGCACGTCGATTTTTGAAGAACGCCGAGAGGACCTGTCTCCTCTCGGCGTAGAGCGACGATGGATTAAGGATGGCACCTCAACCTTGCGGATCGAGCTGCAGGCGGAAGAGCCATTCGTCTTTCCTCGACCACTTGATGTAGCGGTTCCCCAGTTTTTTGAATCCGACGCGCTCGAGATTGCGTCCGGACGTCGGGTTGACGAAGAAGGTGTAGAGCGCCTGAGGTGTGCCAGTGGCGTTGGCATGTCCCTGGGCGGACTCGATACGCCGCTGAAGCATGAACGTGCCGAGCCCTTGTCCGCGGAAGTCGGGATGCACGTTGTGTCCACCAAAGAAGCCCAGATAGTACTTATCCTCCTTGGCGAGTCCCTCGTCCATGGCGACGCCGCGATCGTCTGGGACCAGCCCAGCCAAATCCAGGAGCTGGTTGGTGCCGACGAGCCAGATGAGGTAGATCTGATGCGGTGGCTTGTACAGCGTGGAGGGGTGTTGGAAGTAGCCGTGTTCGAAGACCCAGGCCGCAAATGAGACCGGCTCTTCGTCATCGCGTTTCGGGTTAAGGGTCTTGATGTGGTCGAAGACGATGCGTTGTCGCGAAGCAGTTTCGTTGGACAACGTAGTGAACTCGAGATCGTTGAGAGTGAATCTTGGCATTGGGATTTCTCCACTGAAGGACCCAGGGAAAGGAAGTCCTACCCGCTCTGGTCTAGCAGGTAGGACACGAGGTTGATTTGTTCGCGCATGGACAGGGACGATTCTGACCAGCGCTATTGGTAGTGTCTGTGACTAATTCTTTAACTACTGCGGACGGGGTTGGAAATTGATCACGTAGAGCTGTGCCTCGCCGTAGGACGGAGTTTGCGTGCGTGATCCAACTGGGCGAAAGCCGAGTTTCTTGAGACCAACGGTTTGGGCGAAAGTGTCTTTACCCACCCAGAACCCATCTCCCAAGAAGCGACTTGAGCTGCTTCTTGCCCGTGCCGGGTGATGTCAGCGAGCAGCATGGGAACGAAGGTTGAATGGTCTGCGTTTCTGGCGACAAGAAGATTCGCCAGATAGAAGTTAGGATTGGCCGGATCCTGGGTCTGATTGTCGAGGATGATGCCATAGGACGCCATCATCTGTCCGGTCGCCCTTTCTCTAATGAGGCGCGTGCCGAAGGGGATATGGGTTAATGACAAGCAATCAAAATACGACTATTAAACAGCAAAAGAGAAACTAGCGTAGCTAGCGCAATCTTTTACTTTCCCTATGCACTTAATGCGGCCGTGTTGCGGCGTGCGTGCGGCCGTGTTGCATCGTGTTGCGGGGTTAAAACTAAAGCGGGGTTATACCCCTGACGCTTCTTTCTCTGCCAGAGCAGCATTTTGAGAAGCGACCTTGCAAACAAATTCTGCATAATAATAAGCTACTTCTTCTTTTTTCAGATCCATAGTTAAAACGTGATCACAGCCTTCTAAGTACGTGATCTTTTTGTCTTTTGATCCTAACCATCTCTGTAATTCTTCAGCGTTCCATTTCGTAGTGATGGTATCTTCCACACTTTGCATAATTAAGGCGGGACAGGTCACTTGTGGTGCAAGCTGTTTAATTACTTTGATGAACTTTTGTAATTCTCTAATTGAGCCAGCATAAGTACGAAACTGTTCTGGATTGAAGTCATTGGCAGAATGATCTTTTTTGCCAGAGGCTTTGGATTTTTCATATGCTTCTATTTGTTTGATAATTGCTTGTTGCATACGCTCGTCTTTTAAGCCAAAAGGAGGTTCTTCTGTCCAATAGCACCATCTTCCCAAAAATGGCAACAAATCAACCAAAGGCAAAAATACTTGCATAGGATTAGAAGAGTTAGCGCTATCGTATTTTATTGTTGGTGACATTGAAACAATGCCTTTTACTTTTGAGCTTTCTAAAGCGAGTGGTATAGGTAATAATCCGCCCATTGACAATCCGCCAATTACAACTACATCACATGTTCCAGATAATTCAGCAAGCGCATCGCGGCCAGTTTGTAACCAGTCTTTCCAGCCGGAATCTAATAATTCTTTTTGCCCCGCGCCGTGTCCAGCAAGCATTGGAACGCTTACCTGACAGCCAAGCTCTTCTAAAACTCTTTCTATAGGCTTCATTTCATTGGGCATACCAGTAAGCCCATGCAAAAGCAATGCCCCCACTTTTATGTTACCTGGCAGCTTAAGTCCTGCAGTTTTTTCAATAAACTCTTTTCTGTTTGCTCGAATTTGTTCTTTTAGTGTTGGTGACGCCAATATGACTCTCCTTGATGTGGATTATGGATAGGCACAAAATTTATCGGGAGAGACAAACTCTACCAAAATGTATGCTGAAGCATTTGAACATATCTTTAGTATATTAGTGCTGGGCAGCTTTTATCTGAGCGGTGTGTAATATTTGCTAGATATAAGAAATTTCGACTTTAAACTGAACTTTGGCAGATCTAGACCTATCCAATTGTCCTGATGGCCATTTTTAAACGCCTGTGCTATTCTCCA
>DAIDIP010000024.1 GCA_027451745.1 Candidatus Melainabacteria bacterium
GCCCAGCATTTGAGAGCATTTCCATGTCCCACCGTTATTTTAGCCAAAACTTTTACTAAAGTTCAGTTTGAATATCTATGCTTTTACTAATGGTTTAGCTGACATGTTGAAGTCAGGAAAAACATTTGCCAGAGATTTTTTGGAAATAGCGAGATTGTTGCTTAGCATATAGCATAAAATGTCGCGAAAATCTGTTGTAGCAGGAACATCGCGACCTTCGTATAAATCACTTTCTTTCAAGCCAGACCAGCGCCCATAGACTTTGCCACCAGGGACGCCACCACCTAATAGCCACATTACGTTACCGTGTCCGTGGTCTGTGCCATTATTGCCGTTTTCTTTTACAGTGCGTCCAAATTCAGACATAACAATAATAGTTGTTCGACTGTAGAGAGGACCAAGACCATAAGCAAGATTACTCAAGCTAGTCGCCAGCGGCTTTAATAGATTGGACAGCTGTCCTTTGCCGTTGCCTTGATTTACATGTGTGTCCCAACCACCAAAATCTGTGAATGCAATTTGAATAGAATGATCTCTGGTCATTAGCGTGGATAATTGCTTACCAAAGTCATTATAGTTTTTGGGTTTGGGTGCACCACGGCTAGCTTCCTTTTGTTCGGCTACTAAGGCGGCGACATTAGCATTTTTATTGTTTTGGTTGTCGTTTGGACTGCTGTCTCCAGGGGCATTCATTGTTTGATTAGTTGGATCCATAACTTGTGACATGGCATCATCAATAGATTTATGTGTGGCCATGCCTTCGGCAAATGCTTGTCCTATAGATGTTCCTTGATCGCGATAAAGCTGAGAAAAATAATCACCTACGATAGGCTTGTCTAATACAGTTTTATTGTCAGCTAAATTGCGTGGTGCGCTGCCAACTTTGGCTGTGCCAGAAAATATACGAGGTAACACAGCGCCTAAGCTTAGAGCTTGCACAGGTGAGTTGTTGGAGGGTAGTTCGGCAACCAGTCTGTTTAGCCAGCCAGAAGGAGCAACTTTGCTGCCAGGCATGCCTGATTCCATATAATCTTGAGCATCAAAATGGGAGCGAGTTGGATCCGGTGAACCACTAGCATGAACAAAAGCCAGCCCCTTTGACTGCCAAAAGGGTAGCAATGGCTGTAGAGAAGGGTTCATGCCGAAATGTCCGTCAAGATCTAAGGCGCCTAATTCAGTGCCAGGTTTGGCGATAGCTATAGTAGGTCGGACAGCATAGTAGCGGCTATCATCATAAGGAACAACGACGCTAAGCCCGTCAATTGCTCCTCGTAAAAGAATGACAATTAGTTTGTTGCTTTCTGAACCCGGATTACCATTACTATAAGCCCAACTGCTAGTGCCAGGAAACAGAGCAGAAAGTGATATGAGAGATGCGCCTTTTATAAATTGACGTCGACTTAAGTAATCCATATAACCTCCGACCGATAAATGATTAATAGAACATGAACTCAGGACTGCCCAGAAGCAAGGATAATTTTAACTGGGGAGGCGCCTTTTTTATTACACGCACTGTATTTGCAGAAAGTGTTGCACCGAATACAGTGCCAACCACTGTATAATCTGGCGGCTGGACACATACTTGTGGCATACGGCCAAGCCCAATGCCTGTAGCAAAACCTATTCTTTTAAGCAGGGTATCCGAGTTCAACCAAGCATCTCTGGTGTTTTTGTAGCCATCAGGCGTTAGACATCCATAAATTGGCATGCCTTGTTGACGGAGAAAGCCCATTATTACTTTGTAATTAGTAGGTTGAGCATAAGTTGCTCGTAAAACAGATATTGTGTAACGGAAAGGATTTTTGTATTTTGCATAGCGGTAACGAGGGTCCCAGAATTCTGTGCTAGTGAATAAATCAGAAAGCATAGCCCTAATGTCACCACCAGTTTGCATGTAGCGTGCAGCAAGTTTTTTTACTAAACTTTCTGGTGGCTTGTCGGCCACAAAATATTGAGCCAGTTGATATGAAATATGGTGAGCAGTTGCGGGTTGAGAAGCTAAGATGTCTAAAGCCTGTTCTATTTCATTGGCACCAGAGCCTTTGATTGGATGTCCAAGTAAAATTTTGTCAGAATAATCATGACGTCTTGCGTCAAAGTAATCACCCATAATAGGATCTACATTGGCGGGCAGCGCCCGCCTGCCTTGTGGTGGCAGTCCCAATCCTGTTAGAACTTTGGCCAATTGTATAACGTCTTGTTGTGTATACCCGCCGTCAACACCAAGTGTATGTAATTCCATAAGCTCGCGGGCATAATTTTCATTTAGACCACTAAAGCGGCCTTTGGGTGGGCTAGCGGCACCTGGATTTATAGCCGTTGCAACATTATTAGGAGGGACTGAATTTTGCCAATTATCCAAATAAAATAACATTGCTGCATGGTGACAGGTTGCACCAAGCAGATCTCTAAATTTGCCTAGCGCATATGGACGAATGGCTTTATCTTCGTAGACACCTACTAGAAAACGATCAAGACCTTTTTGAGCATAAACGTTGAAGTGGCTAAACCAAAAATCCGTCATTACTTCTTGTAATTGCTTTGGACTATACAGAGCACGCATAATGCGAAGGGTAGACTCTTTCTCGAAGAGGTCTCGCTCTTTTTCACGAATTATTTTCATTGCTTCTTTTTTGATGTCGGCATCGTTGCTATTGGCAGATCTGTTTTGCAAAGCCGTTACTGCCGGAGGACCATAATTCATAAAGAGTTCTATTGGAGAAGCGGTGAGATCAGGCTCACTGCTTAAATAGGCAGTGATGGCCGGTGATTCAGTAATGGTATTTGGATGTAATTGTTGATTTATAAAGGCAGTGAAGCCCATTGACTTAAGAGCCTGTAATTCACCAGGACGGGTCCCAAAAGTGAGGCGATTTAGCAAATAACAGGCGTCACTGTCAGTAACTTCGCGAAAAGATGTTTCTGCAGAAAAGGGTTTTTTGTGTTGACTTGTTTTAGGGGCTACTTTGGCAGCAGCAAAAGTTTGTAAGTTGGATAACACCAAAGATAAAAGTGTAAAAATTAGCCCGATAACAAACAGCTGCCTTATACTTTGATAACCAATACGTTTGATCTTTTTAGACATACTAGTTGACTTTTAACTTAACAATTACTGTTAGAGAACAATTCTATTATTAGATGAATTTTGTGCAAATTATGTGGATAACTAATTAAAGTGTAGCCTAGGAGCAACCAGGATGGCGTTGGCAAAATCCTATTGAGCCGAAAAGTATGGCCGACTGAGTCATTAACGATTTTAAATTAATGAAGAGATATCTGGTGGATAGTTCTGGAGCGGTGACGAGTTACACTGATGTCTTATGCAAAAGACAGCAGAAAACAGATCGACAGCATTAATTAAAAGACCAACCAGTTTTGCGGAATGGGTTTCTGACATAAGTAAAGAAGAATCTTATGGAAGAGGGCTTTCAGTAAAAGGTTTTGTATTTGAGCTGCTGATAATTCTTTCATTGGCAGCAGTGACTTATGCTGCTCTAGCTTTTAATTGGAACAAATTTAGTCGAGCTGAAGTATTTTTTGCTGAGTGTGCTAGAGAAATGCTAGTATCCGGCAATTTTATTACCCCTCTTTATCACAATCAGCCATTTTTTGACAAACCAATTTTTGTTTATTGGTTGATTATTGGGATGTTTAAAACTTTTGGTGTCAGTCATTTTGCTGCCCGAGTCCCATCTATAGTTGCTTCTTTAGTAACTATTGGTTGTACTGCATTTGCGGGAGCTCGTTTATTTGGCAGGCGGTCGGGACTATTGGCTGGGGCTATTTTAACATCGGCATTTATGTATTTATCATTCAGCTATCTTTGTATGTCTGATATGTTTTTGGTGATGTTTGACACGGTATCTTTGATTTTTATATACGCAGGTATGCGATTTTTGCAGCAAAGAACTACTTTCTGGCGAATTGCTGCTATCAGTACCGGTTTGTCATTTCTAACAAAAGGGCCTGTGGGAGTGGTTCTGCCAGTGGCGGCAAGTCTTGTGTATATGGCGTTGACTAAACGGCTGAGTTTTATTAAAGCTGGACATGTTTTATGGGCTGCTATTGCTTTGATTGTAATTGCATCACCTTGGTTTTATGCCGCATATTTTGCTAATGGTACGTCTGCACTTATTCACTTTTTTGTACAAGAAAATTTGCAGCGTTTTGCTGGTTCTACTTATGATGGACATAAGCCATTTTGGTATACGATTTGTTCGTTTTTTCTGGGATTTGCACCTTGGTCAATTTTATTACCACCGGCTTTTATTTGGTTCTGTAAGAATTTAAGCAAACCAAACAATAGAGTCCCAGGTCAGATAAAAGTAACCGATGACTTAAACTATGAACCGATGAGCGTAAAAATCGCCCCACGCTTGTCATTAACATCTATGTCATTGTTGTCTGTTGAATTATCAGCAGAGTTATTTTTGTGGATATGGGTTTTTATATCAGTAGGATTTTTCTGTTTTTCGCGAGGCAAATGTGATTATTACACTTTGCCGGCTTATCCAGCAGCAGCTATTTTATTGGCAGAGTATATATGTAATTGCTTGCCCAAATTTCAAAATATAATAAAGGGACTGGCATTAGCAATAAGCGCTGGCACAATAGTCTTTGCTTGTGTTGCTTTGCCGCAAATGATGTGTTTAGTACCCATAAATAAATATGCTTTTCTTATCAAAAACTGCTCCATAGATACAGCTAAGAAAAAAATATCTTTGGGAGTCGATAATTCTTTGTTTTCTTGGATTGATGAAATACTTTTCCAAAGCGGCATAGATGCCCATTGTCTCACTAGTACCCGAGAGATAGATAATTTTATTGCTCAGAATGAGCCAGCTGTGATAATGGTTCCAGAAGACAAATATAATGCCTTATCGACAAAACAAAAAAAACAATGGCGAGTGCTGAGTTGCGATAGGGTTGCTACTCACAGCCTAACACCTGGTTATGTGCTCAGCCGAGGCGGTAATATACTTGATCCTATGCCATTGATTGTTGCAACTAATACTCCAGAGAAAAAATAATTCAGGGCGACAATGAAACTCAAACAAATCATTGGCAATATTCCCTGGTTAGATGAGCTTAGGACAGAAACTCTTGCTTCAATTTGTGCGGCAGGAACAAAGTTTTTCGATGATAGTTTTGCGATAACCAAAATTGTTTCGCCGGCGGCTCGAGAATATATGAATTCAGGAAAACCTGTTATTGTTTCGCTTTATCATGGCCGACTAATAGGCATGTTGCATATTATTGAAGAAAGAGAAAAACTAACCGCCTTAATAAGTCGCAGTCGAGATGGTGAATTTTTGGCGCGAATGGCGCAGAAAATGGGTTATAGGGTGGCTCGTGGCTCCCCGGCACATAAAGCAGTAGAAGGAGCAAAGCAATTAATTGATGCTGCTAAGTCCGGACAGAGTTTAGTCATAGCGATAGATGGACCTAGAGGGCCCATCTACGAGCCAAAGATAGGTGTTATACGCATGGCCGAGCTTACAGGTTTGCCATTGCTTCCTTTTGTATGCAAAGGAAAGAAAAATCATTTTTTTTCCGGTTGGGACAAAATGATGGGCTGTTATTATGGTTCGCCAATTGTTTATATGATTGGTGATCCAATATTTGTGCCTAGTAAACTTGCAGATGAGGAAAGAGAAAAGTACCGCCAGCAATTAGCCAATTCGATGACACAATTGCGAGACGGGCTTGATCAATACTGGCTAAATGCCTAATCTCCTTTTAAGGAAGATACTTAGAGTCAGCGAATGATTTGAGATCTTCTATAGCTTGTTTGTATAAAACCTGTTTGATATAAGTCTGATAAGGCACTCCCAATTTACGAGCCACATGCTGAATTAGCTTAAGCTGTTCGGCTGTCCAGCGAAAGTTGATCCGTACTTCTTTGGAAAGCTCTTCCTCGGCTTCAGCTATCTTTTTTCTAATCATGCGCGAAGTTTTTGCATCGAGAACCACATCACCAAGTTTTTTGACAGCCTCCGGTCTAAATTTTCCGCGTGCCATATGGGGCTACCTCCTAAAACACGTAATTATAAGTACTTCGCGATCTTTCTTGAGCCAGAACCAATATAACGTATGAGGTTCATCACTTGTTTCATAACGATTTCGCTCGATGTTCCAAACTTTCCTTCCCACCAGACTTTGATTGCAATAAGCGGATCAACCAAGTGTCTAGCATAAATATGTAAAAGTGTAGGATCTATGGCATCATAAGCAAATAGAAACTTGATTCCGCTGCTCCAATAAGTTGCATAGCGTACTGTCATAAAAGTGACTCTCTTCAGTATATTGCAGCAACGAGCAGATGTCAATACATAGTATTGACTATGTATGTTAAAGTGCCACAATGCGGACTAGCCAATCTTCTAGCCGTATTTACTTAACGATACTTTTTAAGAAAAGTTCAAAGGCTGTGCTAAATTCTTATGTTTTGATACCGAATTCAGGTAGTTTTTGACGTAGATCATTGATGCCGGTAAATTGAATGCCGTGCATACCTACTGATTGAGCAGCTTCAATGTTTTCTTTTAAATCGTCTATGAACAAACATTGATTGGGCTGTAAATTACTGCGTTTAAGAACCTCATGATAAATTTCAACGGCTGGCTTGATGTGTCCAACTTTGTAAGACAAGACCAATTCATCAAAATGCCGAGAAACATTGAACTTTTCTTCTAAGAAACCAAAAGAAACATCATTTATATTAGATAGTAAATAAAGAGGAATTTGTTTACGTAGTTCTTGGAGAAGCTGTGTCATTTCGGTATCTTCATCCAGAGTGGAAGTCCATATTGTAGAGAATTCGGAATGACTTAAATTCGCCCCAAGAGAGGTGTTGAAATGATCGATAACTTCTTTGGTAGTAAGATGTCCGCGTTCATAAGGAAAATAAATAGCTGTGAAAGCCTCTTTTACGGCGGCAATATTTGATTTTGTAACTGAGGCAAAAGTTTCGTATATGGGTGCCCATTCGAAGCGAACAAATACTTTGCCCATGTCAAATACGAGTAATTTTAGGTCAACAGGTTCGCTAAGTGAGCCAACACTAGAAGGATCTAAGCCAATGGAGGTTTTGTTATCTATATTATTCATAACCATGATTATATTAGCAGCGGATGTAAAAAGTAAAGGAGTATAGCGGAACGAACAGCGACGTTGAGGCGAGGGACGAAGCCGAAGCACAGTTAATAACGAAAATGCGAACGAATGTTAGCAAAGCGAAGGCGGCGAGGAGCCGGCTGAAGCGAGAGCGTGGGTACGCGCGTTGAGGCGAGGGACGAAGCCGAAGCAGCGCTTATAAAAAGTAAAGAAAGAGGCGAAAATTGCCACCTTTCTTTAATACTTTCCTCCTTAGTTAGTTAGGCCTAATGCCCATTCGATCAATGAGATGGTTTTTATGGTATTGGATGTAATACCATGTGTGGCAAAACATTGTTCTATAATAGAGCGGTGTTTGCCTGCACAGATGCGTCTATCGGCAATGATAATGGTATCTAGCAGATCAGCAAAAGTTATTTGCCAATCAGGTAATAACGCCAGTGCTAAGAGCATTATTTTGACAAACAAACGAAGTTGTTTTTCAACATCAGTACCTTGTTGAGATGCTATTTCTACTAGCAAATCAGCAATAGCACTGCCGATTATCATGCCGTCAGAATGAGGCTCACCAACCATATCCGCAGGGGCTTTCTTTTTTGTTTTCTGGGTTCTTATTCCGTAAGGCGGCAAGGCATATTTGCCAATTATGCGTTGATCATCTTTTAGATCTTGTGCAGTAAATGGTTTGCCAATTCGTTTGCCGTGCCAGATACGATTTAAGTAATCCATCACTAGGGTGCCAAGTATGTCTGCTATTCCCTCATGAATGGCCGCACCTTGTTTGCCTGGTAGATCGGCTCTACCGGTTTGCAAAAAGATTATGGCATGACCAAATTCATGATTAGCAACGCCTAAATCAAAGGCAATTTGTTTAGTTAAACCACCGCGAGACACACCTGTGCCAATGCCTATGTGAATTTCGAAGTGTTTTGCATCGAAGTAGGCATTGTCTGGAACAAAGGGATTATTAACAACTACAGATAGAGGACGTTTGGGTCGTTTTAATCCTAGTTCTAAATAAAGATCCATTTGTTTGCTTAGAGCCATAAACACTGATACAGCAGCTAGTTCAGGATCTCTGACACCGTAGCAGTAATTGTCATTTTTGGCACGTACCAAATTAAAACTGGGTCCGGCGTACATTTGAATAAGATCGTTTTTCAACAATGACGGCTTAGGTAAATTGTTGATTGCTGTTTTTTCAAGCTGAGAAGATATAGGTTCGTTTGGATCAGGAGTAATTAACAAAGCATTGGCTTTTATGCTAATGCTTTGTTGAAAGTGCGAGGACTTGCTTACAGGTAGCAGTTGAGCTACTGTTGAATAACAAAGGTTGTTTTTCATAACTTCTTCCTTATAAAAACCCGACTACTCTTTTTGAAAGGGAAGCAGTCGGGAGGGGAGTTGAAGCAACCAAAAAGCGGTCTTGAAATTTTTCAAGACCGCTTTTATTTGGCTAAACAAATTTACATGTAGCGCTATTAGCGCTAAGTGAATCGCATAGCGCTCGGCTGCGCTATCTATTAAGAGGGAGAACTAGTTTATAGCTAGCATTCGTCGGCCGGCGTGTTTGCCGGTGATGAATTGTTTTTGCTAGAGAATACGCATTGCTGTGTGAGTAACTAGTCCCTGCGCAATTAGGTAGATAGATGATTTGAATATAGAAAATTAGAAAGAGCAAAGCAATGATTATTGGTTGCAATATAAAACCAATTTGATTAAAAATGGAAATTGGGTGAGATTCACAGATAGCGCAGTTGTGCTAGATTTTTTGGTGGCTCAACAAAAACGTTTTAGCCAATTTTTCTTTTAATTGATTTAAGACCGGGAATTTCTATATTAGCTGTAGCGTCCGTAGCGTGGCGACTGTTACTATCAGTTCGTGCGAAAGGATTTAACCTTTCTTTGGCTCTTTCGGCAATTGTCAGATCGGGTTCTTGAGAGAATCTAATAACTTCATCTCTGGGAAAACTTCCATTTTCTAAAAGTGTAAGTTTTACACCGCGATCAATATCGCGAGCCAAAATAATAAATATGTCTAAACTCAGGCTGGGATTAGAAGCAAGTGCTCGATGTACAGCTATGTCATAATGTGCCGCCAACCACTTTAAAGTATTTATAGGCACATTAGGATCTTTTGCTATTTGCTGTAATGCTGTGGAGGAGAAATGTTCGAAACCTTGCATAGTTCGGTCTGCTTCGTGAGCAATCCTTTTTGCATTTTGATGCAAACGGCTTTGTTTTTCAAGTAATTGATAAGCGTTTGGTTCTTCCTGGGACTTTTCTACCCAAACGGCAAAGCTACCTTTTTTTTGAGGCGAATCATCAAAAATGCTTGGTGTTGGTGCTATTTCTGACTCAGAAGCAAGACTTAATTCTGGATCAATAACTATATTTTGTTTGGTTCCTCTGAATTTTTTGAGCCTAGTACAGGTCATCCGTACAGGTGGCTTTTTTTCTACTACTTCTTTAGGAGCCGAGCCTTTAAATAACTCGGACACTCTAGCCAAAACCTTGCTGTTCTGGTTTTCTGCTTTCATGATGGAATAAACCTCACAATGGGCGGATTTTACTGACACTCTTTACCTATTCTAGACAAGACAGCGGACGAGGTATTTAAGTGAACATATATATATTTACGTGTAAACCTATAAATTCTGAGGGAATCTTATTGATCAGTTTGTCTGAGTGAGGCAATTTTTGGGCACTGGTGGCCCTTTTACCCAATAAGAGCAGTTAGCTTTAATTTGAAGCGCTGGGACAGCTTTTTGGCTTGTTCTAGAGAATGGGCAAGAAGGTTCGATAACAGGTTTAAATTTAAGCTATCGAACAGGTGCTTCTAGTTTAGCCCGTAATACTTTAGCAGCGGCTACCATGCATTTTAGGGCAGCAATTACTTCTGGCCAGCCGCGCGTTTTTAAGCCGCAGTCTGGATTTATCCAGAGCTGTTTTGCATCAATGAGGGTAAGAGCTTTTTCCAATAACTCAATCATTTCTGATTCTGGAGGTACGCGCGGTGAGTGAATATCATATACACCTGGACCAATATCATTTGGGTATTTGTACTTAACAAACGCAGCAAGCAAATCTAGTTTAGAGCGTGCTGCTTCAATGGAGACAACATCAGCATCTAATGCGGCAACTGAACCTATAATGTCATTGAATTCGGAATAACACATATGAGTGTGGATTTGAGTTTCATCTTTTACAGACGAAGAAGCAAGACGAAAACATTTGACTGCCCAATCCAAGTATTCTTGCCAATGAGCACGGTTTAAAGGTAATCCTTCACGAATAGCGGGTTCATCAATTTGAATGATGCTTATGCCACTATTTTCTAAATCGAGAACCTCTTCTCTAATTACCCATGCTAATTGCTGGCAAGTTTCTGACCGAGGCTGATCATTGCGCACAAATGACCATTGCAACATGGTTACTGGACCAGTAAGCATGCCTTTAACGAATTTTTTATTGGCTAATTTATTTGCTTGCTGTTGAGCATAAGCAGACCAGGCTATGGTCATAGGCTCTTTGCGGACTATATCACCATAAATAATTGGTGGCTTAACGCAACGAGAGCCATAGCTTTGCACCCAGCCTTGTTCGGTGAAAGCATAGCCATCGAGAAATTCAGCAAAATATTCAACCATATCATTGCGTTCGGCTTCGCCGTGGACTAGTATGTCTAGGCCAATTTCAGCTTGTTTAGAAATAGCCATGCTAATTTCTTCTTGCATGTCTTTAATGTAAGCTTCTTGGCTAATTTTACCTTTTTTATAATCAGCTCTGCATTTGCGAATTTCTTTGGTTTGTGGAAAAGAACCAATTGTAGTGGTAGGCAGCAGAGGTAAATTGAGATGCTGTTGTTGCAGAGACTTCCGCTGATTAAAAGAGCTTTTTCTTT
Organism: Candidatus Melainabacteria bacterium; assembly: GCA_027451745.1. Taxonomy (GTDB): domain Bacteria; phylum Cyanobacteriota; class Vampirovibrionia; order Obscuribacterales; family Obscuribacteraceae; genus JABDBL01. The sequence goes on from DAIDIP010000024.1 coordinate 11,021, forward strand.
TAAATAATTCTGGTTGCAAATTGGCCAGAGTCATTTTTAAAGCATTATTGTGAACCTTTTTAGACGAACGGTGACTATCAATTGCTTTGGCATTAGCTTTTATACTGTTAGCAACAATTGTTTTGACAGTAGCTGGATCTTTATCGTTTAGAGCCTCAGTCAAAAGAGAGAGTTCTGCCAATTTTTGTTTGGCAAAAGCTAACCAGGAGCGAAGATCATTATCTAAATGAGTTTCATCGTCAAGATCTAATGGAACATGTAATAGAGAACAAGAAGGAGCAACCATTAGATTATCATTGCCAACCAGCTCTTTAAGTTTGTCGAGCAAGACAAGAGTGTCTTCCAAATTGCAAATCCAAATATTGTGACCGTCCACTACGCCAGCGGAGAGGATTTTATTCTTAGCCCATAAAGGATGCAGACTGGGCAATTGATTATGACTGACAAAATCTAAATGAATACCTGCTGTAGGTAATTGCAGTGCTAATTCAAGATTGTCTTCGAGGGGTCCAAAATAAGTGGCGAGCAATAATTTTGCCGATGTCTTAGACAAACCAGCGTAAGCATCAACAAAAGCTTTTTTAGCTTTGGCGTCTAAGTCCACTACAAGACACGGCTCATCAATTTGAATCCAGTCAGCACCAGCTTTTTCAAGTTCAGAAAATAATTTTGTGTAGACAGATAAAAGTTTAGGCAGTAAGGTCCAGCGGTCAGAATCGGGGTTCTGTAATTTGGACAAAAGAAGAAATGATACAGGACCGATTATCACCGGCCGTGTTTTTATTCCAAGAGCTTTTGCCTCAAGAAAATCTTGTACTGGTTTTGGAAAATAAAGGTCAAAATCTTGATTAGCCTCGAGCGTCGGAACAATATAATGATAATTAGTGTCAAACCACTTGGTCATTTCTAAAGCAGGTAGGGTTTGTCCTGGATGGCGTGAACACTTAGTATTGGCACAACCCCGAGCTAAATGAAAAGACAGATCTAAATACTCGGTAGCCCCCCTTTCTCTAGAAGAAGGACCTAAATAATTTTTTGGAATAACACCAAAAGTGATAGCGGCATCAAGAATATGATCATAAAAAGAAAAATCATTAGATGGTATATGCTCAATGCCGAAGTCTTTTTGCATTTGCCAATTACTGGCGCGAATAGACTTTCCTGTTTCAATAAGCTCTTCAATAGAACTTTGTCCAGCCCAATATTTTTCTGTTGCTTGTTTTAATACTCGGTGATGACCAATGCGCGGGAAACCAAGATTGGAGGCAATTGCCATGTTCTCATCCTCGTATTAATAAACTATGCCTGGTAAAAATTGGATTCTGTAGCCACTTTCTCTAATAATATTTGGGCAGGAGTATAGTTGTCGCCAGCGACCTGGGACAGAAAAGCTAATTTCTGATGAACGATTTTTAGTCCTGTATGGTCTGCGTAGCGTAATATGCCGCCGCGATAAGGCGGGAAGCCGATACCAAAAATTAGAGCAAGGTCGAGTTGTCTAGGATCGGTAATAATTTTTTCTTCTAGACAGCGAGTGGCTTCGTTGAGCATGATTAAGAAAAGACGATCCTGTATTTCACCAATATGTTTTTTGTTAGGCGGAGCTGTAATAGCAGCTAAAACTTCGGGGTTGAATTCTGTACGTTTACCGTCTTCGTATAAATAAAAACCTTTGCCGCCTTTTTTGCCAAGCAATTTAGTTGATTCAAGTTTATCCATTAAAGCTGGAGGGGCAACTCGTTCACCTAGAGCTTTGTATAAAACATGAGTAACTTTAACGCCTATGTCTAGACCGATTTCATCCAGGAGAGTAAATGGCCCCATAGGCATACCAAACGAAGTGGCTGCTTTTTCAATAGATTCAGGCGGCACCCCTTGTTCTAGAAGAACCACTGCTTCTCGCAAGTAAGGAACAAGAACACGGTTAACGACAAAACCTGGACCATCATTAGTTATAACGGTTGTTTTGCCAAGCTTAAGAGCAAAAGCTTGAGCAGCAGCAAGAATCTCTGGTGAAGTAAATTCACCTTTTACTACCTCAACTAAAGGCATTTTGTGCACAGGATTAAAGAAATGCAGTCCAACAATGCGGTCAGGATGACCACTGGCTCTGGCTAGCTCATTGACTGACAAAGAAGATGTATTTGTAGCAAAAATGAAAGGTTTTTGGTTGACCTGCTCAACAGCAGCTAGAGCCGCTGTTTTTACTTGGATATCTTCTAAAACAGCTTCTATAACTAAATCACAATCAGACAGATCGGCATAGTCTATAGTGCCTTTGATATTTGCTAGTTTTATATTTCTTTCTTCAGGCTTTATTTTGTGGCGTTCAACTAAATTATCAAAAAGCTTAGTAATTTTGCTCATTCCAGAATCAACAAATCTTTGGTCGATATCTTTAAGAATAACTTTGTAGCCTGCATAAGCCGCAGCTTGAGCAATTCCAGCTCCCATAACTCCAGCGCCAAGCACACCAACAGTTTTAATTTCTTGAGCAAAGGATACATCAGCAGGTAATTTTTTTGATTCACTTTGGGCAAAGAAAATGTTGACCAAATTGCGAGATATTTCTGAAGTGGCTAGATGAGCAAAAGTATTAGACTCAGCTTCATAAGCCTCGTTTGTAGAACGAGTGCAATTTCTTATAATCAATTTGAGTGCTTCAACAGGAGCGGGATATTTGCCCTTTGTTTCGCGCATAATGCCTTTGTAAGAGACTTTATAGACCATATCTCGTCCTATTGGGGTTTTTTCCATAAAGAAACGAATAAGTTGGTCTTTTGTTGATACACGCCTATTCTTTACAGAGGCACCGTTGATAATTTGTTGGGCGCGTAAAATAAGTTTGTCTTGGTCTACATATTCGTCGACAAGCCCTAATTTCCAAGCTTTTCTGGCGTCCACTTCTTTACCGGTAAGAATGAGGCTTAGAGCGCCTTCGAGACCAATAAGTTTTGGCAGCCGGACAGTTGCAGCCCAACCTGGCACCACGCCCAGTTTGACCTCAGGTAAAGCAATAGCTGTAGCAGGTGAATTTGATGCAATACGATAACGACAGGCAAGAATAAATTCAGTGCCGCCGCCCAAACATTTGCCATGTATAGCAGCGACGGTTGGAACTTTCAAATTGACAATTTTATCAAAGATCATCTTGCCTATTTTGGAAGCATCATAAGCTTTAATAGGTGAATCATTTTGTAGAGCCTGAATGACTTTTACATCCGCTCCAGCTATGAAAGTATCAGGTTTAGACGAGGTGAAAATAACACCTTTGACGTTATTGTCGGCAGCAACCCGGTCAATAGCGTCATTTAATTCAACTAAAACAGCTTCAGAAAAAACGTTCACTTTGCTATCGGGTTGATTGAAAGCAATAGTGACAATATTATTTTTTGAAAGTGGGTCTAATTCAGAATACCGAATGGATGTGTATATCATTTTCTCTTTCTTTTTTAAACCCGTTCTATAAGAGTAGCAACGCCCATTCCACCGCCGACACATAATGAGGCTATACCTCTTTGTAGTCCTCTTTCTTGTAATTCATATGCAAGTGTAAGTAAAAGACGAGCGCCGGACATACCAATGGGGTGTCCTAAGGCAATGGCGCCGCCGTTTACATTTACTTTTTCTCTGTTTAGATGGAGAAATTTTTCGCAGGCTAAATATTGAGCTGCAAAAGCCTCGTTGATTTCAATGAGATCAATGTCATCGAGAGATAAATTATTTCGTTTAAGTAATTTGCTAATGGCTGCTACGGGTCCAATACCCATTTGTTCGGCATCAACACCTGCAACACAATTATCAACCAGACGAGCTAATGGCTTTAAATTTAATTCTTGCACTTTTTCGCCTGAAGCAAGAATAAGAGCACAAGAGCCATCATTGATGCCTGAGCTATTACCGGCTGTAATAGCCTTTGTTTTAAGAACCGGGGGCAATGCCGCTAGTTTTTCCAAGCTGGTTTTGCGAGGATGTTCGTCTACGGCAAAATAACCTTTACTCGGAACAAAAATAGGATCTATTTCTTTAGCAAAACGGCCACTAGCAATTGCTTTTTGTGCTAATTCTTGCGAGCGTAAAGAATATTCATCAGCAGCTTTGCGGCTAATGCCATACGTATCAGCTAAGCGCTGAGCGGTTCCAGACATATAAACAGTTTTCATATCCCAAATAAGGGCTGTAGGCGCAATGCCATTATCAGCCAAGGCAAAAGCTACCGGTCTAGGTCCCATGCGCACGAGCTTAGGAAATTGTTTGGCAATAAAACCTTGCCAGCGCATTTTGCCTGGCAGCATATAGGGAATTGTAGACATAGATTCACAGCCGCCAGCTAAAATAATGTCCGCTTTGCCTAATAATATTTCTGATGTGGCAATGCTAGCTGCTTCCATGCCCGAACCGCATTGTCTTTGTACAGTCATAGCCGGAATTGAATCAGGTAATTGGGCATCTTGGGCGGAAACACGAGCAGTATTAGGTGTATAACTGCTTTGATAGCCATGACCAAAAATAATTGAGTCAATTTGATCAGCAATTAGCCCAGCGCGTCGTATGGACTGGAGCATTGTGTGAGATGCAAGTTTAGTGACAGGCAAAAATTTTAAGCTGCGACCAAAAGAACCAATCGGTGTACGGCTGCCTGCAACTAGAAAAACTTCCTTCATGAGCGTTGCCTCGCTTTGCCAGACTTTTCTTTAACGGTAGGCTCGCTAGTCATGCTCACTAGGCTTTGCTAGATGAAGTGGCTTTTTCTGGCTTTTCGCCTTTTTCAGGTTTGTCAGATTTATCACTTTTATCGCTGTCTTCTGATTTGTCGGCTTTGCTTGCCTTTTTCTTGGCGGCTTTTTCAAAGCGAATAGTTTCTGCTTCAAGCACAGTTTCGATAGTGTCGCCTTCTTTGAATTTGCCTTGCAAAACTTGTTCAGCAAGAGCATCTTCGAGTAAGCGTTGAATGGCACGGCGCAATGGTCTTGCGCCATAAGTTGGATTGTATCCTTCTTTGGCAATAAGATCTTTGCAATTGTCTGTTATGACTAATTCCATGCCTTGTGCTTTTATGCGGCTTTGCAAATCGGCAGACATAAGGTCTACGATACGTCTTATCTCTTCCTTTGTTAACTGTTGGAAGACAATAATTTCGTCGACTCTGTTTAAAAACTCTGGACGGAATGTCTTTTTCATGGCATCCATCACTAAGTCTTTAATCTTTTTGTAGCGCTCAGCATGCTGACCTTCGTTGGTAGCGATTTGGAAACCAACTCCCAATGCCGATTTGTCGATAAATTGAGCGCCGACATTTGAGGTCATGATGATAATTGTATTTTTGAAATCTACTGTTCTACCCTTACTGTCTGACAAACGTCCGTCATCAAGGATTTGCAACAGAACATTGAATACATCTGGATGTGCTTTTTCAATTTCATCAAAAAGAACAACACTATAGGGCTTTCTTCTTACTGCTTCAGTAAGCTGGCCGCCTTCTTGGTAGCCGACATAACCAGGAGGTGAGCCAATCAGCTTGGAAGTTGTGTGGTGTTCCATAAACTCAGACATATCAATGCGGATCATGGCTTCTTCTGAACCGAAGAAATAACCAGCTAATGCTTTAGCTAATTCAGTTTTACCTACCCCGGTTGGACCGGAGAAAATAAAGCTACCAATTGGACGGCTTGGGTTTTTCAAACCAACACGGGCGCGTCTAATAGCTTTGCAAACAGCTTCAACTGCTTCATCTTGTCCAATGACCCGTTGATGCAAAACATCTGACATATGAAGCAGTTTTTCTGATTCACCTTCAGTTAATTTGAGTAATGGAATACCAGTCCAAGAACTTACGACATAAGCGATTTCTTCTGAAGTAACCATAGGCTTTTCAGATTCTTGCTTGGTTTTCCAGGCAGTTTGAATTTCGCGAATTTTTTCTGACAATTTGGCTTCTTGTTCGCGCAAGGTGGCTGCTTTGTCAAATTCTTGATTGCGAATAGCCATTTCTTTATCACGACGAACTTTCCTTAGTTCACGTTCCACTTCTTTACCTTCTGGCGGCAAGGAGCTGGCACGTAAACGAACGCGAGATGAAGCTTCGTCAACTAAGTCGATAGCTTTATCTGGCAAATAACGATCGCTAATATAACGGTCTGACAATTTAGCTGCTTGTTCTAGAGACTCATCATCAATAGTTAAGCGGTGATGCTCTTCATATTTAGGACGCAAGCCTCGCAAAATTTCTACTGTTTCATCAACAGAAGGTGGATCAACAATAACTGGTTGAAAACGGCGCTCTAAAGCAGCATCTCTTTCAATGTGTTTGCGATACTCGTCCATTGTTGTAGCGCCGATGCATTGCAACTCGCCTCTAGCCAAAGCGGGTTTAAGGATATTAGCGGCATCAATGGCTCCCTCAGCAGCACCAGCACCAATCAAAGTGTGCAACTCATCAATTACGAGCATGACATTGCCAGCGGAACGAATTTCGTCCATGATTTTTTTGAGGCGTTCTTCGAATTCACCTCTATATTTTGTACCGGCAACTAATAAGCCTATGTCGAGCATAACAATCTTTTTGTCAGCCAAAATTTCTGGCACATCGGCATTTGCTATGCGGCTAGCAAGTCCTTCAGCAATTGCTGTTTTACCAACACCAGGCTCACCAATTAATACTGGATTATTTTTTGTGCGTCTGCCCAAAATTTGAATGACGCGCTCAATTTCTTTTTCGCGGCCAACCACTGGGTCAAGACGGTTTTCTTGAGCTGCTTGGGTTAAATTCAAGCCGAATTCATCAAGGGTAGGAGTTTTTGAGCGACCAGTACTAGCTGCGCCAGTACTGCCACCGGTAGAAGCTCCTTGTTCTCCCAGGGCCCTTATTACGTGACTGCGAACTTTTGTAAGATCTACGCCTAGATTTTCTAATACACGAGCGGCTACGCCCTCACCTTCGCGAATTAATCCAAGCAATAAGTGCTCGGTGCCAATGTAATTGTGACCTAATTGTCTTGCTTCATCCCAAGAAAGTTCCAAAACCCGTTTTGCTCTTGGTGTAAAAGGTATTTCTACAGCAACAAAACCGGAGCCACGACCAATAATTTTTTCAACTTCTACACGGGCATCTTTAAGATTGACACCCATAGATTTAAGCGTTTTGGCGGCAATTCCTGTACCCTCGCCAATCAAACCAAGTAATATTTGCTCGGTGCCAACGAAATTGTGCCCAAGACGACGTGCTTCTTCTTGAGCAAGCATGATCACTTTGATAGCTTTTTCGGTAAATCTCTCGAACATTGTATAATCGCTCCGTCGCCTTCAGCCTCTTCGGCTCCTACGCTTGTCCCCGCTTCGTTTCGACCGCCGAAATGGTCGCTCTTTACTCCGCTGCTATTTCCAACTGTTTTTATTTAATCGCTCCGTCGCCTTCAGCCTTTTAGCTCGTTTACTTAGTAATGTGATTATTCTAACATCATGTTTGTAAGTAATTAGCCCACCTACCCAAATCCTTAAACAGTGATTCAGAAAGTATTAGTATTTGTCACCAAAGGGTGATCGAAAAGTAGTCTAAATCCGCTTCTTGACTTGATAGATTAATTATCAAATTAAAATTGTTGCTTATTTGCGAGATATACAGTGGTGTTATAGAGAGGCGAGGAGTGTGAGATCAACATTTCCGCCGCTTAAAACAATGAGATTCTTGTCTTTTGGGCGTGTTTTAATTTTGCTTGATAAAAGAGGCGCTAAAGCAGCTGCTCCAGCTGGTTCGACTACTAACTTGCAACGCTCCATTATAAATTTCATCGCTGCTTTAATTTCATTATCGCTTACACAAATTATTTCATCGACAAATTTGCTACAAGCAGCATAGGTGAATTTACCTGCATAAGGGGATGCTAAACCATCAGCTATTGTATTGATTTTTGAAATCTTGACTATTTCTTTCTGTTGAAGGCTTTGATACATTGCATTAGCACCTTCTGGTTCAATACCAATGACTTTAGTTTCAGGAGACAATGCTTTGATTGCAATAGCAATGCCTGAGATTAAACCGCCGCCTCCAACAGCCACGAAAATATTATCTAAGTGATCTGTTTGTTCTAATATTTCTAGAGCTATACTTCCTGCTCCGGCGATGATATGAAAGTCATCGAATGGATGTACAAGCGTTAGTTCGCGTTCTGTTTTAATACGCTCCATCTCAGGAAAGGCTTCAATGCTTGATTCTCCAAAAAGAATGACCTCAGCGCCATAATTGCGTGTAGCAGCAATTTTTACATGACAAGCAGTGTTTGGCATAACGACTGTAGCGCGTACGCCAACTATTCGAGCTGCCCAGCCAACCGCTGCAGCATGATTACCAGCTGAGACGGCGATGACACCTGCTGCTTTTTCTTTGTCGGAAAGATGCAATACTTTGTTTAATGCGCCGCGAACTTTGAAAGAACCTGTTTTTTGAAAAAGCTCTGCTTTTAAATAATTAGTGCTGCCCAGTAATTCGTCTAAAGAACTTGATTGCAAGATTGGGGTAGCATGGATATACTTGTCAACCAATCTTTTTGCTTCTTTAATATCTGAAAGTTCAGGCAGATTCATTTTTAAGATAAGTCCCCCAAGAGCTTATCTTGCAATTGTAACCTGTTTTAAGCATGCACTTCTTTGCCAGTAGCTAGTTCAGCAAAGTCACATTCTTTATTTGGGCAAGCAATTTGGTCGCCACGTTTAAGTGTTTTATAAATGAGAATACTGTCGCATTTTGGACATCTATTGCTGCCTTTTTTTGGACCGCCAGATAAAAGAGGTGGATACCAATAAGCAGTTTCACATTTCTTACTTGAATAATTACTGCAACCATAAAAGATTTTGCCCATGCGCGATTTCTTTTGGATTATTTGGCCGCCGCAAGTAGGTCTTGGACAATCAACACCGGTTAATTTGAGAATAGGACGTTTTTCTGTGCATTCTTCTTTGGAACAGGCAAGATAATCACCATATCTACCATAGCGAATAAGCATTGGCGATCCACATGTATGACATTTTTCATCGCTTGGTCTATCTTCTGGAACAGGAGTTCCTTCTTTTGTCAGAGCAATTTTGGTTTTGCATTCCGGATAATCAACGCAGCCTAAAAATTGACCAAAACGCGATGAACGAATTGCCATTAATTTCCCACACGTAGGACATTTTTGATCTGAAAGAATCAAAACTTTGTCCATATTTTCTTGTGCTTTTTTGAGAGTTTCGCCAAAAGGCTTATAAAAGTCTTGAAGCATTCCTTGCCAATCGACTTTATCTTCTTCTATTTCGTCAAGCTTAGCTTCCATATCGGCGGTAAAGCCAACATCGATGATTGAACCAAAGTGTTCCACTAATAAGCCATTTACGGCCTGCCCCAATTTTGTTGGAATTAGTGTTTTATTTTGTTTTTCTACATATTTACGATCAACAATAGTATTAACTGTTGCTGCATACGTAGAAGGACGGCCAATACCTAATTCTTCCAAAGTTTTTACCAAACTTGCTTCGTTGTAACGTGGCGGCGGCTGAGTGAAGTGTTGACTCTTCAACAATTCTTTTAGTTTTAATTCTTCGCCTTTTTCTATACCGTCTGGCAAAGATCCTGAAGATGAATCTGAATGGGATGAATCAGAATCTGATTCATCATCGTTTTTGTTGGCAGTATCGTTATCTTCAGAAGCTGGACGAAGAGCAACGCTATAAACGATAGAAAAACCGGGAAAAGTTACATCAGTTGATGAGGCTCTAAATATAGCGGGACCGGCCTCTATTTCAGCTGTGCGAGTAAGCAATTCACAAGCTGACATTTGGCTAGCCATAAAACGCTCCCAAATCAGTTTGTAGAGTTTCATTTGATCTGTAGATAGATATTGTCTAATAGTTTCAGGAGCTTTATCTACATAACTTGGTCTAATCGCTTCGTGCGCATCTTGCATACCTTTTGTTTTGCGGGCATAAACTCTTGGGCTATCAGGATAATACTTTTTGCCATAGCGGTCTTTTATATATTTTGCCGCTTCTTGCTGTGCTTCAGGAGCGATACGTGTAGAGTCAGTACGCATATAAGTGATAAGACCAACAGGACCCTGGCTGCCTAGTTCAACACCTTCATAAAGTGATTGTGCAACTTGCATAGTCTTTTTGACGGTAAAGCCAAGCCTAGTAGCAGCATCACGTTGCAGAGTCGACGTAATAAAAGGTGGTTGCGGTTGTCTTTTGCTTGGTTTTTCTATTAGTGCTGAAACAACAAAAGGACCTTTTTCAATTGCTTTTAGTATTTGTTGTGCTTTCTCTTTGTTTTCAATGAAAAAGGCATTGGCAGAAGGCTTATCAGAAGCCGAAATGACCCGCCTGTCTTTGTATTTATAAAGAGGGGCAATAAAAGTTTGTTTTGCACGTTGACGTGACAATTCAGCCTTAATAGCCCAATATTCAACCGGTTTGAAATTTTGAACTTCTTCTTCTCGTTCGCAAATTAATCTGACAGCTACACTTTGTACGCGTCCAGCTGAGCGACCATTTACTTTGCGCCACAATAGAGGACTTATTTTATAGCCGACCAATCTATCAAGCACACGACGTGCTTGCTGGGCATCCACAAGACGTTTATCAATTTGTCTTGGATGCTTCATTGCCAAAGTTACTGCATCTTTGGTGATTTCATTAAAAGCGACCCGATGCAATTTTTTACTAGGTAGATCTAATAATTCAGAAAGATGCCACGCAATTGCTTCACCTTCGCGGTCAGGATCTGGCGCGAGATAAACGTTTTTGGCTGCGTTAGCTAATGATTTTAACTCTGCTACTACTTGCTCTTTTTCACGCAATATTTGATATTCAGGCTCGAAGTTTTTACGTACATTGACACCCAATTTATTGCGAGGCAAATCACGGACATGTCCTACGCTTGCTCGCACTTGAAAGTCCTTGCCAAGGATTTTACTTATAGTTTTGGCTTTAGCGGGAGACTCAACTATTACAAGCGATCCAGTTCCTGTTATTGGTGCTTCGGCGCGAGGAGCTTTAGACTTTTTCTCCAAAACAGCAACTGCTGCACTCTTGCGAGATGATTTTGTCACCTTTGATGTGCGAGTACTGGATTTTTTAGCAACTGTAGTTTTGGGCATTTCTTAATAACCTATTTTTTGTGCGTCCTTATTCAATATATATGTAGCAAATGTTTAAAGCCTGTCAAGGGATCTGATGCGCGACGAGTATAGCACGATTAAACTGCGATCCAAAAAATATTTTTTTTGGTCTAATATTGGCAAGAGTTTCCATGAAGAAACTAGTAAGTGTTTGATAACGAGGCGTGGACAGCAAAGTAAATTATTTTGTTCTTTCATTTTTTGATTGAAATATCTTTTGACAATTTACAAATTTCTTCAAACAAATAAAATGCAGTCCGTTTATTTTGGTCCATTAAATTCAAAGTTAATATACGGATCTCGTCATTATCTACAGTGCTTTGCAAATTGAGGCGTAGAAAGCCATTTTTACAAAAATCACTTAACTCCTTTCCATATTGACTCGAAAACATTTCAGCCCATTCAATAATAACTAAACTTTCAGTATTTAAAACTTCTTCTATTTGTGCAGCAAGAAAAGAAAAGGGAATATTTGGTTGATCAATCAAACGATAAAGATCAATATGATAAAGGGGCAATCGCCCGCTGTGATATTCATTCATCATCACAAAAGTAGGGCTAGTAACTGTTTCTTCGACGCCTAAACCATTAGCAATTGCCTTAACCAAGGTAGTTTTACCACTACCAATTTCGCCTGATAAAGCTAATACTGTATCAGGTTGAATAATCTGACCAATCGATTGGCCAAACTTTTTTGTTGATTCCAAATTAGCCAAACAAAGCTTTACTTGGTTATTTTCGGGCATATATATTGTCTCAGTCGAGGACTAGGGCGAGTTTTGACCCGGATTGTCCAGGTGGGGAACCTCCTAACGCCTCACCGTTTCCTACTTCTCGGTTCAAACCGCTTATTATTGATCATAATAGATCACGGAAAGTCCTCTGAGCTTCATAGGTCTACGTCGTCGCTTCGAGCTGGAACCCCGATTCTCAAAGTTGTAGGACAAAACTTTTTAGAGCTCTGTCCTTGACCGAGACTAAACAAATCATAGAAAACTGCGGTAAGGCTGTCAATCAGTTGCAATAGGGTTTAAGGTTAAATAAGCAAACAGTGCTGGTTTGGAATTGTCTTGCTGAGATTATCAACAAAGTATTCAACTATAATATTATGGTTCAAATAAGAATTTGCGTGAATAGTTGGTAAAAAATGGTTGATATGGCAAAATGGCTCGCTCTATTAATTGTTTTGGTATGCGAATACCCAGCATTTTCTCAGACCAACCTGGGGCAGGTTAATTCTGGACAAAGTTCCATAACAAGTGATCAAATTGGTGCTGATAATGCTAAACAAAGCTCTAACGGTTTAGAAATTCCGCCACCGCCGGCAATAGCACTTCCAGAGCCGGCTATTCTGGGGGAGTCACCTAATTCTTTGGCTTGGAGACTAAGAGCTTTTACTTTAGCTAACGAATATCCAATTAAAAAAAATAGTTTGATCTGGGCTTTGCCCATTGCTTATAACAAAGGACAAAGCCTTTTAAGACAAGCGATAAGTCAATTAGGTTTGCAGGTTTTATCACAGTATGCCGAAGCGGGGCAATTTCTCATAAGTAGTCCAGATTCTGGCAGCAAATACGAAATAATTGTTGTTAGTCAGCCAGTTAGCGAGAACACCACTCTCTTTAAAATGCGGACATACTTAGGTAGTCGCATAGTTGAAAATCAAACAGTGAGCACATTGCCTGATGTAATGAAGAACTTATTAGCTAATCAAGGTTTGTGGCAATGAGTGTGCAAAAAAAGGATGTCACTACAATCGGTATCACTGGCACAATTGGTGCCGGCAAATCGCTTGTTGGACAAATTTTGGAAGAAGTAGGTATACCGGTTATTGATACAGATAAAATAGTGCATGAACTATTGTCCTCGGACAAAGAAGTGATGCGAGAAGTTAAGTTAGAATTTCCGAGCGCTGTTATAAAAGATACGGATGATATAGAAAAAATTAGCCGTAAAGGATTGGCCAAAATAATATTTACTGACAAAGTAGCCAAGTCAAAATTAGAGAAAATTTTGCATCCGAGAGTGCGTGAGGTTTGTCGGAAGCGAATGAGTGATTTGGCAAATAACGACACGGGAGTAAGGGCTATAGGTGTACTGGTGCCTCTTCTTTTTGAATCTAATCGACAATCGGACTATGATCAAGTTTGGACTGTTGTTTGTCCTGAGAATATTTTGCGTGAAAGACTAGCCAAGCGCGACAATTTTTCGACTGAAGAAATTGATAAACGATTAACCGGACAATTAAATCAAGCAGAAAAATCTAAATTGGCTAATAGAGTGCTTGATAATTCAAAAGACAGAAAGTACTTGCGTCAACAGGTTTTGGAAGCATTAAAGGGTTTAGCAATTCCTTTACCGAGTCTTAATAACAATCTGCCAGGATAAACCCCGTTAAGGAAACCTGTTACTGAATTTTCCAGGAGGTAATGAGGGGATTATGGCTAATGTGAAAGCTGTGATGGAAGGGAAAGCAGCACTGCGAGCTTTGGAATGTAATTATGAGGAATTTCGCTTGGCATTATCCATGGAAAAAGAATATGCTCATGGCAAGTGCTATTGCAGACTAAAAGAAATGAGGCGCCAAGCAGGAAAAGTGGGTAATAGTCTCAAGCGCTGTGGCCGTCCATCACGATTTCTAGAAGCTGCTCTAACGGCATATGATTATGCCGATGCCATGATTTTAGGAACAACAAGCTTGCCAGAATTAGATCGCAAAGCAGGAGTTTGTGCTGCTGCTATTGAAGTAGTGCGCGAAGCGTTGCGATATGAAAGTGAAAGTGGGGCTTTAAAAATCCTTATTCCAAAAATCACCGATCAAATGACTTCTGAGTGTCTTAACTGAATTTGGTGCCCAAAGACTAGCGTAATATGCCAGGTAGAGCTAATATATGGCATATTGTCAGTATTGCTTCGCAAATGATAAAGCAAGTTTTTGGTAAAAATGAGCAAAGTTAATCCAGAATTGTCAACTGTCGAGCTAATGAAATTAGCCGCAGAAGATCATTTAAAAACAATCGAACTTAAGCAAGAAGAGAGGGATCAATTATTTGATCTTTTAAAAGAGCGCGGTCGAGTAGAGCTCGAATACGGCGAGGAGCTTGAAATCGATTCGGTTAGATTAATTCGTCGGGTAACAGGGGCGGTGGGTATTTATTTTGATTAAAAAGAAGACTAAGACAAATAAAACAAGAGTTTCGCATAAAGAAAAGCATATACCAGAAAAAGTATTTGCCCAAAGACGGAAGCAATTTATTGAGCAGATGTTGCCCAATAGTATTGCTTTTATTGTGAGTAACCCAGAGCGTGTGCGAAGTAATGACACTGAGTTTCCTTTTAGACAATCTTCTGATGTTCTCTATTTGAGTAATTTTCCTGAACCTCAATCAGTTTTAATTCTGAGCAATGTCAATAAAAAAGCAGAATTTAAAATGATTGTTCGTCCACGCGATCGACATAAAGAAATATGGACAGGGAGACGTTTTGGTTCTGAGGGCGCAAAAGAAAACTTTGGCTGTTCAGAGGCTTATACATTTGATCAATTTGCGGCGGTTATTCGAGCGGCTTTGGCTGAAGCAAAAAATGTCTATTACAAATTTGGCTGCAATGAAGAGCTTGACGAGTTATTTGAACCAGAATGGAAAAAGTCTTCTTGTTCTTTACATAATCCGGAACCCATTACGCATGAGATGCGTATGGTAAAAAATGCTGAAGAGTTAGAGATGATGCGACGCGCAGGTGCAATATCGGCTGAGGCGCACTGCACGGCTATGAGAGCATGTCGACCAGGGATGATGGAATATCAAATACAAGCAGAACTAGAGCATGTGTTCAAAAGTAGAGGAGCTACTGGGCCAGCGTATACCAGTATTGTAGCGAGTGGCGATAATGCAATTATTCTGCACTATATAGAAAATAATATGCCTTTGAAAAACAATGAACTTTTATTGATTGATGCAGCTTGTGAATATCAAGGTTATGCTTCTGATATTACTCGCACTTTTCCTGTTAATGGCAAATTTACTGAAGCGCAATTGGAAATTTACAATTTAGTACTAGATGCTCAGAAAGCAGCAATTTCAATAGCTAAGCCTGGTGTGACGCTCAAGCAATTGCATGATAAAGCTTCGCATGTATTACGCAAAGGGCTTATAGAACTTGGCGTACTTTCTGCCAGTATGACAAATCTAGAAGCAGAAGAAAAGGCACTCAAACACAATAGCAAAAATGGTAATAGAGCCACACCCGTTGTGCTGCGCGATTTATTTATGCATGGCACCAGCCATTGGTTAGGTTTAGATGTGCATGATGTAGGCACAATAGGTACACGAAGTAAGCACGCAAAATTGCGACCAATGGAAGTGGGCATGGTGTTTACAGTAGAGCCAGGACTATATTTTGATCCTGAGGATAAAAGATTGCCCAAAAAATATCGCGGCATTGGTGTTCGAATTGAAGATGATGTGGTTATCACACGCAAAGGTTGCGAGGTGCTAACGGCAGATGTACCAAAAGAACCAGAAGACATAGAAGAATTGATGGCGGGTTGATCATGCAAAGAGTTTCTGTAATTTATCCGGGTGGGCCAGTGAAGGCCCAGACGCATAAAGACATGCCAATGATGAAACCAAGGAAGCCATAAGCAATGCAGGCAAGGGCAGCACGTTGTGATTCCATTGATTCGAAAATGAATTTGACACTGCCAATGACAAATACTAAGCCAACAAGAAAAGTTAGCGCCCGTTCCATAATTTCCACAGTTGAAAGTTGCCTCGTTTGTTAATGAATTACTTTCGCATTCAAGAATAAACACAAACCAATAACAAAGCAAGCTATAAGAAAAAGCAGCAAAGATAGGAGAATTTTGTTAACTGCAAGAGATGTTGATGGTTCCGCGCTCCACGGTAGTTCAATTTTTATTGGTCCAGCTGGATGATTTTTATTGAACATCTCTAGAGCGGCTCTCATTTCACCTGCTGATTGAAAACGATTCTCTGGCTGCTTAGCTAATGCTTTAAATACAAGCGCTTCTAAATCTTTGGGGATAGGCGGATTTTTTGCATGCTGAGAAAATGGTATTGGTAATTCGTTCACATGTTTGAAAATAGTAGTGAGAAGCGAATCTCCCATTAATGGTGGCACGCTGCACAGTGTTTCATACATAACACAACCCAGGGAGTAAATATCGGAGCGATGATCAGGTTTTTTGCCCTGACATTGTTCAGGACTCATATAGAGTGGGGTGCCAAAAATCTGGCCTGGCTTCGTTATTGTTCTTTGATTTGGTTTTTGGCTTGTGAATTTGGCAATGCTAAAGTCAATTACTTTGGCTAATTGATCGCCTTTGTAATCTTGAACAAGCATGATATTACTAGGCTTTAAGTCACGATGAATGAGTCCCTGACTGTGGGCATATTCAAGAGCAAGGCATACTTGAATAAAAATTGGCAAAGCTTGTCTATAATCGAGGCGATCTTCTTTTTCTAGAAGATGGGCAAGAGTTTCTCCTTCTAGGTATTCCATTGCCAGGTAGAGAGTATTACTAGGTAAAACGCCAAAATCGTGAACAGAAATGATGTTTGGATGAGAAAGAGATGCAGCAGCATGTGCTTCGCGCTGGAAGCGCTCGGTGGATGTATCTTTAAGAGGCTCAACTGGTGAAAGTACTTTGATAGCAAAAAGCTTGTTAAGCATGATGTGCCGAGCTTGATAAACAGCGCCCGTGTTGCCCCGATTAAGAAATTTAATAATCTGATATTTGCCTGCCAGAATATCATCTGTTTTGAAAACGATAGTGTTAATTAAGCCGAAATCTGTGGCGGCTTTATCAGCGACAGTTTTTTCCATATGTTCTAATAAATCCTCGCCAGTTTGAGCGGGGACATTTAATGTTGGATCAACTGAAGACTCTGAATGGGCAGGCAAGCTCGAAGTTTGCTGCCCAGAAAGCAATTGGTTTTCGTTAATTTCTGGCATTTGAATTGATTAGTCCAGTTAATGATACCGAAAGTGGATTCACAGACGGTGGCATCTATTTTGAAGTTACCCTTTATATAAAAGGCCTAAACCTAGCCAAGGTGCGAGAATTGTAAACTGACGCGAGTTGCGCTAAATGTAATTCTTATCAGATGATTATTAGAGAAAAAAGTTCATTGGGCAGCAAGCAGCAAGAGATCACCTGCGTGCTTGCTACCCTAGAAATGAACTATTGCAGGAGTTTCCAGGTAAGCAAACCATGATCGCTTAACGAGCGTCCAGCGGAATTATGTTGCCAGAAATTTCTTACACTGTAGTGTTTTGGCGTGCCATTAGAAGGAAAGTCTCTATAAAACAAGCCGTCTAATCTTCCACCAAAACATTGTGTGGAAATATGATTGGTTCTGTTGGCAATTCTAAACCCATTGTTAAATAAACGAGCGGTATCAAAAGACTTATCCAAGAAGCAATTAAAGTCACCAATAATTAGTAGAGGGGTCTTAATATTGTCCAGAGCCCACATCAATTGTTTTATTTGCTCTTGACGGATTCGGCTTGTAAATTCTAAGCCGCCAATCATTGATTTAAGATGAACGGTCACTACTGATAGTGTCAAGCTAGATTTTGTGTCGAGCAAGTCTACTCTTAAGGCGGGTCGTAAATTGGGAGCGCCTAAAATATTAGTCAATTCGCTGTATTCATGAATTGCGGTAATAGTAAAACGTGGATGAATAAGAAAACCGAGTGCTTGTCCACGATTATTTGATTCTGAAACAATGTATTGATAATCAGAAGATTGACTTAGAACAGCAAGTCCCCATTGACTGACTTCTTGAAGGGCTAAAATGTGATGCTTGCTGATAATTTCTGCATAGGTGTCGATAAAGTAATTTGCTTTAGCTTGCCAAAGATATTCAGTGTTCCAGGAGGCGAGTGTTATGTGGCTGTCAGTTGAGCTGACTGTATCTAATCCAGAGAGATCGTTTTGAACTAATGCAAGAACTTCTTTAGAGTCTGACCAATTCTGGTTTGGAAAGTGTTTAAAGGAGAGCTTGCTGAAGCTGTAAATCGTTTGTGATTGTGACAAAGACTGAGTTATATGCATATTTCCTCCAAATGAAATTGCATCAAATTGTTTTTGATGGCTCAGATAAGTAAAATCCTCGCCCGTCGTTACTGGCGAGGAAGGGACATTTTGTTTGGGCTATGATTTGCCCATTAAAGGTTTGAAAGTGGATTTAGCGGCTGGTTTGTGTTGATTGATAATGATGCTCGTTTGAGAAGGCAAAGATCGAAATGGATCTTTAAACTAACAAAAACGGGGGACTAAATGAAGAAAATTCTGCTCGAATTAATCTGTCTGTCGAATTCACAGTTGTGCTAGCTGCGCTAGGTTTTGTTTAAGACTCTTCTATGTCATTGAATTCTTTCATCAATTTATTGATTAGGCCTTGACGCAACGTAGCATTCAAATCCGAACAATAATAAACAGCAGTTTCTAAACTGTCATAGTGCGACAACTTCTTTTCTGAATCAGTTTGTACTTTCATATAATCTTTTACTGATTCACTTTCGTCCATATGAATAAGTTCAAGCTCGTCATTTTCGCGAGCAAGTACTGCCAGAATTCCCGGTTCATTTCGCAAATCACTTATCTGGTTGTATGGTCCTTCAAATTCCCAGCTTCCAATCAATACACTCATATATACTCCTTGGACACAGTGCCGTCTTGTATGTATATATCGGTCTTGACACTAAGGGTCGGTAAAGAAAGAAAATTAATGCTAATCAATCTAATGGAGAGCAAGAGCCTGTGGCAAAAACTTTTTGTCAAGAGATGACTGAAGCTAATTTAGTGTCCTGCTTGTTTGGATAAATCAGCTAGATATTTAACGATTGAATCAATTTGAGCTTTTGATAAAGGACCACCGGCTTCGGCTAAAAATCCTGGCATCGAACGATGAGACTTGCTGCCATAACAGGTGACCTGGGTAATATTGTTTTTGTAAAGAGCATATTCGTAAGGGCCGATGAGAGCTGGACCTACTACTCCTTGGGCCTTTTTACCATGGCACATAGCGCAATCGGCTTCATATAAATCTTTGCCATAAGCGCCAATACCTTTTGACACGTGGCAGGAAGAACAGCGGTCGCTAGTAAATATTTTGGCGCGGGCTTCATCGCTTAGCCCAATGTGGGGATTTTGTACATTCATGGACAAATAAAAATCTATGGGATTATGAGTGGCATCATTAGAGGTAAGCGATACTTTTTTTGTTATTTTGCCTTGTTTCATGGTGGTATCGACTATTACTAAAAGATCGGTGCTTTCACCCGGTGCTAACTGTTGTTTGGCTAGCTTGGGTATGGTGCAACCACAGGTTGAAGTAGCGTGCCAGATTTGCAAAGTTTTAGAACCCACATTGGAGACTTTAAAAGTATGTTTTAACTCCACACCTTCTTCGACTTTGCCAAAATCGTATTTGTCTTTGTCTGTAGCGATTTTTGGCAGCTGAAATTTTAAATTGTCAGCCTTTGAAATAGAGCAAAAAAACGCGAATAAGCTGAATATCAAGAATATGGTTTTAGATACTGATTTGAATTCCATGCCAGTCCCTAGTAGTTGGAAATGAAAAGCTCAGCGCCAATTTTACTTTCTTTGAGTGTGTTGCAATTGTTCATGCCATATCTTAATTGCCAGCTGGTGCGTTTTGCCCATTTATAGAGCTTTTGTATCTCTGGACAATTGTCGTATGTAATTAAAAATTTGTGCTCAGTCTTTTTCAAAATATTAGCCAGCCTTTCGTGATCAAATGAGTGGAGAGCGCCTTTGGGTCCATATAATTTTTTGGCGGTATAGTACGGTGGATCTAGGAATAAAAAAACATCTTTGCCGGGTGAACTAATTACTTGTTCGAAATCCCAATTAGTAATTGTCGTTTCAGATAAAGCCTCAGGCAGACCAGCAAGCCTTTGAATAGATGAGGCTGTAAAACGGTGCATACTGGCTAATTTTGAGAAGCCACCAGCATTGGTTGTGCCTGAGAAGCTTACTCGATTAAAAAAGAAAAAGAGTAATGCTTTACGATAAGGGTTCTCAGTAAGCTCCCCCTTGGCGCGTTCATAGAATTTTTTTATTTGACTTGGAGATGAAAACCCTGATCTCAAGCTTTCTAGATCGTTTATGAGTTTTTTGCAGGTAATTGGATTTTGTACAATTTGCCAAAAAAGCGTGAGATCTTTGAAAACATCATTAATCCAATACTTTTTTGCCAAAGTAATGGTTCTAGCGTGAAAATATACGCTCCCTCCGCCCACAAAGGCCTCACGATACTCGTATGCTGACTGCGGCAGCCATTTTGCGATTTCACCAATGGCTTTCTGCTTTCCACCAGGATATCTAAGAGGAGAGCGATACTTAGTCTTTGGACTTAGAGAATTATCTGACAGTATAGTTTGATGGGTCATTTTGATAATAATGCTTACTAACCCTATTAGTTTAGGCTAAGGTAAGCGAAAACTGTTATACAGCCATAGTTTACAGTCTTGGCAATAGATTAATTATAAGCAACTCGATTCCTGGCAGCTAGCTAGTTTATGTGTAAACCTTTCCAGAAATATATATGATATTGCTGTTTTAATTGGGCAAATCTGCAATACTATATTGGGGCTCATAGCATTAAGAGTCCTCTGGCAGATTCCTATGTTATTTTTTGCCAGTCATGCGAAAGAGAATAAATGAACAACAAACTGTTTATCGGCAACCTTGCCTATAAAGTAAGCGAAGAAGAATTACAACAATTATTTGCCCAAGCTGGTGAAGTAGTCTCCACGACCATCGTGACAGATCGTCATACCGGACAAAAACGTGGTTTTGGATTTGTTGAAATGGTTGACCAAGCTGCTGCTGAAACTGCCATTAAGACATTGAATGGACATGATTTACAGGGACGGCAAATTGCAGTAAGCATTTCGCAACCTAAACCAAAATCAAGTTTCGGTCGCAATCGCTATTAAATTGGTACCTCAATAATTAGAGACTGTTCGGAGAAAAAGCATCAGTAAATTTCAAAAAATATTCTGATGCTTTTCGTTTAAGGAGATCGTAGTGATAGAACTCACAGTGTTTTTTATAATTTCATACATCATTCATGGACTTGGTGTCACTGTTGGCTATCACCGTCTCCTTTCTCACCGAACATTTAAATGTGCCAAGTTTGTTGAATACTTTTTTGTATTCGCAGGTTATCTAGCTTTTGAAGGCTCACCCATCTGGTGGACAGCCATACATAGAGCCCATCATCGCCATGTAGATACCCCGTTAGATCCTCATTCTCCTCGGTATGGGTTGTGGCATTCTTATATGGGTTGGTTATTTGAACTCAAATACCCGGATCATATTAATCCAGCAGAACAATGCAAAGATTTGATCAATGATCCAATCTATAAATTCTTTGAACAAGGTGGCAACATGCAGCGCATGAATGCCTGCAATTTTATTATTAATCTTGGTGTTAGAGCTATTATTTGGGCTTTCTTCGGCTGGCAATATGCTTTGGCAAGCTTATTGGCCGGTGCTGCAGTTTTACAAATCCCTCTAATGCTTAATGTTGCCTGCCATATTCCTAAATTAGGTTATAAAAACTTTGCCACCAAAGATGATGGTGTCAATGTTTGGTGGGTTGGCATACTGGGATTGGGCGAAGGGTGGCATAATAACCACCATGCATATCCAGGTTCCGCCAGAAATGGTATGCGCCTATTTGAAGTAGATCTTTCATATGCTGTTATCAAAGCAATGAAAAAATTGGGCTGGGTTGGTTGGATAAACCATGGTCCCAAAGACATTTCATTGGCTCGTAAAGAATGGAATAAAAAGTTTGTATTGCAAGAATCTATCGAAAGAGGCAAGCATTATTTAGATAATGTGGCAAAAGACGTAGCCAAAGATTTAGATATGGTTGCCAATCAAACCAAAGAAAAAGCATTAACGAGAGTGTAATTCTAAAACGGTTGTTGATAGAGCAAGAACAAAGTATTTAAATCACGTTGTGATAACCCTACATGTTCTACATTTGGGTCTGTTGCACAATACATAATATCTTGCGCGCTATCACTATGTCCTTCAAGTCCAAGAGCGTGACCAATTTCGTGCAAACAAACCTGCTGCATAAGATTTAAACTAAGTCGTTCGGAGGGTATATCAGGACGACATGTAAGTAAAGTGATAATTACATGATTGATTGTATTCGTTCTTCGGTCGGCAATAATCTGTGCGTCCCCAGCTTCTGCTGCTAAGGAGACATCTTTTAAAGAGTCTGTCCAGCGACATTCTATATTGGATTGACTTGCATCGCTAACTGGAATAAAACGCATAAGTCCGCGAGAGGCATTCTGCCAAGCCATGAATGAGCCAATAAGAGTGGCTTCATAAGAAGGTAAAAAGCCTTTGTAATTTTGGCCCGGATAAATGTAAACTTTAATTGGCATTGAATATGGTGCCCATCGTCTGCGTCCATTTGGTGTGGAAAGAAATAAATAATTATCAGGAGCACCAGGGGGAGGCAGTACCCCTCTGGCTTTGGCGCGACGGTCCATTTCTTGAGCCACAGCAACCACTTCATTAGACAGAGTCGTTCTATTGTGACCATTAGGAAAACGATTTAAATATTCTTGCCCTACGCGAAGAGCATCTTGCATATGATTAGCGCCAATGGCAGCTGCTAAATAATTGAGATAACCTTTTTCTTCATCTGGGGTAAGCTGCAAAACAATAGAGCTTTCTTTTAAGGCTTCGTCATAGCGTTTCAGGGCAATCAGAGCCACCGACATATTAAGATGGGCAATACTTGAAGATGGATCAATTGCTAGAGCTTGATTGAGGAGCTCTATTGCTTGTTCGTTATTACCCTCTTTGGTTAAGCGATAAGCCTGATTAGTCAAATCCGCTGCTTGATGAATAAGGGCCGGAGTTAAAGCACTTGCAGGACTCTGAGTGGGTAAAGGCTGTATGCCAGGAGGCATGGCACTGGTGGGCGTTGTACTTCGCGGCGGATATTGAGGCGAGTTATTAACTGGCGGGGCATAATCAGTATTTGGCGTTGGATATTGGTAAGGTGATTGCTGAGGCGGGGCTGAATACTGATAGGGTGAGATGAAATTCATGCCTTGTGCCATTGCAGGCAATGAGTTATTTAGAGACAGCACTAATAGAGCGGTAAATTTAAAATAGTACTTATGCTTTTCTGTGAATACTCTGTTCATATATTGAGCATTAGAGCAATAAACTGTTTGCTGGAGACGCTTTGGCTGATACCATTATCAGCATTATATTTTAACGTAATTAATGAAGACAGCGACTCTTGATTTAATTTTCCCAGACATTAACCAGTTGTAACTCTGGAGGGATTTATGAGCATAAATACAGGCGATACAGCATGGGTGCTGGTTTCGTCGTCTCTAGTTATGTTGATGACGCCGGCTATTGGATTATTCTATGGCGGGATGGTACAGCAGAAAAATTTGCTTTCTACGATCATGCTTAGCTTCATCACTCTGTTAGTGGTTACCCTTCAATGGGTTGTTTTTGGCTATGTACTATGTTTTGGTCCTGATTGGCATCATATTATTGGGCATTTAGACTTAGGACTTGTTTCAACGGCCATTAGCGCTGTTTCAAGTTATGCGCCGACAATACCGCAAACAGCATTTATGTTGTTTCAGATGAAATTTGCTGTTATAACCCCTGCTTTAATAACCGGTGCTTTTGCAGAAAGAGTGAAATTTTCTGCTTTTGTTCTATTTACCTTGCTGTGGACAAGTTTGGTTTATGATCCGATAGCTCATTGGGTATGGGGTGAAGGGGGTTGGCTGAGATCGCTTGGGGCGCTCGACTTTGCTGGTGGCACAGTTGTGCACATAAGTGCTGGTGTGGCTGCATTAGCTATGTCAATTGTATTGCGGCGCCAAAAACGCATGATTGATGGCCGGTTTACACCTTTTAGTGTGCCGTTAACACTTTTTGGTGCTGTGTTACTTTGGTTTGGCTGGTTTGGTTTTAATGGTGGCAGTGCTTTAGCTGCTAATGAAATTGCTGTGCAAGCCCTGGTTACAACTAATGTAGCAGCAGCAGCGTCGGCACTCACTTGGATGATGCTCAGCCGATACAAAGGAAAACCGAGTGCTGTTGGCACAGCCACAGGGGCAGTAGTTGGTTTGGTGGCGATTACCCCAGCTTGTGGTTATGTAGACGTTTTTTCGGCAATAGCCATTGGTATCATTGGCGCAGGAGTATCTTTTTTCTCTATTAAAATAGCTGAAAAAATTGGTATAGACGATGCTTTAGATGTGTGTGCTTGCCATGGCATGGCTGGAACATGGGGAGCAATTGCCACTGGAATTTTTGCTAGTAAAGCTATAAATCCAGCTGGAGACAATGGACTATTGCATGGAAATGCAGGATTGCTATATGCGCAAATAGTAACAGCAGCGGTAGTCTGGGTATTTTCTTTTGTACTGACTTATGGCATAGCAAAAGTAGTAGATATGCTGATTGGATTTACTGTTAGTCGTGAAGAGCAAAGAGTAGGGTTAGACATTTCTCACTATTGGGATGATCTGTTGGAAGGCGAATCAATAGAATCTCTCAACTAAAATGAAAACATGAGTCTTAAGTAGAAATGAAACTAACAGATGATGAAATTAAAAGATATGATCGGCATTTAAAGCTGTCTGGTTTTGGCTTGGAAAAGCAATTACAGCTAAAAGAAGCAAGAATATTAATTGTCGGAGCAGGAGGACTGGGCTGCCCAATTGCTCTTTATCTGGCTGCCTCAGGAGTGGGTAATATCACAATTGTTGATGACGATAAAATAGAGCTTTCTAATTTGCAAAGACAAATAGCTTTTTCAGTCAATCAAATAGGTCAATTTAAAGCTACTGCTCTTGCTCAGAAAATATCAAGTCTTAACCCTTTGGTGAAAGTGAATGATGTTGTAGTAAGAATTGAAGCTAGTAATGTTGAGAAAATAATTTCTGGCTATGATTTGATAATTGATGGTACAGATAATTTTGCCACACGTTTTCTAATTGCTGATGCGTGTTATCTAGCTAAAATCCCATATCTACACGCTTCTGTTTATCAATATCAAGGACAAGTTTTTCTTTCTGTGCCAGGTAAGACTGCTTGCTTTCGTTGTTTATTTAAGCAAGCTCCGCAAACCTCAGCACTTCCAGCTTGTGGAGAAGCAGGCATATTGGGCGTGGTTGTTGGACCAATTGGTTTAATGGCTGCCACTGAAGCAGTGAAATACTTAACGGGCTTAGGAGATTCAATAGCAGGCAAAGTGCTTATATATAATATTTTGCAGCAAGAATTGAAAAAATTCAATCTTGAGCAAGATAATGAATGTGTTTTGTGCAGCAAAAAGGCAACAATAAAAGAAATAGATAAAAATAATGGCAACGACAGAGCTAGCTGTGAACAAAATAATGTGCAAGAGCGATTGCAAGCCAACGAATACATTATTAGTATTGATCGAGCAAATGAATTAATAAAGCAAAATACAGCCAAAAATAATATGTATTTGTTGGATGTTAGAGAAGGTTATGAATACGAACAAGGACATTTGGATAATGCGATTTTCTTGCCTTTGTCTTTGTTGCAGTCGATGCCTATCGACGTATTAGGTCAAGAATTAAAATCAAAATTGAATCTTGCTGATGATGGCGAGCAAATTGTATTGTGTTATTGTCAGCGCGGTACACGAAGTCTAAAAGCCACAAAAATATTGCGTCAATCAGGGATTGCAAATACTTTTAGTGTTGAAGGTGGATTAGAAGCTTGGACTACAAATTAGCTATCCATAGCTAATTTGTAGTCTGGTTGATTGACTTTATTGTTTTGGATCAGTGATGCTGATCGGCAGCAGGACAATTGTTGGTGCGGTCAATGTGTCGATCTTCTCTGGATCTATACATTTGCCTCTGCAAACTTCGGGGGCACGTAGCACGAGCCAAGTATATACTGCAAGCTGCATGGCAGCGCTGGGGCGAGGGATAGCAACAACAATATCGTCATTTTGCAGTGTTTCTGAGGATCGCTCCTTTCGCACATAAATTGTGCAATTATATGTGCGCAGCAGGCGAAAGATATGCCAGTCGATCAAAGTAGGGGAGGGGCAGAGTGACTCAATGTCGGCATAAGCGCTCAGATCAATTGTGTGAGAAAGCAAGTCTGTGCCCCGGGGTGGTGGCCCTGAAGTGACCTTGTTGTTTGTGACAGCAATGTCGTGGTTGGGATCTGGACCAGTAGTTTCGATTGTTTGGTTGGGCCCTTCAACGGGTCCTTCATTGTTCAAATTTTCGACGCACATGGACACATCCTCCAGTAGGCAATTTGAGAACACAAACATATATGGCTACAGTCCATATATGAAAATTCCCAAAACGGGAATTTAGGCTAATAGAGAAGATTGGAAAATGCGATCAAGCCCCGGCTGATAACAAAAGGTGAACGCTTATAGATTGTCAGAAAAGAGGCAAATCGATCAAGTAGAACAAAAGCCATAATGATGGTCGGAAAATACTGAAAGGCTATATTTATAGAGGCCAAAAACTGGTTGAATTGGAATCATTAGAGACTTATTAACCCAATGTACTAATTAGTCCATCCTGCAAAATAGCTTTTTAAAAACGGGTAATTGGGCAGTGGGTTCTGGAAAACCATTTTGATATTTTACATTGAGTTCG
>DAIDIP010000025.1 GCA_027451745.1 Candidatus Melainabacteria bacterium
TATTGATGAACCACTTCCCAACGCAACTGTTAATGCATTGCCAGTAGCATTCCCTTGAATGGTCAAATTGCCAGTACTTGCTACCAAGCTTCCATTATCTGTCAAACTCGGTGTTGTTATTGTTGTTGTTGTTCCAGTGACTGTATTGCCACTAGCGATAGTCATACTACCTGTTGAACTGGTTATTGCAGCAAATGTTCCAGCACTGGTTATATTTTGTGTTGTAGATATTGCTCCACTTGTTGCATTATTTGTTAACGCAATATTGCCGCTGGTATTACTAATATTGCCTAATGTGAGATTACCGGTGCCAACAGTGTAAGTTACTGCTCCAGCAGTAGAGTTATTATTAACGATGCCGGTTAATCCACCAGCACCAGTTACACTTATTGCTTGTCCGCTTTGCGATGTGAAATTGATATTGCCATTTGTAGTTCCACTGGCAGCTATAGTTCCTGTTAATGTAGCTGTTAATGCTCCAGCAGCTGTATTAGTTATATTTACTGTTCCACCTGTTCCAGAACCTGGTGCATTGGCTGATATATTGCCATTGATGTAGCTATTGAGTCCAGTTGCTCCAATTAGTAATGGATTGGTTGCATCATTGTATGTGATATTTATTGTGCCGCCATTACCTGTTCCAGCTCCGTTTGCACTTAATGCACTTGCTATTTGCAAATTACCGGCTGCAGCTGAACCAGCTGTTAAGCTGATAGTTCCACCACTAGAATTAGTCCCAGCACCATTAGTGATTATTGAGTTGATTACCGCCGAACTGCCAGAAGTTACTGTTACAACTCCACCAGGTGATGTGAGAGTACCAGCAGAAATACCTCCGGCATTAGTAGTACCACCAACATAAGTTGTTCCATTGGTTATAGAACCATTTAAAATAGTCATTGTGGTAGCGCCACTAATTGTAGGCGTTTGCGTAGCAATTGTGACATTACCACCAACACCAGTACCACCAGTTGTATTTACATTGCCCATGCTTACAGCCGTGCCACTTGTCGCACCAGCAATTACACTCACATTACCGTTAGTTCCAGTTCCAGATCCACCTGAACTGACTGTTAAAGTGGCAGGTAACGTTACTGTACCTGCACCTGCTCCAGAGCCACCGTAGGCAACTAACATTATATTGCCACCGTTGCCACCCCCTGCATTAGTGCTGGCTGATGTCAGTGAAGTTATAGCCGTACCGGTGTTAAGATCGATTTTGCCACCGGTAGCACTTCCCCCACTTATAGTCAATGTGCTGGTTGTATCATTACTACCAGATGCTGCCCCTGATGAAGTAAAGTTGGCTCCAGCTATCATAGTAATATTGCCACCATTTCCAGTTGAATTGGCAGTACTAATAGTCCCTGCTCCTGCAGCTGTAGTTATATCTGTTGCTGCAACTATCGCCAAATCTTGTCCAGAAAAACTTAAATTGCCTGCTATGGTTACTGAACCTGCTGTATTAAAATAACTGGGGTCACCACTTATACTTGTGTTACCTATAATCAAATTGGCGGTTGATGCTTGTACATGTTCTACACCGGCTTTTGTATTGATTACCCCTGTAACGTTACCAATATTTGCTGTTGCTACCCCACTTCCAGAATTTAAATTGAGTGCTTTAGATAAATAATCTCCACCACTTAGATTCATATTTGCTGATCCAGCATAAGATACATCTCTTATGTTTATTGCTCCATTTTGTGCACTCACTACTCCACCAGCATTAGCTATATTAATATTCTGATTAGTTGGTGCAGTAAATTGCACATTGCCAGTAGCTGCAGCAATAGTGCCTGTATTAGTAAAACTGCCTGTGCCCGCTGATAGATTGACGTTAGCTCCAGTTATATTTGCTGTATGAACACTGCCACCTACTGTACTGCTTAAATTGCTAATTGATCCACCGCTCAAAATAGAAAGTGTTCCACCTGAATTTATAGAACCATAATTCAAAACAGAATTGAGAACATTCAAACTCAGTGAACTTGAAGAAAAGAGACTATTGGCACCAGGTTGGCTACCCAGTACAACGTCAGTAACAGTACCTCTCATACCAACTGACAAAGAACCAAAGTTTGCAGTTGAACCAGTATTAGCTACAGACTGCAAAATGTCCAAAGTCCCACGTATGCTTGAAGCACCACTTACTGTTAACGGATTGCTCGAGGTAAAACCTATTGCATCAACTGTGACATTCTTTGGTACAACGATGCTCGCTAAAGATCCTGTTTGTCCAGCTGCTAAAGTTAGTAAACCTGCCGCTGCTGCACCATGAGAATTGACTACCAAAGTCTGTTGCCCTGAAGTTACTACTTGTTGCATAGCCGCATACTGGGCGGCTGTTAACATTTGTCCTGGATGAATGACCATTTCACTTCGCGCACCAACTATTTGTCCCGTGCTTGTGATAGTGCCACCTACCAAAATAGTTACATTATGAGTAATGCCTGTAGCAGCAATTATTGCTTGGGTGGAATTTAAATTCAAACCAAAAGTATTTGGTAGTGTAGCTTGTCCAAGATAAGTGCCATTACCATTAGCACTTGTTGTTAGAGTTACTGGTCCTTGACTGTGTGAGAATCCACCTGGGTTGTTGCCTTGGCTAAAGAGTGGGTTTGTACTATGTCCAAAATAGTGGTGATGCAAAACCACTTGTCCATCGTTTTCTGGATTTTCCGAATGATAGAAATGACGGAATACACCAGTATTGTTATTTGCATTATCCAAGTGATGGTGATGATGCAAAACTACTTGTCTGTTGCTCTCGCTATTATCTAAATGGTGATGATGCAGAGGACTTTGTCCGTCGTTTTCGTGACTATACAGATGATGATGAAAACTGCCTAAGTGTCCGGTATCTTGGTTACTACTCCTGTCAAAAGAATTATTTCCCCAGGGATTGCCTCCAGGATGTTTTATATAGCCCGCATGATAGCCGCCTATATGTCCATGCATATTAGTAGCATTGACCGCCTGATTTGGTATTGGCATATTGCCGTTCTCTGAATAGTGACGACCAAAAAATGGAAAACTCGAACGAGATGGGGCTTGTCCATTCGAACCAGATTGTGCACTCGTATTTTGACCGCTAGGCGTAGAAATACTTCCATGATGCGTAGGCGTATTATCATCATGCATAAATGCATGACGAGCTCCTGCCATAGCACCTGTATGATCTGTATGGTGCATATGGTGAAAATTATGAATGGTGGGTGTTATTGCTGGTGCTGCACCTGGCGTTGGTCCACTTCTTTGAGCAAACACTGCTAGAGGGAATATTAATCTCTCTAGCATCATTAGGCACAAAATTATTGAAGCAAGCTTTTTGTAAGCTCTTTTCCCTAACACTGCGTTTCCTCACCAACAGGCTCTACGCTACGAAGGCAGTTCTAGACATTCAATGTTTAAATTTTCAACTTACTCATTTGAAAGAATTGTCTTTGAAACATCGTCTTTCAATTACGATTTTCTGGAACTACAACAACACAGCAACTACAACAACTACTTCATACCCAGGAATTAGCTTTATTCACGACAGAAAAAGTTCAAATTTAACTTTAAAGACTAGCCTTACCAAAGTTTTTAGCTATCGAATATTCTGCCAAATAGCGCTGCCATTCCTCATTTCCATTATCTCACGCCTCGCTTTGCGACCTGTGGCTAATTTGATTAAAGATTTCATTTGCAAACAAAAAAATCTCAAATTCACCCCCTGAAAAGACTCTTTTCACCCAGAAGTGTTTCTTTAAAAACACTCAATAGTGATTTATGTTTTGAATATTATTTGCTGCTTTTTGCTCTATTATCTAAATCACATATTTGTCTCTTAAATATGAGCAAATTGTGCATTATAGCCTTGCTTATAATGCTGAATTTTTTAATCTTTTTTTGAGACAATTGTATGACTTTGATGTTTAAAATTTATGCTGCTGAGGTAACCGTATTAGAGTTGTCTATTCGTATGTGCCAATTGAGCTGGTTGAATTGGTCCAAGATAATCATGCAATGCCGCTGCACCTTTCAATATTTTTTCAAAAGTTGCTTTATCGTATTTGTCATTTGAAGCAATCAATTGTCTTAGTGGCTTAACTGTTAAAAACGTAGCCGAAATCGAAAATTCACTCAAAAATACATTTGCATTCTTTGTGGATAGTATTACTTTTTGCGGCACACCATGAATAATTGAATGACAATCCAGGTCTAGTTTTTCAAAATTATCATTTCCATATTTGGTTACAACCAGCATATAACCAGGCTCTATAAAAATCTTCTGATTATCTATTAAAACGCTGACTTGTTTTGCTGAACTTTGCCTTAAGTCATATAACACTAAGCCATCATTTGAGACCATAGCAAAAACAATTGCACCAGCTCCTAGTTCTAAACGTCCATGTGCCGTATCTACCAATATATTTTTATCAGGTACAAAAAGAACATTACCATCTTCCAGCCTCAAACAATTTTCTTTACCAGTGCTAGATATTCTAATTCCATCTTTAGCCAGTAAAGCAATTTGCTGTGTATCTAAACTATGACTATATAATTTGACTCCTTTAATAAGATGACTTAGCCTGGGGTCCCCCGCTTGTCCTAGTTTATCTGCAGGAGCAGCTGAAGAAATTGATGCACCGTCAGAAAATTCTATTGTGTCAGCGCAAGCTAAATTAGCCAAAGAGCTGCTCAGCACTAATATGCTAAAGCTAATTGAACTGGCCACTTTTATACTGCTTCTATTCATTAGACACTTAATCTTGTTTGGAAGAGTTCCATTATTGCCCATATAAGTCTTTTCTTCTTAGCCTTTCAGAGCAAGTTTAACCTAACTATGGGAATTTCCCCACCCCCGGGGGAGAAACACCAATTGTTCTAGATCCTTACATTTTTTAAACTGTTCACATCTTGAGAACCCAAGCCTCAGTAGTCCAAATATCAAGTCGGACAAGGCAAACAAGAGTATTTTTGATAAACGAGGAGAGGAATCATGAGTATATTTAAAAATCCTACAGATGAAGACAGGTTGTGCCAAGTGCTTAAGGCTTATGTGGAAGAATGGGGGCCACAACACGTTATAGTGTCAGTTCCTAATAAATGGAGCAATTACAATGCTGACAGTCTTGGTTTAGTCAAACTTGAATTTTCCACATCTGACACAGTTTCAATTCGAGTTGAATATGACAAAGAAGTTCAGCTTTCTTATGCAATTCAATTACAAGCTGCATAATCAATCATTATTGAATCTTTTGTCGTGTTAAAGCCAGTTTAGTATGATGATCCACCCAAACTAATTGATGCTTAAGTTTCGGATAAGGAGTTAAAAAGCATAAACTAAGATGTTGTGTAGAATGTGGCTCAACATGAAAAAGAAATTGCGAATTTTCATCAGGACTTGAAACTACAGGGTGACGCTCGCCGTTACTATCTTCCAAAAAAAGGTCAATTGAACTTAGATCGCTATCGCTCTCATTTATCACCGTTGTTTGTACAGTAACAAAATGCCCACCTAGCCCATCACTAATAACTTTACTCTTCTCGATTTCCATTTTAAGATCAGCAATAGCTGGTCTTTTACTTCTAGGATCTACTTCACTTGCAACTGGCATAAGCAAGTCATTTTCAATAGAAATATTTAAGTCGTCACCCGGCTCCAATGTTGCTTTAGGTCCTTTTCGCATAATGGCATAGCCTGTAGCCAATAATGCCCCACCTGCCGCTCCGCCAGCTATATTATATCCGTGCATAGCTATGGTTTTCTCCATACCAAAAAGCTGATATGCAACTAGGGCACCAACAATTGCACCGCCAGCTGCATGGGCTGCTATTATGCCTAAGCCTTTTGCCTTTGTTTTCGCTGTTGATGCCTTTAAATTGTTTGCCTCTGCTCTGAAGGCAAATTTATGTCCGTCTGGAGTAACTAATTGATTAAATGAAAGTTCCAAAGATCCAGGCCGCCCAACCCGGCGCGGCGGAAGAATTTTACTTACTTCTCCACATAATAATGTTCCTTCTGGAATGATTTTATTATGATCAACGTATATATCTTCAGTTGTTTTAGCAGTTATTTTTTGTCCTAATTTAGCCGGGTATAAATTGCCGTCAAAGTCTCGATCCATTATTTTCATAGGATGACTTGGTACTGCAGCAAGCTTGAGCTTAATTGGGGTGCCAGAAGGTACAGTGTAGGTAATTTGTCCTTGCAAAAGCTTATTTGAAGGTTTACTTTCACCCTTAACCGGCTCAACGGTATCAATATCTTTAACATCAGTATCGAAGCTCTTTTCTTCTTTTTCTGATTCTTCCTTAGTCAAATCCTTTGGAATATCAGTAGCATTTTCGCCCTGGACAAGCTCCGCATCTTCTTCCAGGTCGTTAGTCTTCTTTTCTGGTTGATGCAAACTAAACTCCAGACTGTCTTTAGGAGAATTGGCAGCAAAACTCATAATCATTGTATTAGCCAAAAGGCTAACAATGAGAGGCAGAACTAAAAGCTTTTTCTTAATCAACAAATTTAGCACTGCTGATATATACTCATTTCTAAAAAATCCGAATTAATTATCTCAAAAAACTGCCTTATTGTATCTGTTTCAAAACACAGACGATAGCCTAGATTAAGGTTGCGCTTTGTTGGGCATAGCATTTTTGGAAACCTTTTATGTCTACCCATAAATTTTCTATAGCTGGCTTAATGGTTAATTGATGTTACCAGGACAAGTTGAGACAACTCCTATTTTAACCACAGATAGTGGAGTAGCGGAGAATATTTGTGTTCTCCATAATAGTCCGCAATTGCTTGACGAACTTGCATCTTTAGTATTAACCAAAAAAAAGTTTGAACTTATCCTTATCGATACTCAAGAGAACGGTTTTTTATTTCCTAGCGAAATACTGTTTGAAAGTAGCAGCTTGGCTAAACAATTGTTAGAAGTAGAAGGCATATTGGTTTTTCTAACCGGTACAAGAGCAATTACAATAACAAAAGAATCTCTACTAGGAGATTTATCTTTTCATACATTTGCTAATTATTCAGAACTGTTTGACTATTCACCGTCATTAACTAAACACATTCAAGCTGTTCACAATAGAAATGCCATCTTGCCTGAAAACACCGACCTTACACAGCAAGTTCTAATGTCGAGTGTGCCCATATTAACCGAGAGTGGCATAAAAGCAAAAGGACTAAGGGCTGGGGCAAATAAAACCAATTTGGTTCTCAGTTCTGTGGACAATTTTACACCTGTCAGTGCTCTTTGCTTGCGTTTGGGAGAAAGCAGTAAATTAACCAACGATGAAATATTGCTCGAATTAAAGTCGCTTGAAGTACAAAAACTAATTTATCCTCTATTTGCCAAAGTACCTTTCTTAGTCAATTGCTTTCGCAACCGTGCACCGTTTACCTTGAAAGATTACTTATTAGCTGCCAAATTAGTTAGCCAAACTCAATTAGACGAATTGATGATCGAATTAGGAAATAAGCCAGTTAAAGAAGAAGCCTCATTGGGTGGACTATTATTAAAAAAAGGGTTCATAAATGCCAGACAATTGGAAATCATCATGCAAGATCTGGCTTTTTACGGACAAAAGGCCGGTTTAGATAGTAACAAGCTTATTAAAGCATCTGGCGAAGAAGCGCAATTACAAACACTTGTCGGTTATCTAGGCACTACTGATCCTGCTAATTTATTGCAAAATTTTGCTCAAAATAGAGATACTGGTGTCCTTTCTGTTGAGCACCGTGATGCTCATTTCCGCGCCCATTTTGAAGAAGGCAAATTGACACATGTTCGGATCGGAAAAATTACTGGCAATAAGGCTATCCTAGAATTTGTTAGTGCTTGGAAAGAAGGTATTTTCGTTTTTATTCAACGTAAACCCCCTCAAGATCTCACTATGGAAACATGCAAACTAACCAAGAACCTAGACAAATTACTTTTGGAATCAGCTCTTGCCAAAGATAATATGGACCAAGATATGCTGGCATTACCCAAAGGTCTGGATATTATTCTTGAAAAACTGTCTGATGAAAACAAGCTCCTTGAACAAGATGGCATGCAAAATGTATTGAAAGATCCAAAAGACAATACTCCAATCTCTGGTAAAGAAGTAGCTCTAATGCAAAGACTTTGGTGTGAATTAGATGGTTTGACTAAATTATCTGACTCAATCAAAAGATTAGGAGATGTCGCTCTTTATGAAGGTGTAAGAGCCGCTCATTTGTTAGTGCATAGTGGCTTAAGTCACGTACCCGAAACTGATTTGGCCCAACCGTTGGCAAAATTCAATCTCATTTGCTGCCATATTTGTGAAAAAATTGGACTAGAACGCAATCTCGCTTTCTTAAGGCTCAGCCTAAGAGATGCTCTTGGCTATTCTGCTCGAGCACGACTTTATTTAATTAGTAGTGCTGGTGAACTTGGTATTGATCAAGCAGCAGCCCATTCAGCCCATGTTTCTTTGTCTCAAGTTTTGCAGGATGTTGAGGATTGGCAAGTGAAGTATATAGAATATATCAGCCAAGAAATTAATCCTGATGAATTAATGACTTTAATCGAGCAAGTCCATATAGACACAGTCAAATAAAAAATTAGAGTTTAGGTTAAAATTGTTGGTGTCAGCATAAGGACACCCATGAAACAAGCTTATATTATTGATGCTATACGTACTCCTATTGGTCGCTATGGTGGAGCGCTTAAATCTTGCCGTCCTGATGATCTTGCTGCTCTGTTAATTAAAGCACTTGTGGCTCGAAATAATTTGCCAGTAAACATGATCGAAGATGTAATTCTTGGTGCTTCCAATCAAGCCGGTGAAGACAATAGAAATATAGGCAGAATGGCAGCTTTATTAGCCGGCTTACCGGTAGAATGTGCTGGCGCCACCGTAAACCGTCTGTGCGGTTCGGGTCTCATGGCAGTGAATGAAGCTTGTAAATCGGTAATGGTCAATGAAGGTGATCTGTTTATTGCCGGTGGCGTAGAGTCAATGACTCGAGCACCATTAGTAATGGCTAAACCGGAAGCTGGTTTTCCCCGTGGAAACCCTGTTTTGCATGACACAACCATGGGTTGGCGCTTTACTAATGAAAAACTAGCTGCTCTATATCCACCTTTATCAATGGGCGAAACAGCAGAGAAAGTAGCTGAACAATACAGAATAAGCAGAGAAAGACAAGATCAATTTGCTCTAGAAAGTCAAAAACGCTATGCTCAAGGCAAACAGAACTTTGTCAAAGAAATTATTCCTGTTCTCACAGAAGAAAATGGCAAAGAAAAAGCTTTATTAATAACCGAAGACGAACATCCGCGTCCTCAAACAACCATTGAAGATCTAGCAAAGTTAAAACCGGTTTTTAAAGCAAATGGCGCAGTCACTGCTGGCAACTCTTCTGGTATCAATGATGGTGCTGCAGTCCTGTTAATTTGTTCAGAAGAAAAAGCAAAAGAACTAGGATTAAAACCCTTAGCTCGTTATATAAGTTCTGCAGTTTGCGGAGTAGATCCTTCTTATATGGGCATAGGTCCAGTACCAGCTACAAAAAAGGCACTAGATAGAGCCAAATTAACTTTGTCAGATATTGATCTTATAGAATTAAACGAGGCATTTGCTGCCCAGTCTCTCGCCTGCATTGATTTATTGAACCTAGATCCAAGCATTGTCAATGTAAACGGAGGCGCCATTGCCTTAGGACATCCAATCGGTTGCACTGGTGCTCGCATCATTACTAGTCTTCTTCATGAAATGGAGCGGCGAAAGGTTAAAAGAGGATTAGCAACTATGTGTATAGGTGTTGGGCAAGGCATCGCTACCATAATAGAAAAACTTTAAAATAAAGACTTTAAATAGAGCCTCACAACAATTATTCAAATACGATTATTGATCACCGAAAAAGCTTATTTTTGGCTTAAAATTTATATACTTAATGAGGTATTGGATTGCAAATGATGCGCAAAATGCTGGCTTCAAAGATACATAGAGCCACCGTCACTGAAAGTAATGTGGACTATGAGGGAAGTATTGCTATTTCCAGCAAGCTTCTAGACGCTGCACAACTGCTGCCCTATGAAGCAGTGCAGGTATGGAACGTCACTTCTGGTACACGCTTTGAGACCTACGCCATAGATGCTGGTCCAGACACCAAAGATATTTGTGTAAATGGCGCTGCAGCTCATCTAGTCAAACCAGGTGATTTAGTCATTATTGCTCGCTTTGTTTGGCTAAATGAAAACGACTGCAAAAACTTTAACCCTAAAGTAGTTTTTGTAGATGCAAACAATCAAATTAAAGCTGTAAAGAATACTGAAACCAAGATTAAACAAGCTACCAAAGTATCTTAGATAACAAATTACTTTGAACTTTTGTTGATTCAGAGAAGAAGCTATTGAAATAGCTGCCGGCTTTGCTGAATATATAGAGGGAAAGCAATAACTGAATTTCAGGCAGTTTCAAGTTCTTTGCTTGCTGGCAATGTATAACCAGTAAGACCAGCTAGAGCATTCATGATTTCCCATGTTTTTGCTTCTAGATCTGGTCCCGGAGCAATCAACTTTCCAATTCGCGCTATGCTTTTCTTGTCTTTTTTATCTGTATCAATTAAACCTAATGGTAGTATTGGTAATTGATTTGCATGAGCAAAATAAGCAGGCCCGGTTTGTGGTTTTCCCAATACACCAGAAATTTTACTGCGTGTACCTTCAATAAAAATCCCAAGCGACCAACCGGCTTTGATCGCCTTTTTTATTTGTTTAATTGAAGACAAAGACGGTTTTTGCCTGTCTATTGACACAGCACCTAAAAGTTTGATCAACAATGCCAATTGCGAGTGTTCGAATAGTTCTTTTTTAGCTATATAACAAATGGGTTTGCGTGTGGCTATAGACATTATTGGTGGATCCCAATATGAACGATGATTAGACACAACCACAACAGGAATGTCTTTTGGAATGTTTTCTTGTCCAGATACTTCTAAATTCTTGAAAAACTTATAAGCCGGGCGAACAATAAATAATTCCGTAGCCAACTGAATAGCAGCTCTTCTCGAATCAAATATAGGACCGCTTTCACTCACCAGTTTTCCCATAACAATTATGGACTAGATTGATTGACAGTATCAGAAGCAACAGAATTGTGTGTGAAACTTATGCGCACAATTGTATTATCTTCCTGTTGGCTAACAAAAATATTGCCTTCTTTATCTCTTGCTAGATAATAAGGTTTTTTCAAACCCGATACTATAATTTGCGCAATACCTGCCGGATTTATTTTAGTTACAGTGCCGGCTATATAATTAGCTACATAAATATTACTATCATCATCACTAATTAAGCCTATAGGTCCCTTTAGATTAATTCCTGCACTAAACTGGGTTTTCTTACCATCTGGAGCTAATCTATCAATAGTACTAGTGACGAAATTAGCTACATACAAATTGCCTTGTCTATCAAAAGTCAATCCAGATGGCGCAGAAAAGCCATTAGCTACTACCTGTACTGAAGCATTATCTACAACAGCAACAGGATTACTAACACTACTTGGTATTGGCACAGTTGCAGAGGACACTACACCATTAGTAGCCGTTTGACTAACTACTGAAGTAATAGTCGGTGGCGCTGGATTAATTACATTGGTCGGAGCAACTGTTTGAATGTTACTAGTACTTGTACTTACACTTGGATTTGAAACCGCATTCTGGCTCAAGGGCACTGGTTGGCTCATGGCTACAGCACCAGGGTTAGCCAATTGAGCATCAATGGCAGCTACCCTTTTTTGCGCATCAGTGAAATGACTATTATTTGGAGCAATAGTCATAAGCTGCTGACGAGCCTCAGACAATTCGTTCAAATCTATTAGAGCCAAAGCTAATTGATAGTGTGAATCAGCATCCTCCGGTCTCACACGCAGAGCTTCTTTGAAGCGTGGCACTGCTTCTTTTAACCGTTTTTCGCTCTGATAAAGCACACCCAAATTATATTGAGCATCCGCTAAATCAGGATCCAAGTCTACTGCTCTTTTAAAAAAGATAATTGCTGACTCTGGACTGCCTTGTTTGTAAGCATTCAAGCCAAGATTATAAAGACTAATAGCATGTGGATTAACCCCAGCAGTATTGCTCGAAGGGCTATTTTGAGCTAGTCCAGCTCTTGTAGTCAAATTACCTGTCGAAATAACATTTGCCAAAACAAGGACTGCTAGTAGAACTTGGCGTTTTGCTTGAATCATTTGCTTCTCCTGGGCACTTTTTATCAATTTCACTGTTCAGTATCGTCTAATTGCCGGTGTGGGTGGTATATCAATGAAATAAAACTTGCATAAATTAGTATATTAGCTTAAATTAAGAACACAATTGTCAGTAGATTTGGAAGAAAGGTTAGGTTGTCATGAGAACAGTAGGTCATATCGTTACTTCCGCAGGAATCGGTCTGGCTAGTTATGCTCGTTACAAGTCTCCTCCAGCAGCTATTGCAAGTTTTTTGGCTGGCTGGTTAATCGACCTTGATCATATCGTGGATTATGTTCGTGCTCATGGCTGGACGCTAAATTGGTCAAAATTCAATGAAGCTGCTCATGAAAAATATAGCGGCAAACTATATTTGCCTCTCCATTCTTTTGAACTCTTGGCTTTGTTTTTTATGTTATTCCGTGGCACACGTTTGCATCCGTATCGCATTGGCATTACCGTATCTATTCTTGCCCATTTACTCTTAGACCAAAAATGTAATCCATCACGCAGTCGATATACATATTTTTTGGCCCATCGTATTCGTCATCGTTTTGATGCCAGAATGATCCTCAAAGACCATCCATTGCACTCAGCGAAAAACGAAGCTCAATAATCTGCGCTGATATTAAAGCGCACTGCAGTCCTTCTCTAATTTTCGCTTTCCTTCATTTTGAAGGAAATTCACACAAGGGGATTGATAATGTTGGACGAGCGAGCAAATCAGAAATGGTAGTCTCAGCAAAAGTTTTCTCAATTAATGCTGTTGCTTCATCCAGTCTTTTATGCAGAGCGCACAAATTACTGCCATGTGCTTTAAGATCAAGAGGGCATCTTTTTATACGTTGAATAGGATCAACTGCATTCAACACTGCCAGAATATCTATTTTGCCAGCAGATTTAGCTAAAATGAAACCACCGCCGATTCCTCTTTGAGATTTTATCAAGTCAGCTTTTACCAGCGATTGAAGCACTTTAGAAAGGTAAGCTGAGGGCACTTTAGTGACCACAGAAATCTGCCTAGTTGTGAATTCACTACCTGGATTCATCGCCAGATAAACTACGGCACGCAAAGCATATTCTGCTGTTCGAGATATCATTTGCCGCCTCCTCCTACTTAAGGTTTTGTTGCCGTCGCTTGTGTCTTATTGATGCCACGTAACAACAGAGCTCGTGGAAATAATATATTGTTTTCTTTGTGCACATGCTCATGCATTTGAGCTTCGAATTTAGCTAATGAATGAAGCAGAACTTTAAAAGTGTTGCAAGCATCGCTAGGTGGAGTGTATTCATGCGTTAACTGCCGCATAGTGCCAAGAGCATCGCCGGCTACTTCATGTTCCTGAGTCATTACATCAATTGGCTGTTCAATCCCCCCACCGCAACCTACAAATTGTAGATCTCCTCCTGCCTCGATACGGACAATAGCAGGAAATAAAATCATTTCTTCTTTTTGCATATGTAATTCTAATTGTGTTCTAAAATCACTCAATACTTCTTTAACCTTGATCATCTCTGGATGATTTTCGCCATGAACACGCGCTACTTTATCTGCAAGTTCTGTTACACGCACTAGCTCTTGTCGCAATGGTTCATGATATGACTCTACTATATGTTCTATCAGTTTGTTCAGACTAGATTGTGTCCAATCGGGTTCATGAGACTGACCTTCTTTGGCAATAACCGCTCGAAATTTTTCCAATAAATATTCCACCTTTACACCCTTCTTGCGGCAGGCTTCATCTAATTTGCCTTTACCACCACAACAATAATCAATTCCATATTGCTCTAAAAGACAAGCAACAGATGGATGTTCTGCTACTATTTGCTCAACAGTCATGCTGCCATCAATGACGTTCTTCTTTTCTGTTTCCACTGCACAGTTTTGTCCATGAGATGGAAAGCTCACACAAGAGCAGGGTTGAAACATATCTTTTGTAGAACCACATTCTGGACATTTCCATTCATCAGATAAATCTTCAAATTTCAGCATTTGCTTAGTGTCTGATTTACCCTTTGCTTCATCATAAATATAATTACAAACTGTACAGATAGTTTTGCCGTTTGACATAAATACCGCCCCCTCATTATAGATATCTGGACCTTTATATCTATAATAACGAAGCTGTCATTAAAGCGAACCAGTCTAAAGGATGATCTTGCTTCAATAACGTGAAAACTCAATCCCTTCCAATAAAGCCCACTGCTAACAAAAACATCATTGAACGAGAGGATAATTATCTTGAAAAATTGAGCGACAGGCCTTCTGGTTTTCTGCTTCTAGCAGAGCTAAAAGGTTGCGACAATTCTTCTGATTAAGTGCCGTTCCATGCATAGTCGCCAAAATGGGGATATTGATGTCCTGCAGTCTTCGAATACCCTCCGCCATTGACGGTCCAAAAGGCATATAGCCCAGTTTTTGTTGTAGAGCAAAAATCTCCTCAACGACATCACGATTATCTAATGAATCTTTAAATCCCTGCTGTGTACCAATATCCGAACCGAATAGCACACCACTTGTAGTATCATAAAATACGCTTGCTTCCCAAGCATGAGGAAAATGTGGTGTTTCAATCATTTTCAATTTATGCTTACCAAGATCCAAGATTTCTCCATCTTTCAATACTAAAGATGGTTTACCAATAAAACCTTTTACTGACCAGTCGCATATTTTGTTAATGGCGACTTGGGCGTTTAGTGCAATCTCAAGCCATTCATTCAAGCTCCCACACTCATCTGGTTCAAAATGAGAAAAAGTAATATAGCTCAGATTTTCAGCATTTATTATCTTGTTTACTTCTTCATAGACATATTGAAAAAGCTCCCGATGCCCTGTATGAATCAATGTTGGCTTTTCATCTTTAATAAGAAAATGATTGAACGAAATAAAGCTGCCTTTAGGACGCAAACAAATCCGGAAGATGTTTTGTTGAATCTCCTCGATCTTTGTGTCCATAAAGGCGCACCCTAATTTGAATCAAGAACCAGCTTAAACAGGAGCGTTGAAACTGCCTTCACCAATTGGAGGATAAATGTCTTCTTCCTCATCCTCTGGTTCAGTGGTCATTTCATGACCCTGGAAGCCAGTACCAGCAGGAATTAGACGTCCAATGATGACGTTTTCTTTCAAACCGCGCAACCAGTCTTTCTTACCTTCTACAGCTGCTTCAGTAAGAATTCTCGTGGTTTCTTGGAATGATGCAGCAGAGATGAAGCTTTCTGTATTCAAGCTAGCTTTGGTTATGCCAAGCAGTATAGGAGAATAAGCTGCCTCTATTTGCTCATTCATTGCCGCTTTTTCGTTTTCATTTTGAATATAGAAACGATCGAGCAATTCACCAGGAAGCATGATTGTTTCGCCAGGCTCATCTACACGTACTTTTCTAGTCATCTGACGAACAATTACTTCGATATGTTTGTCAGCGATTTCTACACCTTGCGAGCGATAAACTGATTGCACTTCATCAACTAGATATTTTTGTGCAGCTTCCAAACCACGCAGTCTTACAACATCGTGTGGATTTGGTGGACCATCGGTAAGTGCTTTACCAAGAGTAATTTCTTCGCTATCTTCAACAATGACGTTCAGTCCGGCTGGAATGGAGATTTCTTCTTCATTACCGTCGCCATAAACGACAAATAAATGGGTAAGATCTTCTTCCATTACTATTTTAGCTTTACCAGCTTTTTCAGCTAGGATCGCACTTTCTTTTGGTTTTCTTGCTTCTAGCAATTCTTCTACACGAGGCAAACCTTGAACGATATCTCCAGTTTTTTGTCTTTCAAAGATTAGAGTTGCTAGCAAATCGCCTCTTTGTACTAGAGCGCCATCTTCGCCTTGCAATTGAGTATTTGTAGAAATAAGATAAGGTCTACCTTTACGTACAACTACTTCACCAGCTTCAACGCCAGTTACTTGCCCAGAATGAACTGCAGGTGTAGCTTTGGAAAGCGGATCACCAGCTTTCACTAGATCGCCTTCTTTAGATGTTGGATTACCTTTTATTTGATGAGGTATTTGCTGATCAGCTGTAATAAGCAAAATTCTGCGTTCATCTGTCTTGGATAATTGCACACGAGCAGAAGTCTTAGTTAACACCTGTGTTGTAGCCACAGGAGCTTTGGCTTCTACTATTTCGCCTGGCTCAACAGAGAGCAAGGTGACATTCAAATCTTGATCGCGACGCAACAGAATATTTTCTTGTACGACGATATTCAACTCTTCGCCAATTTCTACGATACCTTTGAGTGTTTGAAGATGTCCTTGCATCTGCAATACTAAAGATGTACGAGTCAATTGAGCGCCATTGATATTGCGCACTTTTTCGCGATCTTTGAACAGCAATTGTGTCACTGCTCTTAGACTGATTTTGTCATCAGTGGCTTTGTATTTAAATTTAGTATCTAAAGGTTCAATCCAGAATTCTTCTACTGGTCTTACCAATACATACATGGTGCCATCTTCACGTTCGAAGATATTGACCATCTTTCTTTCTTTGAATGTCAAACCAGCAATAATTTCAGTACCTGGTTCAACAACTTGCCCTTCTGGTACTTTTACTTCAGTTGGGTCGGTAATAACATGCAATTCACCAGGACGAATAACTACTTCGTGAATAATGTCATTATCAGCAACGATTTCAATGATCCCGTCCATATGGGCGAATACATCTTTAACCACTTCCTGACCAGCGGTGACTTGCTCTGCTGTTTCAGCTATCTTTAGTGAAATATCTTTGGAGATGAAATGCACTTCTTCAGGTACAAAGAGCACACGACCTGGCTTAATAATTACCCGTCTGTCGTCTACTTCTACACCATCATAAATAATCTCACCACCGCTGCGGACAACATTTTCACCTTCATCAATAAGTTCAGCAACGATTTTGCCGTTTTCAACGATTTCATCATTTACTACTTTGATAACAAAGTTTTCTTTTGTCTTTGCTACACGCCAGATATAACCTTGTTTGCTGGCTTCCAATTTGCCATTAGCAGCACCAACCGA
Source organism: Candidatus Melainabacteria bacterium (assembly GCA_027451745.1). Classification (GTDB taxonomy): domain Bacteria; phylum Cyanobacteriota; class Vampirovibrionia; order Obscuribacterales; family Obscuribacteraceae; genus JABDBL01. Next base: position 17,223 of record DAIDIP010000025.1, read on the forward strand.
CGAAATAATGATGGTTATCTCTTTACCTTTAACAAGTCTAGTTACCTGCTTACGACCTGATTTAACCACTTCGGTTTCAATTTCAGGACCGAATCTGACTTCCCCACCATATTCAGTACCAATGGTTATTTCAGCCAAAACATCCAAAGGTTTAACGTCCTGACCGTCTTTAACTACAACATGAGCACCTGAAGGCAAGTTATATACGTCACCTTCTAATACCCAGATAATGCCACTCCGGTTGGCAGTGCGTGAAATATTACCTTGTCTATCACGTTTTTCATCAGCCTGGAAGCCATGGAACATGACCCGACCAGAAATATCAGCAGTAATATCTTTTGTAGCCCGTTCAGTTAGGTTTTTCTTAGCACCTGGTGGATCATATTCAGCTAACACGGTACCAGATTTTACCTCTGTACCAGATGGGATCAATATCAAACTACCTTGTGATATTGGCACACTATGTTCTTTGGTGCCAGATATTTTGATCACACCATCTTTGGTTGTTTGTTCAACAACATCACCATAGGCAGTACGTACAGAGCGGCTAGGAATATTGAAGGTCATAGTTCCAGCCCCTGGAGCCTTTAATTGGGCACGGCTAGCACCACCAGCTACAGCACCACCGGTGTGGAATGTTCTCATGGTGAGCTGAGTTCCAGGCTCACCGATTGATTGAGCAGCGATAATACCGATTGCTTCACCAATATCTACCAATCTGTTATTGGTTAATGACCAACCATAACATTTTTGGCAAACGCCAAATTGGCTCTCACAAGTAAGCGGTGAACGTACTTTGACATTTCTGTCTTTTTTGCTGCCAGCAGCAATTTTTTCAGCCAATTCACGATGAACTAAATCACCAGTTTTAGCAATGATTTCACCTGTTTCTTGATCGGCAATGTCTTCAGCTAGCACACGACCATAAATACGCTCGGTCAATTTGACCATAGCTTTATCGCCTTCCATAATGGCTTGCATATTAATGCTGCGCTTTGACTTACAATCAAGATCGCGAACAATTACATCTTGAGCAACGTCTACTAGACGTCTAGTTAAATAACCAGAGTCAGCTGTTTTCAAGGCTGTATCTACAAGACCCTTACGAGCTCCGTAGCTGGAAATGATGTATTCAGTAACGTTCAAGCCTTCACGGAAATTGGCTTTAATTGGCAAGTCAATAATCTGACCTTGAGAATCAGCCATCAAACCACGCATACCAACTAACTGACGAACCTGAGAGATATTACCCCGGGCACCAGAGAAAGCCATCATATACACTGGATTTAAGCGATCAAAATTATCCACAACTTCTTTTGTTAATTGGTCAGTGGTTGCAGACCAGGTATCGATAACTTTGTTATAGCGCTCAACTTCTGTGATTTCCCCAAGTTCATAACGTTTTTGAGCAGCTTCAATTTCTTTTTCTGCGCTAGAAATTAATCCACGTTTTGCTTCTGGAACATCAAGGTCATTAATAGAAATGGTCACGCCAGCTTTAGTAGCATATTTAAAACCAAGATCTTTCAATGTATTAGCTAGCTCTGAAGATCGAGCTGTGCCAAATTTTTCATACACTGTAGATAGGAGAGCGCCAAGTTTTTTCTTGTCCACAGTTTGGTTAATGAATTCCAACTGGTCCTTCTTATCGGTATTAGCCGCCATGTATTTGATCCTCTTTTTATGCGCTGCCTCGCTTCAGTTCCTTCAGCTCGTACGCGCGTATCCTACTTCGTTCACATGCGGATGCTTCACCAGCATCCTTGTTTCACTTTTATGTAACTGATGCTACTGCTTCTCTTACTGCTTGATTGAAAATTACACGACCTGGTGTGGTTTCAATTGTTTGACCATCAGCGTCCCGCACTTTGATCTTGGCGTGTAAATCTACAACACCAGATTCATAAGCAGCACGTGCATCAGCCAAATTGACAAAACGCATACCAGCTCCCCTACATGCTTTAGGATCATCACTACCTGGCTTTTCGATAGTCAGATAATATATACCTAGAACCATGTCTTGAGTAGGTGTAATAGTTGGTCTACCAGTTGCTGGCAACAATATATTGTTAGAAGCTAGCATAAGCATATGAGCTTCTGATTGCGCCTCTACTGATAGTGGCACGTGCACAGCCATTTGGTCCCCGTCGAAGTCAGCGTTAAATGCCGAACAAACAAGCGGATGCAATTGAATAGCTCGTCCTTCTACCAATACTGGTTCGAAAGCTTGAATACCTAAGCGGTGAAGCGTAGGAGCACGGTTAAGCAATACTGGATGTCCTTGAATTACTTCTTCAAGAATTTCCCAAACAATTGCTGAACCTTTTTCGATTTGCTTCTTAGCTGATTTGATGTTTTGAACAATTTGACGTTCAATCAATTTGTTAATAACAAATGGTTTGAACAATTCAATTGCCATTTCACGAGGTAAACCACATTGATGTAATTTCAATGTTGGTCCGACAACAATTACAGATCGTCCAGAATAGTCAACCCGCTTACCTAACAAGTTTTGACGGAAACGACCTTGCTTACCTTCAATAATGTTAGACAAAGATTTCAATGGACGATTGTTTGGACCAACCACAACTCTTCCACGGCGACCATTATCGATTAGAGCATCTACTGCTTCTTGCAACATCCGTTTTTCATTACGTACGATAATTTCAGGCGCACCCATTTCTAATAGACGTGACAAACGATTATTACGGTTAATAACCCGCCTGTATAAGTCATTAAGATCAGATGTAGCAAAACGTCCACCATCTAATTGCACCATTGGGCGCAAATCAGGTGGGGTTACCGGAAGATTATCTAATACAACCCAATTAGGATCTGTATTTGAATTAACTAGAGCTTCAACCAAGCGTAAGCGCTTAATGATTTTGGCTCTCTTTTGTTGCGAACCACCAGCTGTTGCTAGTTCTTCACGGAGTTGCCCAGATAATTCTTTCAATCCTGGCAAGTCCATTAGACGGCCACGATCTTCTTTGTTGTCTGGACGCTCATATACTGGTTTGGCTATTTCTTGCAAAAGTTGTTTAACGGCTTCTGCACCAATACCAACGTCAAATTGCAAATTGATATCATCTAAAAGTCTTTCATATTCTTCTTCTGAAAGAAGTTGATGTTTGGCCAAATCAGGCACATTGCCTGGATTGACTACAATATATGCATTGAAATAAACAACTTGCTCCAAATCACGCAATGGCAGGTCAAGCAAAAGACCAATATAACTTGGAATACCTTTAAGAAACCAGATATGGGTTACTGGGCAAGCCAAACGAATGTGTCCCATGCGATGACGACGAACTTTTGAATCAGTTACTTCTACACCACAACGCTCGCAAGTGATACCGCGATGACGAACTCGCTTATACTTACCGCAATAGCATTCCCAGTCCTTTGAGGGTCCAAAAATACGTTCGCAGAATAAACCATCTTTTTCTGGTTTCAAAGTACGATAGTTGATCGTCTCTGGTTTAGTGACTTCTCCGTGTGACCAGCTCAAAATACGTTCCGGTGACGCAACGCCAATTTTTATATAGTCAAAACGATCGATACTCGTAGCCATTAAAAAGGACCTCCTAACGCTGTGGTCAATTGATTACAAAAGTATGCTCTTAGACTTCTTCTTCGACAGAATCAGAGGCATCATCTAAACCGCTAGGCTCATCATCCACCATACCGATACTATCTTCGATAGGATCGCTTTCTACCTCGCCTTCTGGATCAGCTTCTGAAGCTAATTCGGTTTCCATTTCAGCACCGATTTCTTTGCCAATTCGCGGTATGCCTAAGTCAGTATCCAAATCAGAGCCAACAGTCAATTCTGTCTCTAATTGTCCACCTTCTGAAGCATCTTCAGCATCTGGATCACCAACAGCTACTGCTGTTTGTGGCATCATTTGCTGTTTGCTTAATTCGGCTAATTCAGACTCAAGTCCAATTTCACCAAATGGGCTCATACGTCTGCCACCACGTGGACGAACTTCTTCCACTTCCGCCATCAAATCAACTTCAACCTCTTCGCCTTCTTTAGTGCGTTTGGCAACAGACAAATCAAGTCCTATAGATTGCAATTCGCGAACAAGCACTTTGAACGATTCAGGAATACCTGGACGTCTTAGATTTTCACCTTTAACGATAGATTCATATGCTTTGGAGCGCCCATTAACGTCATCTGACTTAATGGTGAGCATTTCTTGCAATGAATATGCACTACCAAAAGCTTCAAGTGCCCAGCATTCCATTTCTCCCAAACGCTGTCCACCAAATTGCGCTTTACCACCTAATGGCTGTTGAGTCACTAAGCTGTAAGGTCCTGTGGATCTAGCATGGATTTTATCGTCTACCAAGTGCACTAGCTTCATCATATAGATTTTGCCTACTGTTACTGGGTTGTCAAAATTAGCGCCTGTTCTTCCATCATAAAGTGTCATTTTGCCATTGTCGCCAATCCACTCTAAACCGGAATTAACTTTGCCTTTTTTTATTTCACCATGAACCAATTGACTAGATGCTTCTTTAGCAAACATTTCATCAAATGGTGGTACTTCATAATGATGTCCGGTAAGCATTGCTGCTAAACCAAGCAACGTTTCAAATGTCTGACCGACATTCATCCGACTTGGCACACCTAATGGATTAAGTACGATGTCTACTGGAGTACCATCTGGCAAAAATGGCATATCTTCTGTTGGCAGAATTTTAGCCACAATACCTTTGTTGCCGTGACGTCCAGCAACTTTATCGCCCACGCTAATTTTACGTTTTTGGGCAATGTATACACGCACCACTTTATTAGCTACTGGTGGAAGCTCATCACCTTTTTCACGATCGAAGACTTTAACATCTACAACCCGTCCGCCTTCACCATGTGGAACGCGCAATGAATTATCACGAACATCACGTGCTTTTTCACCAAATATCGCTCTCAATAGCTTTTCTTCTGGTGGATGTTCAGATTCACCTTTAGGTGTAATTTTGCCAACTAGAATGTCATCTGGATAAACACGTGAACCGATACGTACTATGCCTTCTTCATTCAAGTGACGCAAAGATTCTTCCGAAACATTTGGCACTTCACGAGTTATTTCTTCTGGACCTAATTTGGTTGAACGTGCGTCAATTTCTAGCTTTTCAATGTGAATTGAAGTCATCACATCATCAAATACTAGACGACGACTGATCAAAATAGCATCTTCAAAGTTGTAACCTTCCCAAGGCATAAAGGCAACAAGTAAATTGCGTCCCACCGCCAATTCACCGCCGCTTGTAGCAGCTCCATCAGCGATGATTTGTCCTGGCTGTACCGTATCGCCAACCTTTACGATTGGTTTTTGATTAAGACAAGTGTCTTGGTTAGAACGTTGAAATTTAGCTAAAGCAAATTTGACCAAACGCTTGTCTTTGGTGCGCACATGAATTGCCGAAGCACTCACATACTCCACTTTGCCTTCTATATCAGATACAACTACCATACCCGAGTCACGAGCGGCTTGTTTTTCAATACCAGTTGTGACATAGGCTCTTTCAGTTTTAATAAGTGGAACTGATTGACGTTGCATGTTCGATCCCATCAAGGCACGGTTAGCATCGTCATGTTCCAAGAATGGAATTAAAGCTGTTCCAACAGAAACAATCTGAATTGGGCTCACACCAACATAATCTACTTGATCTGGACTGGTTTCAATAAATTCAGCTTTATAACGTACCGGTATCAATGGATTAAGGAAATTACCCTTAGTATCAACAGGCACATCGCCTGGTGCTACACGATAACGATCTTCTTCATCAGCAGTTAAGTAATGAATGTCTTCTGTTACCACGCCGTTAACTACTTTGCGATAAGGTGTTTCAATGAAACCATAAGCATTTACGCGAGCATGAGTGGCTAATGAACCAATCAAACCAGCGTTTGGACCTTCTGGAGTTTCAACTGGACAAATACGCCCATAGTGACTTGGATGAATATCACGTACAGCAAATCCGGCCCTTTCTCTTGATAGACCACCTGGTCCTAAGGCAGAAAGACGACGTTTGTGAGTCAATTCAGCTAATGGATTAGTTTGATCCATAAACTGTGACAATTGCGAAGAACCAAAAAATTCTCTTATAGCAGCTACCAATGGTTTGGTATTGAGCAAATTAGCTGGTGTAAGAGTATCTGCGTCTTGCAAAGTCATACGCTCACGAACAATACGCTCTAAACGAGTCAAACCAATGCGGAATTGATTTTGTAAAAGCTCGCCAACTGAACGAATACGACGATTACCTAAATGATCGATATCATCAACATGTCCTTCGTCATAATGTAAGCCAATTAAATAATCAACTGCAGCAACAATATCTTCTCTGCTCAATGTTCTTTGATTTTCTGGAATAGAAAGCCCAAGTTTTTTATTGAGCTTATAACGGCCAACCCGTCCCAAGTCATAACGCTTGTCGTCAAAGAAACGACTATCAATAATGCTTTGACCACCAGCTACTGACGGTGGATCACCTGGTCGGAGTTTACGATAGACCTCAATTAAGCTGTCTTCACGCGACTTTGTATTGTCTTTATCAAATGTTTTCTTAAGGAAATCACGGTGGCGGAAAAGACCTTCCATTTCCACATCTGAATAATTGAGTGCTCTCAATAAAGTTGTGACCGGCAATTTGCGGTTCTTGTCAATCTTGACATAGATAACATCATTGACATCGCTTTCAAACTTGAGCCATGCGCCACGATTAGGAATCAAGGTAGCTGAGAAAGTACGCTTACCGTTAGTATCTACTTCGCGTTTAAAATAAATACCAGGACTACGAACGATTTGGCTGACAATTACCCGTTCAGCGCCATTAATAATGAAAGTACCGCGGTCAGTCATCATTGGAATGTCGCCGACATAAATTTCTTGTTCTTTGATTTCACCGATTTCACGGTTAACCAAGCGCATTTGTATACGAAGCTTTTTGGTATAACTGCTGTCCATTGCCCTAGCTTCTTCAGGGGTTTTTGGCTTATTAGGTTCGGTGTGGTCTTCACAGCTATAGCTAGGCAAGAAATGTAATTCCAGCCTCCCGGTATAATCCCGGATAGGACTGAACGCTTTCAGCTCCTCAGCCAATCCTTCTTCAATGAACCATTTGAAGGATGCTTTTTGAATTTCTGCCAAATCTGGCAAATTAGCAATACGTGAACCCTCAACACCAAATGTGCGAACGCGTTCAGATAACTCTACAGCCATCGGTTACCTCTATTATTTTCCTATCTACTACTACGGTTTTAATCACTAATCAGTTTATTTTATATATGAAAGAATGGGGACAAATGGTGGTTGTAAATTCAAAGTCTTTTGATATTGCTTTGAATTTAAAAAAATGGTTTTTAATTGAGCATGAAACACCTGTCAGCAAGAAAGCAAAGCGCAATTGGTCTAGCTAGATTTCTCTATCTTGCAAGCACGATATGACGCGGCAAGCGCGCATAAAGCTTGAAGGAGCAAATATACGTACTACCTAATTGTATTGTCAATCTCTAGCAAAGACTTATTGAGAAATAAAACAATAATGATTTACTGACTAAATTTTGGTCAATATTATCCAAACTCAGGCACCGGCCAAGCAATTGCAGCTTAATAAAAATTATTTTATTTGTTACCAAAAGCCGCCCATTTTTAAGAGACTGCCTGAAAAACCTTTGGCAGCAGCCACTAAGAAGCTCGTTAGTAGTCAAAATTCATCCATATATTCTCAAAGCTTTTATGCCGTGTTTAAATTGCTCCTTTACAAAGTTTTGAAAGAGCTGATAATTAGAGCTGATAATAATGTAAAATTCATAATCGTTGCCACGTCCTCCGAACTAGAAAGTTGAAATTAAATTGACTCTTCCAAGACAGGCCCTTGTCTTCCTCGATCAATTTGCTGGCTATTTGCAGCTAGAGCGCAATTATTCTTCTAATACAATCCGCGCTTATCTAAATGATCTAAGACAATTAATTTCAAACAGCGATTTTGACGCTTCTCCAAATTCGGATTCCAATGGTGCTAATCTTGACAATTTAGATGGCGATAGTAAAGACTTTGCTCCACCTACTCAGACCAGTCTAGACTCAGACAAAGAAATGGACGATAGCCCTATTTCTCCATCTGCTGGGGTGCTTGAGGCTGATAGTTTAAAAGCTTATATTCGTCGCATTCAAGAGCACTATGCTAGGCCAACTGTCGCTCGAAAAATTTCTGCCATTCGCAGTTTTTATCGCTATTTGCGACGAGAACAATTAATTGATGACGATCCTTCTCGTCTAGTGAAAGGTCCTAAACTAGCTAGAAGACTACCTTCTTGCTTAGAAAAAGACGAAATTAAAAGACTTATGCACGTTTGCGACAATAGTCCTCTTGGTGTAAGGGACAGAGCAGTCCTTGAAGTACTTTATGCAACCGGTATGCGGGTTGGCGAATTATGCCGTCTTTCTATACAAGACTATGATCGTACCCTGATGGAAGTCCGAGTTTTTGGCAAAGGATCCAAAGAACGAGTAGTGCTTGTAAACGAAAATGCTCAACAATGGCTAAATAGATATATAGATGAACATTGGCAGCATTTCAGCGACAATTTAACTCCAAAAGCCGACAGCCCTTTATTTGTAAGCCGTCAAGCAAGCAGACTCTCCAGTCGTTCAGTGCATCGTATCGTACTCAAATATGCTCGTTTAGCAGAAATTGATAAACCTATAACCCCACATACTTTGAGACATACCTTTGCTACACATATGCTTGAAGGTGGCGCAGATTTACGTGCTGTACAAGATTTGCTTGGACATACAACTATCAGTACAACACAGATATACACCCATGTAAGTACCGAACGTTTGCGTAAAGTCTATCTCTCAAGCCATCCAAGGGCCTAGATTCGGCTGCCGACGCCTCACCGTCGCCGTTCGCTACACTTATCCTTGTTAATATACTTAGCGCTGCCTCGGCTTCGTCCCTCGCCTCGTTCGCTCATATATCCTAACTAGCATATTTTTGTTGTATTCTTAGATGATAGGAAGAATTAAGAGGTGAGCTTGTCCAGGCAAAGGCGACAAAGTCCAGCCAATAAACCAAAATATTCTGAACAAGGATTTTTATCTAAACTGACTAGTTATTTATTTGGTCTGCTTAGGCCCCTTGTTCCTTTAGTTTTAATTGTTTTAGCCATTGCCATTGGCTATCTTGGCACTTCGCTATATTTCCAAGCCAAAGACCTGCCTGATGTGGCAACGGTTGAAAAATACGAACCTATTGAAGCTATACAAATCCTTGATCGCAATGATCACCTCGTTTGTTTAGTTGAGGGGGATGAAAATAGACAAGTAGTTCCACTTGGACAAATCTCTCTATCTATGCAGCGAGCTATGTTAGCAGCTGAAGACCATCACTTCTTTGAACATCATGGTATTAATTTAAGCAGTATACTGCGAGCATTAATGGTAAACGCTCAAGCAGGACATGTAGTTGAAGGCGGCTCAACCATCACTCAACAGCTAGTAAAAAATTTATTTTTTACTCAGTCCGGACGTACATATAATCGCAAGCTCAAAGAAATCATTCTTGCTTTTGAACTAGAACAAAAATATCCTAAAGAAAAAATTCTCGAACTCTATCTCAATCAAATTTATTTTGGCAGCAATGCTTATGGTATAGAAAGAGCTGCGGCACGTTATTTCAATAAATCAGCCCTCAAATTAAACTTAGCTGAATCAGCTTTTCTTGCCGGATTAGTAAAAGCTCCTTCAGATTTAGGCAATGTACACAACCGTGCCCAAGCAATTGCAAGACAACATGAAATTTTAGATAAAATGGTTGAATATGGCTATATAACTCCAGGACAGAAAAAAGCTGCTCTAAATACTAAGCTTGTTTTTCGCAATGGTGCTAATCCTTTTTCACATTATCCTTACTATATAAGTTATGTTTTGCAACTTTTACATGAAAAATACAGCGAAAACGATATCCGTAAACAAGGCTTACGCGTTTATACTAACCTCGATCAAAAAGCTGAACAACTTGCTGAAGACACCCTGAAAGAAGCAATTGAGCATGCGCCTAAAGGTGTAAGTCAAGCTGCTCTTGTTTCAATTTCAGTTTCAGATGGTGCCGTACTAGCGTTAGTAGGTGGGGTTGGGGATTTTTGGAAAAATCAATTCAATCGCGCTACCAATCCCCATACAGTTGGATCATCGTTCAAACCTTTTGTTTACTTGACTGCTTTTCTAAATGGAGCAGCTACTCCAGACACACCAATTGATGATAGTCCTTTTGTTGTTCATCAGGGCTGGGGATTGCCAGATTATGCGCCAAAAAATTTCGATCACAAATTTTATGGTCGCATCCCAGTGCGGAAGGCTCTGGCTCTTTCCCGCAACATACCTGCTCTGAGAATGGCTCAAAAGGTTGGTATCAATAATGTGATAGAAACAGCTAGACAAGCTGGCATAAAGGCAAAATTAGATCCTAATCTTTCCTTAGCATTAGGCAGCTCAGCCATTTCTCCTTTTGATATGGCGGCGGCTTACTCCACTTTTGCTCGCGACGGTATGGCTATCAAGCCGACTGTTATTAGACGCATCGAAAACAATAGTGGTCAAACAATAGATTCTCCAGTTGAACAAAAAACGAGAGTTTTTCCTTCTGACGCTGTAGCCGAACTGATTGATGTATTACAAGATGTAGTTAAATTTGGCACCGGTACACAAGCAAAATTAGCCGATCGTCCTGTTGCTGGAAAAACAGGCACAGCTGATGAAGGTAAAGATATTTGGTTCATCGGCTTCACGCCAGATCTTGTTACAGCAGTATGGGGAGGCAATGATGAGAATTTACCTATTCCCGGACACAATGTAACCGGTGGCGTGGTCATGGCTAAAATTTGGCAGCAGTATAATCAGGCTTATTACAAAGTCTATCCTACACCTCCAGGATCTTTTACTACCTACGATCCCAAATTAGCCCAACAAAAAGTAAATGCTGCTAATCAAAAGCTAGAAAAACAAAGCACTGGGAAAACAGAAGAACAACAAATTACTCAAACAGCGGATTTCTTACAACCAAAAGTTGAAAAAATAGATGAGCATAAAGACTTAGCCACTGAAAAACCAACTATTGACGAAACTGGCACTGTTGAATCAATACCACCTTCAAAAGACCATCCGCTTGTAAGACTTGTTCCTCAGCAAGCCTCAACTCAAACCCATAAGCCTGCTGTTGAGCCTGTAGCGGAAGAACTATCTATGCCCGCACCTGCTCCAGAATTACACGCTAAAGCTAAACCATTAATGCCGATAATGCCGACTGTAGCACCATCAGTAGTGCATGAGACAGCTTCAATGCCTCCTCCTTCGCTTCCGACTCAACCAACTCTGACCCCCGCTTTATTAGCCCCTTCAGAAAAATTGCCGCTCCCTGGCACAAGCGGTAGACTTTATCCTTATCAACCGAAATCAAATTTCCGACCACCTATACAATAGTTATGAAAAAAACACCTTTGCAAAAACAAAATCTTATTGAAAACTGCTTTGGTTGTGGGACAGAGAACGAAGAGGGCTTGCGCATAGAAAGCCACTGGGAAGGCGATGAAACCGTCGCCATTTGGCAGCCAAAACATCACCATCGCAGTGGCAATCCAAAAATATTATATGGTGGAATAATTGCTTCTTTAATTGACTGCCACTCAATTAACACAGCCATTTCGCAAGCCTATAAGAACGAAAAACGCGAACCAGGCAGCGAACCAGTCATAAATTATGTCACTGGACAATTACAAGTTTCGTACAAAAAACCTATTCCAATAGAAAAAACTCTTCGCGTCAAAGCAAAAGTTGTGCGCGTAGAGGGAAGAAAGACCTGGCTGGAAAGCACTATAGATTATGACAACAATATTTGTGCAGAAGGCAAAGTATTGGCAGTACGAGTCGATTAAAATATCAATTTGCATTCTTGGTGTATAAGTTTTCCAGTGTTTGAGCATATTTTTCTGCAACAACATTTCGTTTAATTTTCATTGTTGCTGTTAATTCGCCTGAATCTACCGACAAATCATGATCCAAAATAGTGAAATGCTTAATACGTTCGTATTCAGCCAATTGATCTGGAAATTTAGCCATTTCTTTTTTTAGATATTGATGTAATTCTTTTGACTTTACAAGATCAGTATATTTTTCAAATTGCCATTCTTTTTCTTTGGCAATTTCCATTGCTTTATTTTGGTCCAATGTTAGAAGTGCTACCAAATGTTTGTTTTGATCGCCAAATACTATCGCCTGGCTTATTGGCGGAATAGTTTTTAAAAGTGTTTCTACACGCTGCGGAGCAATGTTTTTACCCGCAGCATTAACAATAAGATCCTTCTTGCGATCAGTAATCTTTAAATAGCCATCATCATCAATATATCCAACATCACCTGTACGAAACCATCCATCTACAAAAACTTCATCAGTAGATTGAGTATCTTTAAAATATCCGCCAAAAATACTTGGACCTTTGAGTAAGATCTCGCCATCCTCACCAATTTTTATTTCAATACAAGGCAAAGATGGACCAACTGTACCCAACTTGACTCTATCAAACCTGTTCACATTTGTGGGTGCAGCTGTCTCAGTCATACCATAGCCTTCCAAAGCAGGAATACCAATAGCATTAAAAAAGGCAAGCACTGATGGTGTCCCTGCAGCGCCTCCGCAAACAACAAAACGTAACCGTTTACCTATACGCTGGCGTAATTTGCGCAACACTAATGATTCAGCTAAACGATGTTGTATTTTAAGTAATTCTGGAATTGATCTATCGTGAGCCTTCAAATTGACAATTTTTTCACCAACAGACACAGCCCAATTGATTAACCATTGCGATAGGCTACTTGCACTAGCTATACCGTTTTTGACTTTGCTATAAATGCCATCTAAAACTCTTGGCACAGCCACAATAAGTGTTGGCTCTGTTTCCTGCATATTTTTTGCCATGGTCTCAATCGACTCGGCATATGCACAAACACAACCTGCATAAATCCAATAATATTCCCCGCATACACGTTCAAAAACATGGGATACAGGTAAATAAGAAAAATAAACATCACTCTCAGTGATAGGAATGACACTTGGCAAATCAGCGAGCACAGCCATAATATTTGTATGCGTTAATGGCACGCCTTTAGGAGTGCCAGTGGTGCCTGAGGTGTAAATGATAGTAGCTACATCTTCATCTGAAGCTACTGCTACCAACTCTTTTATAGTTTGTGGTTTACTCTCTGCCAACTCTCTTCCAAACACACACAGCTCATTCAGATGAACAAATACATCACCTAATTGCTCGTATTTAGCTTTTATTTTTTCCCAGTCTTCTTCTTTTTTGGTCAATGAAGGTAGAAAAACAATTTTCTTTATCTGCGGGATTTTGTCTTTTATACTTACTAGTTTATTTAAAAGCCTTTCGCCCGATACAAAAATTGCCTCTGCTTCCGAATTATTTAAAATATATTCAATATCGCTTGAAGAACTATTTGGATAAATAGGGACTGAAACGGACCCAATGCTAATAGTAGCTAGATCAGCTGCAACCCACAGATAAGAAGTAGGAGAAAAGATTGCCACTGCCTTTTTTGTCGAGATAGGAACACTCGCTAATCCAAAAGCTATTTCTTGGACAAAATTAGACAATTCCTGCCATGACATAGACTGATAGAGAGGACTTAATTGTTTGTAGCGCAATGCCGTTCGCGTGCCCAGCCTTTGAGCTTGCTCAAAAAACATTTGTCCAATAGTACTAGAAAACGTCATTATTGCCGCCTAACCAGCTAATCGATTCTGGATGTCAACACATCCATATTGGACTAATTATAGCCAGAACAAGGCGATTTAAACCTTATTTTTACCTAGCACTTCGCTTTGCTTATCTTTCTGGTTTTTGAGAGCCCGCTGGCTAATTGCATTAGTCCAATTAATCACTGATTCAGTTACCTCATCAATTGCTAAGTCAAGAGTTAGATCATGCATACTTTTAGACATAACAACTTTTTTCTTCTCCGGGTTTTTAACCTGTCGAAAAATTAAATCGCTATTTTTATTAGAAACAATACAATCTTTGCCTGCTGTAATCATCAGAAGAGGACAAGGTAAAACTATATTTTTGAACCGCAAAGCCAGCGTGGCAAAAAGCAAATCCAACAAAACTTTTGCCGGTACAGCTGCTCTATTGTTACCATATTTGTCTAACCAAACTTGTACTTGTTCGTCTTGAGTAATATCTTCCGTATTGTATGGAAGAGTAATTTCTTTGTCGGGAAACAAAATAGCACTGACCAAACTAGACAATTGGTATGACATTGGAAAAAGTTTTGGATGTCCTCCAAAAGCTGGCGAAAGTAAAATTAGACCACTTGGCTTGCACCGGTTACAAGCCTTAAGAGCCAAAAGTCCGCCCATACTGTTTCCCAATAAAAATACCGGTTTGTCGCCCATTAGCGAATGTAAATAACACGAAACAGCTTCAATATCTTTTAGCCATCGATCAATACTTGTGTCAGTATCATCCCTACGACTACCAAAACCTGCCAAATCCAAAGCCATGACAAATGTATGTTTGACCTTTAAACGCCTTGCCAGAGCCTCAAACCAGCCACTATGCCCGCCCAAACCGTGAACAAGCAAAAAAGCAGTATTACTTTCTGAGGCTATGCCCCACGTTCTACAAGGAATCTTTTTGGCAGATTCGATTTCCAAGAGCGTAGCAGTAGGTGTTAAATTGATTTCTGGCTTATTCATATCAAGTTATTATAACTATATAGCTAAATTGTGAACTACAGGGAAAATAATGACCCCAAAAATACCCAAAGAACATAAAGCCACTACTGGTAGTTTCAGACTACAATCTCTTATTTTGGTCACTATTGCCTGCTGTGTGTTATTTGTTTTGTTTGCTCAGCGGTATCTCTTTCGTCCTACTCCGTATATGCAAGCTGTCTCTTTAGTTAAAGCAGGAAAAGCTGCCCTTGCTCTACCTATGTTAGAAAATTTATTGCAACAGCATCCAGACAATACTAACTTGTTCCCTTGGTTGGCCCTTGCCTATCTAAGTTGTGATCGCGTTGCTGAGGGCAGAATAGCTCTTGATACTGCTTTGAGAGTAGGCTTGCCTGCAGATGATGTAATCGATGCACTTATTGCTTATGCCAATTTTTATGAAAGAAGGGATGATTTTGAAGAAGCAGAAAAACTTCTTGCTTCTGCCAGCACTAACTGTCCTGCTCAGTTATTAAATAATAGTCGCGCCAAACTCTATTTAAATTGGGCAGAAATAGACTTCGACAATAATGAAATTAAAAAAGGTGTTCAGCATTTGGAAACTGCAAGCCAGATATCTCCATATGTTTCTGAAAATGTACGCTCTACCATTATCCGTCGATTAGCAGAAGGTTATAAACGTTTATCAGCTATTTGCGAAACTGAAAATAATAATGATAAAGCAACCGTTTGGCTCGAAAAAAGTCTCAACATCCTGGACGATCCAACCAATCGAATGTCTCTAGCCCAACTCTATGCCAGCTTAAATAAAACCCAAAAAGCCATTGAGAACTACGAAACAGTTGTTGATGCAGATACAAACAATTTGGAAGCACGACACCGCCTTATAGACTTACTTATACAATCAGGTAATTACGAAAAAGCCCAAGAAGCATTAGTTGAACTAACCAACAAAGAAAAAAGTGTAGAAAATTACCAACAATTGGTAGAAGTATCTTTGCAATTGAAAAATTATGCTGGTGCAGTTCATGCTCTAGAAGACGCCTGTGACTTAGGTGTTAAATCTGATCTTCTCAAACAACTACTATCTGTCTTAAATGACTGGGAATCGACACTTGCTAAAGAAGAAAAACTTGAAGAGGCAGCTTCAGTGAAAGGACATGCAGAGCGGGTTGCCGAACAGCTTAACGAAGCAATTTTAGAAGAAGCAAAAAGCAATGGTGAAGCTCTTGATACTAAAGACAAATTTGCCTCAGCTAAAAATCTTCCCGTAGCTCTAATTTCATCACGCATTTGGCTTTCAGCTGGCAGCTTAACTCCAGAAGGCGAGATCAAAATCAAAAATATTACAGGCAAAGCTGTGCGTGATCTGACTTTGACAGCAGTATTTTACGACCATACTTTAGGACACAACAATGGTACAGTGAGGCTACCAGTTGCCACCCCCAGCTCGATTCCTTTTGCTGCGGGCAGCTCACGTACTTTATACTTTTCATGTCCAGACACTGTGCGGAGCGAACACCGTTTAGCTGTAAAATTATATTGGAAAGGATATTTTCTCAAAGAGTTTCCTGTAACAAAAGAGTCCTAACAAATATGGAAAGCAATCAAAAACCTTGCAGACATGAATACGTCAAAATCTTTCAACGAAAGTACAAAGATTTTGGGCGCCGCATAGTCTCAACTAGAGGATATCTTCCCACTGGCTTTACTAACAAAGATTTCGCTTTTCTTTCAAGCGGAGCCTTCTGTTTTTGTGTAAATTGTCGTAAACGCTTGTTTCCTAATCGAGCAGAAAATAAAGCAGCTACAATACAGAACCCTGTACTTGTTAGCCAACCTGTCGAAGTGGTAGATAATATATGGGCAGAAGAAAGTTCAGCGACAACACAAACAACTTCACAAGAAATAGATGTAGAAGAATTACAAATAGAAACTATTGAAGTCACTGATCTTTTAGATACAAGCATTAGTGCCAACGTTAAAGAAGAAGTGGAAGAAGAAGGAGACGAATGAATGAGAAAAATAATTGGAAAATTAATCTGTGCCTTAGTTATATTCCCACCGCTTTATATCGTCGGTAGATTCATCAAATGGTCCTGGAAATCATGGCAAAAAGAAATGGAAGACACTTCTGAGCAATAGAACATGACCAAATATTTATTGCGTTTGGTAAGAATAGCTCTCGTAAGCACTTTAGGCTTTGGCGGAGGCATAGGCTTTTTAGTTTTCCTGATTATTATGACCACTAAAGGACGCGAACACGCTGGACAGTATGGGCTGACTGCAGGCATCATTATCGGTCTTATATTTACTACTTTATTCTTCTGTGTAATGATGCCCCTTGATCTTTTCTTTCGCTTTTTTGCTGCCAAAAGCAGCAAGAGCAAAGGAAGTGCAGGCATTTTAGAGCATGAACAAATGCGAAAGCTCACTCTAAAAGGCACAAAAAAACACATACACTTCATTTGCCGGCAGGCTTTATTGGCTATACCAGGAATAAAAGATGTACACGATGATGCTTTTAATGAAATAATGACAGCCTCGACCAATGCTAGTTGGCGCTCAGCCGGCGAAATCATAGAAGTGCGCATTTATAAAGGCGAGCCTGGACAGTTTCACTTGCACTGTACAAGCCGACCATCAATGAAAAACGTTATTTTTGATTATGGCAAAAACTTCGAAAATGTAGAAGTCTGGAAAAACAAAAGTGAAGAGTTTGTCAGAACTGGTCTTGGCTTTAATCAGTAGATTTAATATCGCGCTCTCTGTCTTTCTTCAGCAGCTTGCTGCAATTGAAGCTCATACTGAGTTTTAGGAGCAGTATTGGATTGTTCTTGAGAATTCGCCAAACCAGCAGAATTATCTATAGCAGGGGCGCTCTGTGCATATCTTTTTGCATAGGGCTCATTAACAGACAGTGCATATTTAAAAGTGACTGGTGAAGCCGAATCATCCAACGGACCTACTATAATTTGATAGTCACCTTCGCTCTCTCTCTTACAAGAGCCAAAATATAAACAATTGCTTTTTTCATACTTATGTATCAAAGAGATTGATTAATAAGTTCAACTGCGGCGCATTATACCCTAGCTGACAAATCTTTTGTTTTTGTGAAAGCGTTCCACCAAGTACATCTTTTGCTAAACCATTATTTGCTGTAGAAATTAATGGTGGCAGGTGGAGACGTATGGCATGGCAACGAGCAACAGAGATTTAACAAAAGAGAAGTACTGGCAAGAAATAATTGAGCGGCAAAAACAAAGTGGAAAGAATCAAACTCAATTTTGCAGGGATGAAGGTTTAGCTGACGATAAATTTAGCTACTGGAAAAAGGTTTTGAGCAAACGGTATAAAGAAAAGAAGCCAATACCTGCATCAGACAAAATAACTATACCGTTTGTTCCTTTAAATATTCAAGATAATTTTGATTTTACTAATAAGCAAAATGCTGAGCAAATAGAAATTTGCAAGATTATTTTGCGAATATCAGCTAACACTGATAAAACAACTATTGCTAGCATACTTCAATCTCTGGGGGCTTAATGCTAAATCCCATTGCTCACCAACTTCGTATTTTCTTGTGTACTGAACCATGTGACATGCGTAAAAATTTTAATGGGCTAAGTGGTTTGGTTAGAAAATCAATGATGCTTGACCCTTTAACTGGTCATCTTTTTGTCTTTAGAAACCAACGCGGCGACAGGCTTAAAGTACTCTACTTTGATAATGACGGCTTCGCCATCTGGTATAAAATGTTGCAACGCGGCACCTTTCGCTTCCCTGATTTAACTAATTATTCCTCCGCCGGACTAGAAATCGATCACTCAACTTTACGCCTCATCCTTGACGGCATTGATCTCTCCACCATCCGCCGACAACATCGCTACAAAATAAATCAACCACCCATTAGCGCTACCTACAAGCCTCAAGAACAAATTCTTGTCGCCGCCAAATAATAAATCATAATCACCATATCTGGATTTTTTATCAAAATTTGAAAAATACCCGCTGTAGCTTTTCCTCCCCCACATATAGCGTGCTATTACGTTGTCATGATCGAAATTGCCTCGCCATTCACTAGCAGCATTTGTCTTGACCGTCCTTGCTTGCCCTTCTAGATCTAAATGAAACATAAGCTACGATGTAAGACACCCACTACTACCTAAACAAGGAAGAAGATTTAATACCTAATATGCCAC
>DAIDIP010000026.1 GCA_027451745.1 Candidatus Melainabacteria bacterium
CTAGTTGCCGGTGTCAGCATAATAACGCGCTCGATCTGAATCTGCGCGGGCGCGATCGGCAGCTGCTCTTGCTCGATCATCATATTGTTTAGCAGTTGGGTCACCATTTTGAGATGCATAATATACTCTGTCCGACGCCTGCCTAGCCGCTTCGGATGCATAGTAAGCTTCAGATGCATTGCTTTGTCTATTGCCTTTATCTTTGTCATAGCGGGCTCTTTCCTCGGCATCACGAGCTTTACTTGCCTGATTTTCTGCTTCTTGCCAATCACTATAAGCGGTACTCGAACCCCATTTATTGTTATTTTCTTTGGTGGAGTTTGTTTGTGGCGATCCACCAAATAACATACGTAAAAACTGCTGGCGTCCATTGACAGGAATATTCGGTTGTCCAACTTGCCGCATTTGATTAAAATAAGGACTATTGATTTGGGGGTTGTATTGCATAGGCTGCTGCGGAGGCTGTTGTAACTGTTGCAACATTGGCTGTTGAATGGGTTGCATGCCAGAAGGAGGCACATTAGACCAATTAGAATTATCAACCTTATTGAGCATGTTTTCTAATTGTTGATTTTGTTGAGCATGCACACCTTGCACAAATGATAACGCCAAGCAAAATGATATGAATAATGTATTTTGTCTTTTCATATTTTTATAGCTGTCTTTTCATAAATTCCTATAGCTGCTTGTATAACAATTTGCGGGTTTAATTGGGTCAGGCATTCTCTTTTGTCTTCACAAGTTTTTTTGTAATGGCATGGTCTACATGATAAAGAAGAATCATAAATTGCTGCATGGTTATCACCAAATGGTCGCCAACGTACAGGGTCTGTGGGTCCAAATATAGACAGGGTGGGCGTTCCTACCGCCGCTGACAAATGCGATGGTCCACTATCTACACATATAGCAAGTTGCATAAGCTTGTACAAGGCCATGCTTTCACGGATAGATAATTGCCCTGCTAAATTTATACATTTAACACCACTTGAATCAATAATTTCTTGATTGAGCTTGATATCAGATGGAGCACCGGAGAGTACGGGTGTAAAGCCGTGCACATTGTGCATTTGTTCAATAATCTTTGCCCAACTTGCATTTGGATACATTTTATCTGGATGAGCAGCGGCGGCATGAATAAGCAAATATTTTTTTGTTTCTTGAGACAAAAGTGATTTTGCTGTGATTATTTCTTCTCTAGTTGTCCAGGCTTCTAAATAATTATCTGCAATTGGAATATTGGCAGCCCGCAAGACATCCAAGGTGGATTCAACTTCGTGTTTATTAGTATTCCATGGTGCATTGGTAGTCAAAAGAAATGACTTTATACCGCCGCCATAGCCTATACGTTTCTTCGCTCCAGATAGAAAAGCTAATAAAGCAGCTGAAGCAGAACGCTTAAGAACAAAAACTACATCGTATTTTTTTTCTTTGAGAATTGAAAGATATGACCAAAAAGATTTTGCTTTACCTTGACCTTGATCATATTTATGGAAACGAGTTGTATCATATTCGATCAATTCATTTATATATGGACAATTTTCTAAGACTTGGCCGCTTTGTGGTCCCACTAAAACATCAATTTTGGCGTCAGGATAATAGTTATGCAAATTGCGCAAAAATGGCACAGTAAGGATTGTGTCGCCTATAAAGCGATAGCGAATTACTAATATTTTTTTTCCATTATCCATTGTCTATACTGTTCTGTATTGTATATTGCATAGTTTAATCAATGAGATCAAATCGAGCGGTTCGCCTATCCATTGTGTTTGCAAATTTATAGCCATTAACCGTGAGCTTATGGGGGAATTGCTCAGCTTCACCATATCCTTGGCGGTAGTAAGAAAGTATTCAGCACCTTTGGATTTACGTAGAGCTTCTAACTGTTCAATGTCTTTGACCGAATAATTATAATGATCATCATACTCGACAGCTTCAAGAATATTAGCACCAAGAGATAGAACTGTTTGTTTGAATCCGTAGGGTTTAGCTATGCCGCTAAAGATTACGACTGGCAATCCTTTTATTTTATCAAGCGATGATTGAATTGGTTGTTCGTTAATTTCCTGCTCAATTGATACTGGCTGGAATCTGCACAAGCTTATTTTGCAACTGGGAGAATATTGCCAAACAAAACTTTTGAATTTATCAATTTTTGCTTGTTCAAAGGCACTAGGGATTTTGGTAATCACTACGTGTTGGGCTCGCTTCAGTGCTGAGCCTGGTTCTCTTAGTCGACCTACAGGAAGCAATGTGTCATTCCATGGTGGGCAATCATAATCGAGTAGAACAATGTCATAATCACGTTCAAGTGGTAGATGCTGAAAACCATCATCTAATAGAAGAATTTCACAGTCGTATTCACTAATTGCCTTTTGTCCAGCAATAAAACGATTTTTATTTGTGATGACCACCGCTTTTGGCAGCATTCTAGCCATCATTAATGGCTCATCACCCGATTCTTCAATTGAGGCAAAATTGTTGTGCCCATCACCTACAACTGTACAAGATGTGGCATTAGATCTTTTGTAACCGCGAGTGAGGATACCTACTTTTATATTGTTCGCTATTAGCCTATTGGCTAAATCAATAATAATAGGTGTTTTGCCTGTGCCACCTACTGATAGATTACCAACGCTTATTACCGGTTTAGATAATCGACTAGAAGATAGCAATTGATTTTTATATGCTAGCTGACGCAGATCAATGACTCCCTGATAAGGCAAGGTTAGCGGGCTCAGTAATTTGATCGCTAAACGCTCTACTAATGTATGAGGGTTTCCCCAGGTCATAGTGTTATTTTCTCGCCAATTTTTATTTCATTATCAATCGAACTATTCTTTTTACTTTCTAATAAGCCAGCAATGGCATTGATTGCTTTTGCTACTGCACCACGGTTATTTTCTAACCATTGTTGACCAGTCTTGCCCATTTGTTCGCGCAATTTGGCATCATTCAACAAGGTAAGGATTGCATTTTCAACTTCGTTATCGCTATAGCCAATAAGCAATGCCTTTTCTTTGCTGAGTATAGTTGCAGATTCTTTAGTTTTAAATAAATGTTGTCCGCATACAACAGGTACAGCATATAAATATGGTTCAAGTAAATTATGACCACCAACTTTAGCAATGCTGCCGCCAACAAAAGCCACAGAAGCAATGGCATAAAAATTGCCCAATTGGCCAATTGTGTCAAGCAGATAAACATCATTTGGCTCGCTAAGTTTTTCATTCTTGCTATAGCGTTTTGCGCTGCATCCATTGTTTTCTATTATTTTGGCTACTTGATCAAAACGTTCTGGATGCCGAGGAGCAATTATAAGTTTGATGCTTTTATTGTTGTTAATACTATTTTCGGCTACAGCTTGTTTATAAGCATTCAGGACTACTTTTTCCTCATCAGCGTGCGTAGACCCAGCTATTAAAACCAAATCATTTTTATTAATGCCGAGTTGTATTTTTAAATTTTCTATGGCTTCGGCATTCAACAAGGCTGGCCAATCATATTTTAAATTTCCAAATATCTGCACTGGCAAGTCATTTCCAGCTACTTCTTTATATCGCTGACTTTCCGCTTCAGACTGAGCACCAACTAGAGATAGTTTATTTATGATTGGTCCAAAAAACCATTTGCTTAGCTTGTATCTGCTAAATGATCTTGGGGACATACGTGCATTGACCATTGTTATTGGTATTTTTTTAGTGGCACATGCATCAATAAAATTAGGCCATAGTTCAGTTTCGAAAATAATGACTAAGTCTGGCTCAAGCGTGGTCAAAAAATAGTCAACAATCTTAGGAAGATCAAAAGGGAAATATATAACTTGGGCAAAATTACCAACTCGTTTTTTTGCTAATGATTTTCCAGCCTCAGTGGTTGTAGAAACAATCAGTGGTTTATGGGGATATTTATTTCTAATTGCTTCAATTAAAGGATACGCACCGTTAAATTCACCTACAGAAACAGTGTGAATCCATATACAACCTTTACATTTAATAAGGTTAGCTTTTAACGAGGCATCAATAAAACCAAATTTTTGTTTTAAGCCAGCCCTTGTTTTAGGCACAAAGAGCAAAACAGGACTCATTAAAAGCAATCCACCTTTGAGTAAAGAAGAATAAGCAGTAAGTGAAAGTTTTTGAGAAATCGTTGACGGCATTGAATTATATTGACCATTGTCTAAGATGAAGACTGCGTTTTCCATGGTGCTAATGCTTTAGCCATTCCCTCGGTAAATGGAATACGTTCTATATAACCAAGCTCCCTTTCTGCTTTTGAAATATCAAAGCCCTGATTTACAGCTACTAAACGATAAGCTGCACGTGAGTAACGGGCTAATTTATTTTTCAATTGCAAAGAGACATAGGGGGTGATTAAGCAAGCTGTTTCCACAAGCAACTTAGCAGCATAAGTAGGAATAATCAGATTTACTCTGGGTAAATTCAGTTCATCACATATGGTGTCAAAGAGTAGTCTCTTTGTTATCGATTGACCGTCAGTAAGATTGTAAATCTGACCATAAGCTTTAGGATTTAACATGGCAGATTCTATAGCACGGCAAAGATTTTCTACAAAAATAACATTGGTTTCTTTTTGTGTATCTCCCACCAGCATTGCCCGTCGTCGTTTCATCGCCTGGACAAGCTTAGGCAGCCAGGTTCTTTCATACGGTCCATAAATGAATCCTGGTCTCAATACAGTAATCTCAATTTCTTTATCTAAGGCTTTTTCCATAACCACTTTTTCTGCTTCAATTTTGGAATTTGCATAAGCCTCTCGAGAATAAATTAGTGGCTGTTTTTCACAAATACCATATTGATCTTGATCGCCGGTTATAACAGACAAGCTACTTATGTGCACAAATTGTTTAACACCAGCAGAAATAGCAGCTGATAAAACATTTTGTGTACCTTGAACATTGACTTCATGCAATTCTTGCCATCTTGAATACGGCTCAACATTTGCGGCGGCATGAACGACAATATCGCAGCCAATCATATAGTTACTTAATTGAGCAGGTCCTCTAATATCAGCCACTGCATAAGTTAAGGAGCGAGGATAAGTCTTTGCTAAATTATCGAGTTTGGAAGCCCGACTAGATGGGCGAATACAGCCCATTACTTCAAAGCCTTTATTAACTAGATATTCAACCAAGTACGAACCGACTGTACCTGTGGCACCAGTGACAAAAACTTTGGGTTTATTCATTCTTTAGGAACTCGATTCGACAACATACCGGGGCACTTTTATGCCAATAAACATTCACTCTATTCTATCTTGCCAAGGAGTATATTATTAGCCGTTCACCTAGTCAAAGCAAATGTTTGCTTTGTTTAAGCATTTTAAGCAGTCTTGACCTTGAATTCTATATTTAAGGCCTACAATTAAGTTAGGTAAGACTTAGAGTCGAAGTGGAAAGAGCTTCTTTTCAACTGTTTATGTTGAATTGCTCACCCTAAATAGCTAAAAATTGCCAGCAGCGAATATTTTAGCAGTGGTCCGGGCATATTACTTTTGCTTGGTATACCCGGTCTGCTCGATAAGCAACCCGCCTTAGGTGCGTGACTCGTTATTCGAAATGATTAGAGCTTTAGCAATTAATTTGATAATGACCATTGCCTTCCAGGTAATTGCTTCTTGTCCGGCATATTCGGCAGTAGAACGACAAGATTTAATCCCTTTGGGTGAAGACTTAGGCTTTCCCGTTTATCAGTGGAAAGACAATTCAATTCCTACTAAAGCAATAATTGTCGCTTTTCACGGCATGACATTTTATGGATTAGCTTTTGAAGACATGGCTAGCCATTTTGCCTCTGAAGGCTATCCGGTTTATTCTTATGATTTCCGTGGTTTTGGTTTCTGGCGTAAATCACACGATAAGTATAAAAATATTGACGGCAAAGTTCATTTTAGTCAGGCTACAGAAGACGGGAAAAAACTTATCAAAGCGCTTCATGCTCAATATCCAGGACAAAAGATTTTTTGTATCGGCGAAAGTTTAGGCTCCAATTTAGCCTTATGGGCAGTTTCGCAAGAGAGTTTGCCTGTGGATGGTCTTATTTTATGCGGGCTTGCAGTAAAGAATTCATATCATCCAACCCCACGCTGGGTTTTGGACTTTGCACGCGAAATTACTAATCCAAATAGACCTATGAATTTGACCCCGTATGTCAAACCAAATTTGGCTTCAGATCCTAAAGTAACCAATATTTATTTAAAAGATCCAGAGATAGTTCATAAACTTAGTTCTGTTGAATTGGTCAAAGCTCTGATCACAAATAAAAAGTCAATTGAAAGCACTTATTTAATTTCACCGTCAATATCTTTTCTAATTATCTCTGGTGAGAATGATCGAATGTTTAAAGCTAGTGCGCTTCCAGATTTTGCTACTAAATTGGGCGAAGAAAGGACAACAGTAAAGATTTTGCCTAAAAAGGGACATCTATTATTAGAGTTGGCGCCAATGGATAATGAATTATCGAGCACTATTGATACATGGCTTGATGATCAAATTCAAATCAAACAAACTCAAGTTGAGAAAAAAGAATTCGAAGATGAAGGTGCAATGCAAACCAAACCAAACACGGTTAGCTTGTTGCAATAGGTCTTAATTTCTTTCAATATCTTTCTAATACTAAGTCAGTATAATTACTCAGTTCCAATTATTTTTGCTAGGATATTTCTGGCATTTTATCAGATAAAGAATATTGGCTCAAAATATTCGACGATAATTTTTTCGGCAGCGTTTTATGCTCAATTGAAGCAGCAAAAATAATGAAAGAAAAAGGTAGTGGCAAAATAATCAATACCTCCTCAATAAGAGGACTTCCTGAGGGTGGGCGCACCGGCATAATGGCTTATTCAGCAGCTAAAGCGGCTTTGATCAATTTTACTAAAACTTTGGCAAAAGAATTAGCACCAACAATCACAGTCAATGCTGTTGCGCCAGGATTTACTGATAGTTCGGCTTTTAACGGCGTCGCAAAAGAAACAATAAAGGGTTATCTAGACAGCACGTTGCTTAAAAGATGGATTACACCAGATGAAATTGCCGATGCCTTCCTTTATCTAGCTGGGGCAGATGCTATTACCGGAGAAGTTCTAGTTATTGATGCTGGTTGGACACTCAATCTTTAAATAAGATCAACTGCGTCCATATCAACTGCTACTTGCACATCGTCTATGGTGGGTCTGTTTTTAAAGAACGCTGCAATTAAATTGTGACCTTCTTCGCCAAGCTGGTTTTTGATAATCAAATGTTGACGCCATTTATTGTGCAGTTTTTCCAATAAGCAAGGTGCAGGACCAAGAATAGTCAGGTCTGATGTTTTTGTATCTGCAAAATAGGTGCTAAGAGTTTCGGCAATGCGCTCCGCAGCATACTTTGTTTTTTCTTGATCATTACCAGCAACAACTATGCGAATTAATTGGCTAAAAGGTGGATAAGAGAATGATTCTCTAGAGGGCAGCTCAGCGTCATAGAAACTATGATAGTCATGCGACAAAGCAAATTTTAAAGCAGGCAACTGGGGATTGAATGTTTGCACTATTACTGTTCCTGGTAAATTACCACGGCCGGCTCGTCCAGCCACTTGCGTAAGCAATTGAAAGCCACGCTCGGTACAACGATAATCAGACAAATTGAAAGCCGCGTCAGCTGCCAAAATACCCACTAGAGTAACATTGGCATTGTCCAGTCCTTTAGCAACCATTTGGGTACCGATTAATACGTCGGCTTGGTGCGAAGAGAATTTTTTGAAGATTTCTTCGTGAGCACCTTTTTTTTGGGTAATGTCACTATCAAGACGTAATATTTTGGCTTGTGGTAAGAGTTCTTGCAAATCCGACTCGACTCTCTGAGTTCCTAAACCATAATGTTTTAAAAATGGCTGGTGACAAACTGGGCAGTCTTGTCCCAAACGAGATTGAAAGCCACAATGATGACAGACTAATGTATCAATAAAGTCTTGACCGCTTTTAGTGGAATAAGTACGGTGATAAACCATGGGTACGCTGCAATTTTTGCAGGCTGCTACATAGCCACAAGCCCGACAAAATACATGACTGGCATAGCCACGTCTATTGAGTAAGAGAATAGATTGCTCTTTTCTAGAAAGACATTCTTCAATAGCTTTTGCTAACGGTTGCGAAAATATAGAGCGGTTACCAGATAAAAATTCGCTGCGCATATCAACAATAACAGTTTTGGGAAATCCTTGATCAAATACACGTTTAGGCAAAGAAAGAATTTTGTTTTCTTTTTGCGCTTGATAGTAAGCAACCACATCTGGCGTAGCACTGCCGTACAAAACCATTGCGCCTGATAATTTAGCTTTTTCTAGAGCTAATGTTTTAGCGTTATAACGAGGTGGCGGACTGGTTTGTTTATAGCTGCCGTCATGTTCTTCATCAAGAATAATTAGACCAAGGGAGGGAATATTCACTAAAATAGCTGACCGGGCACCAAGCAATATTTTTAGTTCGCCATTTTGTAATAACCGCCAGGTATCAAAACGTTCACCATCACTTAGACCACTATGCCAAACAGCAACTTGTTTGCCAAAACGCTCATTAAGGCGTTGGGCTAATTGTGGAGTAAGGGCAATTTCTGGAACCATGAGTAATGCAGTGCAATTCTGCTTCAAAGTCTCTTCAATGAGTTGCATATATATTTCAGTTTTGCCAGAACCAGTTACACCATGCAAAAGCCAGGGTGTGATAACGTTGGTTTCGGTATTTTTCAATTGTTCTAATAAGGCCTTATTGAGAACCGAAAGAACATGTTTTTGATCTGCGGTTAAATGCAAATAGGCTGATTTTTCTTTATCTTCTGCATCTAAGTATTGCAAAGGATCACGTATTTGATCTTCTTTGCTTAGCAACAAAACACCGTCTTCTAACAGGCTATTTATTACTTTGTTGCTAACTTTGGCTGATTTTACTAATAACGGTTTAGGAGATCTGCCACCATGTTCTTGTAGCACAGCTACAACTCTTTTTCCGGTTACAGTTGAAGGCTCTTTATTTGTCCAAGTGAGCATGTCTTTTGTTTTTATAGTGCTAGTCTTCGATATTTCATTAGCACGTTCAATTATGTTATCGGCTAGCAGACGATTGAATACTTTATAGAACTGATTTTCTTTTTCTTTTGCGCGTTTACGCCAGCGTTGTTTAAGGACGGACAGAGAAAGAGTATTTGATTTGGTTGCTTTCAATTCATCTAAAATTGCTAATTCTTGTTGATTGTATTTTTCTTGCTCTTGCAAGTTTGTATCCAATAGACGCACTGTTTGTTTTAGTCGCGGCACAAGACAAGCTGGTAGAGCAGCAATCATCACATCCATTAGACTGCTCAAGTAATAATCGGCAATCCATTGTAGGAACTTTATATATTCACTATCAAAAAAAACTTGTTCATCTAGGAGAGTCAATATTTCTTTAACTTCAATATTCTGAGCAAAGTCTTCAGGCAATCCTTGTCTAACTGAAACAACAAACCCTGTAACTGCTTTTGATGAGCCAAAAGGCACCAAAACTACAACACCAGGCGATATTCCTTGAACCAAAGAATCCGGTATGGCGTAAGTAAAGAGTCGGCTTTTGACTGTGTTTGCGGGAATATCTACTACAACATTGGCAAAAAATTTGTCAGTTGGCATAGTAGGGTAATCTCCATTACCTGTGAGCAAGAGCAGGACTTTTAGCAAAACAAAAACGCTAAGAAGTCACTTGCCGATTTAACAGGCTTATCTATTTTAACTTAAGCATCTTAGCTTGAGCACTTAACTCAAGCACCAATCAAGTATTTTCGCCAATTATATTCATGAGCATTTGAATGCTTAGAGATCTCAAATTGAACATGGCTAAATGGACGTCGAGGCACAATTTTTAAAGACAGGTCAGCTTCTCTTGGAGTACGGTCGCCTTTGCCTACATTACACTTCAAGCAGGCTGCCACAACATTGTCCCAGCTGTCAGTACCTCCTTTGGATCGAGGTATGACATGATCAATTGTTAAGTCATGACGACGGTCACCACAATATTGACAAGTGTAGCTGTCTCTATGCAAAACATTACGTCTAGATAAGCTAATTTCTTTGTAGGGAATTTTGACATATGCCCGCAGTCTTATGACTGTGGGCAGGGGAAAGCTGGCATATATTAACTTGCCATTATGCTCGATTTGTTCGGCTTTACCCTTCAAAATGAGAATAACAGCCCGACGCCAATTACAAATGTTGAGTGGTTCATAAGAAGCATTAAGTACAAGTACCTTACTCAAATTGACTCCAGAGCTTAGACTAAAGCGGCTACTATACTAAGTTTACCCGTTGTGCCTTAATTTTTCCTTTACGATTTAATATTATAACTAAGTACTACTAATATTGTCCACAAAAACCGTCACGATAGGGCTTGTGCTACAATTTCTTGGTTGGTTTTGTGGGTTCATCCAGAAAACGATTTCAGCGCTTTTGTCAATCGAAAGGTGGCTGCTAGCCAGAGTTGGCTGGGGCTTTATATAAAAAAGGAGAAGTTACCAATCTTGTCAGCAACATCAATGAGACAATTATTAGAAGCAGGTGTCCATTTCGGTCACCAAACCAGACGCTGGAATCCAAAGATGCGTCCATATATCTATGGGGAGCGCAACGGCATTTATATAATTGACCTGGAACAAACAACCCGGGCTCTTGAGAAAGCTTGCGAATTTATGCGTAAAGCTGCCTCCGAAAAGAAAAACATAGTTTTTGTTGGCACAAAGAAACAAGCTGCTGAAATTATTGAGCAAGAAGCAAAAAGATGTGGTGCTTTCTTTGTCAATCAACGCTGGCTGGGCGGGATGCTCACTAATTTTGAAACTATTAGATTGCGCATTAATCGTTTGAAAGAACTAGACGAAATGAAAGCTAACGGTGATTTTTATCGTCGCCCCAAAAAAGAGCTCACAGTACTAAATCGTGAATTGTACAAGTTGGAACGTTCTTTAGGCGGTATCAAGGGTATGCGTGGTCGCCCTGATGTATTATTCATAGTCGATCAAAGACATGAATTAATTGCTGTAGCTGAAGCTAAAAAAATGGACGTGTCTGTAGTAGGTATAGTTGATACTAATTGCGACCCAGACAACATTGATTTTGTCATTCCTGGTAATGATGATTCGATTCGTTCGATCAAACTCATTGTGAGTGCTGCTGCTGATGCTGTTTTAGAAGGCAAGCAAGGAGCTGCAGTAGAGTTCGAAAGTCCTGTTGCTGTAGTTGAAGAAGAAATCGTAGCAGTGGAAGAATTGGTTGCAGTAGCCGCTATTGAAAGTTTAGAAGATAACGGTTCTGTGAAAGAGGAATTGGTACCTGAATTAGTGATTGCTACTGATAGTGCTGAAATTCAAAAGTACGAAGACGCCTATCTGGATTCAGAAGACTAACAATTCATCAGTCATTAGCTTATAGAAAGAAGGAAGCAGAAAGATTATGGTAGATATTTCGGCCACTATGGTAAAGGATTTAAGAGAAAAAACTGGTGCAGCCATGATGGACTGCAAAAGAGCTTTAGTGGAAGCAAGTGGCGATTTTGAAAAAGCCTGCGAGGTTTTAAGACAACGTGGGATTGCTGTTGCTAGCAAAAAAGCTTCGCGTGCTACCAGTGAAGGTTTAGTGGTAGGCAAAGTAGCTGTAGATGGCAAATCGGCTGTTTTAGTTGAAATAAATTGTGAAACAGATTTTGTTGCCCGCAATGACGCATTTACCGAATTGACTAAGCGTCTATGTGAAATAGCTCTAACTGCTAAAGCTGATACAGTGGAGAAATTACTGCAAGCCAAAGTTGACGGTACAACTGTAGAAGATCTTATTTCACAAGCAATCGCCAAGACTGGTGAAAATATTGTAGTTCGTCGTATATCGCTATTAGACTTAGGCAGCAAAAATGGTTTGTTTGGTCTCTATATACACAGCCAAGGCGGAAAGATAGGGGCCTTAGTGAAATTCGAAACAAATAATGCTGTTTCAAATGATACTTTCGGTCGCGAAATAGCTATGCATATTGCTTTTGCAAAGCCCCAATATTTGAGCAAGCAAGAAATTCCGCAAGAAATAGTAGAAAACGAAAAACGTATTGAATCTGGCAAAGCAGATTTGGCAGACAAAAAAGCTGAGATCAAAGAAAAAATTATTGCTGGACGCCTAGACAAGATATTAGGTGAGCGTTGTTTACTTGAACAACCCTTCGTTAAAGATTCTGCTCTTACAGTAGGAAAATATATCGAAGAACAAGCCAAACAATTAAAAGTAGATATAAAAGTTACCGGTTATACGCTTCTCATCCTGGGCGAAGCAACAGAAACAACAAATGGTAAAGAGCACTAATTGCTCACTGACTAGATTGTCAACTGGCGAACGTTTATTAAAACCGTTAGTAAGGAGCTAGTAAGGTTGATCAGGTAGAAGAATTGTAATTATCTAAGATCAACAAATAGGTTATATTGGCTATAAGACAGGTATTTTAAACGTTAGCAAATGACAGCAGTAAAATTCAAACGTATCTTATTAAAATTGAGCGGTGAAGCTTTAGTTGGTTCAGCCCATTTTGGCATTGATCCTGTCATCGTTAACAGTATTGCAGATGAAGTACTTTGTGCTCATCGTCTAGGTGTACAAATTGCCATTGTGGTTGGCGGTGGAAATATCTTCCGTGGCGTACAAGGAAGTTCTTGGGGAATGGACAAAGCTGCTGCAGATTATGTTGGCATGCTGGCTACAATAATGAATTGCTTGATTTTGCAAGAAGTATTGAAAGCAAAGGGTGTTGAAACACGGGTACAAACAGCTATAGCAATGCCTGCTGTTGCAGAACCTTTTATTCGTCTTAAGGCTATTAGACATTTAGAAAAAGGACGCGTCGTTATCTTTGGTGGCGGTACAGGTAATCCACATGTCACAACAGATACAGCTGCAGCTTTAAGAGCAGCAGAGATGAAAGCAGATGTACTGCTAATGGCTAAAAATAATGTTGATGGAATCTATGATGACGATCCAATCAAAAATCCGTCCGCTAAGAAAATGAACACTATTAGTTTTGAGCACCTGATTCGTCAAGGCTTAAAAGTAATGGATCCTGCCGGAGTCTCTATTTGTCAGCAAAATAATATCCCCTTTGTGGTTTTCGATTTTGCTAAGCTCGGCAGCATTGAACGTATTGTTCGCGGAGAAAAAGTTGGCACACTCGTTGGCGCTAGCTTAAAAACAGAATTTGAAACTGAAAATAAGACTGGAACCAAAGAGAAAAAAGTAGAGGCTAGGTAAAGATGAGCACAACCCAAGTGATTTCTCAAGCAGAAGAGAGAATGAAAAAGGCCATCTCTTCACTCCAAAAGGAATTTCAAACCATTAGAACTGGTAGAGCTAACGCTGCTTTACTCGATAGAGTGGACGTTGAATATTATGGTACCAACACCCCACTAAAGGGCTTAGCCAATATCTCTACTCCTGATGGACGCTCTTTGTTGATTCAACCTTATGATAAAGGCGCTCTCAAAGAAATAGAGCAAGCCATACATAAAGCTGATTTGGGTCTTACACCCACCTCAGACGGCAATGTGATTCGTATCAATGTACCTCAGTTGACTGAAGAAAGACGAAAAGAAATAGTTAAAACAGTCAAAAAATTTGGCGAAGACACACGTATTGCTATGAGAAACATTCGTCGCGACGCTGCTGACGAATTGAAAAAACTCAAAGCAACTCAAATATCAGAAGATGAAATTAAACGTGAAGAAGAACATTTACAAAAAGTAGTGGATAAATACGTCAAAGAAGTTGATAAGCATGTGCATGAGAAAGAAGCTGAAGTAATGGCCGTGTAAGCAAGGCGTAATGTCTGTGTAAGCAAGTAGCGTAATAATAGCAAATTAGTAATAATGCTAATTAAGAGGCTAAAGGCGACGGAGCGTAAATAGTTAAGCAGCGAAGTGAAGGGCGACCATTTCGGCGGTCGCAACGAAGCGGGGACAAGCGAAGAAGCCGAAGAGGCTGAAGGCGACGGAGCGATTAAAAAGATGTGCGGGATAGTTGGATATTTAGGATCAGGAAGCGCAGTACCAGTTCTAGTGTCAGAACTGCGTAGTCTTGAATATAGAGGTTACGATTCTGCTGGCTTAGCAGTTATAGAACAAGGTAATCTTCGCATTTTAAAAGCAGCCGGTAAATTAGCTAATTTAGAAACCATTTTGAAAGAAAAATCTCCTATTGCTCAGGTAGGAATTGGACATACCCGATG
The DNA here is from genome assembly GCA_027451745.1 of Candidatus Melainabacteria bacterium. GTDB lineage: Bacteria > Cyanobacteriota > Vampirovibrionia > Obscuribacterales > Obscuribacteraceae > JABDBL01. The sequence goes on from DAIDIP010000026.1 coordinate 14,272, forward strand.
GGCGACACATGGTGAACCAAACGACACCAATGCTCATCCCCATACAGACGAATCCAAAGTAGTTGCAGTTGTTCATAACGGCATAATTGAAAACTACAGGGAACTCAAAAACGAACTTCTAGATAAGGGTATTAACTTCAGCTCTGATACTGATACTGAAGTGGTAGCACATTTAGTGTCATATTATTATGGGCAAACGAAGGACATGCTCAAAGCAGTCAGAAAAGCTGTTACACGCTTAAAAGGTATTTATGCTCTTGCTATATTGAGCCCCGAATATCCAGATCGTATTTTTGCTGTTAATCATCATTACTCTCTAACTGTTGGGTTAGGAGAGAATGAAAGCTTTTTAGCCTCAGATGGACTCGCTGTAAGACCATACACAAATCAACTTCTTCGCCTTGAGCAAAGCGAGATAGTTGAATTAACAAGTTCTGGATATAAGTTATACAGTTTTGATGGTGAGGAAGTTAAGCGCGCTCCTATAACTTCAGAAGGCAATTTATATGTTATCGATAAAGGTGGCTACAAGCACTTTTTATTGAAAGAAATAAATGAACAGCCTACAGTATTGAGACAAACATTAGCTAAGTATTTACCGGATGTGCAAAAGCCGGTCAACTTAAAAAAAGAAAGAACTGATTTGGTAAATAGTCTTCATACAGCTGGTATCACTTTAACAAAAGAACAAATAAAAAATATTGACCGTATCCAAATAGTTGCTTGTGGTACAGCATTTTACTCAGGAATGGTAGGCAAATATATTCTTGAATCATTGGCACAAATTCCAACCGATATAGAAATCGCCTCTGAAATACGAGGTCGTAAGCTTTTAAGTAATGAGCGGACATTGACCATTGCTGTAAGTCAATCTGGTGAAACTGCAGATACTCTTGCAGCTATAAAAGAAGCCAAAGAAAATGGTTCACACACCTTGGGGATAACCAATCGTGCAGATTCTCATTTGGCCCATATCACAACTGATTTAATTACAACAGAGTGCGGTATTGAAGTATCAGTTGCTGCTACAAAAACATACATTGCTCAGCTAGCTAGTTTTTATTTGTTAGGTATTTACTTGGCAGAAGAAAAAGGTTTGCTTCCTCCGGAAAAAGCAGCGCAATTAAAACACGAATTGTATCTTATTCCTACCTGGCAAGAAAAAATACTTGCTACTAGTGAAGATATTCGGCAAGCAGCTTTGAAGTATTGCTCGGCAAAAGATGTAGTATTTATGGGGCGTGGTTTTAATTATCCCACCGCTCTAGAAGGCGCTTTAAAGCTGAAAGAACTAAGTTATATTCATGCTTCTGGTTATGCCGCTGGTGAATTAAAGCATGGTCCAATTGCCGTTTTAGATGAAAACGTTCCGGTTGTTACTATATTGGTCCCCGGTGTTGTATATGATAAAAGTTTGTCGAATGCGCTTGAAGCAAAAGCCAGGCAAGCTAAGATGATAGCTGTAGCTGTAGAAGATGATGATAAGGTCAACGGTATATTCGAAACTGTAATGCGCATACCTGTTGTAGACGAGTTCTTGAGTCCATTACTCACAGTATTACCACTACAGCTTTTTGCTTATTATGCAGCCGAGGCGCTGGGAAAAGATGTTGACCAACCGAGAAATTTAGCTAAGTCTGTCACAGTCGAATAGTTGTGGACATCTACGAAGAAGTAGTTAATATCAAAGCTGATTCGAAATATAGCGGAACGGACGGCGATGGTGAGGCGGCGGCAGTGAAGCGTCGATACGCGCGTAGGCGCCGAGGAACGAAGGCGAGGCAGCGCTTATAAAATGTCCCTTGGTGCTTATATACATATTCCATTTTGCAATTATAAATGTCATTTTTGTGATTTTGCTACTTCATTGGCTTTAGATGAATTGCAAGACAAGTATTGCAGTGTTTTAAAAAATGAAATTGCTAAACGTCTTGTAAATTCGCCTTCTAAACCACAATTGGGAAGCATCTTCTATGGCGGCGGTACACCAGGGCTTTTAGATGCACAGAATTTATATGATATCCATCAAACATTATTAGCTAACGCTTCGCTCTTGCCGGAGAGCGAAATATCATTAGAAACTACACCAGAAACTATTACAGTTGCGAAAGCCAAAGAATGGTTTAGTTTAGGAATTAATCGCCTATCTATAGGCATTGAATCATTTAATGATTACGAGCTTAAACGTGTTGGGCGTGGGCATACATCCCAACAGGCTGTAAAAGCTATTAAAGATGCGGTAAAAGCGGGCTTTACTAATATCAGTTGCGATTTAATGTATGGCTTGCCTGGACAAAGTTTGGATATTTGGCAAGATTCACTAAATCAGTTTATTAAATTAGCAAAGCAAATTCCCCAAATAACCCATATTTCTGCCTATGGGCTAGAGTTAAATAATAATGGTCCTCTAGCTAGGATTTTTCCGCAAGAAAGTGGCGCTTATCCAAGTGACGAGACTTTTGTCGCACAATTAAATTGTCTTGTTAAAGTCTTGGCTGAAGCAGGGTTTGAGCAATATGAAATTTCAAATTTTGCCAAAGGTGATTATCGTAGCAAGCATAATTTAAATTACTGGCAAGATGGCGAATACCACGCTTTTGGTGTTTCTGCTCATCGCTATATTAAACCCTACCGTAGCTCCAATTGGCGTATTTTATCTCGTTATTTGGAAGATTCTTTAGGTGATGAGACATGCGAATTAATCGATAGCGAAACTCAGGTCAAAGAGGCAATCATGCTGGGTTTGCGCACTACTGAGGGCATAAATCTCTTGCAATTTGAAAAGGCTTTTGCGGTCAATTTAGCGCTAAAACATAGGGATTTAATCGAAGATTTAATAGGCTGCGGCGTCCTTCGTCAAGAAGCAGATAACATAAGATTAACCATAGCTGGACAGCCAATAGCTAATACAATAATTGCCAAATTTTTCTGATGGAAATAGGACCCATTCCTTTCACCGATCATTATTCGATTAACAGTATCAAAATGGGGGTATGGAATTAAGGGGTTAGTGTTAGAGAGCGGCGGTTAGACATTGAAGATATGTCCAAAGTGTCATGCAAAGTTCGAGGACTCCATAACTGAGTGTCCTAAAGATAACACTGCGCTGCCCGCCAATGATCGACCCAATTTAATTGGTACTTGTTTAGCAGATCGCTATCAAGTACTTTCTGTTATTGGTAGTGGTGGAACAGGCATAGTGTATCAAGCTCATCATCTAAAGATGGATAGATTGGTGGCGATAAAAATGATGCATTCACATATGGTGGCACGTCCAGACGCACTAAAAAGTTTTTATGCAGAAGCAAAAACAGTAGCCTCGCTAAAGCACCATAATATTGTTACTCTCTATGATTTCGGCATGGGTCCTGATAATCAACCATTTTTGGTAATGGATTATATAGAAGGTCGTAGTCTAAAAAAAGCAGTACAGCAAGATGGTCCTATTTCGTTGGAACAAATGAGATTCATTCTCGATCAGATAGTAGATGGACTAGCTTATGCCCACGCCGAAGGCATAGTACACCAAGACTTAAAACCAGAAAACATTATGCTAACGCCAATTAACAATAGCCCCGACAAGATAACACTGGTGGATTTTGGTATGGCAGCGCTGAACGAACCAGATAAAGACATGGCTATTTCGGGTAACAAAAAAAAGAAATTTGTTGGCAGTCCACATTACATGAGCCCAGAACAATGCTTATCTAGTGCAAATATTGATAACAGAAGTGATGTTTATTCATTGTCCTTTGTTCTTTACGAAGCACTCTCAGGTAAATTACCTTTCGAAGCCAAATCCGGTATAGCCATGATGGATAGCCATGTACGTGAAATACCTAAGCCTTTTAAAGAAAGTGGTCCTGAAGTCCCAAGTCTACAAGTATGCACAGAATTAACTCGTGTTTTCAATAAAGCCATGGCTAAAGAACCAGATAGCCGACAGGAAAATATAATTGAATTTGGAGTTGAATTAAATGAGGCTCTGGCTCGTGATGCTGTTAAGGTTAAAGCTGTAAAACATCGCACTATTGCGGCCGAACAAGTCTTGGTACATGCACAAACAATTAATCGCCAACAAGCTATTGATTTATCGAGTTATAAAGAAAGCCAAAACAATCCTAACCTAAATGCCCAGGTACATAGCGGACGACAATTCTTGTCTCGTCAAGCAGCTATAGAAGCAGCTTACTTGCATCAAGACGAAACAGATACTTCTAGTCAAGACGAAAAAGATATTTCGAGTCAAGAAGAAACAAATACTTCTAGTCAAGACTTTTCAAGCAGCCCCAGAGACAATATTATAGTTAGACTGTTAAAGAAGATGCGGCTTATTTGTTCTAAGCCTGCAGTTAATATTGCCACAAATCCGACCGAAATAAATAGAGAGTTCATTCAATGTCCTTATTGCCAAGCCACAGTAACGAGAGGGGTTCAGTTTTGTCTTACGTGCCAACGAAAATTGACCGCCTCGTCCATAACTCATAAGCTCTCTGCTAATCGCAGTGGAAACGCTTTTACTTTCCACCAATTAAGCGCTTTGGAAGAAGATATTAGCAATATTGCCACCAAATCAAATATTCAAAATCTACGCCAACTACGCCAACTCTCTAACATGGGTAAAATACAACGCGTTCTAAATTATGCTTTAGGTATAGGAATAATACTTGGCGGAATAGTTATTCTACAAAGTTATTTAGATATGAGCAAATCGTGGCATACCATTAGTCATTTTGTGCATTTGCCTAATATGCGCAGCAATGCCCGCTTTAGATAAACGCCAAATATTAGCTTGGTGACCAATTTCCTTTCATACTTTGTCCCAATCTAAAACCTTGAATCAAATTTGTGCGCATCAACTGATAAACCTCGTGCAATGCTTCTGGATCAGATATGGAATGTTTTTCTGATATAGCATTCACCTGTTGCATCGCTAGCGCGGAGAAGTAAACAAACACTTCGTCTCGAACTTCGCCATAGCCTTGATTAGGTAATTTAGATACAGCTCTACCAAAGTCATTATTTATTGCTTCAACCAATTGATGTTGCAATGAATCTGTATAAAATGCATCTGCTTTTTTACCCATACGCCCTCTTGCTCTTATCCCGTACTTATTATTCTTGATTTTTGCTGTTGATGATAAATGACTAACCTAGTCGCGATAGCTCTTCTTTAACCAGTTTAATATCCTGCCACATCAGCCATTTTGGACTGCCAACTGTTTTGGTGTCATTACGAAGCAAATATGATGGATGGAAAATAGGCATCGCCTTCGCGCCACAATAATCGAACCAGCGACCACGGATTTTACTTATAGGTTCTTTCAGTTGCAAAGTATACTGTACAGCAGTAGATCCGGCTAGCAAAATTAGGGCAGGACCTACAAAAGTTATTTGTGCCATTAGATACTCTTTGCAGGCGGCTGCCTCTTCTTTAGTGGGCACACGATTTAATGGCGGTCGACACTTGACAATGTTGCAAATATAAGTATCCCACTGTCTATCTATATCTACTGACGCTAATATTTTGTCGAGCAATTGTCCAGCTCGCCCAACAAATGGAAGACCGGTTTCGTCTTCTTTTTGACCTGGTCCTTCGCCGATGATCATTAGTTTTGCCTTAGGATTTCCGTCTGCAAAAACAACATTTGTACGAGTTTGGCATAAGTCACAACGCGTGCACACACTGGCTGCTTTCGCCAAAGCATCTAATGAGGCAAAACTTATGTCGCCTATAGTAATTACTTCTTCGAAGCGCAATGACGAATCGTTTTCTTTATTCTCAGCGCGGTTGTTTTGTGAAGCGCTAGTTATTGTCAGCTGTCTGATATCTTGTTCAGCCATAAATTCCATAAACCATGCGTTACATTTTTATCTCTACTAGCCTGCCCTTACCTGTGATATTACTAATCTTGTGCTGGTCCAAAATTAGATTTATGCAGTAGTGAGCGATTGAAGCTCGCTTATAGATAAATGATTAACGTTTTTTATAGGATATCCCAAGCATTTTTTTGCTGTAGCACTAAAAGACTCTAAATTTCCTGTGACAAAAAATTTTGTTATCAACTCTTTGTGTTCTAGTGTTTGAATAGCAGTCGAATTAATAGAAGAAATATCTGGAGTAAGTATATTTGCTATTAGTTCAGCTGGATCTAGAATTTGCATCTCGTTGCCAATTAATTGCAATAAAGAATCTTTTAGAAAAGAAAAATGTGTGCAGCTGAGTACGACTATTTGGGATTTTTGTTCTCTAAATAGATCAATATAGTTAGACAAAAGAATTTTAGTTCTGTCGTCATCAACTAAACCATTCTCCACTATATTTACAAGTTCAGCTGAGGCAATTTCTTGCACTTTAAGCAATGGAGCATGATTTTTGATGGCGTGCAAAAAAGCGTGGCTCCGTACCGTTGCTTGAGTAGCCAATATTCCCACTCTTAGTCCCAATTGACTAACATATCGAGCAACTGGTTCTACTAGATCTAAAACTGGCAAATTAGTCATGCTGTATACAAACTTGCCAGCAATAGCACTTGCTGTATTACAACCAAAAACAATTAGGTCAACATTTTGTGTTTCAAACCATTGAATAATTTGCTTAGTATAAGTAAGTATCTCTTGCGCACTTTTTGTGCCATATGGAAAGCGTCCACTATCAGCAAGATAAATAATCTCTTTATTGTTTTTATCGGATGACAATACATTTTGTTTGTCATTTAGGTATTTAATTATAGAAAGTCCCCCAACACCGGAATCAAAAATCCCCAAACGACGACATTCTTTGAACTTGTCAAAATCTTTGAAATCTCCTTCGAACAATTTAGTCATATACCTCAATATTTAATTCAAACTATTTTTTTAATTTAGCAACAAATTACAGTGAGCAATAAGCGTTAAACTCCCTGTATTGCTACAAATACAAAGATGAGCATGTGTTTAGCGACAGATTACTATCTAGCAATGCTTGCTTATATAATAAAACATGTCAACTCGGAATCAGAGAATTAGAGGAAGTATAAATGGCCCAATATGCCTTGATGTTTGTTTTTGTATCTGCGCTCCTAGCTCTTATATACGGGCTCTTTGTTGGATTCAGCATACTTAGGCTGAATCCTGGAAATGAACGCATGCAAAGTATCGCCGGGGCAATACAAGAAGGCGCCGCCGCTTATATGAATAGGCAGTATTTGACAATTGCTTTTGTCGGACTAGCTCTTTTTATTGTCATTTGGACTTTCCTAGGACGTTTGACAGCTTTGGGATTTTTGACTGGTGCAATTCTCAGCTCATTGGCTGGTTTTATTGGTATGTATGTTTCAGTCAGAAGTAATGTTCGTACTACTCAAGCTGCTACTAAAGGTCTAGCCGAAGCACTGAGTGTCGCCTTCAAAGGTGGATCCGTTACAGGTCTATTGGTAGTAGGGTTGTCCCTTTTAGGAGTCGTTTCTTTCTATGCTCTTACAAAAGACATTAATGCTCTAGTTGGTTTAGGTTTTGGGGCTAGCTTAATTTCAGTTTTTGCTCGACTAGGAGGCGGGATCTATACAAAAGCTGCTGACGTTGGTGCCGATCTTGTTGGCAAGGTAGAAGCTGGAATCCCTGAAGACGATCCTCGTAATCCTGCTGTTATCGCTGATAACGTAGGAGACAATGTTGGTGACTGCGCTGGTATGGCAGCCGATCTTTTTGAAACATACGCTGTAACTGCGATAGCTGCCATGTTGTTAGCCAATGAGACTTTTAAAGGTCAAATTCAACAAGGACGTACTGACGTTCTCATCTACCCATTAGTCTTATGTGCTGTATCTATTCTTACCTCTATAGTGGGGACATTCTTTGTTCGCATAGGCAAAAACAAAAACATAATGGGTGCCTTATACGGTGGTTTATTAGCAGCTGGTATTTTGGCAGCAATAGCATTTTATTTTGTTACTGACGCTTGCATGCAAAATCTAACCATGAACGGACTAGCTATTAATCCTATACGTTTCTGGTATGCCACTTTAGTTGGACTTGCTGTTACTGGTTTAATTGTTTGGATTACAGAATATTTCACATCAACTGAATATTCGCCTGTCCACAGCATTGCTAAGGCATCACAAACGGGGCACGCCACTAATATTATTGCTGGACTAGCCGTTTCAATGAAAAGTACCGCTTGGCCAGTTATTGTAATTGTAGTTGGCATTCTAGCTTCTTATGCTTTAGCGAATATTTTTGGCGTAGCATTGGCGGCTGTTGCTATGTTGAGTATGGCCGGTATGATTGTCGCCATTGATGCCTATGGACCTATCACAGACAATGCTGGCGGTATTGCTGAAATGGCAGAACTTCCGCAAGAAGTACGTGCCATCACTGATCCACTAGATGCTGTTGGCAATACTACCAAAGCCGTTACCAAAGGCTATGCCATTGGTTCAGCTGGACTGGCCGCTATAGTCCTTTTCAGTTCCTATACTGAAGAATTGCAAGCCCAAATTAGTAGTAATGCTGGAGGCACTATAAGTTTCGACTTGTCTAGCCCATTCGTTTTGGCAGGGTTATTTATAGGTGGATTAATTCCTTATTTATTCGGAGCATTTGCGATGGAGTCAGTCGGTTATGCCGGTGGACTCGTAGTCGAAGAAGTACGACGTCAGTTCAAAAGTATCCCTGGTATCATGGACGGTACTGCCAAACCTGACTATGCTGCTTGTGTAGATATCGTTACTCAAGCGGCTCTAAAACAAATGATCATACCAGCACTATTACCTGTATTGACGCCGGTCGTTATTGCTCTAGTTGGTTTTGTTTGGCTCAACAATGCTTTGCCTGGTCAATATGCTGCTGCAAAAATTTTAGGTGGTGTACTTGTTGGCAGTATCGTAACTGGAATATTTGTAGCCATTTCAATGACATCTGGTGGTGGCGCATGGGACAATGCCAAAAAATATATTGAAGAAGGCAATTATGGCGGCAAAGGTTCAGATGCTCATAAAGCAGCCGTAACAGGCGATACAGTTGGAGATCCATATAAAGATACAGCTGGTCCAGCTATCAATCCAATGATCAAAATTCTCAATATTGTGGCTCTATTGCTGGTATATTTCATAGCCAAATAACAAAAAGAATTCACTAATTTGTAGTTCTTAAAGAAAAGGTTTTGTTTAGCCAATCTTTAAACTGCCAGGCCCAATCGTTCTTGTTTATATTTAGCCTATCTTCTAAACGCAGTAAATGCTGGCTAATTTCACGATTGTATGGCTCTAGGGTTTGTGCTTCTCTTAAATATTGAAGTGCGGCCGGATAATAGTGCTTGTAATTTTCTATAATTAAGGCAAGGTTGTATTTTGCTTCCGCAGACTTTGGATTGAGTTTGCTAGCAATAAGACTCTGAGCTAATGCCGACTCAAGCAGATGTTTCTCCAAACAAATTTTTGCTAATTCAGTATGTACCGCCGCATTTTTTTCTAACTCTGGATAATAGGCCAAATCAGAGACTATATTTTTAACGGTTTTCTTGGAAACATGGCTAGAAATTACAACTAAACTCTTTTGCACAAAAGTTTTGTCATTTAAATTGGTGGCTGTTGTTAGGGCAAATAATCCTGGTAAAAGTGCATCATTGTAATTTCCACACCACATAAGCGATCTGCAATAGCCAACAGAAATAGGGAAGTTATTAGGCTCGCTTTTAAAAGCAATAGCAAGATGAGAACAAGCTTTTTCAAACTTGCCTACCCGCATAAAAACTAATCCAGCAATTTCGTTAGCCTCAGGCAAATTTTTATCATAGCCTAAATCAAGCATAGCTAGTTGTAATGCTTTAGAATGTTGATCTTTCATCAAATACAAAGTAGCTAAGGCAGAGGAAAGTCCAACAATCGGTTTAGGTGTTGTGGCTAGAGCCTCTTCATATAGTCCTGCTGCTTCGTCATATCTATGTTCTTTGTATAAAGCATTACCGGTCCAAAACAAAATTTGTGGATCGGCAGGAAATTTTGTCATTGCCTGTTTTAGCAAACTGCTGGCAGCGGTTAATTGTCCAGACCGCACTAATGCTTTTATAAGTTCCAGAAAAGATTCAACTCGGTTAGGTCCATATTTAAAAGCCAGCTTGTATTGTTCCATTGCCTGCTCAGGTAATCCTAACGAATCACAACAATTACCTAGAACAATATGAGCATGGATATTTTGGGGATTTTTGTGGACTATGTCGATTAATTCAGCTAATGAATTTTTAGAAAGACGTTCATTGGCTAATTCTTCTTCTATTCGGTTGACTGGGTCCTTGGCAGAGTCTTTATTGGATGAATCAACAGCACTCATGCTGTGTTGAGCGGCTACCCCCATTTGGTATAGCTTAAAATCAGGACAAAAAGCAATATAGAGTAGACATATCGGCAAATAAAGGCTGGGAAATTTAAATAACGATTTACTGGGGTTGGTATTCTTAAATTGCACTTTTTACCTTCATATTGAGCATCAGCAGCCATTTCTGAGAATGATACATAAAATTTAGAGCTAAAATATGAATTTCCTCTTGATTTCTACTGCGTTTTGGGGCAAAATCTAGCTTACAAAATTTGCTTGAATTAAAATTGGCTGTACTATAACGTTAACTGAAAGATTAATTCGGGGCATATCAAAATAGTAAGCGTTTCAATTTTTTGACCATTTTACTAGCTTACAGTTAATAACAATAATTCGATGGCTATTGAGCCAGGCTCAAGTGAGTTATATTTAGAGGAGATCTTGTTAAATAAAAATATGAGCACATTTAAGAGATATCCGTCCAGATTGAGAGGCAAAAATGGTGCCAACATAGCAGAACTACCTCCTGCTCTTCTTATTTTGTTCTTTTTCTTCTTTTTTCCAGCAATCAATATTTTGTATCTAGCTTTTGCTTTTGGCGTGGGCTGGTTTTTAAATAATATAGAACTTCGCTCAGTAGCATGCCACACTCCGACTTCCTTAGGTTTGCCATATCCACCAACTGGATTATATAATCCAGCGCAGAATTTACCCGAATCGGTAAACTGGAAGGGATTAATGGGGGTAACGGAGGACAGTACTCCTGAAGTAGCTCAATTTCCAGCCCGAGGGGCAGCGGTAATTTCATCACAAGTTAAAACAACAGTAAGTATCACACCTTTACTTATAATGCCAGTTTTTAAAACAATGCCTTTTTTTGGGCAAATACCAGGTTTAGGTAAACCTCTAAATCTAACTTATGTAGGGACAATTCAGCAAGAAGAACCGGGTCCCTAATATTTATGACATATAGTAGACATTATATCTGGGGCAAGAATAAGAAATCACATCGTTATCAGGGTACCGCCATAATCGAGACCGCTGTCGGGTTATGTGTTCTTGTACCTATACTTTTGCTTTTGTTCGATGTAATTTCTCTGCTTCTTGGTCAAACAATAAATGATGACTTGGCAAAAAGCGCTGCTAGAGCGGCATCTCAGTGTTCTACACAAAGCGATGGCTTGAGTGCAGCTACTAATTATATAATTGGAACCCAATATACAGGCTCCACAGGACTCGTAGCCAATGCTATATTAGTTGAATCTCAATTTAATTGGGATTCAATTAATGGCATAGTTACAGTTGTTACTCAAGTAACTGTTAATTTGCCAATACCTGTGCCTCTTGGAGGACCATCATCTCAAGTTATGAAGGCCGAAGCTTCCGAACCAATCCTAGGACTGCCTCCTGTACCCAGTGGTGGTGCAGCAGTTGGTGCTGCTAGTTAGGCTGCTAGTTAGCTATTGAACAGGTTCGTTCATTGGCACAAAGGGTGGTATTAGAGGTAATGGCAAACTGCTCACGCTTGTATCATTTATCTCAAGTACCTTTATATTGGGCTCTTTTTCTTTAATTACAGCGACTATCTCATCTGACTTTATTTGACTTGCTTGATATATAACGCTAACTCCATACGGACGTTTGAGCATAACAACCGCTTCTTTTACCCCAGGTAAACTGTTGAGCTTGCGCTGAATTGAAAGCAAACATGCAGCACAACTCTTACCTTCTAGACGAAAATCTAATCTGTGTAATGCCGATTGGCTGTTATTGGTATCTGCATTTGTTGCCGCAAAGACTGAGTTAATAGTCGAAGTACACAAAACAGCCCAGCCAATGACTATTAAGCCTCTGACAAGCCGTTGCATGCGAACCTTTAAAATATCCCAGCCCTTTGGCGGTATGCTAGCCATTACTATTTCCCTTTAACGGGGTTGTCTGGCTTTTAAAAACTCAGGGATATCTAAAATGTCGCTGGCAATTTTTTTGAATTCATTGCCCGGCTTTTGTGGCTCAGAAGGAACTCGTCCGTTCATACCGCCCATTGCCAGTTGTCCGGCACGAAATTTATTTTGCACTTGATCAGCATTAATATCTACGCCAGTAGCAATAACAGTAATTAATACCTCACCATGTAAACGATCATCAATTACAGCACCAAATATAATATTAGCCTCATCCGATACGGCTGAATAAATCACATTGGCAGCTTCTTGTACTTCATGCAATGTCAAATCAGGACCACCGGTAACGCTGAAGATAACTCCTGAAGCTCCATCAACTGTGGTTTCAAGCAATGGACTGCTAATTGCATTGCGTGCTGCTTCTACAGCTCTTCCTTCGCCGGTTGCCCGTCCTACGCCCATAAGTGCCGAGCCTGCTGTATCCATAATGGCTTTCACATCAGCAAAATCGACATTGATTAAACCTGGTACAGTAATAATGTCTGAAATTCCTTGAACGCCCTGCATGAGGATTTTGTCAGCTTCAACAAAAGCATCTTGCATTGAAGCTCTATGATCAACTACTTCCAAAAGTCTTTGATTAGGGATCACAATTAAAGTATCAACCCGCGAACGAATTTCATTCAGTCCGTTTTCAGCTTGTGTGCTACGGCGTTTACCTTCAAATATAAATGGCTTGGAAATAACTCCCACAGTAAGAGCGCCATTGTCTTTTGCTATTTCAGCAACAACTGGACCAGCACCTGTTCCAGTTCCACCACCCATACCGGCAGCAATAAAGACCATATCAGCTCCCTCTAAGGCGCTGGCAATTTCTTCTCTACTTTCTTCGGCAGCCTTTTGTCCTACGGTTGGGTTGCCACCTGCACCTAGTCCTTTGGTTAATTTGCCACCGATTTGCAAACGATTATTGGCAGAAGACATTTCAAGCGCCTGAGCATCAGTATTGCAGGTCCAAAATTCAACACCATTTAGACCAGCAGCTATCATGCGGTTAACTGCATTCGAACCGGCTCCGCCTACACCAATCACTTTGATGTTTGCCTTGCAGTCAAAATTCTTAATTAGATTTTGCACGTTAGTATTTCTGTCCATCTTGTTTCTTTCCACAGGCTCAAGCACGACTAAAACCCCTCTCAAAAACGCTTCTTTAAAGAAACGCTATTATTTACCAAACAAATACTCGATTTAAATATCGTTCGCCTTCGCAAACAATCTAGATAATGCTCACCAAAAGCATGAGACATCCGAAGCATATACACAAACAAAGCCTTTTGTTTAAAGTAGCTATAAAATAGAACTTTGTTCAGTAGGTAATCGTAAAAGGAATGCTTGTTATTTGCAAGTCGATTACTTGCCTTCGTTGTTAACCTTTTCAAAACTATAGAAGTTGAAAAGCAGGGGCAAAGCAGTTGCCAGTAGCTAGCCTGCTGAATTTCAGCAGTTGTCATTAGATTCTTTTGGCTTAGATAAGATTTTATAAAGCTAAGACAGTTTTCGTTTACTATTGTGTGCGTATCTTTTAATTGAGCCTTTACTAGAGGGAAACAAACAATTCAATGCCCTGGATAACAATTCAATGGCACTTTAATTCACTTTTTGCAGACAGCAATTCCATTTTTTGGAATGTTCTGGTACCTCCATTGCTTTTTGCCATACATGGATTTATAGCCACCTGGATGGCAGTGTGGTGTTTATTTCATCCTTATAATGCAATATTTGTCCCTGGAACAAGAATTCAATTACCTCTTACGCCTGGAATATTTCCTAAAAGACGAAGCAAATTATCTCAAGCTGTAGCTGCGACCGTCACAGAAACTTTACTTACTACAGCAGACATTAGAACTAAAGTTGAAACTTTATTGACTGAAAGCAATATATATCTTTCAGTAGATTTATTTATTGAATCAGTGCTGGTTGAATTTAGAGATATAACTAAATTACACCGATTGGCTTCTGATGTAGCTGAATTAAGTCCAACACTGCTGCATCATATTCTCGACTCCACAATTGACAGCATAGAAACGGGCAAAGACAGGCGCTTAGCCACCATGGTAAGTAAAATATTTGACGAGTTGATTCTTTCTGCCAAAATCACTTCGGATCAAGCAGAGGCTATTTCAGCATTTCTAATGGACACTCTTGTCACACCGGCTAAAATTCGCGCAGCTCTTTTAGCTTTACTTAGCCCAGCAAATATAAGTGCTTTAGATGACTCTATCCAGAATCACGCTGGCACCGCTTATAAAATCCTAGCCAAATTGATTGGTATAAAACGAGTATGCTATGAATGCAGAAATTTTTTGGAGAAGGAAACTCACGAATCACAAAGGGTTATAGGCGATCTAATCAAGCGCTTTAATATCCAAGATCAAATTACAAACCAAATAGCTAATTTTGATTTACGCTCGCTGCCATTGCAAACAATATCCCGCTGCAAAGAAAACTTAGTCATATTTGTTGAATCGTTTTTAGTAACCTATAGAAATGATTTATTGCAAGCAGTAAATAAAATTGAATCTGAGGCTATGGCATCTGTGCGAGCAGCTATTGTTCACTTCAATCCTGCATCTATTCCACCGACCTGGATCAATCGCATAAAGCAAGATCTTGCCCATTTTGCCTATTTGTATTTAAACCGAGAGTTGGGAGTTTTACTTGAAAAAGCAATTCCTGCTTTAGGAATGTATTCTTTAATTGCTCAAAAGATTGACCTTTTCAGCGCTGAGCAAATAGAAGACGTTGTAAAACGTATTTGTCATCAAGAACTTTTATGGTTAGAAATTTTTGGCGGAATTATAGGTTTCTTTTTAGGAATATTACAGATATTGGTCAATGCAATGCATTAGCCTTGAGCACTTAGCCTAAGCTTTACCTATGACTCTTGAAGCAGGGCGAGTATTTCTCCAGCTTTATTTTTGAATTCATGCAATTGATTGGTGAGATTGAGAACTCTCTGAGCCCCCTTAAAATCATGTTTGTTGAGGGCTTCGGCTCCTTCTCCAACAAGCTGTTCTAGCTTTTTATCTGATAAGGCGACTAATGCTTCTAAAGCATTTTCAAGCGTCTGGGGTTTTGAAGATGACAAAGAAAAGATATCTATTTTTGACGGTTTTTTTGTTTCTTCAGTGCTTTTAGGATTTTTGTTATCGACAGAAAATTGACTAGCGCTTGCAGCTGCCTCTTTCGCTGTTTCCATCATCTCAACAAGTAACTGCTTAGGATCGTAAGATAATTTTTCAAAACCAGCCGGAGCTATCACATTATGATCACCAGTTGATCCTCCATTTAAAGTCTGAAGACAAAAGGTGCTTTCATTCCATTGCTGACTGCGAACACTTTTAATTAATTTTTCAAATAATTTGTTAGCTAAATTGGGCAGATGATCTGGCAAAATCGTTTGATCGTCAATTTGCCAGCCAAAGGTAGCACCTTTTCTCAAGAAATTAATCGATAGATAAGGCTTATAGATCTCTGGGTTGGAATTTAGACTTATTACTCTGTCCGAGGGTAGAATATAGCATATAATAATTTCGCTTGTGCCTCTTAAGATGAGCGACCAATCACTTGTATAGATTTTTCCTGAAAAAGCAGGCAATTCTGAATTTGTGTCTAACCAGGATCGACTACTCTGTTTTTCAAGGGTTGGTCTTTGCAGATGAAATTGTGTTTTTAGATCACCATTTGCCTTGTTCGCTTCATAAACTTGGCTTTGCAATAAATCAAACATAGAATCCATAAGCTGAAGCATTGATTTGTGCGGATCGCGAATACTTTCAAAAGTTTGAATGGGCTTTTTATTACTAGTTGGTGTTTGTTCGCCACTATTTATTTGATTTTGATTTTTTAGGCTACCAGAAAGTGGGAGTAAATGATCTGGCTTAAGACTTGCTTCTTGGCGCTGAATGGCTGGTAGCGCCTGAAGCTTTAATTTCGATTCGCTCATACTGCTTTGAGACATAGCCTCTGTTTCCATTGATTCTTGATGAACCAAGTTCCCCTTAAAGCCCTTATTCCCTTAGCCAGCTTAGGTTTAACAAAATGCGCGTAGCCTTGTAGTATAACAACCTTAATAAAGATTTGACCCATGACAAAACGCTACAATCCTTCAAAGGATACCTAAATAACCGATGCAAAAGTTGCTGTGCTTGGCTGTAACAGTTAAGAATTCGGTCTCTTAACTCAATAAAGCCTATTTTCAGCATTTGGCTTGAGTTTCTGCTCAAAGTACTTAATTATTAAACGTCTTTTGGCCTTATTTAAGCTATGATTGTTAGATAGATAACATGATTGATGGCTGCGGTAACTATAGACGCTGAAAGCATGCAAAGTAGTGATGATATTATCGTGCGCGGGGCACGACAACATAATCTCAAAAATATAAGCTTAGAGATCCCTCGTAACAAATTTGTCGTAATCACTGGTGTTAGTGGTTCTGGAAAATCATCTTTAGCCTTCGACACGATATTTGCTGAAGGACAAAGAAGATACATAGAATCATTGTCGGCATATGCACGGCAATTTTTGGGGCAACTAGATAAGCCTGATGTTGATAGCATAGAAGGTTTAAGCCCTGCTATTTCAATAGACCAAAAATCTACTAGCCATAATCCCAGATCCACTGTTGGTACAGTTACTGAAATATACGATCATTTGCGATTGCTCTATGCTCGTGTTGGCACGCCACATTGCCCAGAGTGTGGAAGACTGATTAATCCACAAACAGTAGACCAAATTGTTGACCAGGTTCTCAATTTACCAACCAACAGCAAAATTCAAATCCTTGCACCTTTGATAAGTGGCCGCAAAGGTGAATATCAAGCACTCTTGCAAGATTTACGCAAAGAAGGTTTTGCAAGGGTAAAAATAGACGGAGAAATTCTTGCTTTAGAAGATGAAATATCTCTAGATAAAAATAAAAAACATACAATAGAATTAGTTATTGATCGCTTAGTTATAAAAGCTAGCATACAAGCAAGATTGGCTGATAGTCTTGCTTTAGGTCTAAAATGGGGACATTCTAGCGTCCTTGTAGATATTCTTACTCAAAATGGCGAAGATAGCAAAGAAAGCAAACAATTACTTTTTTCTGAGCAATATGCTTGTGCTTATTGCAATATAAGTTTTTCAGAAATCACTCCTCGTATATTTAGCTTCAATAGTCCATATGGTGCTTGTGCTGAATGTCACGGACTTGGCTCTACTACAGAAGTTGATGCTAGTTTGGTTGTACCAGATCCAAAAAAGAGCCTAGAAGAAGGCGCCATTTATCCTTGGTCCAAAACAGGAAATCCATACTACAGCCAAATACTAAGCTCGGTAGCTAAACACTATAAATTTAGCATGGAGACCCCATTTGGAAAATTGACCAAGGCACAACGAGACACAATTTTGTACGGTTCAGGCGACGAAAACATAAAGCTTGTATATGAATCTTATGATGACAGCGGTTTGACCTATTATCGAAAACCCTTTGAAGGTGTGATCCCTAATTTGAAAAGACGCTATGAAGAATCTCAATCTGAAAGAGTTAAGCAAGACTTAGAAAATTATATGACAGAGGCTATTTGTGATGAATGCGGGGGCAATCGTCTTAAACCAGAAAGCCTAGCTGTAAAAGTTGGTGAGCTATCGATAGCTCATCTGTGTGCATTGTCTGTTGTAAAAGCACAAGAATTTTTTAGAACCCTATCTGATAAATTATCGGCAAGACAAAATACAATAGCCCATCAAATACTGATCGAAATTTCTGCCAGGCTAAAATTTTTAAGTGATGTCGGACTAACCTATCTTACTTTGGATCGTAAAGCGAGCACATTGTCTGGCGGTGAAGCTCAGCGTATCAGGCTTGCTACTCAAATTGGCTCTGGATTATCGGGGGTTTTGTATGTACTTGACGAACCTTCTGTAGGTTTGCATCAACGTGATAACAATCGCCTTGTTGCTACACTAAAACATCTGCGCGATCTAGGAAATACTTTGTTGGTGGTGGAGCACGATGAAGAAACAATCAGACAAGCCGATTGGTTAATTGATATTGGACCAGGGGCAGGACTGCATGGCGGTTATGTTGTAGCTCAGGGCAAATTAGAGGATATTGCCAATTGCAAAACATCTTCTACTGGCGCATATTTATCTGGACGTCAGCAAATACATATACCTGATAAACGCAGACAGGGCAACGGCATGAAAATAAAAATTGTCGGCGCCTCGTTGAATAATTTGAAAAATATTGATGTAGAGTTTGGTTTGAATAAATTTATAGCCGTCACTGGTGTTAGTGGCTCTGGTAAATCGACTCTAGTAAATGATCTTTTTTATCAATATCTTCGCCATTTTTTAAATGGGACGGTGCCTAATCCTAAAGGGTTAATTAAAGTTGAGGGTGTCGATAATATTGACAAAGTCATAGATATTGACCAATCACCAATTGGGCGCACACCAAGATCTAATCCTGCCACTTATACCGGTTTATTTGATGTGGTAAGAGATGTTTTTGCCACTACCCGCGAAGCACAAGCGCGAGGATACTTACCGGGCCGCTTCTCTTTCAACGTTAAGGGCGGACGTTGCGAAGCATGCAGTGGCGAAGGAATGAATGAGATTGAATTGAATTTTCTACCCTCAGTTTTTGTACATTGCGAGGTATGCAAAGGTGCAAGATATAACAGAGAAACTTTAGAGGTCAAGTTCAAAGGCAAATCCATTGCCGATGTTTTAGAAATGACTGTTGAGGAAGGGCTTTCCTTTTTCACTAACGTACCAAAGGCTCAAGCTAAACTTGCCACTTTAAAAGAGGTAGGTTTAGACTATATAAAACTAGGACAACCGGCTACCACCCTTTCGGGAGGCGAAGCTCAACGGGTAAAATTAGCCGAACAATTATCAAAGCGAGCCACAGGCAAAACTATTTATATTTTAGATGAACCAACGACCGGTTTATCATTTGCTGACATAGATAAGCTCCTGCAAGTGCTTAATAAATTGGTCGATTCTGGCAATACTGTTCTTGTCATTGAGCACAATTTGGACGTTATAAAACAGGCTGACTGGATTATCGATTTGGGACCAGAAGGCGGCGATGGAGGGGGCTCAATTATTGCCCAGGGCACTCCTGAGCAAATAGTTCTTAGTAGAAACTCCCATACTGGGCAATTTTTACGCGCCTGCCTTAATTTGAGCACCATTTCTATTTGATAAAGGTTAAACTTATCCTTGATGCAACATCTATCTTCCTATGATCCAATAATCGAGAATCTGCGCAAGCGGGGGCATAGAATTACAGCCCAACGAGAAACAATTTTGCAGATTTTTAAAGAGGAACCACATGGAAATCATCTTTCCGTGGAAGAATTACATAGTAAGCTTCTCGAAAAGGGTTATAGGGTCAGTTTAGCAACCACATACAGAACGCTAAAACTCCTTTCGGTACTCGGACTGCTACGTGAACTGGATTTTGCCGAAGGTCATAAGCACTACGAACTAAAACAAGACACTTTACCCCATCAACACATTATTTGTACTAGTTGTAATATGACATTAGAATTTGAAGATCATTTTCTCGAAACCATCGGCCAAGAAATTGCCTCTAAGCATCATTTTCAGGTCATTGATGCCCAATTCAAAATTTTTGCGCTATGCCCTCGCTGCAAAGACAAATAAGGAATTAAAGCGCAGTTATGACTAAACCTATTAATCCGTGGAAATTACCCGAATTTAGAGCAGGACAAAACATTGTTTGCCGCGTAGAGAGGCAAGAGCCAGATGGCTACGCTGTAACGATATCAAAAGAAAACTTGCCTGGTTTTTTACCGACTGAAGAGCCTTTGCGCATTGGCGAGGAAGTTCTAGCCCAATTTGTTTGTGTAACTAACAATCGCATATTACTTACAACACGATTTTCAAGTATTACCAATCAAAAACGACCTTTTCAATACGTTGACTGGGAGCAACAACTCAGTCAATTAGGCACAGAAGAAGGACAGGCGAACTCTCCATCTCAATTAAGCGAAGAAGAGGCCGCTTTTATGGTATGGGCACAGCAAGCTAGTCCTGCAAGTATCCATCTTCGCAGAGCAACAGATTTAATTCTTCCGCCTCTAAACCCAGCAGATGTAGAGAATTTTACGATAGCTGAGCACGATGTGGAATGGCTCATTACTGATTTGGAAGGCGGTATGCGAAGTGGTTGTTTGAAAGCCTCCTGCGAGAGCAAACTTTCCCGAAGTGCAATGCTGCTTTATCGCGGCAGATGCGTGGGCTGTATATATAGCAACAAACAATATCCAGAATGTCCACCACAAGAAGAAGCGCTACAAAATACACTTTGCGATCTAAAAAATCCAGACACTCAGGTTAAGCTCTATGATTTACCTGAAAGTTTAGTCCTAGCATCTTCAGCACTATTTCTTGGTTATCCTCTTGAACATAAAGAGAATCCAGATCCTAGAGATGCTTTTGACTATACACTTGAATGGCTAGACAGTAAAAAATATACAGCTTGTCTTACTATTGGATTAACTAATCGACTTGGACACTGCTTTGTTTATGTGTATCGCGGTCTTTATGTAGGAGCATTCTACGTCGAAGACCAAACGTTCACCCAGAATAGAGATGTCGTCTACAATATTTTTCAAGAAGATCCACAAGCCAGTTTAAATGTACAAATTCTGCCAAGTGAGATGACCTCGGCAGCTGTGCGGTTTGGCTATAGTCTAAGTATTGCAACCAAGCAGATATTCTTATAA
>DAIDIP010000027.1 GCA_027451745.1 Candidatus Melainabacteria bacterium
GGACTTTATCAAAGTCTCATAAAAGCCTGTGTATACGCCATTCCAATCAGCTATCCTGCTCTAACGCGATAGGTATGGGGGGATTCGATTTGTTGACAGCATGGTTGCCGCGTGTTGCGCGGTAATGCATAAAGACTCACTATTGTTTTTAGAAAAGGAAATTAAGGGAGAAAAAGAAACGAAGGTCCAAGACGACGTTGGCGAGCCGTCGTCTTGGACCTATCGAATAGAGTCACTGCGGCTTGGCGGCGACGACTGTGATGTGCCAGTGCCAGTTGGGGGGACGACTTGGAACAATAGAAAGCCTCCATCCTTCAGCGCTGAGAGCAAAAGTGGCAAGCTGTGCCGTCAGGCTGTTGGGTTCAGCGATGGTTGTGACGATCACTTCGTCGGGATGCCCAGGCTCAACTGCCTGATCACGGTATACACGCACGGCTTGGGACAGGATGTTGATGAGTTTTCCAAGAGCCGCGTACTCATCTGGCTGTACTGTTGGCTCTTTAATACCCAAGGAAGGGTCCGGCAGGCACATACATTGGACGAGGGCGTGCACGCCCGAAGTGCATTCCCACTGTCCATTGCGAATGGCCGCATGCGCGTATGCTGCGACGCCATGAGCAAGTTGGCGTAAAAAAACATTGACAGTGGTGTGCTCACCACCGTTGATGATGTCCGTCGAACTGAACGCTGTCTGGTCTAGCGTTGGAGAGGCTGTCTCAGTCATGGTTGTCTCCCTGATTTTGAAGCGAGGGGTCCCTTCATCTCCAAGGGCGCGTCCTGGAAATGCGGATGGATCTGGGCTGGAGAGTCAGAACAGGTAAGCGGCGGAAACAAGGACTGTCCGCTTCCCATCATCTGAGCGGCATTGACGAAGTGCAGCGTGTTGGCTGGACAGGCGGTACCTTACCTGCTGCGGCAATCTATCGCGTCCGACGGTTTCAATCTCTTGTGAGTGCGTTTGTCCGTCCAAGAAAATCTCCTCTCATGCTATGAGGCAGGTAGTCAAAATGACTACCTGCCTCCGTTTGAGTTCAGCTAACGACGACCTCGGACTGAAGTCCGAGAATCTGTACCGCCGTTTTAAAGCCGTCGAAGTAAACGGCTTTAGTTTCAATGATGAAATCCCTGCTGGCAGCCGCCGGGTCTCTGTGGCAGATGAGCCGGATTTTCTGAGGGTTGACTGGGCCCATCACGAACCTGATGGCTCGCGGCGGGGTTTTGATGGCATCCAACAGGATGTTCGTAAGCCCCAGCTCGTCAGCAGCGAGTGCGTGTCCGAAGAGCCCGTTCTCTCCTTCACGAGCTTGTTGCATCGGAATGGGCGAGCCGGTTTTCGGGTCGCGCTTGACGCGTTGGATGAGAACCTCCACCAGCTTTTCGCCGGGGCGGCCCTCAATCTGAACTACGGTACACGGAATGGAGAAATCCGCACGGTCATGGTCCGAGATCTCGACTCGATCACGTGTGATGATCTCATCGAGTCCCACCTTGCGAAAGGCTCTGGCGTCTTGGCGTCGTTGACGCGCTTGCTCCTGCAGGGCCCGTGCCCGCCTGCCGTTTGCCCGTTTTTCCAACACTTCTTCCCGCCGAGACGAATGCTTCCCTCGCTTGGCGCCGACCGTCGCAGCCATTAACGGTTTAGCGGGCGCGAGCTGTCGTGATTGCTCGGACAGCAGATGTGCTTCGCGCAGGATCTGCTCGGCCTCCACTCTTCGTGCGAAGGACTGCTCACGGCAGGGTTCGAGTACCCGCAGCGACTTGCCGCGCACTCGAGTGAAGCCGATGTCGGGAGCATCAGCCAGCACGACAAGCGCAAGCATGATTAGCATGGGAATTCCTTGCTCAGCCAGGGCAAGGAATTCGATGACGTCCTGGTTCTCGAATGGCTCAGAGGATTCGACATGTCCGACGACATCGCGAAGTGATTCGTCTCCTCGCAAGCATTCGAGGATAGTCTCCTGTCTTGGGTTGATGGTTTTGGCCATCACCAGGAAGTCTTCCACCCGATGCCAGCGCACCAGGCAGCAGATAATCTTGATCACGAGCGGCTCAACATTAAGGCGTTCGAGCAGCTCGCGCGCCTTGCGAGCTCCGTTGGAGGCATGGGACTTTCTTCCTTCCACGAGTCCGCAGTCGTGAAGGAGCATGGCAATCTCGACGATGAGCCCCCAGTTGAGGGTACCGCCGGAGATATGCCAGCCAAGTGTCGGCAGCAGAGCATGCAGAGCTGTCCTACCGAACATCCAAACAAGGGCAATGTGGATCCACCCGTGGTGGGTGATTTTCTTCACCTCCTGATTGGCGTTGGCGTCGCGGTAGAGCTTTCGAAGCTCACCGTTGCCGACCAGCAGGTCTCGTACCTCCTCAAGTTTAAGGTTGACGCGGGGGATGTCCGTGGTGTCGATCTTCATGCTGTCAATGATGATGTCCGAGGCGTCGATGCTCATGTCGTTGTCCTATCCTGAGATGGCTCGCCAGAACTTCTCTGACAAGCAAATGCCTGCACAGAATCTAGCTCTTCTTGAACCTACCCATTCACGAGCTGAACTCGAAGCTAACTCGTCAACACCTACGTCGGTATTGCTAACAAATTGGGTAGTATCAAGTAGCTGCCAAAAGACAAGGCAAATTACAATCTGTTTGGTGGTTGTGATTGTATTTTTGCCTGAAGTCTCCTCAAAAAATTTCTGTAGAAGTTATCTAAGTCATAGGACTTCTTGGTGATCAATTTCAACATAGACAAAGTAAAAATTAAAATGGTTTAGAGTTCTAAACGAGTCAAAATATCGGACTTTGGCAGTTTGAAGCCCCATTAGAACGACTTTCTTACAGTTAATCCATATCTTACTAATATAAAAAACGAAAATTGATTATCAAACTTTATTCTTTGCGCAACACCTAGCGCAGCTACGCGAGGTATTGCGCAAAGCTAAAAACTGATCATAATTGCCAGATGTAGGCAGTGAAGAGATTAGACATTTTAAATAGCTCTTAATCTATCTGATTTTGGTTGATTTTATGTCAGCAAAAGTAATAGGTTCTAAATAACTTCTTGAAAATTCATCCTTGGTAAAAAACAACACAAGTAACAAAGCCACACTATATAGATAAACTTGCCGCAATCATATTCGGTGATTGTTTTGAATGTTGGTATCGTTTCGCGACAGACCATGAACTTTCTCAAACAGGAGACGAAGATGATTCGCTCTGTATGCCCCGCTCCGTCCAACAAGTCCTACCGTCGCCCGCTCTCGCACACACCCCATCTGGTGGTCGTGTGCGACCCGCCGGTGGACTCAAGGTCCATTTCCATCGGCGGCACCATGGGGGCCGCTTACCATCGCACAAACTGGGCTCGCCGGCTCGGGTATGAGGTTACTCTGCTCACCGGGCCAGAATTTCCCCGCGAGCCCAGGGACCAGTGGACGTCCTTATGCCAGCGCCTCGCTGCCCTGGACGCCGATTATATTCACATCGTCACCCAGTCCATCCTCGGGTGCCTCACGCTCCACTACTGCCTGTCCAGGAAGATTCCGGTCACGGCGGACTATCATACACTTTACCCTGAGTGGCTGCAGTCCCGCCACGGGTGGAACACCCTGGTGCCGTACAGTTACATTAGCTGGTTCCTCAACCGCACTGCTCGAGCTATGCCGCCGACCCAGTCGGTGGCACAGCTCCTCGTCAAAAATGGCGTCAAGCCCGACAAGGTGGAGGTGGTGCCATACGGATTGGACCACGATCGCTTCAGCCTGGAGGGTCACTCAGCCCCGGAGTTCGCCGACCTGCCTCGACCCATCTGGCTCAACGTCGGACAGATCAGCGAAAACAAGGGCACCAAGGACTTCTTGGAACTCGATCTGCCTGGAACAAAGGTGGTGATCGGGGAAGGCAGCCTGCGCCCTCGATTCACCAAGGATTACCCGAACGTTCATTTCCTCGGTCCCAAGCCACAGGAGGACCTGCCACCCTACTATCGAGCGGCTGATGTTTTCGTCTTCCCGAGTCGAGCCGACTCTTGCGGCATGGTGATGCTCGAGGCGCTTGCCTGCGGTACTCCGGTCGCTGCCTATCCGGTCATGGGTCCAATCGATGTTATCACCGACAGCCGCGCCGGCTTCATGAAGAAAGACCTCGGCGAGGCTTGCCAATATGCCCTCAACAAGACCACGCGGAAAGGATGCCGCGACTTCGCCATGGATTGGCCATCGTGGGAAAAGTCGACCCAGGACTGGCTTGCCAGCATGGTCCGTGTCGACGAACAGCCGCGCAACTTCGGTCCTGTCAGGCAGGCAATGACGGCTTACAATCCTGCTACCTTGGCTATCAACGCTGGGGTGCGCAAGGCCGAGCACGTGCTGTTCGGTCGCTAACAGTTGTTGGTCGTCCCAAGGGGCAGAAAATCGGTGCTCCGGTACCGAATTTTCTGCCCCTTGATTCTTTTTCCTTTTTATTTTCTTTCTTGGCACATATTTACTTCACTGTCTGCAAGCATCAATTACTTTTAATGTGCAATGAAAGCTCTGCAGATACTATTTTGTATAAGCATACAAACTGGTTGACAAAGGAGCGCGCAATGAAACTGCCTATGGGATTTGTTTTTGACTGGACCAAGGGTCGTCAAAAAGGTAGAAAATGGCAGCCGCACTCTCCAATAAACAATATTTTCAATGGCAAATTTTTCTGGGATAAGTACAGACTGGACAACATAGACATACATAGACTTTCGATCTTGCCAGCAGAAATATCAACCATAGCTAATTCATTTACGGTTATTGCAACAGATACAGAATGGTCAAAAACAGAAAAGCCCAAGTTGCCATTTGACTTTAATTGGCAACAATCACTACCTGGCCGTTTTGATTTTTATTTCAAACTTGCTGAAGGGCAAAAATGCATGGGTCTTGGTGAGCGCTATTCAGGACTGAATGTACGGGGAGAAAAACATACGATTGTTACTACAGATGATCCTCATCATTCTGAGTCCATGCAGGCAATGTATAAAGCAATCCCATTTCTCCTTACTGGCAAGGACAATCAATTTACCGGCATATACATAGATACAGGTGCACCCACTCGTTTTGATCTTGATAGTGAATTAACCGGGCAAGGACGGATTGAAGTACTCACCCGGCGAGGTTTTCACGTTTATATTATTGGCTCAAGCTCAATGCCCAATATAGTAAAAGCTTTTACTCATTTAGTTGGCAGATCCAAACTGCCCTCCCTTTGGTCTTTAGGACATCAACAAAGCAGGTGGAGTTATTTTAACGAAGAAAGCGTAATTGAAGTTGCCGGTGAAATTCGCCGCCGAAAAATTCCTTGTGACACGATAGTATTCGATCTCGATTTTATGGATGAATACAGAGTGTTCACCAGATCGCCAGAGCGTTTTCCTAATTTTAATAAAATAGTAGCCGATCTTTCTAGCGACAATTTTAGAGTAGTTACATCTGTCGATCCTGGGGTTAAAGAAGATCCAGAATATGGACTTTACAAGGAAGGAAAAGACAAAAACATGTTCTGCAAAACACCCGACGGAGAGCTCTTTGTAGAAAAAGTATGGCCGGGGCGCTCAGTTTTTCCTGATTTTCTCAGAGATGATGTGCGCAAGTGGTGGGCAGAAAAGCAAGCATTTTTAAGTGAGGCTGGTGTAACTGGCATATGGAATGATATGAACGAACCGGCATTCTTTGATGTAAGTGAAGTGTTTCCAGAAAAGCTAGAGGAAATGTCTCCAGCAAAAGAGCAACTATGTGTTCATCAAGCCGAAGACGGCACTATTCCGCACTTAGAAGCAAGAAATGTTTATGGTTTGCTTATGTCACAAGCGGCTTATGAAGGGCTCTTAGCTAAGCGTCCTAATGAAAGACCTTTTGTCCTCAGTCGTTCAGGAGCGGCTGGTATTCAGCGTTATGCAGCAGTGTGGCTTGGCGATAATAAGTCGTGGTACGAGCATTTAAACAAAAGTATTCCCATGCTCTTAAATATGGGGCTCTCGGGGGTTCCTTTTGCGGGTGTCGATATCGGTGGATTCTGGCACGATTGCTTGCCCGAACTTCTTGTGCGTTGGTACGAAGTAGGTATTTTCTATCCGTTCTTCCGCAATCACACCAGCCTTGGAAGCAGAGCGCAAGAAATATTTTCATATGTACCTAAAATCGAAGAAATGGGACGCAAGCTAATCGAAACACGCTATAGTCTTTTGCCTTACATTCGCAACTTATTCTGGGAACATATTCGAACTGGAGCGCCTTTAATGAGACCGCTGTCATGGCATTATCCATTAGATTCTATTGCTGCAGACATTGATGATCAATTCATGTTTGGGCAAGATATTTTAGTTTCACCTATTCTTAGTCGCGGACACGATTATAGGCCTGTATATTTGCCAGAGGGAAATTGGTATCGATTCGAGACAGGTGAAAAATTTGCTGGCAATAGCACTTATACAATCAGATTCCCTCTTGGTTCTGTTCCGGCTTTTGTTCGAGAAGGAGCAATTCTTCCTATCATCGAACCAATGCAGCACACTAATGAATATCATTCGAAATCAATCATTTTCAAAATTTTCGCAGATGAAGCAGCTTGTTCATACTTCGAGGATGACGGTATTTCGTTTGACTATGAAAAAGGTGCTTACAATGAATATCTAATTTCTTACAGTAAGGGAAAGCTTAATACCACTACTGTAAAGAAGGGGTATGCTTCTGAACATAAATATAGTTATCAAAAGATGGGAGAAAGTAAAGTACAGCCACTGGAACTGTAGAAAAATTCTCAATTGTTCTAGCAAAAAAGCTTTTTAATTGCATGAATACTGCTCCTTCTCATGGATGAGTCGCTGGTTGTTTACAGCTCCTGCATTGATTCCAGACAGCTTTTAGTGCGTTAAATAGACAATATAGCTTGTTTCAATATAACGTCTAAGCGTTGGGAGGCCGCTTGGGCAGCAGCTACAACTTCTAAATGGCTGTGGATTTTCGCATTATTCCAGGAATTTGTAATTACTGATATAGCTGCGGCTTTTATGTTAGTCGTCGCCGCTGCTTGTAATTCTGGAATAGTTGACATACCAACAACATCTGCGCCAAGCTTTTTGAACATTTGCACTTCAGCCAAAGTCTCATAACAAGGTCCAAGTACACCGGCATAAACACCACGTCTTAACGAGTGGGCATTGATCATTGCAGTCAATTCGTTCTCACAGTTAACGACTGGAGCCTTTACTGCTTGCAGCCCGCCTGCCTCTTTCCACTTAGGACTCATATGATCACGGTAACCGGTTATTAACATCAAATCGCCAACCGAAAAATCAGCATTAATAGCACCGGCTGCATTGGTTAAATATAGTCGAGGTACACCCCAACGAGCGAGACTTAATGTAGGCAAAGTCACAGTCTCAAAATCATGACCTTCATATAAATGAAAGCGTCCACGAAAAACGGCTATCAATTTTCCGCTTAATCTGCCCAATTCTAAAGACCCTTTGTGTCCCTGCACAGACGGGGCTATGCCAAAAAGTTCTTTATACGAGTACGATTGGCTTTCACTCAAATTATTGAGCACGTCTACGCCGGAACCAAGAATTACCGCAGCCTCTGGAGCAACAGCGGAAATCTTGTTTAATCTATTTTGCGCTTCCGATAATAAATTTGCTGCTTTGTTCATAGAGCCATTTCCTTAACGCCTTGCGTTATTTTTGTTATAACAGTCTCGTCGAAAGCAGTGCTTCCAAATGTAAGGATAGCCAATACCCGCAATCCGGCATGAGCTGCTACTATACTTGTAGGCACCACATTATAGGACCAGCAATCGGCTCCGATTGAGGTCAATTTGGATATATCATTAGCATCCGGCTTAATAGTGTCTTTTATGCCGGCAGTGATACATTTCCCTAAACCATCACATTCAGTAATATAAAGATCGGTCATTTTAAAAAAGCGTGGTCCACAAGAATGATTTTCTCCATTGAGTGGATTATCGCCCGTTAGATTGATGTGATCCATTACTAAACAAATATTTCCGTCCGGCAATCCCCACCCTTTGTCTATTACAACTACAATCTTTGCCTGACAGTTATCGCGGATAAGATCAATAACATCTTGGTTAAAGCTGTCAAAATTGTGAAAGTCGTTTTGTTTTTGCCCAAAGCTAATCTTTAAAATATTGTCCATTTATCAATAGTATTGGCTTTTGCTAAAAGGGATTCAGAATTGGCACTATCTCATGAATAAGCAAATTGATCGACAAATTTTTGCCCCATGTAAAATATAATCCCTTCTAGCTTCACTGTTCGACAAGCATTTGGGTAGACAAGGAAATTGACAGTATCATTGAAAGAACAGCGGCTAAGCGTCATTTTAATAGGATGCTTATTTATAAATTTACTATTACCGTTGCCAAGCGTGTCCTTTGATATTAGGGAGCAAAATATGCCAGCAAAAAAAGTCGCCAAGAAAAAAACCACCGTAAAAAAGTCGGCTACGACCAAAAAAACTAGCAAATCTAAAAGCAATGCGCTTCCCTATAGAAAGTCGACTGTCAAGACCACCAAACAAGCTGGCGTAAAAAAGACAGTAAAAAAGGCAACTGTTAAGTCTTCTACCAAAAAACAAAATGTTGCTAAAAAGACTTCTACTAAAAAGCCAGCAACAAAAAATGTTGCTAAAAAAAGTAACGTTAAAAAGACTGTCGCCAAAAAATCTACAGTAAGCAAAAAGCCGGTAGCTAAAAAGCCCGGGGTTAAAAAATCAGCAGCAAGCAAAAAACCTGTTGCCAAAAAATCTATTAAAGCTAAAACAGTCAGTGCTAAGAAAGTAACAACTAAAAAGCCTGTAAGTGCTGTAACGCCTAAAGCTGTTGAAACAAAGGCAGTTAAAAAAGTTGAGACAACTAAACGCACGCTAGCAAAGGACAATTATCGTTTGCCGCAAACAGTATGGCCAGATCATTATCAAATAACATTGCAACCAGATTTGGAAAGCAAAACTTTTACAGGCAATGTAGAAATTGATATACGTGTGCTTGAACCAACAAATACAATTACTTTAAATACAAAAGAAATTGAAATACAAAAAGCGTCTGTTGAATTGGCTAATGGCGGCGAAGAACAGGAAGTCAAAACCATAAAATATGACAAAGACAAACAATTTGCCATATTGTCTTTTGCCAAACCACTTAGTGTAGGCAATTGGAAAATTTCTTCTTCTTTTAGCGGTGTTTTAAATGAAAAATTGAAAGGTTTCTATTATTCAAGCTGGTCCGACGAAGCTGGTAATAAGCATCCCCTAGCTGTGACACAATTTGAGTCTACTGATGCCAGGCGCGCTTTTCCTTGTTTTGATGAGCCTGAGTTCAAAGCCACATATGATGTAGCGTTGGTAGTGCCTAAAAACCTTGCCGCTTTGTCTAACGGACGCGCTATAGCAGAAGATTTTGATCCTGCTACAGGTTTAAAAACAGTGCGCTTCAAAAAGACTATGAAGATGTCTACTTATCTTCTTGCCTTTTTAGTGGGTGATTTTGTTTCTTCAAAAGCAGTGACAGCAAATGGCATTGAGTTGCGAGCGTGGACTGTTCCAGGCAGAGAAAACCTTACTAAATTCTCTCTGGAAGTAGCGGCTTTCACAATAGATTATTTTGAAAAATATTTTGGTGTAGATTATCCGGCACCAGATAAATGTGATTTAGTTGCAATACCAGATTTTGCAGCTGGCGCCATGGAAAATAAAGACTGTATTACTTTTCGTGAAACAGCTCTGTTGGTGGATGAAAAAACAGCTACACACAGTGAATTAGAGCGTGTAGCTGAAGTAGTAATGCATGAATTAGCCCATATGTGGTTTGGCGATCTTGTCACTATGCGTTGGTGGAATGGTTTATGGCTAAATGAGGCTTTTGCTACATTCATGGAAATGAAAGCTTTAGATACTTATAAACCAGAGTGGAAAGTGTGGGATAAATTTGGTTTGAGTAGAGCAGCTGCTTTTAGGGTAGACTCGCTTAAGAGTACACATCCAATAGAATGTCCTGTACACAGAGCCGAAGAAGCACAAGAATTGTTTGATGTTATTTCATATCAAAAAGGTTGTTCTGTTCTTTATCAAATCGAACAATTTATTGGCGAGAATGTTTTTCAAAAAGGTATCAATTATTATTTAAACAAACATTCCTATGGCAATACCGAAACTCATGATTTGTGGGATGGCTTGGAGTGGGGTTGCAAAAATTCTGGTTCTGAAACACCGGTTAGAAAAATAATGGACAATTGGGTGTTTACTGCTGGGCATCCAATATTAACTGTGAGTGAAGGCAAAGATAATAATTCACTTGAAATAGGTCAAAAGCTTTTTAGATTTTTAGCCCCTAAAACAAGCAATGAAATTTATCAAGTTCCTGTAACTATGAAACTTGTATTTGCAGATGGCGAAAAGAAAACAGAAAAGTTTGTTCTCAACAAAAAGAATGAAACTATCATATACGATAAGCCAATTAAATATGTAGTGGTGAATGCGTCCGGTAGCGGTTTCTATAGGGTTAGTTATTCTCCGGCATTAGTTAATAAGTTATTGTCTTCACCAAAAGAAAATCTTTCTGTAATTGAAAGATTCAATTTAGTAAACGACAGTTGGGCAGCTACTAAAGCTGGCTTTATGACTGCTTCTAATTATTTAGATATGGTCAAATTGTTTGTTGATGAAGATGATGTAAGTGTTTGGCAAATAATAACTTCTTCATTGAATAGTCTAAGATTTCTAACTTCAGGGGAGTCCAGGCAAGAATTTAAACATTTTGTCAAAACTTTGTGCAAGACAAAAGCCAAAGAATTAGGCTGGACACCTGGTGCCCACGAATCCTCCCAAACAAAACAATTGCGTGCTGTTTTAATTGAAGCCTTGGGAATGATGGCTGAAGATCAAGAAACTTACGAAGATGCTCAAAAAGCGTTTGCTTCCTGGAAGACAGACAAAGCTTCTATTGATAGCAATCTTTTGCCAGCAATAGTAAATATTCTTGCTTATCACGGTGATGAGAAGCTTTATGATGAATATTTGAGCATCTCAAAACATGCAAAAACGCCACAAGAAACATTACGTTTTCTCTATGCCCTTGCCCAATTTCGCAACCCCCATTTGCTGGACAAAACAATGACCAGCTGTGTAAATGGTGATGTGCGTACACAAGATGCGCCTTTCTTGTTCATTATGATAGCGAATAATGAAATAGCTATTCCTGCCGCTTGGAAGTTCTTACAAAAGAATTGGGAAGCAATGATAAAAGCTTATCCAGACACTGGTGTTGTACGTTTGTGTTCTAGTGTTATTCCCACTCTCGATAAAGAAAACTTAGAAAGAGAAGCGCAACAATTTTTTGCTAAGCATAAAGTAAAGTCTGGCGATATGGCTATTTCACAAGCTCTAGAAATGTTGCGAGTAAATGTGCTCTTCAGAGAAAGAGAAACAAAAAATATTGCTCGATATTTAGAAGTACAGAAATAACGCTTATTTAAGCTCGCGCTAGGCGCGCGAGCTTTGAAGTGGTGATTAAATATTACCAACTTCTTCGATTGATTGACTTTGATACGTACTTTCAAAGTAATGCTTGTTTTATTGCGGTTAACAAAGCTTGCTTGCAGCCCTTGATTTGTCCTAGGTTGTAATCAGGTCTTAGATATAATCTCTAGTTCGGAAACAAGCAACTACACACACTTTCCCCATTTGCTAAATGCAACTATTCACATTGTTTGTGAATAGGGGAAATTGGTGTTTGCTATATGGCCTTCCTAGAGACACCGCTATGATTGAGGACGGGCTCTTCATACAGAACTCACCGAACACCACCTCACAGGATGAGTCTCCATGCTCAAGTTCGCCCATCTTAGTCTTGCTCAAGCGTGCAACATCTTTGCCGCTGTGATCGCCATCGTCGGTCGTATGTGGCGGAGATACAAGCTCGTCATTCTCGCCGCCTTGGGGTGGTCATTTGTCGGTGTTCTCACCAAGAGCATCCGTTACGATCCACTCCCAATGACCTCGGTTCGCTCCTGTCCTTACGTCCCCCTTGGACTGTTGCTCATCGCAAGAACACTGTTCAGGCGTCAGGAAGTGACACAGAAAAAATCCTGGGGCGATTCTCTTGCCCTGGCATGCAGACATGTTTACTTCTCGCGCGACGGCATTCACTGGTTGTGTGCCTTTTGCTCGTGTGGTAGCTTGATCTGCATGACACTCGCCTTCCTGAATTCTGCAGGGGGCTTTGCTACTTTCGTCAACTCGGGATCGCTCTTCCTGGTTCTGCTTCTTAGCGGACCAGTACTCGATCATTGGCCAACGCGGAAGGAGGCAGCTATCGTCTGCCTAGGCTTCATAGGCGTTTGCGTGCTCGCTTACGCTGGCTGGAGCCGTGGTGAATTGTCTGGCATCCTTTGGGGTGCTACTAGCGCCGTCTGTCTCACGGTAGCGCTGTTGGCACAGAAAAAACGATCAAGAGGCAGTCGAGGAACAGAGGCGCTTGAATCCTGGACGCTGGCTTCGACAATCACCGCGCTGGGGTTTGCACCCTGGATGCTGTGGACAACTCCTCCTCAAATTCCCGACCTCCTCCTCATTGGGGTACTGGGAATCTTCGCCACGTTTATTCCAGATGTATCCTATGTGCGGGCTATTAGTGGCCCGACTGGGGTACCACTGCTGCACGCAATGGTCGTCTCGCGGATCAGCCCCATCCTCACACCCGTGTGGGTGTGTTGGAAATTGGGTGAAATTCCATCGAAATGGTCATTCGTCGGCGCAGCCATCGTCATCGTGGCGGTCTTCCTTCTTGCCGCTGTGCAGAAGGACGACAGTGATACCGAGCAAAAACTACGTATCTCCAAACGGGGGACATCTCAACTTTTACTGGAGGGAGGGTAGTCCGATGACTTTGCCTTCCCCAACGACCGGGCGCATCGGACAATACCGATGCGCCCGGTTTTTCTTTCGAGGATAACAGCTATGGTATTCGAATCGGCAGCGCAAGCAGTAGAGGCATTCATTGACCCCTGGGGCAAGCCTGCTTCCGCCCTGAGGAAGCTCATTGAGCTGCACAGCGGTGAGTACTTTCTCTCCACAGGACTTCCAGGATTGAGGCGGATCACCCAAGACCTCTGGTTTCCCAACAGCAAAAAGCGCATTAAGTCCCTCGCGGCTCGATGCGCTTTTTCTTTTTTGTTTGAAAATAGTTTTTATGGCAATGTTCTAAAGTGCTATTTAGACTTCCATGTGTTCTACTAATCCGCTAATATCTTATTGATTTTGATTGGACAAAAATATTGAATCACATTACTAACACTACAGTTAAGTCAATATGGACAGATTTGCTGAATAGAGTTTCGCTATTTGGCCCATTTGGTTTATTTACTATTTTAATCTTAGTTGGGACTACTTTTCGATTTTTATATCCTTTTTTTTCCCATCCGCTCGATCATCTTTATTCTGATCCGCTTCGGCATTATCTAAATGCTACATCGCTTTTTAACACATACATTTATTCTTGGCTCGATCCACCATTGCCGCAATTATGGTCACGGGCCATGCTCTCTTTGTTTACTAATACTCGCTTGGGCATAGCTACATATTTCGGTTCGCTCAGCGCAATAACACCTTGGTGCTGGTATTTATGGGGGCGAAAGCTTTTTGACAGTAAAGAAAAAGCGATTGTATTTTTGACAGCAATTATTTGGTTGCCGTCTTGGTTAGGTATCTTTGGATACTTTATGGATGAAACGCTTCTATTACCTGTATTAGGAATTGCTCTTTGGTTGAGCTGGGAAGCTAAAGAGAAAAATACAGCTTTTAGTTTATTGATTGCCATAATAGCTTGGGCAATAGCAATTGGTATCAAAATGAGTGCGCTATTTGAGTTGGCTATTGTATTGCCCTGGTTATTTTTCTATTTTCTTAAGAAGAACGATTATAAATTGCGCTCTTATATTGTTATAGCTACATCTTTGCTTATCCTTGCGGCAGTATATTTAGCTTATCCTCTTTGGGTTTATCAAGGGTTAGGTTCAACCTGGTTATATCCGCCCGGGATGGGGGCAATGACAAAAGCTTTTTATTTAAGTGGCGCAGCCGGACATTCAACAGCTTTTATGAAGCATGGGCGCCCTTTTACAGCAACTTGTGAATTTGGTTCAAATACTCTTTTAACTAAATCATTGGAACCCTTTAGCGATTGGCAAACATGGCGCAAAGGAGTGTATCACCTCATCTTAAATTGCGACAACAAAGTAGTTCTAATGCCTCCTATGCCTCATTTATCTTTTGAAAAACGGTTGCTTTATATCTTTGAAGGCACAGTGCATTTTTTCTTTAGCAGGTCATGGCCGGAGGAAAGGGGTGATGACTTAATCCATATTGCCCAAGTAGAAACTCGCTGGATTTGGTCAATTCTCACTCTTTCCATAATTGTTATGGCCTGGCAAAAGAATCGATTTAGAGATTTCATTGTTGTTCTTTGTTTAGGAACAATATTTCTTTATGCAATCAATGATTCAGCGCCTGTAGAAGGACGTTATCGTAAGCCGTGGGAAGGAATAGCTATTGCTGCATTTATCTACTTATTTAATGCCCAAACTCTTTCTTCATCTAAATCAGAATCTTAAGCACTAAATACATCATTCTATTAAGATGTTGATTTCTTTTGTAGCGCTATAGAGGGTTGTATTATCTTTACCAACAACTTTTATAGAGATAGTATGCTTCCCTGGTTTTAGATCAGTTGTGGGAATTAGTAGCCCGAACCCGCTAAAGCGGTATTTTTCATCGGCCATTTGTTTAACTGCAGCATTATTTTCTAAACCATAATTTGCTTGATACATTTTATTGTGGTCTATAAAAAGTAAAACATTTGACGCTAGCGATTCATTGGGAAAGTCTATGGCCCAACCTTCTACCCCAATCTCTTTTCCCGCCGGTGATGCTAGATAATAGGGTCCGTGAAAGGGCGCGCGATCAAAAGTAGGGTATACGTTCATGTAATACAGTGCTTCTACAGAACATGAGGCCCCAATTGGGGAGGTCCTTAGCTGTTGGAGGTTTATGGGCGCACTTTCATGAGCATAATATCTGTTTTTAATGCAGCCAATTGCATAATAGCTTCCCACTAAGGAATAAAGTATCCAGGCTGAAGTTATAGATACAAAAAATATTTTTCTTGCTTTACGGGAAGGGAAAATACTAGGAGCATAACCTGCTGCGCAAAGAACAATCGGTAGCATCAAAGGATACCAGTGGCGTCCCTGACCAGAAAATGATGGATAAACAATTATATTGAATGAAAAGAGCAAAAGCACAAATACGAAATAGCTGTTCATGACAGGATTTGCGCATGCAAAATAAATTGCTCGCCGCCATTTTCCTTGTCGCACAAAATGGGAGAATAGAAAAATTCTTTTTCCCAAGCTTGCTAGGGTCAGCGCAATAATGATCCAAGTAGCAAGAATAAGAATGGATCTAAGCAAGTGATCGAAGTCCGGTGAAATTATCACTAGGGGGGTGTCCAGCCAACCAAAATTTCCCCAGAAGCTGTTAAAAGTTTGTCCGTTTAATGTGTATGTTGTTTGGGCTTCGTCTGCCAAAGCATTCCATATTTGATTGCTCAAGGCTTGTCCGCCGTGTTTTAGAGCAAAGTGAGATTCTGTATCTACAGGAAACCAGTGCCAATGTTTTACATCTATGCGTGGCAGACTGCACTCACCTGATATCCAATACTGCAAGATAGCTGCCAGCATAGAGGGAAAAAGAAGAATAGCCATAGTTACTATCGTTTTGCCAAGAGAAGTTTTTAAATATATTTCTCTTGTCACAATCATCGTCAGTATGGCAATACTTGTGCAGCCAAAAAATTGATATTTTGTCAGAAGAAGGCAGGACAAAGATATGCTTAATGCCCAAATAAATTTGCTTTCTCTGGTTTTTTGCCAACGCAGGGCAAAGATGAAGCAAGCGCTTACTGCAATAAGACTAAGATTATCAGGCTGCATATACGAAGCAATAAAAGAAGTAAGAGGGAAAAAGGCAATAACAGCAAGAACTAAATAACGTTGCCAGCACTGCAATCCTAGTTCTTTCATGGTCAGATAGGTAAGAGTTAGTCCAATGCCCAGCAAGAGCACCGACAATATGCGGGCTGAAAAAAATAAAAAAGTAATCGAATGACTGAAGTTGCTCATCAGTCCAAGCCAGATGGCTGTTAGAGCATAATAGCCAACAGGATAAATTAGAACCATAATCGGATTTGTATAACCCTTAGTGTGCGGTTGCATCTTGGGTACTTCACGATCCAGTTTGGAAAAAAATTGTTTTGTGCCATAGTCGGTTGGCACTTTTACAAAATACCGATGTTTTATTTTTTCGCCATATACTGCTTGTGTCAAATAAAGACAAATGGGATGCGACATTAAAGCCAGGGGTGCCTCTTTGCCCTGAATTAGCCTCCCATGCGTATAAAGACTAAATACATAATCAGCATGAATATCTTCATCAGGTCCTTGAAATATTGGTATAAAAAAGGCCCAAAAACAAGCGATGCTCATGGAGCAAATTATTAGAAAGGCTGGAAGCGTTCTTTTTAATAGTGAAATGATTGTGGGGTTGCTATTCATTGACCTTAGTTTTATAGTACGGCTGTTAGTAAAGAGGTTTTCAGCATAGTGCTAATACTGGGTGAGATCGAAAAAAAGTGGCAAGGCAAAGGTTATATTTTTGGCAAATACGGCTTTCTATCTATACTAATAATTACTGGGACAATCTTTCGCTTTTGTTATCCTTTTTTTTCCCAACCGCTTGATCATTTTTATTCAGACCCTGGCAGACATTATACAAATGCTACTTCTGAATTTAATCAAACAATCAATTCCTGGCTAGATACTCCTTTGCCACAGGTTATTTTAAGAACAGCCTTGGCTATCTTTTCCAATACCCGTCCTGGCACATCAACATATTTAGGCTTGTTGTGCGCCATAACGCCTTGGTGCTGGTATTTATGGGGTCGTCAGCTTTTCAACAGCAGAAAAAGGGCTTTGGTTTTTTTGGCGGCAATAACATGGTTACCGTCCTGGATAGGTATTTTCGGATATTTTATGGACGAAACTCTTTTGCTGCCAGCTTTAGGAATAACTTTATGGTTGAGCTGGAAGGCGAGCAAAGAAAATACCGCTATGTCTTTTCTTTTGGCTATTTTGGGCTGGGCGTTTACATTAAGTATAAAGCTAAACTCGCTCCTGGAGCTGATTATTGTTGTTCCTTGGTTATTGTTCAATTTTATAAAACATAATGGACGTAGTCTCCGTTCTTACGGAATTGCGGCAGCGGGAGTTTTTATATTGACTGCGACATATTTAGTCTATCCTTGGTGGGTTTATCAGGGACTTGGATCTACTTGGATTTATCCTGCTGGGATGGGGGTAATGACAAGGGCATTTTATTTAAGTGGTGCTTATTCAGTTTCAGCTCAATTTATTTTACATGGCCGAACTATTGCTCATATGGGTCCCTATGAATGTGATTCTATGCAGTTGAAGTCTTTTGAACCTTTCAGTGACTGGCGCACCTGGCGTAAAGGTTATTATCCTCTTATTGTTAATTGCGACAAGAAGCTAGTTTTTACGCCAGACATGCCGCATTTATCGCTTCCTAAGCGATTGCTTTTAATTACCGAGGGAGCTGTCTATTTTTTCTTTAGTCGTTCGTGGCCTGATTTAAGAGAAGACGACATAATACACATTGCTCAAGTTGAAATGCGCTGGATTTGGTCTCTTTTAACAATTGCTGTTATTGGTTTAGCGTGGCAAAAAAAGCGATTTAAAGATATGGTGGTTGTGTTGTGTCTTGGAACTGCCCTGCTCTATATTTTATGTGATGGCACAACTATGACCGGTCGTTATCGCAAACCTTGGGAAGGCATTGCCATAGCTGCCTTTGTTTATTTGTTCAATGCACCAGCCAAAAAACGATCAGACTTAATAAATGAAACAACCTGAATTGCTGCGAACTATTGCTGCTTAAGGCATTGTTGGATATCTTTGGGAGATATCTTTATTCTCTTCCATTAAATTATTTCGCCAACTAATGAAAGTTCGCTTGGCAGCATATATTATTGCGTTGGCATTTGCTGGAGGTTTCATAATGATTTTTGGCTCAAAAAAGATAATATTTCTTTGCGCGATAGTTGGTTGCAACTCTATGCTTCCTGCTGTTTTTGCTTCTACAACAACTACTACAAATAAACAATTGAATGGTGGCGTCAAAAAGACAACTGTTTCAAGCAAAGCATCATGGGGCCAACGGCATCCTAAAGAGAAAGTTGCTCTTGTAAGCGGTGGAATAGGTGCTGCTGCTGGTGGCGCTACGGGATTGTTGACCGGAAGAGGTCTAGTAAGAGGAGCCGCAATTGGTGCTGGCACAGGAGCTGGTATAGGTGTGGCACGCAAAACTGCCATAGCGCAACGGCATCCTATTGCTAGCGATGCTCTTACTGGTACTGCGGCTGGTTTAGGTTTAGGACTAGCAAGTGGTCGTGAACATAAAGCTGCAGAAGGCGCTTTGATTGGCGGAGTCGCTGGACTTGGTGTGGGACTATGGAAACATAGAAAAGATCTGTAACCTATGGTCTACAAAAAGCACAAGACATTATCTTAATTGCATCTTGACATCTAAAGCTTTTGCTTTTAACTGAGGCTTTGTTCC
Source organism: Candidatus Melainabacteria bacterium (assembly GCA_027451745.1). Lineage (GTDB taxonomy): Bacteria > Cyanobacteriota > Vampirovibrionia > Obscuribacterales > Obscuribacteraceae > JABDBL01. Next base: position 18,732 of record DAIDIP010000027.1, read on the forward strand.
AGAATAACTGGAGAAACTATATTGACTGTCTGTAAAGGCTTTTTATTCTGGGCAAAGAATTGATGAGTTACCTCTATCACAAAATCAATTTGTTCGTCGGTCAATTCAGGATACATTGGCAAACTTAAAATACGTTTGGTTATGTGTTCTGTAACTGGTAGAGTACCTGGCTTGTATCCTAGATACGAATAGGCTTTTTGCATATGTGCTGGTGTTGGATAATGAATAAGCGTTTGAATGCCTTTTTCTAACAAATGGGCTTGCAATTGATCACGCTCTTCTACTTGGATAACAAATAAGTGGAAAACATGTTCATTGTCTGGATGTGTTGTGGGGGCTTTTAATACATTTGTCAGATCTTTAAAGCCAGCAATATACTTTTGGGCTATTTCTTGTCTTCTAGAATTCCATTGTTTTAAATAAGGCAATCGACATTGCAGAATAGCTGCTTGTATTTCATCCAAGCGACTGTTTATGCCGACTATATCATGATGGTATCTTTTGGATTGGCCATAATTGCGCAGCATAAGCAGTTTTTCGAAACGTTCTTTACTCTTGGCAAATACAGCACCGCCATCGCCAAAAGCACCAATATTCTTACTGGGGTAAAAGCTGTAAGCACCAAGCTCACCTAAAGTGCCAGCAATGGCTCCTTTATAGGTTGCTGCTGTTGCTTGAGCGATATCTTCGATGACCGGTAATTTATGCTTAGCGGCTAATTTTAAAAGAGGTTGCATATCAACCATTTGACCGTACAAGTGCACTGGTACTATGGCTTTTGTTTTTGGACCAATTGCAGCTTCTATTTGATTAATGTTCATGACATAAGTATCAGTGTCTATATCAACAAAAACTGGTGTTGCACCTGTCATGGATATAGCGGAAATAGTTGGTACAGCTGTATGGGCAACTGTTATGACTTCATCGCCATTTGATACATCACAAGCAGCCAATGCCAAATAGACAGCTTCTGTACCAGAAGCGCAACCAATGGCATAACCTTGTCCATGCAGAACAGCAAATGCTTTTTCAAAATTTTCTAATTCATTACCCAAAATATACTGACCACTTTCCAATACTCTATGGACAGCTTGATCAATCTGGTTTTTATATTGATTGTAATGTGTTTTAAAATCACCAAAAAGTACTTTCATTTTTTCCTGTTTTTACTAAAATGCAATCTGAGGGAAGCTTATTGGTATGATAATAGAATTCAAAGCGCTGTAAATTAAGACCCCTTTATTTCTTAAATTTGCATCGATTGGCGAATACGTTTGCTAATAGTTAGAAGACAATGCCGTTACTTTATACAATAAATGATTGCCGTCTCATCCAGCTAGATAAGAATAGCGATTCTAGAGGGAATTTGACCCATATTGAAGGAAAGGAACATGTTCCTTTTGATATTCGGCGGGTTTATTACATCTATGATGTGCCTGCGGGTTCTCAAAGAGCTGGGCATGGGCATAAGAATTTATTCCAAGTTTTGATCGCTTTAGCAGGCAGTTTTGATGTGCATTTGGATGATGGCAAAAACAAAAGAACAGTTTTATTGAACAGACCTTATGAGGGTTTACTTATTACCCCACAAATATGGCGTGTCATTGATAACTTTTCTTCTGGTGCTGTTTGCCTGGCTCTTGCCAGTGATCGTTATGATGAATCGAGTTATTATCGCGACTACGATCAATTTCTGGAAGCAAGAAAGGCTATCGATCCTGCTGGTGGCATTCTTATTAAATAGCAATTATAGTTTGATTTTGTAAAATTCATACGCAGAACCACAAGCACCAAATTCGCTTTTGTACGTATACAAAGTATTGTTCAAGTAGGAGCCTTGCTTATCCGTACTAATGCCAAAATCGTAATAACGTTTTCCTGCCTTTTTTGTTTTTTCTATTGAATGCTCTATAACCATATCTAAAGCGCCCATTTCGCGACCTCTTGCAGTGGAAGCAAAGTATTGAGCATGAACAAGAGTAGGACAATAAAACAACAATGAGCCGGCCAGTAATTCTTTTTGATCAAAAACAGTTATCAATTCAATATGATCGGGAAATCGTTCTTTGAGTGTATACAACTCAGGAAGTGAGTGTACTGGCGTTTTTTCATGCTTGTCTTTTAAATTATTAGCTAAGATCTGCCAATAGCTGTCAATCATATTGAAGTCTTCGCTAATGGTGAGATTCCCTTTTATAGCTTTTTTTAAAGAGCGGTTTCTTCTATCACTTGGCGGTAAGCGTTTTGTTATATCTATAGTGGTGGACAAATCTACACGATAGCGTTCTGCTTTAAGTTTAAAGAGAGCATAAATATCGTCCTGGGCAGGAGATCTGTGATACATAGCCGGCATAGCTTTATAAATCATCTCTTTAAAGCCAGCGCTGGCATAATATTCAATTATCTGGGTCAATGCGTCTATGGCTCGCTGTCCATATAACCAGCCATCATGTAACAAACCACCATACGTAATACCTGGGTGACTAATAACAACACTTTTGTCGGAAGGGTCTTGTGCGGCTGGAAAAACAGCACGCAGAATATTGTTTGTGTCATAAATTAGTATAGATTGGTCGTTAAATTTGTTTCCATGATAAGAGAGGAATTTGCGGGTATGCAAAAATGTGCCTGTTAACGAAGCTGCTACCATATTTTCCCAGGGCGCAAGTAATGATTCAGTGTATGGGGTTAAGCTATAGTCATTGCTTGCTTTTTCAGTTTGTATGTTTGAAGAAATTAGAGTCATCAGAATATACTCATCGCCCTATTTAATAGTGCTATTGTATTTTGTATTAGTCTGGGCATTACTTTGCAGTTTAAAGAACTTATGAGTATCAACTATTGATGGTTGGCTTTCAGCTGCTGGAAAAAGACTTTGAGCAGGAGCATCTTTACTTATAATAGTTGCTGGACCAAGCCAACAATCATTGCCGATATTAATACTATTGGCAATGGTCGAATTTACGCCAAAAAAGCAATATTCGCCTACAGAAACAAATCCCGATACAACCACATGGGAAGAGACAAAGCAGTGTGAGCCAATTTTGCTGTGATGACCAATGTGATTGCCGCTCCAAAGAATTACATTGTCGCCAATTTGAGAATAAGGTTGAATAACGTTGTTTTCGAAAACAAAACAATGTTCGCCAATCTTTGCTTCTTTAGAAACAAACGCATAAGGACTTATATAAGACGCTAAGCTATAGCCCAATGTTTTTGCTTCATTCATCAGGCGGGTGCGCAAACGATTTAATTGACCATAAGTTACAGCAACAAAAACATCGTGCTCTTTTGCCGCAAAAGTTTTTGTCAATTCATCAAAAGGAATGACCGGCAAATCAAAAAGTTGTTTGTTTATCAGAAATTCTCGCTCTACAGAAAAACCAATAACTTTGTAATCAGTATCGTCAGTAAAATAGTGATAAGCAATTTGAGCAAATGCGCTGTCGCCAATAATAATTAGGTTGCGATTTTTCACTAACTAAGTCCTCTCAACTAAAATGTCTTCGCGTCTATTGCCCATGGGTAAATGATCTGGCTGCGGCAATATGTAGGCGTTAAAGCCTTTATCGCGAATACGCTTCACTAAGGACAAAATTAGCGAATCATCAAAAATACTATTAGGTGGTTGGTTTTTCATGGGATCAGCATTTGTATTATTCTTAGCTATATATTCTAAATGGGCTTTTTTACCGGCTATCGAATTAAAAAACCTTGTACGTTTAGAGTAATTTGGCAAATCGCCAAATAATATTTGTCCCCCTTCAGCTAATAATTCTAGACAACATTCTATAAAATGCCAAACATTATCCTCTCCAAAAACATAATGCAGAACACTGTAAACAATAATGGTATTTACTTTGCCTGTGTACGTGCCTAGTTTCTGCCTGCACCCAGGGAATGGTCCTTCTATTTTGCTAATGTATTGTTCGTCAGGCAGCTGTGAAAGCATTTCTTTGCTATCACAAAGAATTACTTTTGATTTTTTCTTTTTTGCTAGATCTAATAGAAAATGCGGCAATTCACTGCAGCCAGGGCCTATGTCTAAAATTATTTGTTCGGCTAAAGCAAGATTGCTCATTTTGTTTTGTATATCTTGCCAAATTAGCGGCTCTTTGCCGCCACGGTAAGAGCCTGGAAAGCCAACTTTTTCATGAGGCAATAAGTTTGGATCGAGTGCCAATTGCTTGAACTGTTCGTAGTCCAGATTTTCGAATTTACTTATATATTCTAAATTGCTCTCTTTCATAGAAATCAGCCCGCCAACATATTCGGCGATAGAAGAGCATAGCCAAAGCCGGTACGACCACAATCATTGCCGTTATAAAACATATAGGTTTTATTTTCCCACTTAAAGATGCTGGCATAGGCCATTATCTGACTATCCCATCCGGTTTCGGACACATCAATATCTATTTTGTCGTCTAGCCTTTGCCAACTTAGACCGTCTTTTGATTCTGCATAGCCTAAGCGGTAGCCTTTAGAATGAGTGCGTGACGAAAGAAACATTTTGTAAGTATCATTTTCTTTGTATACCCATGGGCGTCCGACAACATGCTCATCTTTGTTTTTAAAATCCAGACAAACTTTACCTTTTCCAGTCCAATTGACACCGTCTAATGATTCTAAATAGCGCATATTGTAGACAGGTAACGATTTACCGTTTACTTCAGTCCACTCATTGCCACCTACGTACCACATACGAAAACGTCCGTTTTCGTAAATAACAAATGGAGCAGTACGATTCAATGCTTCTCCATCTATCCTGTCAATGATTGGTGTTTCTTGGGCGCGATAAAAACTATTGCCACCATCGTCGCTAATTGCTAGTCCGCCAAATTGATAATATCTAACTTTCTGCCCTAATTGATAACCAACATAGTACATGTATATTTTGCCATTTGACGAAAGGATGGAACTAGCAATTAAGCCATTTTCGTCAAAGCGACCTGGTTTACCAATATCTAAAACGGGGTGGCTGGCAATATCTAGAATGTGCTTTGGATTGTTTGGATCAACATCTACATAGCCCACACGCCCAATCATAGATTCATCGCAAAAAGAAACAAATATGCGTAAGCGCTTAGGAGCAATCAAGAATGGTATGGGCAATGAAGCATATTGTTTTGCCCAAGGATTAGACCCATCAGGACAATAAATTAAGCCCTGCTTTTCCCATTTCATTGGGCCAATGGCTGTTTTAGGCACCTAAATAACTCCAACGGAACCGCTCTTGCCAACTACCGGGCTCTGGCTTTGCTATTTCTAGCGCATATATCAAATAAACGCTATCATATTTGAATGAATTTTAATAACTCTCCACTCGATAAGCGTTCTGAGAATTGGTTGCCGACACTTGAAAAACAGACACATGACCAGTTTGCCAAACAAGTTAGCCATAAGAAAAATATTGTTCTCTATGGAGCTGGTACTTTAGGAAAACAGGTACTGGCTGGATTACAGCAAAAGGGTTTTCAGCCAGTTGCTTTTGTTGAAGATTGCGAAGAAAAACGTTTTGTTGCCGGCTTGCCTGTTCTGCCATTACCAGAAGCACACAACCTGTATAGAGACGAGTCTCTGTATATTATTAGCATTTTAAATGCCAATTTTTCTTATAAGCAGGCGGTGAAGAAATTAGCCAAACTAGGACTCAAAAATGTTATGTCTTTTATGGCTTTCTATGCGGCCTTTCCAGAAAGTTTTTTGCCTTATTATTGTATTGGCAGGCCAGAAATTTTATCGGCTGCAGCCGATAAAATTCATACTGCAATTAACTTATTGTCCGACAAGCAATCACGAGATGAGTTTTTAAGCCATATGCATTTTCGACGTGATTTACAGTTTTCTGTCTTGCCCGAACCCTCAACACCAGCATATTTTCCCTCAGATCTATTTCCTAAGCTTGCAAATGATATTAGCTTTGTTGATTTAGGTGCCTTTAACGGAGATACTGTGAAATTATTTTTGCAGCGCACACAGAATAAGTATGGAAAAATCTGGGCGCTTGAGCCAGATGCAAAAAACTTTACTGCCTTACTTTCTTTTGCAGAAAGTTTAGACGGAAAGGATAAAGAAAAAATCAGTTGTTTGAATTTAGCTATTGGTGATCAAGTTGGCGAAATCGGCTTCCACTCCGAAGGCAGCGAGGGATCTTGTTATAGTGCCGATTCTGGTGAAAAAGTACAAACCATTACTCTTGATTCATTCTTTTTGGATAAAGCTGTGTCTTTTATCAAATTTGATATAGAGGGAATGGAGATGCAGGCGCTTGCAGGCGGACAAAAGTTGATCGCTAGCAAAAAACCTGTCTTGGCTGTGGCAGCTTATCATAAGCCCGAAGACCTTTGGGAGATACCAATTTATATCAAATCATTAAATCCTGGTTATCGCCTATATCTTCGTACTGAAGGATATGATGGCATGGGACTTGTTTATTATGCTGTTTAGTTTTTAGAGAATTTGATCAAAGCAATAATCCAGGTCTTTTTCATCAATTTCAAAATCGAAATTGGTCCAGATCCAATAAGGATGTGGTCGAGCATAACTAATGCCGGTAACAGACCAGCTTTCTTGTCCGATGGCGCAGGCAATACTAGTAAATGTCTGACACAAAATGTGACTGGAGCCAAGGGTAAGCACTCTAGCTCCTGGCGGCGAAAATACTATATTTGTTAATCCGGCACCTCCAGCACCAGCAATTACTTCTGCATCGGAGAATATTTCTATCTGCTCTTTAAGGGATAAAGTGCCCGGATCAATGATTTGAAAGTTGTTCTTTTTAAGTTTGTCGATAATATTTTTGTAGTTAAGCATGCCGCGCCCAGGAGTATTGGCTCGGCACACATAAATACGTTTGCCAGACCTTGGTTTTACATTCGTGGCTGGTAGGAGTTTTTCGCGAATATACGATACAGCTTGAGGGTGAGCAATCATATCTCTAGATAGGCGTGAAGGCAGTATAAGATTTTTGAAAGACAAAGGGCGACAAAAATCCACTCTACACAGTCTTTCTTGTCCTATACCAAACATAGACAGCAGTTCATATTGCCATTTAGAAGCTTTCTCATCTATTAATATTGGTGATTCAGGAAAAAGATTGGTTTTTTCGAGAAGCTGCAGTCTTGGTAATTCTTCAATCAACCAATGGTAATAGTTATTGTTCAAGCCGATGTGGATGCAGTTTTCTTTTTCAAATTCTTTAGATTTCAAAGAAAACAAGAATGCATTCTTTCCAGTAACGTTTCTAATGCTTGAAGTAAATACGGGAAAATGGCATTGTTTAACATGTGCTGTTTCTTTAAGTAATAAATTGTCAGCGGTCACTACCATGCCATATTCAGGAAGTATTTTTGCTTCTTCTAAAAATGATGTACTTCCTTCGTCAAAATGAATCTTGTTCTCTGAGATAATAGCTTCTTTGTTGCGCACGCCATTGGAGCGTAAGACAAGATCTGTCGCTTCTATTGTGACTGCTTTTTCGATAGTATTAGAAAGGGGAAGATCTTTTACACTAGCAATTTTAAGATTGGCTATTTCGTATTTTTCTGACCATGAACCAAGATATTCCTTGCACAAGGCTATAGAAACATTAGGGTCCTTGGCGAATTTTGCTTGGGCTCTAAATAAGTTGCTTTGAAAAGTTCTTGGTCCCCGGTATAGCTCTTTTAATGCACCAGATTGTGTGTTAGATGACCTTTGTCCTGCATAAGCTAATAGCCAGTTCGCGTCTGGATTATTATTGGTCCTGAGAGATTGCTCAAGTATTGTGATTGCCTCATACAGTGTACGGCTATGCCAAGTTTTATATTTACTCGTCGTGAGAGACTTGGCTAATAAATTTAGCGCGATTCCTTCTTCAGCATATGCTTCAAATTCATAAGCCCAGTTTGCTTGAACTAAAAATAAGTCACCTAAACTGGCTAAGGCAAGGCCGCTTATATTTTCATTCTGAGCGAGCTCCGTCAAAATATATTCGGCATCAGCAAAAAATCCTTGTGTCTTCAAGACATTCGCAAAATAAAGACCAGTGCAAGCGATCGGATATTTGACAAAACTGTCCAAATGACTTTGTGACTGTTCAATACGAATGGGTTGGTTTAAATATGTTGGTATGCTCATCTTAATCTGGGATCCCTGCCCTTGGAAAAATCTTTTTAGGGCTAGAGAGATAAACTTGGTTTTTGAAAATCTGTGATCGCAGTTTATCGATTCAGGTATCTGATTGCGCTTGCTGGCATATATAAAACAGAAAAGAAAAAATATTATGCTTCGAAACACTAATTGCAGACTTTCCGGCAGCGGCAATTTAATTGTTTGACTTTTATCAGGCTTACTAGATAAACCATTCTTTTTGCCAATTTCCAAATAATGTGTAAGTGCATTTTCGGGAGCTATTGGATAGAGGGCGCTTAGATAATATAAAGTGTCAAATTCACCGCTTGGGGAGCGGCCTTCTCTAGCTCCTCGCCAGGCAAAATGCACAAAAGGATTCATGCTTGATTTTTTTATATCTGGATTATTTGTCAAATAATAGCGACTATCAAATAGGGGGTGAGGGGAGCATAGATTTTTTTTCCCATTTTTCAAAAAATGGATCAATAAATTACTTGCCCCTTTTTCATTGTCTGAAATTTGCGCTTCATAGAAGCCTGTATCAAACAAAGGATGAGGACTTAAATTGTTTTTTGTTCCATGTAAAACAAAATGTTTCAGGGGATTATCGTTGACATCTAGGCTGCTTGCTTGTTTTCTATAATGAGCAATATCAAAAAGTGGGTGGGGATTATAGCTTAATTTAAATCCTTCATGCAAAAAGTGTAATAGGGGATTATCGCCTATACTTTTTGGATCTGGTGCCATATCGCGATAATAGGAGCTATCAAATAAGATATGAGGCGAGCGTCCCTCTTTTGCCCCATATTTTACATAATGCAGCAATGGATTGATGCCTGTTTTTTTTACATCTGGATTATGTTCGAGATAATAAGTAGTATCAAATAATGGATGTGGGCTTAGTTTTAATTGACTACCATATTTTAAAAAGTGCAGAAATGGATTTTCGTCGCCAAGCAATTCTGCTGCATGTTGGCGATAATATTGTGAATCAAACAAAGGATGAGGGCTGCGAAATTGCTTATTATCAGCAGTCAAAAAATGTTTAAGGGGATTTTCATCTGTTTCAATATCGCCTATCTGTGCTTTGTAATAGGCAATATCAAATAGTGGATGCGGGTTGAGTCCTTTTCTAAAACCTTTTTTTAAAAAATGCTCAAGGGGATTTTCATCTGTTTCTTTCAATTCTGGTACTAGCTCATAATAATAAGAGCCATCAAATAAAATATGCGCACAGCGCCCTTCTTTGGCTCCATGTCTTAAAAAGTGCTCTAAAGGATCCAATTTGCGACAAGCTACATCTTTATAAGTGGTCAAATAAAAAGAAGAATCAAACAGCCAATTGCTTTCACTCGATTCTTCGGACGGCCTTTTAAAACTGTCCTTTTTAATTGAAAGTGCTTCTGATTGCTTTTTTTGACTCATGCCTTTTGCACAGAGGGGTTCTATTTTTCACGCTATGGTTAAGTATTGCCAAAACAAATGATATAGACCTTTAAAAATGTTCATCTACTTATCAAAGTTTAGTTGTGAGTTTTGGCTTAGAATGGTTCGACCATGCCCAAAGTAAGCATTTTATCGCCAACTTATAATCATGAAAAATATGTCACACAAGCTATAGAAAGTGTGCTGGCACAGACTTTTACTGATTTTGAATTGATTCTTACTGACGACGCTTCAACTGATAGAAACATTGACCAGATTTCTAAAATCAAAGATAAGCGAATTACATTACTGCGTAACGACAATAATCAAGGCACTACATCGGCATCAAGAAAGTGCTGGGAGTATTCTTCTGGACAATATATCATTGGTCTAGCCACAGACGATATATATGAGCCTCATTTGCTTGAGATACTGGTTGATTATTTAGACAATCATCCTGAGGCTGTCGGTGTATTTGGTATGGCTCGTTTTATTGATGATGACAGCAATTTGCTTGCTGACGAATGGACCCAAGTAGGAATAGGTCAAGATCGTTTCAGTCATTTGCGCCAATTGTTCAATTTGCAACATCCCTTTTGTCCTGTTACTGGGATGTTTCGTCGTACTATTCTAGAGAAAGTTGGTTATTTTCCATCCTATTTGAGGCAAACAAATGATATGGCGCAGTTTATCAGACTGCTATTCCAGGGCGAAATGCCTATTTTGCCAGAAAGGATTTTGCGCTATCGCTGGCGAGCTAATAACGCCAATGTTAGTTCCAGAACTCCAGAGAATGACTCAAGACTAGACTTCGAGCTATTCGAAATTCTTGATCTTTATAGAGAAAATATTGATTCGCCTCAACTATTGAGAAAAATATTTCCAGAAGCAGAACAACACCGATGGCCTTTGGATAAAGATCTCCTTTCTTTTCATTTAGCACATTTAGCAATTGCTTTTAATTACACATCGCATAGACTCTATGGTATGCATCTTCTCTATTCACTGCTAAAAGACGAGGTAACTGCTAAGCATTTGCAAGAACGTTGCAATTTTAGCTATACAGATTTTTTCAGACTAGCAGGAGAATACCCTTTAATAATGAACAAAGCTCTGCGTGATGAGAGTGTTTGGTTGAAATCGGAAAATATTTCTCTAAAAAATACAGTTGAAGAATTAGGCAAAGAAATACAAGCTATGCGTTCTTCGTATTTTTCTTCTCTACGCTATAAAATAAGAAGTAAGTTTAGATTTATAGAACCTTTTTTGAATGCATTAAAGTGATGACTTTATAATTTGTTTTTCTCAAATTTGCGAGCCCGCCATTCAGTAACAGATCTGCCTGTCTCGCTATCATAACCAAGAAATTTGTTTAGAAAAGCATCGTCAGCATATTTGCCATTCAACATAGCCGGAAAACTGATTTGTTGTTTTATAATTGGCAGACAGTACATATGATTAATGCCCCGTCTAACATTCACTGAACTGTTATAGCCAGCGCGATGAAATAACATTGAATCCATGACTAAGGCTGATCCAGCTTTAGCGATAATATTTTTTTCGTTGTTTTTTATAAACTGCTCAGAAGGAAAAGCTTCAATTTTGTGAGAACTTGGCAGTACACAGGTGCCGCCAGTTTCGAGAGAAAAATCATCAATACATACAAGTATGCTTATTGCCAATGGTCTGCTACTTGTAAAATGCTGATAGTTTAAGTCGCGATGCCAGGATATTTGATAGTTATTTTGATTCGGTAAATTTATAATGGCGTTTTGCATTTGCAAAATAAAGTAATCGCCAAGCAATCGTTTTACTAAATCTAAAAATATTGGCTGAGTGGCTAAATTTAGAAAAATCTCGTCATAAGCCAATAGTGCTCTGCCTATATTGGCATCATTTATGTCTGCCAAATCACCACAGTACTCTATCTCACTAGCCTGAGTTTCATATACTTGGTCAACTTTGTCTCTTATAGTTGGCAGCAAGTCTCTAGATACAACATCTGACAGGATGGTGAATCCATTTATTTTTATATCTTCAACGTAATTATCAATTGCTGACTCTGTCTTAGCAAATTCTTTAATGCCGTAGTGTTGAATTTTTTGCATAATATCATCACTTTATCATTCTTTTTCTTGATTGATCAGCAAATCGATCAGCAACTTGTCAGCATTACTTGGCATCAATAAAAGAGGCCATATTCTGCAGAAAAAATGAAAACAGCAAAAGCAAGCATTAAAAGTTTTCTACCTGAGACGACCGGCTCCTGCGAATGATTGTTTACTAATAAATCAGCCCTGCCTAATTTATAACTTGTCTGTTTGTTGATTATGTTGATTTTTTAGTCAGTCTGTAGCATAGCCAGCTAATTACTGACTATTTGTGAGTCGCTCAATAACTTTTTCGAGCCGATTTTTAAATTCTGGCAGCTTATCTTCAATTGCTTCCAAGACCAATCTATATCAGCATTTTCTCTGGTACATTCTGCACTCAGCTCTTTTACAGCGTCACCTATCACCTGAAAATTACGCAGCACAGCATCTTGGCACATATGATTGTTCATAAACCAATCTTCGCCTTTAGCCGTGTACTGCTCAATCCATTCCAGACACTCTTTAATTTTTGTCAGGCGGCCATAATCGTCTTTCATAGAGGAATTGCTTCTTTTAGTGCTTTTTCTCGCATTTTGCCCTTCATGGCTTCTTCCTGCACTACATCAACTCGCTTACCCAGAAGCTTTTCTAAGTCTTGTTCCAAATGTAACCAGTCAAACAACTTGCATCTCGGTTCTAATTGAACCAAAAAATCTACATCGCTGGTTTCAGTTGCGCTGCCTCTGACCGTTGACCCAAAGATGCGCACATTATAAGCACCATACTTAGCAGCAATTTCCAATATTTGCTTGCGTTTTTCTTTTACTGTTTGTTCTATCATCATCGTCAACACTGAAAACGTCTAGTATCTTAGATACATTATAAAACAGATGGCAAGTTCTTGCTGCCCAATCATAATATCTACAATGTGCTACGCAAATATTTTGGGATTACAAAATTAGTATGGTCTCCCACACGCATCATGGTCGGTGCCTCTTATGCCGTAGGAGGGGGTATATGGGGGTCTTTTTTAGAATTAACTATTAGGTTTTTGCAGACAACGATATCATTCTGTTGCCTACACTGTGCCTACATGAATACTTTTAGTCTTTTTGATTCAATTTTAATCAAAACCGGAAACGCTTATCTGGTAAGGCTTTTAAATGGCGGGGCCGACGGGGCCCGAACCCGCGACCTCCTGCGTGACAGGCAGTTGGCAAGTTGACAGGTTATTGATTAGCATTTGGCTAGAATATAAGCTGAGCTTGTGTTTAATGACCTGACTAAAAATCTGCCTACTTGACGAGTTTCCTTATGTAAGCACTGTGTAAGCAGTTGAATTGCAAATTCTTCACAGTGATAATTTGGCGTTGAAATAATTATACTGCACTAATGTCTTTTTACTTACAGATTAACCATGAGCTGCATACATTCTCGATATTAGCCTGAACTATCTTTGCAGATTTTTCGTCTAATTAACTTGAGACAATTGTCAGGCAGGGTAAACTTATAGACAGGGAGGGATGCTTATGGTCGAACGAGTAGAGGCAATAGTGAAACCTGAATTATTAGCCTGGGCTCGCAAAAGTGCTGGCCTAGATTTGCCTTTGGCAGCAAAAAGAATAGGCACTACCGAAGAGCGTTTATCAAACTGGGAGAACGGCGAGCGGCGCCCTACGATTACCCAGCTAAGAAAAATGGGCGAAGTTTATAAAAGACCAATAGCTGTATTTTATTTGCCTCAACCTCCAAAAGGTTTTGACCCAATAAAAGATTTTCGGCGAATATCTGAAAAGCACACCCAGGAATATAGTCCTGCCTTGGTGTACGAAATTAGGCGTGCCTATAGTCGTCGAGATGCAGCAATAGAGTTACGCAAAGATTTAGACGGTACCGTGCCACTGCCTGCACTACCAAAATACATTGGCAACGATCCTGAAAAAATGGGACATATAATACGAGAATTTCTTGGCATAACTTTTGAAAAGCAGATGCACTGGCATGATGATCGTGAATCCTTCAATGGTTGGCGAATTGCTATAGAGAATAAAAACATATTAGTTTTCCAAGCAAGCCGTATACCTGTTGAAGAAATGCGGGGTTTTTCAATTACGAAAGCTCCTTTTCCTATAATCATGGTGAATAATCGAGACGCCGTGGTGGCTCGCACATTTACACTCCTACACGAACTGGCGCATGTCATTATGGGTAAAGAAGGGGTTTGCGACCTAGGTGGCCATGCGGATATTGAAGTAGCATGCAATGCAATAGCGGGTTCTGCTTTAGTGCCTCAAAAACTACTTTTTGCAGAACCTGAATTTCAAAATAAAAAATCAACATCTAGGTGGACAGATGATGAAATCAGCGATCTTGCAAATCGCTATAAGGTCAGCCGAGAAGTTATCTTGCGTCGATTGCACACCGTGGGTAGCATCTCTGCAACGTTTTACAAAAACAAGAGCAATGAGTATAAAGAGCTGTGGATAAAGCAACTGAAAAAAGCAAAGCAAGATAAGAAAGGATTTGCACCACCAGACAAAATGGTTGTGAGTTCTCTTGGCAGATTATTTTCTCGGCTAGTTTTGGATAGCTATCATCAAGAAAAGATAACAGCTGCTGATGTGTCCGATCTCTTGTCGGTTAAGCTGAATTATTTGCCCAAAATTGAAATGGCTGTATTTGGTTAGTGCGAGTAATTACGGTGAAATACAGCCTGGATACAAGCGCTTTAATAGATGGCTGGGTTAGAAATTACCCTATCAAAAGTTTTCCTGGTGTCTGGGAAAAGTTGGCTGCATTGATAGGGGAAGGACACGCTAAGGCAAGTGATGAAGTACGGCGTGAGCTAGAAAAACAAGCTGACGATTTAACGGTCTGGTGCAACCACCAAAGCAACTTATTTGTAACAATGGACGATGAAATTCAAATTCTGGTAGCAGAAATACTAAAAAATTACCCACGGCTAGTTGAATCTGGCGGGCGCAGATCTGGTGCCGATCCATTTGTCATTGCTTTAGCAAAAATTCACAAGAGCACTGTAGTAACTGCTGAGGTTAGAACTAATAATCTAGACGGCCGCGTCAAGATACCAGATGTCTGCAATTTTATGGATATCAAATGTATAAATTTGCTTGGGTTAATTAATGAGCAACGTTGGGTTTTTGGCTGAGATGACGTGCTTTTTAAACAGATGGGCGTAGAAATTTGATGCAATTTTAGAATAAAACTGTTTACCAAATTAGGTAATCAAGTCTTATGCCTGTTGCGATGATTTCAGTTGGCATCTTTGTTCAAAATACGCTTGATAAACAATAGCCATGGTTACAACAAAGCATCCTATCATTGCAGTTGCTGATGGATATTCGCCAAGAGCGAGAAGAGTCCAAACGGCTGTTAACACCGGATCAAATAATCCCAAAATAAGGGCGCGAAAGACTGGAACATATTTGATACCTATAGTGTACAGAACATCCGGTATCCCCCATGGAATTATGCCCAGAAGAACTAAAAAGAACAATTCGTGCAGCGGTGGTATGTTGCTTTGCAGTAATGACAGAACTATAAATGGTAAGCCAATTATAGTCATTAACAAATTGGCAAGGATTACGTTTTTGAGAGCACCAAAACCAGATGTGTCCTGCTGAACCCTAACTCCAAGACAAATCTGATCTATGGTAAACGTCAATCCACAAAAGAGTCCTAATGGGACATTAACAAAATTTCAGGCCAAATGATGGCAAAAAGATCATACTGGGCGGTTGTTACCTGTAGCACCACCGGTGGGATCATGAAAGAAACAGTTCCAGAAGCGATGCCAAAATTTTTTGAATCTTTTTGCAGTAAATTCGAGGATGTACTGGGTCGGGAAGCCCAGCGAAGAAATTTCCGGATGTATTTAGCTGGTTTGCTAGGTGACAGTGAACGTAAAAACATTTGGGCAATGGCTGAGGGCACTGTAGAAG
>DAIDIP010000028.1 GCA_027451745.1 Candidatus Melainabacteria bacterium
CGGGGCAAAATTGCTTTGCTCTGGGAGGCAAAGTTGATTTTGGCGCAGGGGGCAACTTTCGACCGCTAAAATCAAATTTGATATTTTATTGTCTACCTGAGCTGTATCTAATGACAGAGAAGTAGAATTGACTGCTGAAGCAGAGTCACTCTTACTCAATCTATCTTGTGCTGTCGGTATTTGGTTTTGATTCGAACTGGAATTATCTACCAAATCAACTTGCGAATTAGTTCTAGCAGTTGATGAAGCTGAGTTATTTGCTACCGATTCCACTGACCTTGATTGGGTAACAGCGGTGACAGTCAAGTCAGACGTTACGTGTGTAAAGTCATTAGATTTAACTGAATTTGTAGCCAAAATATCTGCGTTAGCTTTTACCGCTCGCTCAGACACTATATTATCGGCACCACTTGCAGCTATTAAAGGTTTAGACCCATTAATAAATCCTTGATCTACTTGAGGAGTTACGTGCTTATTCTCGATTTGGGACCCTGTATTTGCACTACTTGCTGATGCAACTACTTCCGTTCTTACTGCCCGCTCAGATGTTATATTGTTGGCACCACTTGCAGCTATTAAAGGTTTAGACCCATTAATAAATCCTTGATCTACTTGAGGAGTTACGTGCTTATTCTCGATTTGGGACCCTGTATTTGCACTACTTGCTGATGCAACTACTTCTGCTTTAACTGGTTGTTCAGAAACAATGTCAACAAGATCGATAGACTCTGATTCGGCAGAGGATGTTCGGGCTACACTATCTAAGTCCTTGTCTGCTTCAAGGATTTCAATAGCACCTTGATTATTTTTAGATGGACGTTCCGGAGTGATGCCATTGGATTCGCTAGACGTTGCGCGCTCAGAGGATATAGGATTTTCGTCCCCAGGCACAGCCCTTGGTGCTCTACTATCGAGGGACTTGTTACTACTTTTAGGCTTTTCCGAAATTATCTCGAATGAGTCATCGGTTGAGTTTAAAGCTTGAGCGCCAGTGTTTTTAGCGGAGTATTTACCAAGAGAAGACTCCCCGACTTTAAGTGCATTACCATTTATCGGAAATGCATCATTGAGCTTTGTGCGCTCTTGTAGCCCGAGCAGATCCGAATCAGAAGGGAATGCTTGCCTGGGATTGTTATCCTCGCCATAAGACCCTTTAATAGGGTCTATATTTCCAGATCCTGATAGCAGCTGTTCACGAGTAGAAGCTATACCTTGCGAAAAAGCTTGTTGCCTTTCTAATAAAGTACTCTCTAGATAAGGACTCAATAACTCGATCTGTATCGTCGAGTCGTTGTTAAACCGAGGTTGCTCAGTGTTGTCGTTTTCTGGCATTATAATTCCGCTCACTGACAAGCTATCGAGCTGTTTCAAAGCAGCTCGAAACCCATGCCTTTAAAGTTGATTTTTCAGAAAGGGCGTATATCGGATTTGGTTATCAAGGATGTTTTGCCCATATATTGACTAAATTAACCAAATATAAGGATTTAATCTATTGCAAAAATCAAATCATTTGTTCTCGTAGATCCACAGCCGATTTTCGTGACTCGCGTTAACTTGCTTAAGAGATATAGAGACGTGCATCAAAACAACCTCTTTGCATATCGAAAAATAGACGATTTTTAGTTCAACAATGATGCAAACTAAGAATTAAGAATGCAACACTTAGCGCAACTAGCGCTAGCTAAGACCGTTTTTGCGACTTTTTTACACATAGCATAGCTGGGTTAATTGTAACTTGCGACTTTTTAAAACTGAACTCCTCTTTTTTAATCTTCTGGCTTAAAGCTCTTGACAGGACTTTAAGTGTCCTAACCAAGGCTTGTATTGCTAAGGAGCTGTTATTGGGACTGTAAGGCTTCTTGCCTACAAAGCCTTGACTCCATCATGCTATTTAAATTACACGTATAGTGTAGTGTTTCGGTATTTCTTTTCAGGATTTTTGGGCTTTTCGGGTAATCAAGAGCAGCATTTCGAGTAATTTTATGCACACAAGGGTGCATTGGCTTGATTGTCGCTCTCGGTTACACACCTTTCAGGAGTCCCCGCAGATGAAACGCCTCATCGTTCCGTTGGCAGTTCTAGTCTCACTCCTCGCGTGCAACCTCGCAGGAGCTGATGAACCAACCTCTAAGTCTTCGTCCCCGGACAACGCTACGAGCACGTCCAAACCCGCCAAAGTCAACAACACGGGCTTCCTTACCCCGACCAAGGCCGCCCCAGGTCAAATTCGCCTCATCGCCTACTACTCAACACAGGCGAACAACGTTGCCAAGTACGCCCGCAGCCGACAGTCATTCGCCAAGCGCGCTACCGATCGGGCCCAGCTTCCTCCAGCCAAGGGTGGTCTGGGCATGGTTACGGGGTTCAGAGACATTGAGGACGAGGTGAACCTCCAGGATTTCATCTCTAACTGCGAAGAGGGAGTAGCAGAGGCGCAGGCCTACCTACCTCTCATGCGTCGCGGTGCAATTGTTCTCATCCTCAGGGATGGAGACGAGAAACTGTGGAAATACGGTCCTACGGTGTTGAACGACACCATGGACGAGTTCATCCAGATCTCGCTCATGAAAGCCGAGCATGCTCGGCTGAATCCGCAACATGCCCAGGCTGAGACTCAGCCAAAACCCGAAGCTCCGTCCGCAGTGATTGCTTCGACCAATCCGGGCACGCCTACTTCTGCCAGAGCCAACCCCAGTGGTGACAGCTCTCAAAAGTAGCATGGGCTCGGGTTCATTTAACAGACTATGACTGCAAAGGATGCACAGTCAATGAGCAGCTCGAATGATTGGAAGAGTGGGTGTGTCAGCCACTGGAAGGCACACCCACTCAATCGAATGGATCTATAACAAATTTTTTTGTCCTAAAATGAAATTATCAGTATCTTGATTACCGGCAAATTCCACGGAATCGACAATTCAGCAGACAAGCACTGGTGATATTCATTGTCTTGGTGGTGACAATGAATTAGGTGGGGTAGAGTATAAACAGTTCGAGGAGCTTCAGATGACGCGCAAGGATCGACCGAATCTATATTCCCGTCACCAGAACAAGCGCGCACTGCAAAAGAAGCAGCGTGCTAAGGAGAAGGGAACTCATAACAAGCTGCCCACCGTCATGGAGACCGATCTCCAGCACGAGGACGATCTGCCTACCAGCGATGAGCTCATCGGGCAAATCGCCGGTAAAAGGGCCGGACATTACGCCGTCCTCCATAATGGCGTGGTGTATCGATGTGATCTTGATCTTCCGACAGCCAGCACGCTCAAGCCTCGGGCGGCTGTTGCTGTGGTGGGAGACAAGGTCAGGTTCAGGATCACGACAGATGAGCAAGGGACGGTTGAAGCTTTTCTCGCGCGGCAAAACTGCCTGGCACGCCTGCGCGGCGACAGCACGCGTTTCTCATTGCTTCAACAGCAGCAGCAAGTCGTTGCAGCGAACATCGATCTGGCGGTTATCGTTGCATCTGCTGCATCCCCGAAGTTTCACCCGAGCCTGATTGATCGGTACCTGATCATCTGCCAGGCAGGCAATGTGCGACCGTTGATCTGCCTCAACAAGGCGGATCTTACCGACTATCGAGACCCTGTTCTCAAGAGGTGTGAAGGCGAGCTTCAGATCCCGGTCATTGAAACTTCCAATGTGACCGGCAGCGGACTTGATCGCTTGAAGGATGCAATCCGGGGACAGACCGTGGTGCTGGTTGGGAATAGTGGTGTGGGGAAGTCTCTGACTGTACCTGCGGGAGTCAAGACTGTTGTTTATTCGAAAACGAAGCGCAACAGAATACAGTGCTTTCCAATACCGTAGAAAGGTTAGTATGCAAACATAACCCCAGGCTGAAAAACATCGTTCTTTCTCCGTCGCTAAGAATAATAAATTGTTCAGACTCTGCGAGCCTGACTAATCTTGCTCTCAATGACGGTATCGAGCGGATCACTTGTGATGATTGTCCCGGGTTGGTACGAATGCCCCGAATTAAAGGAGATCAAAGTATCCGAGCACTGCTTATTTAGCAATGCCAACTTTAAGACCATCAATAGTATTATTTAGTGAGGCACTATCTTCAATATTGTAAGCTTTAGCGTCTTTTGAAATTCGTTTGATCATGCCGGAAAGCGCTTTACCTGGGCCAATTTCTACAAAATGAGTCACGCCTTCATCAAGCATAAATTTAATTGTGTTGTACCAAAGTACAGAGCTGGTCATTTGTTTTTGCAACGTGTTTTTGATAATAGTGCCATTTGTATGGGGCAACGCTGTCACATTCTGTACAACCGGATATTGGGCTTCAGCAAAAGTATATTTATTCAATTCCTCATTGAATTTGTCGGAAGCGCCTGCCATCAAAGGCGAATGAAATGCGCCGCCCACAGCTAGAGGAATTACTTTTGCCCCTTCGCTTTTTGCTTGGGTCCCAACATTAGCAACCGATTCAGGATCTCCAGAAATAACTAATTGTTCCTCGGTATTGAAATTAGCTACTATTACTATTTTATTATCGGCACTACTGGTAGTGGCATTGCAAATTTCTTTCAAGCGGTCATGCTTCATTCCTAATATAGCCGACATCGCCCCAGTAGGACAAGATTCCATAAGCTGGGCACGGTTTTCAACCAGTTTAGTTACTGCCTCTAAAGGCAGAACATTAGCCGCATAAAGGGCTGTAAATTCACCCAGGCTATGACCAGCTACAAAAGCGGGTTTTGGTCCGCCAGCATTTAAATAAGACTCCCAAGCGACTATAGAAGTAGCTAAAATTGCTGGTTGGGTGTTTACTGTGCGTTTTAGGTCTTCAGCTGGGCCTTCAAAGCAAAGTTTGCTTAAAGAGCGCCCGGCAACAGCATCAATTCTCTCAAATATATTTTGAGCATGGGAATTTTGTTTGTATAAATCCAGTCCCATTCCTACTGATTGAGATCCTTGACCAGGAAATATACAAGCAATTTTCATTTACTACTTCCTATTTATTGTGGGGACGATGCGCATGGCTCCCTTCATGTTTGGGTTCATGCTGAGTTTCTTTTTCCAGATGATGAGCTTTAAAATGATGATCGTGTAATTCGTGCACTTGCTCGCCACCTTCTAAGCGTTTATCTTTTGCCATCCAGCGTATGATTGCTGCTCCCCAGGTAAGACCAGCGCCAAAGCCAACCAGAGCACACACAGCTGGTATTTTGATTTGTTTGTTTTGGATAGCTTGCCAGAAAGCTAAAGGTATAGAAGCGGCTGAAGTATTTCCTACTTTGTCTATATTGCTTACCACTTTGTCTTTGCTAATCCCAAGTCTTTCAGCAGCAGAGAGCATTATGCGAATATTGGCTTGATGAGGAACAAAATAATCTATTTCTTCTAGCTTTATTCCTGCTTTTTCCATTGCTGTGTTTACAGCTTCTGGTACTGCTTTCACAGCAAATTCATAAACCGGACGCCCGTTCATTTCTACGAATTTTTGTACCATCTTTTCTTCGCTTACAATAGCTTCTGGAGCCGCGTGCGGATAATTTGTGCCAGGATTTGGAATTTTTAAAAGCTGTGCGCCTGTACCATCGGCTCTTAAATAAGTTGAAAGAACATCATTTTCTGTTTCACTAGCTTGTAAAACAAATGCTCCAGCTCCATCACCAAATAATATACAAGTATTGCGATCTTCCCAATTAAGAAAGCGTGAATGAAGATCTACCCCAATAATCAAAGCAGTTTTATAAGTGCCGGTGCTAATAAATTGTTGGGCCACTGAAAGAGCATAAATTATGCCTGTGCAGGCGGCCTCAAGATCAAAGGCAGCGGCATTATTTGCTCCGATAGCTGCTTGTACCATACAAGCAGTGGAGGGATATAAATAATCTGGAGTTGATGTGGCAACTATAATTAGATCAATTTCTTTGCCTTCAATGCCAGCAAAACCTAAAGCATCTACGGCTGCTTCAATGGCTAATCCGGTAGCTGTTTCATCATTAGCAATTCTTCGTTCGCGAATCCCTGTTCGGCTGGCTATCCATTCGTCTGTGGTGGCTACAAGTTTTTCTAGGTCTGCATTTGTAATTACAGCTGAGGGAAGTCCGGCCCCTACACCAAGCAACTTTGTTCCAACGGGGAATTTCAAGATACACTCCCTGCTTCTGCTAGGCTAAAAGTTTCAGCAATTTTTTCAACGATTTTGGCCCGGACCATATCTGCTGCCATACGTATGGCATTTTTTATTGCTGTATGAGTTGAACCTCCATGTGCTATTACACACACACCTTTGACTCCCACAAGTAGCGCCCCGCCAGCTTGATTGTAATTAGTGCGTCTTTCAACTGCGTCCACACAGGGCTTAGCAATAAAAGCACCCAATCTACCTTGCCAGGTTCCTAATAATTCTTGTTTAAGCATGAGCTTAATCATTTTGGCAATGCCTTCCGCTGTTTTTAAAGCAACATTGCCAACAAAGCCGTCAGTTACAACAACTTCCACTTTGCCCATTGGGAAATCGCGTCCTTCTACAAAACCAATAAAGTTTAAATCAGGCTGTTTCTGCATGATTTTATAAGTGTCTTGAACTAATTGTGTTCCTTTAGTTTCTTCCGAACCTAAATTTAAAATCCCAACCCGCGGTTTCTCGACCTTGTAGAGCGCACTATACACAAGTGAACCCATTTGACCAAATTGCAATAATTGGTGAGTATCACACTCAGCGTTCGCACCCACATCAATAAGCAAAACTGGTTGATCTACTGATGTTGGCATAAAACAAGCTATTGCTGAACGAGACACATTAGCAATACGCCCCAACTCTATTTGGGCAGCTACTGCTGCTGCTCCAGTTGAACCAGCTGCAACCATGCCATCAGCCGCTCCGCTAGAAACTTGCTTAGTAGTTACAACTATCGAAGAATCTTTCTTTTTGACTATGGCCCTGCTTGGTTTTTCATCCATCGAAACCACTTCAGAAGCAGGCACAATCGAAATATTGAGACTAGCCATTTTTGCCGCATTGATTTTATGCCTGGCTAGCTCTTTTTCTATAATTTCAGGTGGTCCAACAAGTTGAATGGCCACGCCAAGATCGCGTGCAGCAAGCACTGCGCCGTGTACTATTTCTCTTGGGGCATAGTCGCCACCCATGGCGTCTACAGCGATTTTTATCATCTGCCACCGCCATCATTGATCATCGTTTCTAATGATCCTTGCAACGTTCTTAACCTTTATAGCTAGCTTACTAGACTGTCGCGCAAGCGAGCAGGACGACCACGATAAAAGCCGCAAGTAATGCATACTTGGTGTGGCTTAGCAGGTCCGCCACAATTGGCGCACTTTACTAGTGATATAGGCTGAGCCTTCCAATGGGCTCTTCTTTGGTGCTGTTTTTGGTGGGATGTCTTTTTCTTAGGGACAGCCATGGTTTAATTGTCTCCTGTGTTCACAAGCTAGTTATTATCTCTTACTTTTCGTCTAAATTATCTTTTGGCAAGATTGTCTTTAAGTTATGCCAACGAGGATCAGTCCACCCTCGATCGGCAGAACTGTCCGAATTTTGGACGTTCTTGATATTCTCGCCGGCTTTCACGTTGTAAATGGGAGGTCCGGAACACTCAGCTCCACAGGAGCAATAAGTGGGAATTGCCAAAGTTACAGATTGAAAGACTACATTAGAAACATCAATCTCTCCATCATAAGGCACAGACTCGAAAAAATCTTCTCTCTGTAACTCTCTATCCCTGGGGTTTAACGCTTTTCCGTTTAGATAATCCTCATATACAAATTCTTCATTAAGTTCTAGCTGTAGTGGTTTGAAAAAATAGTTCAAACAGCTATGACATTGCAGCTTTACAATAGTTTCAATGTGCCCTTGTAGCTTGATTGTGGCGCTACTTGTCGACAAAAAAATATCGCCCACAATCGGTTTAACCATTTGAGGGTCAGATAATAATTCGTTGAATTGCAGGCTAAGCTTTTGTCCGGAACCCGCACGTAATTCTCTTAAGCTTATTTTCAATTTTTGCCCAGCTCCAATATGATGCTTACTTAATTTATCAGCATGAAAGACCGCAATGCTTCTTGACAGCGTCCGGCTTATTATATTTCAAAATCAACCCTGCCCAAATAATATTTGTCTTTGTATTCAAGAGTAAACTTTATTTTGTCAGGAGAGACAGATATTAACGGATTCAATTCTTTAAACAGCAAAGCACTCGTATTTACTATTGTTGGTCTGCAATTAACTTTGCTGCTTGCAGCATTAGATCAAAATATTGTTTCAGCCGCTATGCCCCGAATTATCGGGCAATTAAATGGTTTTGAAAGATATGCCTGGGTAACAACAGCATATTTGCTTACTTCCACTGCTGCCATACCAGTATTTGGCAGATTGTCCGATATTTATGGCCGCAAATGGTTTTTATTGGGTGGTGCTGCTTTATTTACTATTACTTCTGCATTTTGTGGTGCCGCTGGACATATAAAAATTATTGGTGCTCCTGTCCAATTAATGGATGGCATGAGTCAGCTTATTTTCTTTCGCGGTTTGCAAGGATTAGGTGGCGGCATCATTATGTCTGTAGTTTTTTCGGTGATTGGTGATCTCTTTCCACCAGCCCAACGTGGCAAATATGTTGGTTTAACTGCTTCAGTTTGGGCTATTGCTTCAATAATTGGTCCAGCTCTTGGTGGTTGGCTCACCGACCAACTTTCATGGCGATGGATATTTTTTGTCAATTTGCCCGTTGGTGTTTTAGCTATTGCCGTCCTTTATTATTCTTTTCCATATTTTCGACCAATAGGAGTACATAAAAAAATTGATTATGCTGGCATCATTACTTTAATTGCCTTCATGGTGCCATTTTTATTAGGGTTAACATGGGCAAATAGTGCTGGCTGGACATCACCTAGAGTAATTGCTCTATTAGTCTTTTCTTTATTGATGATGTTTTTATTTTATTGGTGTGAAAAAAATGCTCTTGAACCAATAATGCCCCCTAGCCTTTTGCGCATGACAGATGTGCGCTTATCTATTTTTATTTTATGCTGCTCATCTATTGGTATGTTTGCTGCGGTTTTATTTGTACCTTTATTTTTGCAAGTTGTTCTAAACGCTACACCTACTCAAACAGGCTATCTGCTTATTCCCCAAGCCTGTTCTATTTCTTTAGCAGCTTCAATAAGCGGACAAATAGTCAGCCGCTGGGGACGTTATAAAAGCATAGCCATAGCTGGTATTTTTGCTACTATCGTGGGTCTTTTTCTTCTTTCCCGCATCAATAGCAACACAGAATTTTCCACTCTTCTTTGGCTCATGGTTTTAATAGGTACCGGTTTAGGATTTAGTATGCCGATTTTTACTGTTGTAGTACAAAATTCAGCTCCGCCAAATATGATGGGTGCTGCCACAGGTATTTCACAGTTTTGGCGCTCAATGGGAGCCACTCTTGGGGCAGCAATACTAGGAGAAATCATGCAAGTCCGTTATGCCGAGCACTTGCGTAATAGCAATTTGCCCGCTCTTTCCTTACCCCTACTCAAAGAATTACAGAACCCCGCTCATTTGACCCAAATCAAACAACAATTAATATCTACCTATGGACAGACCACTGGCGACTGGCAACGTATTCAGACAGTTTTTAATCAAGTCAATGAATCGTTAATTTATTCACTCAACCATGTTTTTATTTGGTCAATGATGGTAATGATATTAGCTTTACTTGCCTGTTTTGCTTTAAAAGAAAAAGAATTACGTGGCAAATAAACTAATTTATTTGCAGTCCTAAATTATCAGTTAAGACTATTTCTATTTCTTGTCCTGGAGCCAGGTCAACATTGTCGCCAGAAGAAAATAATGCAATTGCTGAACTGCCAAGTGCTGTTGCAATTGTAGGCGCTCCTAATGTAGCAATGTTTGCTGCTACCAATGCACCTTTCGCTGCTCCATGGGAGCTGGCTCCAGACACTGCGCGTACATTAGATTCAACCCGTGTACCAAAACTTGTTCCAGGATCTAATTGCCCTTTTTCATTTGTTTTACCTTTTTCAAATTCTAAAGCTGCGTCCAACGGAATAACTTCTCCAGTGGGAGTTACTATTTGATCCAAGCGCAAACCGATCTTCCCAGCTCTACTAATTATTCGTGGCTTACTAACCGTAGAAATTCGTCCTCTAATCAAGGATCCTCTAGGTAATAATAAACTTGATCCGACAAAAAGATCGTCGCGTACATGCCCTTCAAAAATATCTCCAGGTTTGCTATTTTTTGCATCTACTCTGGATTCTAGAACCAGTTTCATTCGAGTTTGTACAGGTAAAGTGGTAGAAGCAGCTTCAGCCTGCAGAGCTGTTGATGTTTTGTTTCGCTTTTTACTATTGGGTACCATAACAGTCTGTGACGAATGCTGTACTCCAGCAAAATCAGGAATATTTTTTGGCTCCATTACTTGGGCCGGTTTATAGGCATCCTCCGCAATTGGTGCTGCCAATCGAGGTAATGAAATTTGCCCTGCATTTTGCGCTGAAGCTATTGGTGCCAAAGCTATTGATTGTGAACAAATAGCTAAAAGAGATAATAGAGCAACTGCTGACTTTTCGCTCTTTAATCTATATTTGTCACTAATCATTGAATTTCTCATACTTAAATACCTGCATTAATCTGCCAATGATAGTACAAATTCTTAGACTCAAGCAAATTGTAAAATTGCTTTCTTTGCTATACTGAAAAAATGCCTCTTGGAAATACAATATCGGGCTAAGGACTGACTTGTTAAATTAAAGCCCACTTTTTCTGGAAACATAGTTACTATGGATTGTACTTGTTCTAAATTACTAAAAATCCGCAACAGTACCGCCAGCTTATCTAATTTACAAGGACTAGAAAGCGAACTAGTTAATGTTGCCCATAATATTTTGTCTAATACCACTGACCCATTTTCGGCCGTAATAAAATTTCTCCATGAAAGACCAGAGGGAGTATCTTTAAGAGGCTATGTCATGGATTACGTTCTGGCAGAGGCTTTTGGTGAGCAAGATAAAATACCAGGACTTATAAAAATACTTGCTGGACATGTACGTGAAATAATTCGCCAGTCTAATGTAATTAATATTGTCAATGAACATACAGCCATAGAAAAATGGGGCAATTATTTAATCAAACAAACTGAGCGCATTAAATTTGAAATTGGCAAAGAAAGAGACTTATTGGTACTCAAAAATATTGCTGGTCTTTTTGCCATCGAGCACGGCATAGCGGTGCCATTAGAAAAAATAACCGTACAGCCCCCCAAATTAGTGGTAACACTCAATTTGGGCTTGATCCGCCCCAGTCGAGTAGTTGACATATTCGCCAAAGCATAAGAGCGAGGCAGCGCTATATTAATGTAACTGCCCGTATACTATCTTCGATAGTATAGGCAATTGGGCAAATTTACCAATTGCTGCAAAAATACAGCCATACATTAATAAACCAAGAGCAGCTATCCGAATTAATCCTAAAAGTCCGCCTATTCCCGCCTCTATTGGCATAAGCAAGGCAAATGCAGAACCAAAAGGACTCAAAATAAGACTTAAAATACCAGTCAATATTCCCGAAACCGCAACTCCAGCCCAACTTAGCAAATAAGCAAAAATGCCTAGAATGATGGATTGCAAGAAGTGAAAACGGAAAAAATAAGAATTAGAATATCGCCCCGAGAGCAATATATAGATAAGACCCACCATTCCGAAACTTAAATAGCACAATGCCGCGATAACTCTTTCTATTAATTCTGGTTTTTGAGTTTTCAGGTAGGGCATTGCACGAATTATCCACTAATATTGGAGTAGATATATATTGGAAGACTAGATGGAAAGAGTGTAGTCTGTATAACAAAAGAACTGGGAATAAGGTTAGCAGATAAAGCATAATATTGTTGGATTTTTCGATTCATGAAAGGGCGGTTGTATCAATACGGATTCAGGACAAAAGTAGGCTCTTCAATTAGCGAATTTGCGCCGGCCTTATTTTTGCTTTTCTTTTTTGCTGTTTTTCCTATGATCAACCTCATTTTTTTGGGACTAATTTTTTCTTCTTGCGTTACTCTAAATAATGCCGAATTGTCCGAAGCCGCTAAAACACCCAATTCACAATTGGCAAGCATTTTTTCAAATATGCAAAGTAATTGGCAAAGTACGGGTATCGGAAGACTGACTAATGGTGCGACTTCTCCGCAAAGTGAAATATCTTATAGCAATATTGGCATAGACGCTTATGTAACGGTCGCCACTACCTTTACAGTCAAACCGTTTTTTACTGTCCCATTTTTCAATACTGTTCCTGGTTTAGGTGCGCCCTGGTCTTTCACCGTTTCTGGAAAGAAAGTTTTGGAGAGTGCAAGATATGCCAATCTCTAGACATTTCAAAAGCCGAAAAAATAGAAAAGGACAAAGCTTAATTGAAACTTTGACTGGTTTTATGATTCTCATTCCAATAGGTCTGCTTTCTTATGATCTTACTTATATTCTCATAGCTACTCAAAACAATGAAATGCTGGCTGATAACGCTGCGCGTGCTGCTGCTAGTCACAGCGATCCTGTAACTGCTCAAGACTCTGCCCAGAAGGCACTAGGTGATTTTCAACAAACATCAAACTATGGCACTGTTGCCTTGAATGATTTTACTTACAATGATGAAAATAATGGCCAAGTTTCTTTGACAATGACAATGACTATAAAAATTCCTGTTGTTTTTGGACCTTGGTCCACCATGACAGTGAACGCTCAATCGGTCCAACCAATTGTGGGAATTCCAGCTCCTAGATAAGCAATAAATTATGGATAAATTACACTCTCAAAATAATACAAACAGAGCCCTCGTTTATAGAGGCAAACACGGTGCTTCGCTAGCCCTTGTTGCTGTCTGTGCTGGTATTCTTATTCTTTCTATCGTACTTATTTTTCGCATAGTTATGTATTTGGGCGGTGTGCAAGAATTGAACAGCACAGCCGATGCCGCCGCTCTCAATATTGCCAAACGGTCAATGGAAATTAAAACTAGTCCTTCTGTAACACAATATGGAGGTGTATTTTCTGATTGCACAGATTCACAAGGACAAATTGGCTTATCTAATATAAATCGTATTTGGGGAAAAGCTTATTTGATCAATGCCAATGTAGAAGAAATGACTGCCAATCAACAGATTACCAATGCTGCTAGTACGGCTGCTGATCGAGCCTATCAAGCTGCGCAAGAAATCAATGACGATCTATATGCCAAACTAAAAGACAGTTTTACTTTAGGATCATTCTTTGATCAAATTGCTGGCATTCGTTTTCATAAAATGCTGGGTAATCCCCAAGTCAGTTCTGATACAAACAATAATTGGTCTACTGCTTTAATTGATCGTGGCGACCAAAGTAATTTAGCAGCAAATAGCAATCAAATTCCTGGACCTGCCAAATCTAGATTTGCAGGCGTAGCAGTGGGCAATAATACATATTTGCCTGGTTATTTTCCTATGCAAGCTAATAACAAAAATTTCTACTACATTTCTTTCCATAATGGCGAAACAACACATTTAGTTACCGAAAATTATTTTCAGCGTAATCGTGGAGACAAATTAGGACTAGCAGATATTAGCAATCCGTTGCCCAATGCTTTTTCTGGATATGGCGCAACAGCTAATTCCATGAATTCGCATAGTTTTGCTGTTGCCAACCCGCAACGCCAATATAATTTGTCGACGCCGCATGCTTTTGTTTCTATCTCGTTGGTGAATCTGGCTTATTGGATTGTGCAAGGTCGACAAGTGAATGTCACCACTTACGGATTTACACCAGCAACACAATTTGGTGCCAATCACATTCCTTTAGGTGCAAGCGGCAACAATTATCTGGATGGCTATGCGTCGTTAGGCAACGAATTTCAAGGCAGTAATAGTCTTTGGACCGCGCTTACTTCTATCCAGCAAGATCCAACAGATGTATTAGCCTCTGTTGTTCAAAGAATGCAAGAAATAACACCGGATTTTAGCCTGAGTAATTTACAACAGCTGCTGCAACAACAGCAATTATTGCCCAATGCAAGCACTTATATCATTTATCCCAGCTACTCTAACCTAGATGCAACAAATCCCAGTATAAAAATTGCTGTTGTTACCCAACCACCCAATAAAAGTTTACCTAAATGGCTTAATACAGCCGCAGGAAATGACGGACAGCAAAAAACTCTAGCTACCAAAGAGCCAGTGCAAGATGATCCTAATTACAATTGGCAAATGGTTTACGGCCCTAATTTTCAATCTGGTCAACACTGGACTGAGGTCGGCGGCAATATCGACTGGACCCCTTCTACAGGCTACAGTCAAACTTTAGGACAATTGACTATAATGCATACAACCAGAGCTTTCTTTACTGCTAATCAAGTAAACTAATATCTTATGAATTCCTCTGATCTTATAAAGAGTCATCAAATACATGCCCGATAAAAACGAGATATTAGAAGATACCGTTAATTTGTACTCTCAAATTGATCTAACAAAAGTTAGTGAGGCAGCATGTAATTTAACTAAAGCAATTACTGGCTCGCAGCAAGTAGCTCTTTTCTATTGGGACAATGATTTAGAAGTGCTTGCTAATCATTATGTTTCAGGGAGTGTACCCAAACAATTTATTGATAAATTTGTCGAAGAATTTGAAAACCAGCAAGACCCGTTATATAAAATAGACAAAGGCAATTTTAATTGCGACATTCCTAAAGAATGGCAACCGCTTTATTGTTATGAAATTTCGGAGAATAACGAATTAAACGCCTGTCTCTTATTTAAAAACGAAAAAAATCTTGATGCTAAAGATCTGTTAGCTAAATTTCGCCAATATCCTTTATCTACTGTGCTGAATAGAGCTTGGAATTATCATGAATTGCAGCAGGAAAATCAAAGATTGCGCAGCAGTTATGAAGACATGGAAGACAAAACACGGATGCTTGAAGACCAAACTCGCAAGCTAATTCAAGACCTTACTACAAGGGATGTTATTCGCACAAAACATGTTGAACGCGAGCGGCTTATCTATTCAATTAGCAATGTTGTTCGCAGTTATGTAGACATTCAAAAAGTTTTGGAAACCACGGTTGAAAAAATTGGCAGTACTTTTACTGTTAATCGTTGTTTGTTGATTCGCAATGCTGCCCGTTTGCCTGAATCCGATCAATTGATTGAAGTATATGAATATATAGACAATGCTAATAGTATCAAAGATATGTTTAATTCCGAAGCCGGGATTGAATTTTCTCATGCTGCTTTTGGTTTGGCTCGCACTGAAGATCTCATTGAACCTTTTTTAGATCTTAATCACAATTTAAATCGAGACTTCTTAATTGATCTTGATCTTCGCTCGGGACTCATTGTTCCGCTTATGCTAAGAGAACATACCTTAGGGGTCTTGTTTTTGCATGACTGTGCACTGGCTCGACAATGGAGTATTGATGATATCTCGCTCGTAGGTTCATTAGCCGACCAAGTATCAGTAGCCATAGAAAATGCCGAATTACATTTAGAACAAGAAAGACAAGCAATTACAGATGGGTTAACAGGCATTGCCAATAGACGCAGTTTCAATAAAACATTGGCGCGTGAATTTGAAAGAGCTAAACGTTATGATCAGCCCCTGTCTTTGATAATTCTAGATCTCGATTATTTAAAAGTAGTCAATGACAGCTTCGGTCACCAAATAGGTGATGAAGCAATTAAAGCAATCGGTCAAGTTCTTAAACAATCATCAAGAGCTATTGACCTTGCAGCTCGCTACGGTGGGGAAGAATTTTGTTTATTGCTGCCTAATACCGATTTACCTATGGCTGAACAATTGGCAGAGCGACTGCGTACCCGCATCAACGATATTCATATTGAAGGTCCTGGACATATTTCAGCTAGTTTAGGTATTGCTACTTATCCTGCCCATGCTGAAGATGCAGAAACATTATTTCGCAGCGCCGACAGCGCTTTATATGAAGCAAAACAAAGCGGCAGAAATAGAGTAAAAACTGCTACCACTTAATCGGCATAAACCCAATAGCTCATTGAAAATTGCATTGTTGCTGGCGCTACTTCTATTTCTCTATAAAAACCTGATCCTGTTCCTAAATAAGGATGATTATTTATGTCTACAACTTGGCCTTTTGGCCAAAAGGCGCGTGTATATAATTTACCCTTGATCCGCTCTTTAACAATAAAAATCGATATTACCAAGTTTTACTTGGTTTGTTGTCCTAGCTGTACTCATCCATTTCTAAGCCTAGATTCTTAATATGGCATAATAGTGGAAATAAGAATGAGGTGAATTATGGGCGTAATTGAGGATTTAGTACAAGGATTTGGCAAAGAAGTAAGCAAAGTACAAACTCGTTCGCAAGAACTTATGAAAGCTTATAACCTTTCCCAAGAAGTCCGTGAATTAGAAAGAAAAAAAACCGCCAAGCTTATTGAAATAGGTCGCCTTATATATGACAAATTTGAAAAACAAGACCCAATAACAGATGAGATTTTAAAAGAAAGAGTAAAAGAAACGGTAGTCATTGAGCAGGACATTATTCAGTTGCAAGCAGAACTTGACAGTTTAAAAATGCAAAACGATCCAAGTACCCCAGCTTATAAGAAAGCAGAGGCTAAAGCTGGTTATACAGCCACACCAGGTTTTGAATGTCCAAATTGTCACGCTCCAGCTAATCGTGAAAAATCATTTTGTCCAACCTGTGGTGAACCACTTAAACATAATAGCGAATAGATCTCACTTATTTAAAGAAAGCCCAAGCTGAGTGGCTACAAGTAGCTGATAATTTACCAGCAGTTAATATTCTAGATGCAACACGATGCAACACCGGCCTCGCAACACGGCCTCGCCTTAGTATTTATGGCTTAAAATAACCCTTAGCGCTAATTGCGCTAGGGCTGGGAGCGCCATTTAATGCTAGTGAAACGATAATAAGTGATTAAGCTTTTTGCCATAATTACAATAAACCAGCTACTTGCATCATAATTGCCGTCCAGCCACTGTAGCGCAGAACCTACACATTTATTTGTTTTGCCAAGAATAAATTTTTAAACTAAAGATGTTATGCATCGTTTCTCGTATACAGGATAAACCGCCCACAATCTCCCTTTTGTCCCTACAGACTCAACCCACCGAGCAAAAATTGCTCCGGTGTCATTGCCGTACAACAATATTCCTTCCCATCACACATTCTTCCACGGAGAAAATCCTTGCCAGACATTCATCCCTTCAGGCGAGTCCTGATCCTTGAGGATCAAGTCGGTCCTGGACAAGGGCTTTGCACAATGACACAACACTTCTTCCCCGAGGCTGAGATCATTTGGGGAGAAAAGGTCCTTCGGCACGACGAAAACGGCGCAGATATCATCCAAGTCACCAATCCTTTGGAGGCGTATGACTTTGATGACTTGGTCCGCCAACAAAAGACCATTGCCTGGTCGTATTTTGCTGGCGAACTGGCAAGTGTTGATGGCATCCTTGGCAATATTAACACTCGTCGGTATCTGCCGCTGCTGATGTCCGCTGGCGTGCATATTATTACTGCTGGATCAGATACGCTCTACAACCAGGACGTCCTGGACAATCAACTTGCTCATGTAAAAATGGACAAGCCGCACGACATGAGCAAATTCCGTACCGCTCTTCTGATGCTGTCGCTTCAGGGTACCTGACGGCACTATCATTTCTATCACCCTCAAATAGGAGACCAAAGCACCGCGCACAATAGTCAGTCGGTGGAGATGCCAGAAGCGCTATTCAATCTTCGTTTGCTCGTCGAACTCCGTCTTGGTAGTCGATGAGCCTCACTTCACCAAGTGCGGCAGAAACGTTCATGCCGCATTGCATTTAAAAGGAGAGCACATGATCATTTCGACGGACTGCCTCCTGGCGCAGTTGTTTGACCTGCTGCGGACCCGCAGCTTGGATCACCCCGATGTCGTCAGATTCCTGATGACACACGATGACAATGCCGACTTCCGCGCGCGGATTGAGCGAGCACGACAATCTTGCCCGCCCCAGGGGCTCATGCTCTGCCTGCGCGTCGCCTGACGACCACCACTCAACCGGAGGGATCTGCACGAGATCCCTCCGGTTGGCACATTCTCCTTTCTATTTCTACTTTTTACTTAATTTTAGATCCGTGTATTCTTGCCACAGTCTGGACAAAAGAAAAATGATGGACTGATTTTTGAATTGCAATGCGGGCAGGCTCTCAAAATGAAACAATACTCTTCTGTAGGATAATGTCCGTCCATGATTTCTTTGTATTGGCGACTTTTAGCCCAGGCACTTATTTCTTTGGCTCGGAATACAGGTACTGGATGAGTGAGCCATAACTCTTGGATAAATTTATAGACTTTATTGAGCGTGCTGTAATCGAGCTCTTCATAAGTATCAGCTTGCTGAAGAAATTCTTGATGATTTGTCTGGGCGTAAATTGAGCGTGAACCGCCTGCAAGTTTCATATGCGAGCGTAAGCAAACGTCTACATCTTGTACAACTAATAATTCTGCTCTGTCGGCTGTTAATTCAGATTTGCGCGACCAATCATAGAGCGAAGCGGTGAGCCCCATTGAGGCTAATCCACCTAAACCAAACATTTGTGAGGCTAATTGTGCCAATGTATGAGCTATGCTGCGATAAAGAGCATGTCCTGCCTTTACATGTCCTAATTCATGCGCCAGAACACCCATAAGCTCGTCTTCGTCTAGCAAGTCTACCAAGGCAGAATGAATTACAATAAAAGGACGCTCGGCGCCGAAAGTAAAAGCATTAATAGTAGGATTTGAAACCAGGAATAAATCTGGTTCATGCATATCTAAAATATCGGCAGCTTCTTTAAAGAGCTTATAAATTTTTGGACATTGTCTAGGAGTTACATGAATGGCTTGCCCCATCATCTGAATGCGCATGATTCTTTCTAGCCCCAGTTCAAAGAATCGTCTAAAAATTTTGTCTACAACCGGTATGTTTTTTACTGCATCCAATGCTGCTTTGTCGGATGGATGCTCAAAAGCCGTCGACGACAGTCCAGGAAATTTTCTTCTTATTTTGGCTGAATTGGAATTTAATGAGGTACTCATATTTTCTCCTGTCTCTCAATAGAAAGTACCCAAACGAGCGGTTTTATAATCGGAACCACTCTTTATCCTTTGCCAATTAACATTATCTGACTGTGCTTATTCAGCGAATATCTGAAAACCTTGTCCGGCCACTATAGCCAGGTTTTTATCTACAGCAATAGTTGAAGCAGATTCTATAGCTGGTTTTGACGAAATTATAACCGGCTTAGTCATATTACTTATATCAATTGTGGTAAGCAAACTCCGCCCCTCGCTGTCTTGTCCTACGGTATAGGCAATATTATTACTTATTCTTACTGCTACAACGTCGTGAGGGATTTTGGTTGTGCTAAGCACATTTATGTCTTGCCCATCAAAAGACATGGTCAGAAAGAAGCCATTTACATTTTGATCTATTGCTGTAGCGAAGATATTTCCCTTGCTAAGAATGATTTCTCGCCAGGCCAAATCTTTAAGTGGGCGCTGACAAACAAGTTTATTCTCTTCTTCTGGTTTGTAAATAGCAAGACCATCTAAATTGCCAATTACAACATGTCCTTCATCAGCACTGCTGCAATAAGAATCTTCAATTATGGAAAACGTTTTTGCTATTTCGATACTGTCATTATAAACATTCAACTCAACTAATTTTGTGGTGTTTCCTGTTTTTTTCTTTGTTGCTGGTTGCTTCTCTGATTGAATCAGATAAGCCTTATGATTTTCTTTGTCAAAAGATAGTTTTTCTGCATTTATTTTTAAAGTCGCTAAAACTTTTTTGGGATTATCTATTTTCCGCAAGCTCAATCCAGATTTATCCAAACAAAGAACATAACTTCCAGCTGCTGCTACCATTTTTATTGTTGCTGGTAATTCTATGGTGCTCAATAATTTTGCTTGTTTTGGATTATTTATGTCGTATAAACGCAGATCACCTGCGGCCATGAGTAAATAATTAGACCAAGCCACACAACCTGCTATAGGCAATTTTTGCTGAGTAAAACAGGTGCTGGCCGACCACTTTCCACTATGATCAACTTTTAGCACCTGAACTCCAGCCCAACCAGAACTTATAAAAGCACAGTCTTTACCAAATATAATTTTGCTCGGAGTTACACTAGCTTCCATATAACCAGTGAGACTTACAGGTTTTTGTTTGTACAATGTGTAATTTTTATCTATAACAATTGGCATAACCACATTTTCTTCATCATTATTGCCCAGTGCCAGTATATATTTGTTATTGATCGCTAAAGAGTCTATAGAGAAAGAAGCATCTAATTTTTGCTTGCTATATGCTTGAGGAAAAGCTCTTATATCGCCAACAGAAATAGTACAGTCAGAATCCTGGCTTGTTGACCAAGTATGTACATTGCCATAACTAGCCATTTCGGTAATTGAGCCTGGCAATTTTACAGTGCGAAGAAAGTGGGGATTATTCAGATTGCTAACGTCTATTACACTCACCTGACAGTCGGTTGTATCTTGTAAAACAAGTAAAGTCTGATCGCCAAAAGACAGTTTTTTTACTGGATTACTTAGAACAAAAGACGAAATTAAATGCAGTTTTCCTTTGTTTTTGAATCCGTAAAACGATACTCGATTTTTTTCGTCAAAATCTATCCCCGCTATGCAAATTATTGGGCGATTTTTAATGGTGTTAGTAGCAAAAGCGGTAAGCTGAGAATAGGCAGGCAAACCTGTGTTTGACACTATTTCTGGCGACTCAGCCGAAGCAAGGTTTACCAACACACAAGCAAACTTTGCACCCTGCGTTGCGCTGCCCTCAGTCGATTTTTTATTCTTGCTTAAAAAAGAAGAACTAGAATTGTGTTCGTTTTCAATTTCTTTGTTTTTTACTATCACAAGAGCCAATTGTGATTGCAATACTTTGAGATAAAGAATTTTGCTTCCTGGTGTAATAATTTCGCCAAGAATTGGATATGTATGAGTTTTAGGATCTGCAGACAATACATTTGCCGTTGCCAACCTGCTAAAATCGTCTGCCTGACAGCATAAACTGCCGTCAAAAGTATCAATAAAATTACAAGCAATAGCTGGAGGCCAGTATTCGCTCATAAGTAATTGTGGTCCTACTGGAGCGGCAATATGCCTTACCCTTTTTCTAAAGGCGAATGCGTGACTATGATCAATCCAAAGGGCTGAACCGGCAAGCATTGAAAATATAAATTTGCGTCGCGACCACATTAGAAATTAGTATGGACCAATAAGCTGTTTAATTCCAGAAGCAACAATTTGCAATACGATCATGGCTACCATTGGCGAGATATCAATATTACCTATGGGGGGAATAACTTTTCTAAAAGGAGCAACTATTGGTTGCACAATCTGGTCAAGGGTTTTAAAAGGCTGGTCGTACCATCTGATATTAGGAAACCAACTCAGTAAACACCATAAAATAACGAGCAGGTTGAGAAGCCCGACTAAGTTGCTTACTATCAAAATTATTGATGTCATGAACCTATTTGATGAAACTTATTTTCTATATCTTTATATCTAAGGCTAGAATAAGGAAACGCTTTTGAATTCTAGCATTTCACAGTCTCAATGTAAGAGTATGGAATTTTTAAACAAAGAACAAAAATTAATTGCCAAATTCAAATCACTGGTTGGCTCAAGTGGGCGTTTTATTGGCGATGATTGTGCCTTATTACCGGGCAAAATGCTTGTCACAACAGATACATTAGTTGAATTAATTCACTTTGATATTGACTGGACAGATTTTATTGACCTGGGTTGGAAAGCGATGGCGGTCAATTTAAGTGATATTGCTGCCATGGCGGGCAGACCTAAATATGCTCTAATTGTTCTCAGCGCCCCTGAAAATTTATATGAAAGCGAAAAGATTATTTCACTTTATGAAGGACTTAATTCTTGCGCTCAACAATATAAAACGGCCATAGTGGGCGGCGACATTACTCGGGGGACTCAGCTAGCTATAACCATCACAATTATAGGTGAGACCCATGAAGCAGGTGTATTAATGCGCAGCACTGCTCAAGCAGGAGACATTGTTGCGGTAACAGGAGATTTTGGCGCTAGTGCTGCTGGGCTACGCATATTGCAAAACAACCCAAAAGCAGCAAAAAGAGGAGATTTAATCGTTTCTTTTCCTGCTTCTACTGATTTGCAATACGGATATTGTTTGCAGCAATTCTTACGCCCTCAGCCCAAATTGGAAGAATCCTGGTCTTTGGTAGAACAAATAGGCAGCAGGGGTGCCCTCATGGATAGCAGCGATGGCTTGGCCGATGCGTTATTGCAAATAGCGCAATCTAGTCACGTTGGCATGCACATTGATTTAAACAGTATACCTATTCATGATCAAACTAGACATTTTGCCGAATCTATCAATATTAACCCAATTGAATTGGCTCTATATGGTGGAGAAGATTATCAATTAGTCGCCTGTTTGCCCAAAGATAAATGGCTGGCTTGGCAGCAAGAAAGTCCTATTGTTGCCAATGCATTCAAAGCAATTGGTACAGTAAATGAGTCTCCAGATGTCCAATTGATGTTTGGTAATGAAATAGCATATAAACTTGACCCTCAGCGAATTTTCCAGCATATTTCATAGCTGTAAGCCTATATTTGAAAATTGACACTAAATTGGTAATTAATAATGAATATTCCCGTGACTAATGCTCTTCATGAAACTGCCAATGGCTCAGCAAAGATTTTAGACGGCGCTTTAGCAGCTCAAGCGGTTATTCATGAATTATCAGAAAAAATTGCTAAATATGTAAATTCTGGTAAGCGAAAACCCGCCTTGACTGTGGTTTTAGTTGGTGATAATCCAGCTAGTGAAGTTTATGTCAAAAACAAAATCCTTACCTGTAAAGAAATAGGCATTGAGAGCCAATTAAGGCGCTATGACAAAAATGCTAGCAAAGAAGAAATACTTGCTGGTCTGCATGAATTGAACCGCGACGCCACTATAGACGGTATCTTAGTTCAGCTCCCTCTTCCTGCCCATTTACCGACAGGCGAAATACTAGACAGCATTGCGCCCGATAAAGATGTAGATGGATTACATCCCTATAATTTGGGACTATTATTTGCCGGTGTGCCTGGATTACAGCCTTGTACGCCCAAAGGTATTATTGCCTTATTGCATTTTTATCATATTCCCATTAAAGGTAAAAATGTTGTTGTAATAGGACGCTCCAATCTTGTTGGCAAGCCTGTAGCCGGATTATTGTTACAACAGGATGCTACAGTGACTATTTGTCATAGTCGTACAGAAAATTTATCTGCAATTTGTCGACAAGCGGACATTCTTGTTGTTGCAGCAGGAAAACAAGAAATGGTAGGCAAAGATTGGGTGAAGCCCGGCGCCTGTGTGGTTGATGTTGGCATTCATCGCCTTAAAGATAATTCAAATGAAGGTCAAAGTAAAAGCAAAGCAAAAATTGTTGGCGATGTATTGTTTGACGAAGTAAAACCAATAGCTGGCTATATAACGCCAGTGCCTGGTGGGGTTGGTAAAATGACAGTGGCAATGTTAATGGTTAATACAATATTTGCCTATGAGCAGCATATAGCGATGTAATCTAGATGCTAGTCAACACTAACGATGTTATCCTATTTAGGGATATTAAGGAATTGGAATTTTTATTTGGAGGGGACATGACAGAATCAGCGCACAAGGATCCAAGCTCTAATTGGCTGATATTTTTCTTTGTATGCTTTGCGCTTGTTATGCTCGGAATTGTTATCTTTTTTGCTCGCGATATCAATAAAGAACAGCAAAACAAACCAGCTCCAGGCGGCGCGCACGGCGGCATGATTTTGCCTACTGATGGCCAATATGCGCCGCATATTGAAATACATCGAACTGTTTAATTATCAAAGTAAAGATTACTTAGATTATGTAACACGTTATGGCATCGGAGCGCCTATAAGATAGTGACAGGTAGAGATACAGTGGAGCGAACGGCGATGGAGCGCTTATAAAATGCCTTCAGCCGAAATACTTTC
Organism: Candidatus Melainabacteria bacterium; assembly: GCA_027451745.1. Classification (GTDB taxonomy): domain Bacteria; phylum Cyanobacteriota; class Vampirovibrionia; order Obscuribacterales; family Obscuribacteraceae; genus JABDBL01. The sequence goes on from DAIDIP010000028.1 coordinate 24,051, forward strand.
TATCGGTACAGAACTTTTATTAGGGCATGTTTTAGATACTAACAGCCAATTTTTGGCTCGTGAATTAGCTGGACTTGGAATCGATTGCTTTTTTCGTTCCACAGTCGGAGACAATAAGGTTCGTATCAAAGATGCAGCTTTAGCCGCATTATCTAGGGCGGACATCTTGATTACAAGCGGTGGACTAGGACCAACTGCCGATGATTTGACCACTGAATGTTTGGCTGAATTATTTGAAGCCCCTCTTGACTTTGATGAAACAGTTTTTGCCAAGATCGAAAAATTTTTTATTGCTTCCCGTTTTCCTATGCCTGAGAGTAATCGCAAGCAAGCATTGAGGCCGCGAGGGGCAGATATTTTGCCTAACAATAATGGCACTGCTCCTGGAATTATCTGGCAATTGGATGAAAGTACCTTAAGCAAATTTGCTATTCCAGGTAAGGGAAAGGTAATTCTCACTTTTCCTGGAGTACCACAAGAGCTATATGCAATGTGGAATGAAACAGCAAAGCCTTTTCTGCAAAATTATTTCAGCGGTAAAAAAATCTGGTCTTGTCAATTAAAACACTTTGGCATAGGTGAATCAGCTTTGGCACAAAAATATGCTCATTTGCTTGATTTAGCCAATCCAACTGTGGCTCCCTATGCTGGATTTGGTGAATGCCGACTGACAGTAACCGCAAAAGGTGCTACTGAAGAAGAAGCAAAAACAATTGCTAAGCCGGTTATTGATGAGATTTTGCAAACAAGTGCTGATCACTGTTATGGCTTTGATGACGAAACACTTGAATCAGTTGTAGGTAAATTACTTCTTGCTCAAAAGAAAACTCTGGCAGTAGCTGAATCATGCACCGGCGGCCTTGTCAGTCAAAGGCTCACAGATATTTCTGGTAGTTCGGCCTATATAAAACTAAATCTTATTACTTACAGTAATGAAGCCAAGATGGACATGCTTCAAGTCCCTGAGAGCATTTTGGTTGAGCATGGCGCTGTTAGTGCACAATGTGCTGAGGCAATGGCTAAAGGTATTTTAAAATTAGCTAAGTCTGATATAGGCTTAAGTATTACTGGTGTTGCTGGTCCTGATGGAGGAACTGAAGAAAAGCCAGTCGGGCTCGTTTATATTGGCTTAGCCACCCGCAATGCTTATCGCGACAGCCATCTTAACCTTCCTTCGCATTTGTCTAGGGCTAATATCAGACAACGTGCTGCCAGTGCCGCACTGAATATGGTGCGACTATTTTTGCTTGAAAATACTTAACGCTCTCATAACTTTGTTTTGAAAAAGTAACAGATAACACACATCAAGTTGCCTTTAAGCGCTAACGCCCTTAAATTCAAAATAGGGCATAACATTCGAGGTCTATAAATGTCTACCTTTGTCCTTGTCCATGGAGCACATTTGGGCTCCTGGTCTTGGAATCTAGTTATTACTTCTCTTCAGCGTCGTGGGCATCAAGCGATCAATATTGACTTGCCCATAGAGCAAAACGGGCTTGGAGCGGCTGATTACGCTAAGGCTATTGACGAACAAATCAAAAGTCATGAAATCAAAGACGACCTTGTAGTAGTGGGACATGCCATGGCTGGTTTGATTATTCCGCTCTTAGCGAATACCCAGCCTGTACGAAAATGTATTTATCTTGCTCCTCTCCTCCCCATACCAGAAAAGTCTATTGTTGGGAGGCTCAAAGCCGACGAGAAAGACATGCTTCTAGTCAATGCTTTGCCAAATCCGGTTACTGATCGCGCTAGTGCTTTTAAATACTGGCTACATGATTGTGAGCCAGATATTGCTTATTGGGCCGCTTCGCGTTTTCGCCCGCAAAGCTACGAAAATATTTTGACCGAAATAACACCTGTAACAAAACTGCCTGAGATCAATTCTGCGGTCATTCTTTGTACGAACGATCGTATTATCAACGCTAAACCAGCCGAAAACCTGGCAAAAAATCTACTAAGGTCGCAGCCGATTGCAATAGATTCAGGACATTGCCCTCAGCTTTCGCGCCCTCAAGAATTAGCCCTACTACTTATGCAGCTGGGAAATACCAGAAATAAATAACTGCATATTTTTCAAGCGACAGATACACTAAGTCCGCGGCGCTTAAGTCTTTCTACCAGCTTAGATAATTTGCCTACTGCGCGATGCAATAAATTGGCAAAGCATATATGCCGCTTAATAAAATTAGGCTGTCTAAAATGAGATTTTATTGACAAGCTGCTGAGTGCCTTTAGAAGGAGAACTTTTTGTTGAAACCGGATTGCATTGCTTGTTATTAAAACCTGCCTTATTGGACTTCGTAGTCGCCGCTGGTAAATCCTTAGTCAATGGCAAATAAGTGAATTTCTGAGTACAGATACCGTAAGGAGTTCTTGATTTCTTGGCAGCTGAGCAGATCTTAAATCCGTAAGGAATTTGTTTCTTTAATCCCTTATCCACAAAAAATATCTCAAGGATATATGGGCGTAATCCTAGAATTCCTATATAATCCTAGAGTATGGATCTAATTTTCCATTATGAAAATCTGGCAAAACACAATGTTTCCCCTATTGAAGTGGAGCAAGCGTTTGATGATAAAAAGAGCTGGAGCGAAAAATCAAGAGGTTAAACTTATATACACCTTGGAAAAACTGATCGAGGCCGACTTTTAGAAATCGGTTATAGAAAACTTTCAATCAGATTGGCCTTTGTATTCCACGCTATGGATGCCAGAGATAGTCAACGGAAACGCTACAAGAAGCGGAGTTAGCTTATGCCAAAAGAAAAGCCAAAAAGTGAGAAGAAAATGCCACCACCGCCAGGTCCTGAAGTTTCCTGGGAAGAACAGTCCGCTTACTTTGAAAAGTACGGATTGGACGAACTAGAAAAAGCTGGCTATCTAGAACCAATGACACAGGAAGATCAAGCATTTGTCAAACAAGTGCAAAAGGTCGCTAGAACCCGTATTGCAGAACGGGAACGGAAAGATCGTTCTCAGCTAAACATAAGCTTTGCAGAAGATCAATTATCAAAATTTCTGAATTTAGCAAAAAGAAAACATATTCCACCATCAACTCTTGCTAAGTCTTGGATCTTAGAGCGGCTAGATAAAGAATCCAGAAAAGCTTCTTAAGAAGCTAAGCACTTGAAAAATGCCGGAGTTGGTCTAACCGGACCCCTGTAAAAAAATACGCCGAGGAATACCTCTTAAAGTATCAACATAGCATCGCCATAACTGTAAAAGCGATAACGTTCTTTTATGGCACATTCGTAGGTGCGCATTAATTCGTCTCTACCCATAAAAGCTGCAACCAGCAAAAGCAAACTAGATTTGCTCAAGTGAAAATTAGTTACTAGCCCATCAATCAATTTGAAGTTATAGCCAGGCTTTATAAATAATGGTGTGAATGATTCTGCTGCTATTAGCTTCCCATTGACACAAGCACTTTCCAAAGCTCTACATGTTGTTGTACCAACAGCAATGACACGATTTTCTGAAGATTTTGCCGCATTAATTGCATTGCAAGTTTCTGAAGATATACTGAACCATTCTGGTTCTACCACATGCTCTTCAATACTTGTAGCAATAGGCTTGAAAGTACCCGGTCCAACATGCAAAGTGATTTCGAAAATACCAATCCCACTGTTTTTTAACGAGCCCAATAAATCAGGCGAAAAATGCAAGCCTGCTGTAGGTGCAGCCACAGCTCCAGGTTCTTTAGCAAAAACTGTTTGATAGCGCTGCAAATCTTCATCGTTAGCCAAAAGCGAATTATCTTCTTCCGATTTGATAGATTCTGACTCACCACTGATTTTACGCGCACTCACGATATATGGCGGCAATGGCGCGGCACCAGCATCTTTTAAAATATTGAAACTCTGGTCATCAGTTGCAGAAGAACCTAATTGTATGAGCACCCTTCTTTGTCCATCAATAGCAGTAATAAATTCTCTAACAGAAATATCATGGTTATTTTCTTTGCCTTGGATGGTAAGAATGTCGCCTATTTTTAGTTTTTTTATAGGCGAAGCCATTGCCTGCCATAGCCCAGCTTCATTTGGCTCTTGCTTAATCAGCAACAATTCCACTAAGCCACCGCTTTGTTTATAAGCTAATAGCCGAGCTGGAATTACTTTTGTGTTGTTAACCACTAAAATATCGCCTGCTCTTAAAATTGAGCCAATATCTTTGAACTGCTTATGGCTAATATTTTGAGCTGCCTTCTTGTAATAAAGCAAACGAGAACTATCCCGCTTTTCCGCAGGATGGCGGGCGATTAATTCAGGTGGCAAATGATAAGCAAAATCGTCAAGAGAGAGTTTGGTATTGCCTATTTCATTGAACTGAGTCATTTGAAATGAATATCAAAACAGTTCTAGTGATTTTCTTGAAGATGAGCTTCAATGAACCACAATTTCGCGTCGATTGTTCTAGCAATCTCAACGTATAGATCATTTGTTGCCTGATCGCCTAATTCATCAGTTTTTTCTATGCTGGTCCTAATGTGCTTGCCATAGGCTGCTAAACGATCAGCCAGAGCTTTTAAATGGTCCTTTTCAGTAATTGGAATGGCAGGATATTCAGGCAAAAAAGAATTGCTTGCTGATTGACGAGCAGTGCCATTTGCTATACCAGACAAAGCTGTAATGCGTTCAGCAACCATATCTATGTACTCATATACAGTCGTTGCTAATTCATCAAACAACAAATGCAATTGGTAAAAATTGGGCCCCTTGACGTTCCAGTGAGCCTGCTTCAATTGTGTCCACAGGTCAAGAGTAGCGGCTAAAGTGGTATTTAATAACCTACAGCATTCATTACGTGCGCTTGCTGGGATATCATTGCGTGTATTAAATGTTGTGCGCGTTTGTGCTTCAAGGTGTTTTGTTGGCATCTTCTGTCCCCTTATTCCTAAGCGTGATACGGACAAGTCCATCATGGCATAGTAGAGAACAAAAGAGACGAATTTTAAGATTGATTTTGCACGAATTAAGGTAACTCAGGGTAGCATTCGTTTAGGAAAGGGAATAAAGTGCTTGGTGTTGCTTAAGTCCCTAATGGCAATCGAGATGTCTAAAAAGCGCGAAATTTCAAAATTTACAGACAAATTGCGTTCGATAGGCCAAGGTGTTTTATCGCCAAAAAAAATGCAAATCAAAATATTTGCTGATGGCGCTGATAAGCAGACAATGCTTCGTTATTATCAAAATCCACTAATTGCCGGATTTACTACTAATCCTACTTTAATGCGTAAAGCTGGAGTAGCTGATTATGCATCTTTTGCTCACGACATTTTAAGTGTAATCACTGATAGACCAATTTGTTTTGAAGTTTTTTCAGACGATTTTTCTGAAATGGAAAAACAAGCCGATACTATTTCTAGTTGGGGAAAAAATGTTTATGTCAAAATCCCGATCACTAATACAAAAGGTGAATCCAGTACCGCGTTAGTCAAACGACTTAGTGCAGCCGGAGTGAAATTAAATGTCACAGCCATGACACTATACGAACAAGTTGCTTCAGTAGCACCAATTCTTTCTCAAGGGGCAGGTGGTATTGTTTCTATTTTTGCTGGTCGCGTTGCTGATGCAGGGCAAGACCCTCTGCCAACCATGAAGAAAAGTCTTGAGTTTTTGCAAAGCTATCCTAATGTCGAATTACTATGGGCAAGCCCTCGCGAGCTCTACAATCTTGTTCAAGCAGAATCTATTGGCTGCCACATAATTACAATTACAGACGACATTTTAAAAAAATTGCCACTATTGGGTGGAGACCTTAAGCAAGTATCTCTGGATACTGTACAAATGTTTTATAACGACGCTCATGCAGCTGCTTATACGATTAAAACGGCTATGCCCATAGCTAATAAAACAAAATAGGTGAGTTACAGTAATTAAAAACTGAAATAGCAGAATTAAAGCGTCCTTGGTGGCAAAAAGTATTCAGCAAGGCTATTGCCAGCTAGCTGAAAGTAGCAACTATATTTACAGAGAAAAAGTAAGTTCGAAAAGTTGTTGACGATGTTCATACATGCTATGTCGTCCATTTTTTGTGAATTGTATATGGGCAGGATTAAAAAAGCCAAGATTCATTTCTTCTTTGAGCCAATCGACATTGTACATAATTGATTTTTTTGTCAACCATTCTTTAGCATCAGCACATTTGCTAATAGTATCAATAGTTTTGTAAATATATTCAATCGCATCTCCAAAGAGCTCCTCGGCATTTTTTGGTATATCGCTGGTACTATGTTCATCTATAAAGCAAAAGCTAGGACCGCTCAACAACTTGTTAAAAAGATCACCAAGAATAAAAAGTTCATTCACCTGTCTTCGACGAATAGACGCAGCTTGCCCCACGTCTTCGCCTATTAGTGGTGGCAAATCCTTTACCGCCCGGCATGTATGTACTGTTTCAGGAAAGAAAACATACCATAATTGGTCATCCTGTATACTTCCTAAAGCGGTGAACCAGTTAATATTGCAAGCCTTTACTAAATAACTTAGATAGATTTTGTTTAAGTCGGTTCGTGTATGTCCTGGACCATCGTAATCAAACCGCTTCTTTAATTCTCCAGGAGTATAAAAGTTTATAGCCTTTCTAGCCATGGCTTGAGCATATGTCTTTTCTTGTTTACCGGTTTCAACACCTATTTCTGTAAGAAAAATTTCAATAGCATTATCATTAAGAACTTCTTGCTGCAGAAAAACTGTGTCAATACATTTGCGAAGTTCGCTATTCAGCATTATTTTAAATTTGTTGGTGTTTGAATTTTTATCAATTATGCTTTCCATAAATTATTAACCTATCCGCGTGAGCGTTGAACTATCCATTGTTTTTGAGCCTCCTTGAAGCATCCAATCAACCAGGCTTTATCGATTTTAATTGCTCGCAGCTCCAGCCAGTCTTCAGCTGCATTGCAATTTAGCACTGGTTTTAATATCGAGTCTATAATGCCGCTAGAACTGGACATCTCTAAAAGATTTTGTCCTGCATCGTCTTCAAAACATATTCCGTCACCCTTAATAAAACCGGGATCTTCTATCAATTTTTGTTGAAGGATTAAAACATCTAGTATTCGCTCACGACGAATAGGACGAGCTTGATTATGCATATCGCGTCTAAGCAGGGAATGATTTAAAATTTTGATTTAGTGGCACGCCATGCATATATACGTATGGAGG
>DAIDIP010000029.1 GCA_027451745.1 Candidatus Melainabacteria bacterium
GATCGATCGATAGTTGCTACGTGCCGCTCCCGGTCCCTGTTTGCGCAACTTCACTATCTATATGCATAATCCAAGCTAGGCTTCTACTTCCTCTCGCAAGCACATCCCCATCACAAATTCTTTCTTGTCCTTCGCGCAATGTGCGAACAAGAGGAAGCTAAGCCAGATTGTTTTACGATTCCGACCCGTTGAGTTAGATGTGCATGTTGCATATCACTTACTGGGGCGTCATCGGCATCACGCCAAGCACAAGGACATCATCATGAGCATTCTCAGCGCCTCCCGTCGTCCCGTTTCTCTCTCCGCCCGCTTCTTCGAGATCGCAGCTGATGCGGTTGTCAACGAACTGAGCATGGCTTGGGCGTACATCGTGTATGTCTTGGGACTCTTCGTCGCCGTTTTCCGATGGCTCTTCACGGCACAAGTCTTTGAACTGCCTAAATTTCCCCGCCGGCCAAAAAAGGGACCCACGTTGGAGGATCAACGGGATATCTTGTTGGCCATTATGAGGAGCTATTCTTCTCCTGTGGGTGCGCAACCCATGCTTGGACGCAGCACTCTCAGAGAAGGACTGAATCCCAGTCGTCCAGAAGGAGGCGTCAAGCTGGCTTTACTGAACGGCGCCGACACAGCCAAGATGGTGCAATGCGAAGCCGCTTCCCCTACGCCGGAACTGGATAAAAATACAGAAGAAGTCGTTCCAACTCAAGTCGTCCAGAGCACGATCATCAATCCAGACAGCGGTATTCTGCCGCTCCTCAGGCTGCCGCCCCAAGTGTCGCCTCGTCCAACAGCAGAGATCTTCAGGGCGATGGTCTCCTGGAGAGCTGAAACAAGCGTTGATCTTTCGGCGGAAGAAATTCTTGCCGCGGGTGTCAACTTTGCCCCTATACTCACCGGAACTGGTATTCGAGGAAGTACAGCCACTGCCGGGGCTAATTCTCATCGCAGTCATATCACCCTGGCAAAGATTTTTGAGCCCAACACAACGGTGGGCTGCAGCATCGTTTTGCTGCAGGCAGGAGAGAGTCCTGCACCTGCTGCTGTGTTGCCCAGGCTTACTCAACTCGAGTTCAGTTTTGAAGACAATCCCGTCGCACAGCCCCAGTGCCTCCCTCACGCCCACAACGGCGATATCCAAGATAACGGCACTACTCCCACCATCGCATTCCCACTCACAGTCATCCCTGGAGGAGATGGCGAGACTGACTCTCATTCTTTGGCAACCGGAGCTTCCAACACTCTTGCTCTGGTTCCAACCAACAATTTTCGCACCGACAGCGGTGATACTACATACGGTGGCATAAACACCCCGAACACATTCCCGCTGGCAGCCATCCCTGGAGATGATGGCGACGCCACACTTGCAGCTTTGACAAGCGAGCCAGAAATTGGTTCTTTACCTACGGACGTTTTCGGAGGAAACGACACCCGTACCCGCTTTGTGACAGTCCCAGGGCTCGCTAAGGCGCGTGTGACACCGCCAACCGTTCTCTTTCCAGCCCCCTCACATCAATCCACCCATTCCCTTGGAGGTAATAGACTCAAGCCGCCAGTTGTGTTGATGGCCCACAAGGCTCCCTCCTCTCAAGGCAGGAGCTTCTTGCAGAAATTCTTCCCAGGAGGAAAGAAAAAGCGACGCAGGGAGAGATTGTTCATCCCCGGAATTACAACCCACCAACAGTGACGCTCCGTCATTCATGCGGTTCAGGCTGTAGCGCGCAATTATCATTCTCGTCATATGCGCTGCAGTCTGGATCGTGTGGAACACCACCCCTCATTTTCTGCGCCCTTTTGGCTTTTTATGGATCTCCTCTTAAGTTTTTTCGACATTTATGCCGCAAATTTGAACTTATCCGTCTAAAAAACGTAGATCAAAATAGGAATGTCATGTCATTTGCTTGACATTGGTCACTTTTGTGTTGTACATTTGTTGTACAAGGGGGTTTGTTTGCTCCGATTTCGTTCTAGCGCTTTTGAGCATGGTATCAAAGCAGAGCAAGTGCATGAAGTTATTGCTAATAAATGGGAAATGACCAAATGGTTTAAAATTCACGATGATATTCATGGCAATTCTCAGGATATGATTGTGGGCTTCGATGCAAATGGCAATCTAATAGAAATTGGACTCACTTATATCGACAACGATGAAATTATTTTTCATGCGGATCACGTAACTCCCGCCTGGACAGAAATCTATAATAAAAACAGGTTGAATTGAATGCCTAAACTAACAGACAAAGAGCGTGAACAGCGCAGAAAAAAATTGCAAGAAGAAGCCTTGGAGACAGTTGCCGCACGAGGACAATTTAATTTTAGACTAGATGGACAAGATATTAAACGACTATACGAGCTGGCTGGTTATCGGAAGCTGCCTGTTAGTGCAATGGTTCGAGATTGGGTATTAGAGCGTTTGAGCATTGAAGAAAGTAGCAAATTTTCTACGCCTCTTTGGGCTCAAGAATTAGAGCAACGGCTCATACACGCCATAGACAGACTTTTGAAAAAATAATAGTACGGTTTTATCATGCAACTAATTTTGTGCTTACATTCGTACTTTTGCTTTAAATATTAGTGTCCAATATTGAACTATTTCTTCTCAAAATCGTTTAAGTATTAGGCGCTCATCCCGATTATTGCTTTGCCAGGAGAGCCCGCTAGATTAATCAATGCTGCGGAGGTTTTTGTCTTGACTACAGAAAAGCCATATGTCATAGTAAACCATACCAAGGCTCTAAAATTACACCATTCAAAAATACCAATTTCAGATGGATCTGTCATGGAAATAGTAATATGGGAGTTGCCTCAGCCGACAGAATCCAGACCACATGGGCTCAAATATAGATTGAATTATAGTTTACCTAATGGCACAACTTTAATTAGATACGACAATGAATTGGCCAAAGGAGATCATAAACACATAAGAGATAAAGAAGTCGCATATTTGTTCAAAACAATTGAGCAATTATTTGCTGATTTCTATGATGATATCCAAGCTAATGGAGGCTTATTGGAATGAGGCGTAAAGGAAAAACTATACTAATAGCCATTAGAACATCAAAGCAAGCCGCTAAAGATGCTATTAAAGCTTGGAAGCGGGCTGAGTCCAACCAACCAATAGAGCTCCCTGTAGATAGAATCTATTTTCCTAGCGAAGATTTGTTGTTTAAAACACTCTCTACTAAGCGTAGAGAATTACTTAGGTCTTTACGACAAAGTGGAGCTAGCAGCATCAAAAGACTAGCTGAAATGTTAGATAGAGACTACAAAAATGTTCACTCGGACGTCAAATTATTGGCCAAAATTGGACTTGTCAATTTTGACAAAGAAAACAAAGCATTCGTACCTTGGGATAATATAGCCCTTGAAATTGCTCTAGCTGCCTAAAATGGACAAACGATTTTATTGATTCGAAATTTAATCGCCAACAAAATCATCAAAAAGCAATCACTATCAATTCGAGGGACGTCAGCAGCATTCGCAACACTCAGCAGCAAGGCATCACAAGAACTGTCTATTGATTCATGTTACTTATGCCAATTAGCCAAATTCAGTTCTTTGAATAAAGAAAAGTCGGATGTGTTAAATGTAACCAAAGTAAGATTTTGGGTGCTAGCTATGGCGGCAATCTGACCATCGATGAATGGTGGTGTTTTTCCTAAACTCATTAAACGAGCTCTTTCAACAGCATGCCATTTAGCGGCTTGTGCATCATAAGGTAGTATTGGCAATACTACTTCATTGAGGTATTTTTCGATCGCAGAGCGCTTCTGAGAACGTGGCAAGCGAAAACAACCAACAAGTAATTCATGCCACACAATTGATGGTATTGCCAATTCCATCTGATGACGTTCTAGCTGGCGCATAATGCCTCGATTAGGAATGGCTTTTAGAGGTTCAGAGATTATATTGGTATCGAGTAGGAATTTGATAGTCACAACGTAATTTTGCGACCTGATGTGCGATCACGCAATCCGCCAAATATTTCAGATGGCTCCATATCTAACTCAGCTAAATTGACTTGTTTTGCATAGTTCTTATAAGCTTGCCAAAAGCTAGCTTTTTGGGGCTGAAGTCGATCGTATTCTTGTTTGGAGATTAAAACAGCAACAGGGGTACCTCGGCGTGTAAGCTCAATACCGTCAGTTACTTCAAGTTCGTGTACGATAGCCGCGAGATTATTACGCGCCTCTGCAATGGAATAACTTTTACTCATCTTGTTACCTCAACAATCGAGATGGCTATCTATATAGCTATCTTATCTGTTAGGACTCAAATAGTCAAGAATGATTAGATCTACTGATTCGAAATTTCAATTTCATCACCGGCAAAATCATCAAGCAGCATATCGGCATCAATAGGCAGTGGCTGTCTATGAGAAGCTGCATAAGCCTGTTTTGCTCTTGCTGAATTAATTTGCATTTCTAATGCTTCTTTTAAAAATAATTCCGCATCATCATAGTTGCTAAGCAAAGCCTGTACCCAAGCAACTTTCATTAGCTTTTTTGCCAGCAATGGATTATCTTGCCCTAAAGTACGGCGCTCAATTTGCAAGCTGCGATTGTAAGAAGTCTCAGCTCGTTTGTAATGACGTTGCTTCACTTGCAAATCAGCCAGTCTATTCAAAATATGATTTACAGGAACAGCATTTTTACCAAAAATAGATTCAGCATATTCAAGCGCTTTTTCTAATAAAACTTCTGCTTTTTTAGAACGTTTTTGCTGATGATAAAAAAGCGCCAGATTATAAAGTATTGCCACTAAACGCGCATCTTTTAGTTTGACTCGCTTTGCGTCTTTCATGGCTGCCAAAAAAATCTTGCCGCCGCTTGCGTAGTCGCCCATTTTATAGGCTTGTGTTCCGCTGTCTATATAGCTTTGAAAATCTACTTGGCTTTTCATTCTTAATACCCACTCATTTTTGAAGAGCTATGTTCATATCATTGTATCGCTTTTTAATCATTTTACTGCGTAGGAATCCCATCCTAGATGATCAATCTCACAAACATCTCACAAATACTTTCTAAACTTGTTACTAGAGTTAAAAGTATGAAAACAGCAATTTGCTGCACAATTTGACAGTAAGGAAAAATAGTTTATGCCACCATTTGACGGAGCCGCAAATGATTCGTCGCAAAATCTAAAGCAAGCCGCAAATCAAGATACTATTCAATTGTGGTCTGGAGAACTGGCCGCAGATTCACTGCCAGCTTTGCGCTCACAAAATTTTTCTAGCGATTCATTGCATCCGTTTAACTTAGTCGAAAGCAGTCAAGTGATGGCTGGCAATGAAAGCACACCTTCTAATCAAGCAGTTTTTCGTAATCCAGAAATGCAATTTGCCTATGCTATGCAAGATGCTCAAAACAATTCATACACATATGGTAATGCCGCAGGACAAGTTCCATCTGATTTACCTCTGGTTCTTCCTCCACAGTCAGAAGTGCCACCACCACCTCAACCAGGTGATGTTTCAGCAGCCAATGTCAATGCTCAAGTGGACGACAGCCAATCAGCACAGTCAAATGACAGTACTACTGGCAATATTGGCAGCGTCCCGAACAATAAATACGGTCTTGACGCCAATTATGCGCGCGGCGGTTGTTCTGGTGGAAGCTGTGGTGGAATGGGTGGCGGACTATTCAATGGCTTTGGCGGAGGAGGCGGCGGTTTTCTTCGCAGCGCCCTTGGCTTAGGCGCTGGTATAGGACTAATGAGTATGCTATTTAGAGGCGGTGGTATAGGTGGTGGTGGATTTGGTGCCATGTTGCCATTAATGTTGCTTAGCGGTGGAATGGGTGGTTTTGGTGGACTAGGTGGTGGTGGCGGCTTAATGAGAATGATGTTTATGCTTCCTTTTTTGTTTAGTGCTTTTAGACGCTAATGGCGCAGGAGTAAAAGTTGCCTTTTGATAACACAGCAGATGTATTTGATCCATCTAGAAAAGATGGAATGGATCCGCTTGGTGAATTGTCCCCTTTTGCTTTAAAGAAGGAAGGAAAGGGTAAGTCCGAAGAATCTAAGTCCAATGAAGAAAAATCTTCTACAGACAAAGTGAACGGCGAAAGCAAAAAAGGATCTAGTAAAGAAAAAACTTCTCAAGGCGAAGCAAAAGCTGAAGATAAGAATAGTTGGGGCAGTTTGGTTAATCAAGTCCTCGACTTAATGGCCGTAGGACATATAAATCTGATGCTGACTCCGCAGGATGCAGTACAAAAACCAGCCGATCAAGGGGCTGTCCCTAGTCAAGTCCCGAACGCAGCTCAAATAGCTCAGCTAGCAGCGCAAGAAATTCCCAATGCTCCCAAAGAAGTTCAAGCTGCCTATGCTCAAAAACTAGCTGGACAAGTACAAAACCAGGCAATGGAAGCAGCCATAGCTAGCCATCGCAAATTCAGTGGCACAGATGTATTGAGCACCAATGCTAACCCTGCGGTTAAACAGTTAGGTAATCAATTGAATAGTCTAGGACAAAAACTGGCAGAGATTGAAAATTTAAAATCAACAGATGCAAAAGTGCTGCCACAAGTAAATTGGGGACAAACAATTGCAGATAGTAAGGGTGTTATTAGACCAGAAATATTGCACGCAAAAATTCAAGCACTTCATACAGTCTTAAATTCGCCTCAATTGGCTAATAGTGTAATTGTTCAACAGCGTGGTAAATTTGTTATCAATCAAGGGGTTTTAGGTCAGCAAGAACAAGCTGTACTGGCTGTCAATCCACAACTCTCGCCACAAGATAGAGCGCAAGCAAATGCAATAGAAGGCGCAGCAAGACAAGTTAGAGAAAAAATGCTTGCTGATTCTCCATTTAAAACTAATGATGAAGTAAGTGCTATGGCCAATAAACTTTGGCAAGCACGCAATTTGCTCAATGCTAATCCCCCTAAAATGGATGAAGCAAATGCTCTGCTTGATCCTACAAAAGCAAACAATGATCCATTTGTTGGATGGTGGGGCAATGTACGCGGTCCACAAGGCAATGGACCTATTGATAAACAAATACTAGATAGCAAGATTGCTACGCTGCAAGCTATCTATAATCCTGCTATTCACGGTGGGCAACCGGCCAAATTAACAGATGCTATAAACAATAATTTCTTGGCACTTGCAGAAACACGATTGCAACAAGGTGGTTTACCAATAGAGCAAGAGGCTGCTTATCGTGCTGTTTTAGCATACGTGCATACGCAAAATTATAAATCTTTTGATATAGGACAGGGTGTCACTGTAGCTGATAAAAGACAAAACGCTATTATTTACATGGCTAATGGCTTAGCAGCACAAATGCCTAATGAAACCGCATATAAAGGACAAACTGCTGATATTAATGCACTTAAAGGTGTGGTAAAAAAAGTTACCTTTTCTGGCGATGGTGTAAAAGGCGTACCAGCGCCTCCAGCCCCCGCGCCTATTCCTGCTCGTATTGAAGTTCTTCCGGCTAACCCACCAACAGCACAGATAAACGAAATCCCAGCTAATGTTCCAGCTAATGATGCAGGCAAACCAGCTCAAGCAGCTACTCATAATTCCCCCAGCAATCTCTCTAAATTCTTAGCTTTTGCAACAAGCAAAGAATTTGAAACAGTTAGTGAGCTTTCAATGATGGGCTTGATAAATGGTAATGTTCAGCCACAAAATGCTCTTTTAGATCAAGGTGCGCCGGTTCAAGCAATGCAAACTGCAGACAGAGTGCCAGCCCCACCAGTCCTGGCTGACAATTCAAGCCCGGCTGCTCGTCCCACTACGGCTCAAAATACTGCTCCGGTTGACGTAAGACAATACAGAGCAGTACCTAATAGTGTTGCTCAAAACTATAGAGCTCAGCAATATGATCGCAGTTCGGTTGCCCAGAACAACATAGTTGCACCATCTATGATACAGGGTAATGCAAATGCAAATGCATTGCGGGACATCAGAGATCAGCTGCGCAGCCAATATGGCGCCAATGGCGATCAGATGTTTATTAATATGGTCATAAATGGTGAACTTAACAATGCAGGTATGCCAATAAATGGCAATCCTAATCAAGCCTATTACGCCAATCAAGCTTATGACAATCCTAATCAAGCTTTTTATGCCAATCAAGCTTATGGCAGCCCGAATTATTATAATCCCAATGCCTCAATTTACGGCAATCCAAACTATGCCGGAATAGGTTATGGGAACAGAGGAATATTTGGTAATTCATTGTATGGAAATTCACCATTTGGTGGCGGCTTTGGTGGTGGTATGGGCAGTGGCATGAACCCAATGCAATATTTGGCTATGCGTCAAATGATGGGCAATAATCCTCAAGGCACGCAAACGCTCAACGCTATGTACACCATGTCAATGCTAAACGGTGGAATGGGTAATAACTACGGTGGCATGGGTGGTGGCATGAACCCAATGCAATATTTGGCTATGCGTCAAATGATGGGCAACAATCCTCAAAGCACCCAAGCGCTCAACGCTATGTACACCATGTCAATGCTAAATGGTGCCTTAGGCAATGGAGGCTATGGTAACGGAGGTTATGGTGGCGGAAGCTTTGGAGGCTATGGTAACGGAGGTTATGGTGGCATGGGTGGCTTAGGCAGTTTGCTTTACATGGGTGAAAATGCCTTAATGTATGGTCTGCTTAGCAATAGTTTTAATTCAGGTAGTGGTGGCTCCGTCTCAGGAACAAACCAATTCAGAAATACTGTCAATGGTGCAAACCATGGTATAGGACAGCCTGTTGTGCATAATCCTCTTCAGTCACCAATAAATCATAATCCACTGGACAATCACAATCTGCCAAAAACTAGTACTACAGCTAATTTAAATCTGTTACATCCAAATAACGGCGGCAGAGCAATTGATCATAACAGGCAACCAAATAACGGCGGCAGAGTAATTGATCATAATAAGCAACCAAATAATGGCGGTAATCAACCGCATATCAACCCAAATAATGACAATCGTCGCGTAAATCCTCCTCACGTAAGACCACCACATGTAAGAGGCAGGGCTGACGCTTCTGATTTAAACAGAAATACTTTATTGGCTTCAAATATGAAAGATACAACTCCTCTTCGCGGAAATAAAATGCGCGATGAAGAGAATGGTTCAAATAATAATGACAATGAAAACGACGGCGGCAGCGGCCTGGATGGCAACTATGGCAGTGCTGGTGGCGGCGGACGCGGCGGAATTGGCTTGCCCATGCACTTTGTGAGCGGTCCAGATACTGGCTATGGTTTTCTTTTAATGGCAGGTGGCAATTTTGCTCTGTACGGTATGGGACCAAGAGGTCTAGATAATAATAACGGCGAAGATAACGACAACAATGACAATAACAATGTAGTCGATAATAACAATGACAACAAAGTTGACCCTAATGGTGGGTCAAACAATGATCAAAACCCAGTTAATGCCTAATTTGATTGTCTAGCTTTTAGCTATAAACCGAAATTATCAGGCATGATCAGCAGTCACTTTTTTTTCGGCCGATTCTGATACTTCTAATTTATAACCGACGCCGTGTACTGTTTTAATTAAAGATGGTTCGCTATCTATATCTATCTTACGGCGCAATGTTTTAATGCAAGTGCGAACTGCTTCTGGAGACGCTTCCGAATTTACTGGCCATACGCGTTCAAGTAGAATGTCTGCATTAAAAACGCGTCCAGGATTACGCATGAAAAATTCTAGTAAGGAAAATTCTAAAGGTAACAAATCAATTTCAGTACCATTTCTATAGAGTTGATATTTATTGAGATCTAAAATTAAACCGCCAATTTTTAATTCATCGCTTAGGCGCTGACTGGGACGTCTTCCTAAAGCCCTTAGTCTTGCACAAAGTTCACGTGGGTGAAATGGCTTGGTCAAATAATCATCTGCACCAGCGTCCAGTCCAGCTTCTTTGTCAGCTATGTCAGTTTTGCCGGTCAGCATTAAAATTGGCGTGCTGCCACCATTGGCGCGAAAATAGCGACACATTTCTACACCGCTCAATTCAGGCATATGCCAGTCTAGAATAATAAAATCGTATGTGGACTCTCTAAGAAGCTCTAAGGCTTCTTTGCCGTTTCCTACCGCTTCGACAGAATAGCGTTCTAGTGAAAGCCATTTGGTGATACGGGAAACCAAGTCCTGATCATCTTCTACTAAAAGAACTTTTGCCATTTTAAGTAATTGTATCGCCCGCTATATTCTGTTTATACCCAACATTATTTATTCTATCGCCATAGCCCTAAGGCTGTCAGTTAGCCTAGGCTATCTTCTTTATTTATTTGTTTGCCGGGCAACTTATTTAGCGAAATAACCGAGATTTTAAACCAAAATGTACTGCCTTTGCCCTCAGTACTATTAACGCCAATTTCGCCACCATGAGCCTTAACAATTGCTTTGCAGATTGTCAGACCAAGACCGGTTCCGCCTTTATCTTCGCGGGTTTTAGCTTGTTTATAGCGATCAAAAATTGTCGATAAATATTGTTTTGGTATACCTGGACCGTGGTCTTCAATTTCGCAGGCTAGCTGGTTATCAGACAGCCGGGCTGAAAATTTTACTTCACTACCAGCCGGTGAAAACTTAATGGCGTTGCCAAGTAGATTTATTAAAACCTGCAATAATCTTTCTTCGTCAGCCGCAATTGCAGCGTCATCATATTGCCAGGTTAATCTAATTTGCTGCTCGCGTGCATAAGCATTGACGCCCTCTTCGGCCTTTTTTATCAAGGAAGACAGTTTAAACATTTTTGGACTAAGTTCAATTTCTCCTGCTTCAATTTTTTCTACGGTCAGCATGCTATCTATTAGTTTTAATAAGTGCGCGCAATTATGTTCAGCGGCTTGCAGTTCTTCAGTTAGATCTTTGGAGGTTTCTGCAGCTGCACGCCCAGCTAATTGCGAAGTAAGGTTGTCTATACGCTTAAGAACTATATTTAAAGAGAACAGAATGCTGGTCAGTGGTGTGCGCAGGTCGTGACTGATCATGGCATAAAAATCACGCTTTACCCTTTCTACTTCTTTGCGCTGGGTTATATCGTGAGCCACACAAAAAAGACTTTTCTCCATTTTTGACCAAGTAGCGGACCACAATATGTCTATTACTGTGCCATCTTTACGTACCAGCCTAGTCTCAAAAGCACGGCTGGCTGCACCTTTTATAAGTTTATTGATTAAAACCATGGCCAGGGCTTTATCTGATTTATGCAAAACTTTAGTAATTTTTTGGCCTGTCAATTCTTCGGGAGTGTAGCCCCAAGACGTAAAACAAGCATGATTAATCATGCTAATGCGACCATCACTATCAATAGTGAAAATAACATCTAAAGCATTGTCTATCACAGCTTTTTCTTTGTGTGAGAGCTCAGCTAAAGTTTCAGCCATTTTATGAAATACACGATCTAGTCTGGCTATTTCATCGCGTCCTGCTTGTGGCGGGAGCAATGGTTTATTTTTGGCTAAAAGCTTGCTGTTTTCGAACACCAATGCCAATCTAGCAGTAATACCTTTGCTAAAATAACTGGCCATTATTACACCTAGTATTATATTTAATACCAGTCCAAGAACTAGTCCTTGCCGTACAAAAGCACGATTGACACTGCTTCTAAAAATATTTTTGTCAAATTCTTTTTGTTCTTCTTTTTCAATTTGTTCTACTTGCAAATTTAAATCTTGCAATAACTGGCTCAGCTCTTTGCTGCTAGCTGGCTTCTTTTGACATAAAGCCAGTCCGTGATTAGCCAAGCGTTCTAATTGGAGGATATTTTCTAATTGAGCAGGATTGTCTATAGTAAGTTTTTTTAGCGCTTGTATTTGTTCAATTATGTCTTGCTTAGTATATTGATCTAATTCTTCGTCTTTAAGAAAACTGCGATTTATAGAATTTGCTTTAGCTATAACCAGCTTAGAATCAGCCTCTTTCCATACATCAAATTCAGCTTCATTGAGCATGTATGCCAGTATAGACATAAGTATAAGAACAAATGTCATCGGCACAAAAACAACAATAAGACCTTTGCGCGCAAGTCTTAAATCAACTTTGAGCCATTGTCTAAATTTATTGTAGAGCTTAATTGGTTGGATTTTCATAAGTTGTCTGGCTGGCAACCAAGCAACGAATAATATTGATTTTGTTCGTCTTTTGGCGTATCTGGGATCTTAGAAAAATCATTTACCAGTTTTTGTCTTAATTCTAAGGAAAGCCCTTTAATAATATTGTAGTCTTTAACGCTAAAATACGCTTGCCTGGCTTCTTTTAACTGTCCCATTTCTTTGTAAGATGTGCCCAGACCGTCTATTGTCCAAGCAAGATAAGAACCGATTATAAAATTGACTAGAATTGGCGAAGCAAGTTTATATAAGTCCAAAAATAATGCTCTTGCTTCTCTAAAGGCTATGGCAGCTTGCTCATATTTTTTTGCTTTAGCAAATACTTGCCCTAGGTTATTAAGGCAAGGACCCAATGATTCTTCTATCCGCTCAATTTGTTTTTTTGGTGCTTGTGAGCGCTTATTAGCTAAAGCAAGAGCTTGATCAAAAATTATTGAGGCTTGCCCTACATCGTTAGCTGCCAGACATACTTTAGACAAGTCTTCCAATACAACTGCTAAGCGTACTGGTTGATCCGGCATTGACTGGGCTATCTTTAATGCGTCATCAAAACATTTTTGTGCTGCTGCGTAGTCGTGCTTGTAATAAGCCACGTCTCCAGCCGCTCTAAGTTGATGCCAATTTTCAATTGTATGTTTGCGGGCAATATAATTGCAGCCCGGTAAAAGAAATAGGCAGATGATCGCAGCATAACTATGCGCCACATGAGTAAAAATGCTAAATTTTTGTCGGTCTTCTTTCATCTGACAAATTTATCTCTCCTTGACATACTCTTTAAGAAAGCTTGATATTTCAGATTATAGACAGCCGTAAACAATGATTTTGTTCTTGTGATCTAAAACAGGCAATATCCTCGCCATTAGCTAGTAAGCTGGTTAATCAAGCGGTTTTGAAAGAATCATATACGATTGGTCTACCTCTGCCAAGAACCAATCAATTGCCGCTCTATAGTGAGCTATCGATTCGAAAATTTCTTTGGTACGAGCATTAGCGATTTGAAGATGAATAACTTTAGGTGGATAACCTTTAACGGTGCTTCTATTGAAAAAGTCGTAGTCTTTCGTCAATATGGCCAACTTTTCTTTGATTGCGCAGTTCCAAACATCACTGTCCGAGCCCGAAGTTAGATCGAAGTCACGCACATGCTTACTGCCCGGAAAGAGATCCTCTAAAGAACTTATAAGTCTAAAAGATAAGTTCTCATCTAATAACAGCATATTAGGCTGCAGATATATGAGCGATGTGCTTTTCTCGCAAAGAGGCAAACTCTAGGCACGCATGTAAATCATCGAGAGTCAGTTCAGGAAAATCTGCAATTATGGATTCCTTGGACATCCCAGAGGCAAGATACCCCAATATATCACCGACCGTTATTCGCAGCCCTCTAATGCAGGGTTGTCCGCTACGCTGGTTAGGATCGTATGTGATTATGTCTGACAGTTTGTATTTTGATGTATCCATGAATGAATAACCCTTGACCTCAGAATGTTATAAATTTTACAACTTTTCATGACTATTTAAAAGGGGTTAGCATGCAAGATAAGACTGCTTACCTAATTCTTTCTTGCGGTTCGCGTTTATCAAAATGCTTGCAAGGACGCTGGTTCGGGGGCAAATTATAGGCTCCGTCAAGCTTCAATAATTCTTCTTCTTCTTTCTGTGTTAAATTATCGTCTTGATATCGTGTATATAAGTCAACAGCGCGACTAAGATTATCACATTGATCTGCTAGTCCAAATCGTGGTAAAGCTCTGCTTAGAACGGCTGGACCATTAGCATTAGCGTCAGCATTAAGAACGAGGTAAGGAATACGCCAGTCGGTAGGATGAGCTCGCCAGGCTGCCAAATGTGATTCTTCCAGGGCTTTATTTTGGTTTCGTTCATTTTCAATAATTGGTTTAATAGCCGATTCAAAATGAGATATTGCTTCAGCGCGCTCTTCTAATGTGCGTGCTTCTCTATATTCAACAAAGGGCATTTTATTTTGATTGAATGCTTTTTTAAATAAATGGTCCGGCAGCGGCGCCTCAGCTCGTTTTGGAATATCGCCAGCTGGCACACCTTGCCGCCTTAAAACTTGAGCCCTTTCTATTTCTTCAATTCTAATTTGTCTTACTTCGGTTAAAAGCAATTTTTCGCGGATTCGTTCAGCATCAGACATGTCTCTAGCAGGACGTATTTGGGACATATTTGGATATTCTATTAATGCTTGGCGAATTCCCATCTGCCAATCAGCCAATGTAGCAGCGGCTAATGGAGCATTACGGTCGCTTATTAAATCAGCATATTGTTGGACCACAGCATCATAGTTTTTTTCTTTACCGGGTAAACATATATCTAAAGGCACAACCTGTCTCATTATTTGACTTTGTAAAAGATATTCGCCCTTTTGTTGAGGATTTAATGGGCTTTGAAAAGCTGCTTTGTCATTTTCAATGCTTTCCAAAAGAACAAACATATGATCTTCGGCTGTCTTTCTAATGTCTTCTGATAAATGATTTGTTGTGCCATGTCTAGCTATTTCGTCAGAGTTACGCAAAGCATCATGATCATTTAATAACAAGCTATGTATTTTTGCCAGCAAGTGATGATCTTTTGTTCTTTCATCTGCGCTTGGTAAACGATTACCCCTATCAAGAACACGCTGCACATATTCTGCAGTAGCTTTTCTGCCTTCTTCGTCTAATTTATCAATCTCTTCTCTTTCACCAAAAAGAGTCCAAGCAGCTAACTCACCTCGCTCTTTATTGCCTAAAGGTGACATACGATGTCCCATTTGTGCTTCACGTTCATTTTTGTAAAAATCTTTAATTCTTTCCGGTGCATTGGGAACTCTATGAGCAATTTCTGTGGCTAAATCTATAGGAATGCCATAAAATTTCATATCCGTAGCAGCTGCCAAATACTCATTTATTTTTACCTCTTCAAAGCCCGGCAAAACGGCTACCATTTCTAAAAGCGAAGTTCTTGGGTTTGCGTTGGCTTTGGGACTAAGATTTTCTGATTCGTCGACTTTGTTATTTTTGCCAGTTTTAAAAATGTCGCTGAGCCAGGTTAATGGCGATACCGGAGCATTCTTTTTAACGTCGGCTATATGACCTGCATCGTTGTGATGTCCATTATTATTGTCAGGCGGGGTTGTTGGATTGTTTTCCAAAGAAGCACTATCAGCCTGTTTATTGACTTTAGAATCTGGACTGTTAGCAAAATTGTCCATTCATACCTCGCAATTAGGAACATACCCTGGTTTTACTTTCCCTACGCTTACTGTCTAATTTGTTTTTTTATGTTTAGAAGATTCTTGCAAATGGTGTTTTAAGGAAGTCACTCTTTTCAAAACCCGTTTATTGTTAATAGCCATAGACAAAGCTTTTTTCTGCCCAATTATAACTACTAATTTTTTACCTCGAGTTATACCTGTATAAAGTAAATTGCGCTCAAGCATTAAATAATGGGCTGTAGAAAGAGGTATTACCACTGCTTTGTACTCCGATCCTTGAGACTTATGTATGGATACAGCATAGGCTAAACTTAATTCGTCAAGCTCATTTATTTCGTATTCAACTTGCCGACCGTCAAAATCTATTATTAAAATATTGTCTTCTTGATTGATATTAATGATGGTGCCTATATCACCATTAAATACTTCTTTGTCATAGTTGTTTATTATCTGTATGACTTTGTCCCCGGCTGCATAATTAGAACCAAATTTATTTATGGCTCCAGATTGATTTTGATTCAATTGTTTTTGCAATTCTATATTTAATGTTCGCGCTCCTAAGCCACTTCTATTCATAGGTGTTAATACTTGAATGTCATTTACCGGATGAAGTCCAAATCGCTTTGGAATACGCTCACACACAACAGTTAGTAATTTGTTTGTAATTTCTTCTGATGTTTCAGCAGCAATAAAATAAAAATCGCTCAATTCTTCTCGAGTATTATCTAAATCTGGCATTTCCCCTTTATTGATCCGATGAGCATTGGTCACAATTTTAGAACTAGCTGCTTGACGAAAAATCTCAGTTAAAAAAGCAGTGCTAATTATTCTGCTTTCAATAATGTCAGACAAAACCGAGCCAGGACCAACTGATGGCAATTGATCTACATCGCCGATAAGTAATAATGATGCCCAGCTAGGAACGGCTTGCAAAAGCCTATTCATAAGATTTACATCTATCATTGAACTTTCATCAACTACAACAATATCTGTAGCTAATTGATTGTCCTGATTGTGTTTAAAGCCACCAAATTTAGGGTCAAATTCTAATAATCTATGAATGGTTTTTGCTGGTAATCCGGTAGATTCCGAAAGCCTTTTAGCCGCTCGTCCTGTAGGAGCGCATAAAGAAATACGAGCTTCTTTGGCGGCAAATATTTTTAAAATACTTTTGACTAAAGTAGTTTTGCCAACCCCTGGTCCGCCAGTAATTACTTGCACTTTATTGTTTAATGCCTGTACCAAAGCTTTTATTTGCGAAGGAGAAAGCTCTATTTGGCCATTTGCTTCAACTGTCTGAGCTGTTTGTTTGAGCAGCTGAAGCGCGTCATGCTCACTAATTTTATTAATCTGATTAGTATTGAGACGCAACAAATGTTTGGCTATATCTTGCTCAGCTTGGTACAAGGCTTTTAAGTAAATAAGCCGCTTTTCCTCTATTTGTAAAGCAATAATATTCCCCGAAGCCAACTCATGTTCAATGCCTTGCTTAGCCAAACTCTCTTCAATACCTAATAATTTACAGGCATTTTCAATTAAGTCTTCAAATATACAAGCACAATGACCATTGGCAGCTAATTCTTGCAAAGTATGTCTAATACCAGCCTGGGAGCGGATTAACGAATTAGCTGATATACCTAATTTTTGAGCAATTGTGTCTGCTGTTTTAAAACCAATACCATGGATATCCATGGCTAATTGATATGGATTTTCTCTTACTTTGCTAATTGCCTCATTGCCATAAGTTTTATAAATCCGTACTGCTCGTCCTGTGCCAACACCATATGATTGCAAAAAGACCATAATCTCGCGAATGATTTTTTGTTCCGACCAGCCTGAAACCACAGCCTGCATGCGACCTCGACCAATACCAGGCAAGCTCAACAATTTTTCTGGCTCATTCTCAATAATATTGAAAACTTCTTCGGCGAAGGCTTTTACTAACTTTTTAGCAAAATACGGACCAATGCCTTTAATCATGCCTGAGGCTAAATATTTTTCTATCCCCTCTATTGTACCTGGTGCCACAATAGACAAACGATTGGCTTTAAATTGCAAACCATACTGCCGGTCATTAATGAATGTACCGTCACAGTTTAAATATTCTCCTGGCGACACTGAAGCTGCGTTGCCTGTAACTGTAATTAAATCGTGATGACCAGGAACCTTAACTCGCAAAACACAAAAACCGCTCTCTTCACTATGAAAAGTTACGCGTTCAATAGAGCCGCTTAAGCATTCTTTATTCCCTGTAGTAGCACCATTTGCATCAATCATAACAATCTCTTAGCTCAAGTAATTGACCGATCGTACTCGATATACAAAAAAAGAAAGACAAAAAGTAATGTTAGTCGCGAACTACAGTTTAATATTCCGAATTCATTAAAAAGAACAATCAGTCCCGGTCAACCTACCCAGAGTGTATATATATACAAATCCATCAATACCTATTTACTTCTGTCGGCGCAAAAGCTGCTTCAAATCTCACATTATTTTCACTTTTGCAGCATAGTATAGAACTATGTTCGAGAATCAGTGCTCTACTGGCATTTGGCAAGTTTGTTAGATCCCTCGCAAAAATGGGCAAATAAATATAAATGTCAAGTGACACTGGCAGGTGTCAGAATGAAAAAAGAAACTGTCCGGGTCACTTACTAAGGAAGCCATATTGTCTTGTATATACCGATGGTCCAGGAGGACTAATGTTTTCCCGTCCCGAGATTAAAAAACTACAAAAGCATGCTCGCATTAAGAATGACGAGAGTACTAATCTTGAATTTCAGAGTGCTAGCAGGCGTGCTACGTCGCTTATGCCAGGTCCTTCCATGCGGGATATGCAAGATATTCCAATTAGCGATCAAAGTAAATTTAGACAATTATTGCTTTCTATAGAAGGTAATCAAAGCAGCTGCTGTATTAAGGTGACATCCCCTCGTCACAGATCTAGAGGAGCCGTTCTCATATTTAGAGGACGGGTTATTGGCTGTATTTATGGCAACAAGCGTCTAGAGCGTCAATTATTTGGACAAGAAGCTTATAGCTGTATTCTAGCTGACATAAGTCATCAAACTAATACTATAGATGCTTATCTTTTAGGTGAAGACTTAGTTCTGGCTTCAGCTTCATTATTTAATGGCGATGTTTATAATGCTGCCGAAAATACAAGTCCAGAAGAAGTTTTTGAATCAGCCTATAGAGGACTAGTTCATTCAGGCATGCCTGGTTGCATTGTAGTCAAAAACTCTGAAGATCTACCTATTTCTATTACCTATATATTTGGCGGCAAAATTGTTGGTGTTTTCTCTCACAAAGAAGGTTGGGTTTCTACTTCATATGAAAAAGCCTGGCAATATGTTGTGAGCACGCCAAAAGCACAAGTTTCAGCCAGCATGCTTGCAGCTCGCAATATAGAAGAAGTGAAAGCAATGTCTTTTAGTTTGTCTGGCATAAACGAACACAAGCAAGACATCCCATCTAAGTTTTCGGAGTACGAATTGTCTTATGCCTTAGTGACAAACTATGATCGCAAAAAAGCATTACAGTTAACTATGCCATTTAGTTTGACTAATCCATTTATGCCTAGGACAAAAAATCCAACTCTGCATAATAGCCGTAGCATAATGAGCAAATAATAAGCGCTGCCTGGTCTGCGCTCCGCTAGCCCAGACGCGCGTACTTTACTTCGTTCAACTTCCGCCGCCTCACCGTCGCCGTTCGCTTCACTTCATCCATCTAAACTTTAAGCGCTGCCTGGTCTGCGCCCAGACGCGCGTATTCGGACGCCTCGTATTAGTCGGCGACCTGCGCTCGCTAAGACTCGTTCTAAAGTTATTAGTCGCCGCCGGCTGCGATATCTGGGCCAGCTTCATTGATATTCCAACGCAGAAGTTCGCGTCGCCATTCTAGATCAGCTTGCGCTTCTGTAACTAATTGACTGAGTCCATCAAAATCAGCAAAAGATAAGTCTACAGCTACTCCTAAATCAAAAGTAAGTTTGACCCGCTCACAAGAAGGGGTGCAAGCTAAACAGACAATGTGATCAGGACCGCAAACTTCAAACAATTCATTTTCATCTGACTGTAATGGATCTATTTTCCAACTCAAGTATTCCGCAAAATGTTCATCTTCCATACTGTGCTGCAATAAAACAACTAATGCCTGATATTGGCTGTAATTTAAATAAATTGTCACTTCTTGCCGGCGCAAATCGAGCGCAAATTCACCATTCTCTTTATCCAGGTAAAGATCGGCACAGGCATTAGCAAAACTGATTTGATTGTTTGAGCTTGTCTTCATATGGAGTTTCTACACTTATTCCCTATTTTAGCCAGTCAGCAACGTCTGTTGCATGATACGTAATAATTAGATTTGCGCCCGCTCTAATAATGCCTGTGAGCGTTTCTAGCACAACACGTTTCTCATCTATCCAACCTTGTGCGCTGGCCGCCTTAACCATTGCATATTCGCCAGAGACATTATAGGCAGCGATTGGCAATTTAGTCATTTGTCTGGCTTGAGAAATAATGTCTAAATATGACAATGCGGGCTTAACCATGACTATGTCAGCTCCTGCAGCAATATCCAATTCAATCTCTCGCAGTGCTTCTAGTCCGTTAGCTGGGTCCATTTGATATGTTTTACGGTCGCCAAATTGTGGTGCTGATTGAGCGGCAACACGAAAAGGTCCATAGAGAGCGGAAGAAAATTTGGCGCTGTAAGCCATGATTGGCACATCACTAAGCGCTGCATTATCCAAAGCCTTCCTGATTGCTCCTACTGTGCCGTCCATCATGTCGGATGGTGCCACCATATCTGCTCCTGCTTCTGCTTGAGCTACAGCTGCTTGAGTCAAAATCGCTACACTTGGATCATTCACAATTTTGTTTTTATCTACTATGCCGCAATGTCCGTGATCCATATATTCACACAAACAAGTATCAGCAATTACAATGAGCTCTGGAAAACGTTTTTTGATTTCTCTGATTGCAACTTGAATTACGCCATTTTTTTGCCAAGCCGCTGATGCTTGAGCATCTTTTTTATCTGGAATACCAAATAATAGAATTGCTTTTATACCTTTGTTAGCAATGCTTTCAATCTCGTAAAGAGCCTTATCAATGCTCATTTGGAAAATCCCAGGCATTGGATCTATTTTGATTTGGCGATTATTTCCTTCCACAATAAAGAAAGGACTGATAAGACTGTCTATGCGCAAGTGACTTTCGCGTACCATAGAGCGCAAATTCGCCGTAGCTCTAAGACGCCTTGGACGTACTATCAAATTTAAGCCGACAGCGTTTAATGAGCCCTCTTGTGTTAGGCTTGCTGCATGGTTTTCAGTCACTGTCGCTGTAGTCATTTTTCCTCGCGCTTGATATTAGTGGAAAATTCTTTTAAGCATAGTGCTCGACTAGAGCAGTAATCATGCCTTCGGTAGTGTGCTGATTGGCTTCTAGATCTGCTTTGCCTAAATAGTTTAATGCACCGGCGCTTGCCTCCGGACCAATTGTTACAATCAAAATTGGAGCCAAAATACCCTTGAGGTAGTGTAGCGCTTCTTCCTTGCTGCTAGAAGGTAATGGTAAATTTCGGCTAATGTCAAATGACGCATTTTTCAATAGCAACACTTTGGCTAAATTTATCGCTGTTTGACGGCTGGCGAGAGTTATTACGTCCAGTTCTTTGTCTTTTATTAACTGTTCTAATTGACTATTGAATTCTTTTGCTTGCGCAGGAAAACTGCTTTGATAGGCTGTGATTATTTCTAGCTTGGCAGCAGCGGACTGCAATTTTTCGCTAATATAGTCTCTGCCTGTATCACCGCGAGTCCAAAGCATTTTTATTCCAGATAATTGTTTTGGATAACCAGGAAATTGGTCAATAAAATCTTCTGCTAAATATTTGCTTGGACAATAGTCTACTTTAAGTCCATATAACTCAGCGATAGCCCGCGTACTTGGTCCAATTACGGCTATTTTGGGTAGCTTGCTTAAAACCGTCGGGGGCAGTGATTGTGCTGCTTGCCATTGCATTGCGTTCTTAATATCTACGTTGGTCTTATGAAGCAACCTTTGACTAAAAGAGCGAACTGCATTAGTACTAACAAAAATAAGCCAATCATACGATTCGATTTTATCAATAGCCTCATCAAATTTTTGCCAAGAATCAGGTGGAGTAATCTCCATCATAGGCATTGAGATCGGTATTGCTCCCAGTTCTTTAAGCTTTTGGGCAAAACCAAAACCTTGTCCATAAGGGCGAGTAATAAGTATTTTTTTGCCCAGTAAAGGATGAGCTGAAAAATTCTTATCACTAGTTGGATGAAGTGTTGACACGATCAAGGAGGTGATACTGTACTTGGTGACAAATTGCGCAATCCATCAACAATATTTTGTGCCCCTTGCTCCAGTAAATGTTTGGCTAAACGCTTTCCTAATTCTTCCACTTCGTCCGTAGTTCCGCTCATTTCACCACGAATTACTTGTTTGCCATCTAATGATGTAATACAGCCAGTCAATAATACAGTTCTGGCGTCAGTTAATTTGGCATAAGCACCCACAGGCATTGAGCAACCGCCACCAACAGTGGCTAAAAATGTTCGTTCAGCACTTATAGCAAAACGAGTCGCTGGATCATCTAATCCTTCTAGTTGAGCTACCAGGGCATCATCATCGACTCTGCATTCAATTCCTAATGCGCCTTGTCCAGGCACTGGCAAAGATACATCTAGTTCAAAATATTCTGTTATACGATTTGCCATACCGATTCTTGTTAAACCGGAAGCAGCCAGTACAATAGCATCGCAATATCCGTCATCTAATTTTTCTATTCGTGTTGGCACATTGCCGCGAATGTCCATATAAACAAGATCGTCCCTAATGGTTCTAAGCTGAGAAATACGACGACGACTAGAAGTAGCTATACGGCTGCCGGACGGCAATTCTCTAAAAGGAATATTGTTTTGACTGATTAATACATCTCGAGGATCAATGCGATTGTACACACAAGCTAAAGCCAATTTTGAAGGCAGGCTTGTCGGCAAATCTTTTAAACTGTGCACAACAAAATCTACTTCTTTGTTCAATAACGCTTCTTCTAACTCTTTTATGAAAACACCTTCTATGCCTAATTCGGCAATAGGACGCGCATAGTCTCTTTCACCAATTACTGTGATTGGTATGACTTCGCATTCATTTTCAGGAAATTGTTTCAAAAACTGAGCAATAAAAAAATCAGTTTGAGTACGAGACATTTTACTGGCTCGACTTCCTACTTTTAAACGACGTTGTATTTTAGAATTCATGAGGAATTAAGGATGGGGTACTAATAAGTTATCAATGACCGTGTGTGATATGAGGTGCCTGAGTCGGCACAGGTTTGCTTTGTTGGTTTAAATCGAAAAGTATTTTTAGAGCCTCGACTTGTTGCTGCAAACTTCTATGATCTCGTACCGCTTTCAATTTTGTGGTTGGTTTGTGCAAGATTTGATTAACAATAACTCTGCTAATTTTATCTAGTTGTTTGCTGGCTCTGTCTTGCTCAGGCGTTAGTTTTTTAGCTGGCTTATTTCTTAGTTCTGCATGGGCATTTGAACCTAAGCGATGACGCAAATAAGAAAGGCGAATACCTTCTACTTTGCCTCTTAGCTCAGCTATTACTGGCGCAACAAGCAAAGTTCTTTGCCAATGCTCAAATTCTTTCAAAGCCGCAAATACAATAATTTCTGCATCTTTAGTGAGCTCTTCTCGCTCAGCTAAATTGTGCTTAACGATATCAGATAAATGATCAAAATTATAGAGTTGAATATTATTCGCTGAATCAACTTGTGGATCAACGTTACGTGGCACGCTCATATCAACAATATAAATTGGGCTTTCTTTAATCAATCCACGAGTAAATTTTTCCATTTCTTCTTTGCTTAGAACATAGCCTTGAGCGCTTGTAGCAACAATTACAGCATCACATTCTGCCGCTATTTTATGTCTTTGTTCAAAATTTTCTACAACACGTAAACGATCTAGATGGCGAATATTTGCTTCTTGCATAGCCTTAATTTTGTTTTGATTGCGATTGGCCGCATATACAGTGCAAGAATTATTGTCTGACAAAAGTAATTTGACACATATCTGTCCCATGCGCCCTGCTCCAATCACTAGAACAGAACGAGTATCTAAATTAGCTAATAATTGTCTGGTTAATTCAACTGCTGCTGAGCTAATAGATACAGCTCTTCTTCCAAGAGTGGTCTGTGTGCGAACTTTTTTGCCGCAATTTAAGGCTGATTTAAAAAGCGAATCTAAAATCGGTCCAGCGCTACCTGCTTTCAAAGCCGCTTGATGAGCTGCTTTAACTTGAGACATAATCTGTCCTTCACCCAGGACCATGCTATCTAATCCTGCTGCTACACGAAATAAATGCAAAGCTACATCATCGCGCAATAGTTTAAAGTCTGCTTTTAAAGCCTGGTGATCGGCAATTTCTCTTGTTGCTTGAAAAAATGATTCTAGAGAACGAAACCCTGCCGCTACATCGCTTACTACAGCATAGACTTCTGTACGATTACAAGTTGATACAACTGCCGCTTCTAAAACATGCGGCAAATTTTTCAGCGCAATTAAAGCATGTCCTAAACAAGATTCTGGAATAGTAAAACGTTCACGGATTGCTACCGGACAAGAATGATAATTTAAACCGTAAACAATAAGACTATTCATTACAAAAATAGTTGCCAACAAGAAGGGCTATAAATTTAAGTTGATTATTCAACCATTGACTTTGCTGATTATATCGAGCTGAACCTAAAACCAAAGCGGCTCGTTGATCCCCGTAATGATTCTTCTAATATTCTTGTCAAGAACTACCCTTCTTAAATGTAACTCATCAGCAAAAAGAAGACTGGCAAGGTACAACTATTTATGCTAGTAGGGCATACTTTATTTAGAAGACGAGTCAAAATTTAAATCCAAATAAAAATCTAATTGCTCGTCTAATTCTAAACTTTAATTTTGACCAAAATACAATATGCAAATTGTCGTATCTCATACTAATCTAGACTTTGATGCTTTAGCAGCGCAATTCGCTCTGACTAAGCTTAATCCCAGTGCGCGTATTGCTTTGTGTTCGCCAGTTTTAGGCAATATTAGGGACTTTCTAACTTTAAATCGCCATCGCTTATCTCTCGTTCCAATGAAACATTTGCGGGGTAAAGAAAAAGAGATCAGCAAAATATTTATAGTCGATAATCAGCATTTGGCTAGACTAGATCCAATAATTCAAGACCTAATCAATGCTGGAGTACCGTACGCTATATTTGATCATCACGAATTTGATGAAAGAGGAATGGGAGTCAATGCACAGACAGACTCGATTATTGAACGCGTGGGCGCTTGTACTACTTTATTAGTCGAGCAAATTCAAAACAAAGGAATAAAGTTGAGTCCTTTCGATTCTAGCTTGTTAGCTCTTGGCATATACGAGGACACTGGCGCCCTTACCTATGCTACTACTACTTATCGAGACGCCGCCTGTGTAACTTTTCTGTTGAGGAACGGTGCTGATCTGCATGTGATTAGTGAATACATGCGCACCAAGTTAAATGAACAACAACAAGCATTATTTGAAGAATTGGTCAGCCGTGCCCGCATAGTAGATCTTGGTGGTCGGCGCATTGTTTTTGCTTGTACAACCTGTCCGAAATATATAGATGGGCTAGCCATTCTCACCCGCAAATTAATGGAAGTAGAGTCAGCCGATGCTTCCATTACAGCTGTGCATATGCGTGATCGCATTTATTTGGTCGGTCGTAGTGACACACCGTCCGTCAATATACAAGAGCTGGCAAAAATTTATGGTGGTGATGGACATCATGGTGCTGCCTCAGCAGTTATTAAGCCTGGTTGGGGACAAAAAATTCAACCTGTGGAAATAATCGACCATATAGAAGAATTTTTGCGCAACAATATGCAGCCTGAATTGACTGCGCGTCAAATCATGGACACCTCGGCAAAAATGATCTTGCCGTCTGTTTCCATGGATGAGGCTGGCAAAATTATGATTCGCCACGATCTCGACGGACTACTAATAGCAGATCAAGAAAAAATTCTTGGTGTAATATCAAAGCGTGATGTTGATCAGGCACAACATCATGGTTTAGGACATGCACCTGTATTGGGATTTATGAGCCGTCCAGTTATTGCAGTTAAACCTGATACTACATTTAGTGAAGTGCAATCTATTCTCATTTGCAATAATATTGGGCGTGTCCCTGTTTTAGATGAATCGGGGCGATTACTGGGTATTGTGTCTCGACAAGACATTCTTCACACTTTGTTTAATACCTCCGCACCTTTCCACTCAGAACAGATTGCCCAATCTGAGTCTATAGAGAAGTCTATTCAAACTCAGTCTAGACATAAACTCCATGAGCCTTTGGCTGCTCTTGATAAAGATAATCTTTGGTTGTATCGTGAACTGGGAAAAGTAGCCGCGCAACTAGATATGAAAGCATACGCCGTGGGCGGCTCAGTCAGAGACATGCTTTTGAGCTTGGCGAACTTTGATTTGGATTTTGTTATTGAAGGATCGGCAATTGCTTTAGCTGACAAATTGATAGAAAAATATCCGGATAAATTTATTATTTCTACCAAGCATGAACGCTTTCAAACAGCAACACTAATTTTTATAGCTTCTGAAAAAGGTTCAGAAAAACGCTTAGTTGATTTATCTACAGCTAGACAAGAATTTTACGAATATCCTGCTGCTTTGCCTACAGTGGAGCCATCTTTACTCAAAGATGATCTTTTCCGTCGTGACTTTACTATAAACACACTTGCCCTAAGTTTGTATCCCCAAGATTTCGGTGCTTTGCTCAATTATTTTAACGGTTTAGAAGATCTGCAATCAGGTATCATTCGGGTATTGCATCAGTTTAGCTTTATTGAAGATCCAACTCGTATTTTGCGAGCTGTTCGTTTTGCTAGCCGCTTTGCTTTTAGTCTTGACGATAATACGGCTCAATTAGCTTCTCATGCCATAGAAATGGGCATTTTTGATAATCTTGCTGGCGTAAGAATGAAAGAAGAATTGCGGCTCATTCTTGAGTCACCCACGCGGCTAGACGCTTTGGAAATACTTTCACGCCTTGGGGCAAGATTACGTTATCTGGATGAAGAACTTGAATACGGTCCAGAACAAAGAAAATTATTGAGACGCGCGCAGCAATTGCTTTCAAGGTATCCAGTAAAAACGCAAGAAAACTGGCTAGTATATTTAGCTCTTTTACTTTCACAATTACCATTAGCTAGGCTCGAAAATGTTTTAGCTCGGCTGCATCTATCTTCTGAAGCGCGGACTTCTATTGTTCGTGGATTGGCTATTGATGAAGAGCTCTTGCTTTTAGGTAAAAATCCTAAGCGCAGCGAAATCTATGAAGCTTTGCATACAGACAATGAAATTGCTCTAGCAATTGCCTCTAGTTTGTCATCTCCGGGAAGTCCTGTTCGGCGTGCTATTAGACTTTACTATGAAGAGTTGAAAGATATAAAAACTTCTGTGAGCGGCGAAGACTTATTAAAGATGGGCTATAAAGAAGGTCGTGAATTAGGACAAATTTTGCAAAATCTTTTAAATGCAAAACTTGATCAAATTGTTCATAATCGGCAAGAAGAATTAGATTTTATTCGCCCTAGTAAGTTAGCAAAGTAGTTGTCAATAACATTAACTTTTAGTCTCCTACGGCTGAGCTTCTTTATATTTTTTATCTTTTTACTCGTATAAATCCCATGCTTTATTCTTACAAATTAGTAGCGAATAAATTTATTCGCTTGCTTAAGTAGTCAGCAGCGGTTAGAATTTTGCTTCTGTCCTGCCTTCTTGCCCAGCACGCGTGCGAAATATATGTGATTTGACAATTAAGAATCCCTCAGTATTGTATTTGGTGTCACTTTGCCAACAGCTGATGTATTCTTAGCAGAAAGGAAAAAATTGTGATTTATATGCCCCGTTTGTTCTCCAAGTCTTTACTGATCAGTACCCTTGTTGTTGGTGCTTTAGGTTTTCAAAATTTCAATACTCTCCAAAATGCAGTTCAGGCAAAATGCAGTTCTTCCCTGAACCAAACTGATGGCGATAAACCATCTATGGTAGAAGAAACTATTAATGGCAAAAATTATTGTGTTAGTCGCGTTCTAGTTAAGGCGAGCCCTGAACAAGTTTGGCAAGTCCTAACTGATTATCGTCATGCAACTAAAATTTTCCCTTTGCTAAAAAAGTGCGAAATAACTAAAGACAATGGCTGTAATAAATTAGTGCGCCACGAAATTGCTCCTAGTGGTATTCCAGATACTTTTGAATATATTTTGGAAGTGCGTGAAACAGCTCCTAAAATTGTGGAATGGCGTCGTCTTAGTGGAGACTTCAAGGAAGTGGATGGTTTCTGGAAATTGGAACCAGCCAATTTTGGCAATTACACTTTGGTCACCTATGCTTCACATGTTACTGGCGGATTTTTGATGCCCCAAATGATCATCAAGCGTCAATCGCATATTGATATGCCTAACACCCTTTCAGCTTTGAAAAAACACACAGAAAACACTATTCAAATTGCTAGCCGCAAGCCAGATACAGTTACTCGCTAAATTCAGTACCTAACTGGCTAAAAAATTCTTCTGCGTGCCTGAGTTCCAAAATTCTTCTAAGTAATGTTGAGCATTGCCATAGATTTCTATTGCAATGCTCGGCAACTTGTTATATTTTCTCGACTATAGTTTGTTCTAAATATAGGAGGAAATTTTCAATGTTACGTCAGATATACAGGTATCTTCCTGTTCAATATATGATGCTGGGCTGGCCCTAGGGGGAGTTTTGATGGAATATTGCGCTTTGCTCTTCTGCGGTTTCTTTGCCGTACTCACCCTATGGATAATAGGTGGCGAGATTATGGAAGCCCCAGCAGAAGAAGATGCCTAGTTAAACAAGCCTTTAATAAAGTCGGCATCAGAAATAGAATTACTAATTACTTTTGGCGTTGCCCTGGCTTCGTTGTGGGCTTTAGCATGCCAAACTTTCTCCTCAGCTTCTAGGACTTTGTCTAGACTCAGAGGTTTTCACTAGCTTTTAGCTGATAAAATAAATGTTGGACAAAGCGAGGAGCGAAGCAAGGGATGGCGGTGAGCCTTCCGCAGATGAGCGAAAGAAAATACGCGCGTTGAGCCGAATAAAATGAAGGCGAGGCAGCGCTTATATTTGGGGAGAGGTACCGAAGCGGTCATAACGGCGCCGTCTCGAAAGCGGATGGGCGTAAGCCACGTGGGTTCGAATCCCACCCTCTCCGCCAATTACCCTAAGAAGCTCAGCCTGTGAGGCTTTCACTGATCGCCCGATCCAAAGATCCCCCCTTTAGTCCCCCCTTTTTTAACGGCAATGGGTTCGGTTTAGGGATAGAAGCGTCTTTAAATGCATTCAAAAGTTTGTTGTTATTTTCCTTGGTATAGCCATCAATCCAACCTGCATAATTCCTTATGAGGCTATCAATTGTGGAATGTCCAAGGACTTTTGCTATGTAGGGCACTGGAAGACCTTTGATAAGGGCTTGAGTAGCGAAAGCGTTGCAGCAAGTACACCCTTGAAAAGAATATACGCGCGCGCGAAGATTGGCTAATCGCAGTTGATTAACTTGGCTGGGATTGAGATTGTTTTAGAGCTAACCAGCGGTCAGGAAGGAAGTCGTCGATTTGAGAAGTTTTAGCAGAGGGGAATCTGGTCAAAGTGATGATTTTATTGACGTGCTGAAGAAGAATGATATCCAAATAAGTATGGATGGTAAGGGTAGATGGGTTGATAATGTTTTTGTAGAACGATTATGGAGAAGTTTAAAATACGAAGAAATTTATCCAAAATGCTATGACACTGTATTTGAAGCAAAAGCCGGAATATCTGCTTACATCAACTTCTACAATAATGAACGGTTACATCAAGCTTTAGATTACAAAACACCCAGCGAAGTTTACAACAGCAGTCTCTTGTCAATATCTACAAATACAAATAGCACCACAGATCTAAATAATCTAATAAAAATAGATCTTCAAAAAGAACAACTTATGATAGGTTAGTACCACTTATGAAAAAGAACTCTCTCTCAAAACGCTACTAAACCGGCCCAGATAATGGGGTCCACCTCA
>DAIDIP010000030.1 GCA_027451745.1 Candidatus Melainabacteria bacterium
CCTCCATACGTATATATGCATGGCGTGCCACTAAATCAAAATTTTAAATCATTCCCTGCTTAGACGCGATATGCATATCTTGAGAACCGCGTATTTCCTAGTCCTGGACTGTCTTATATGAGTAACTCAAAATATCAAAAATCGACCAATGCTAATTTAAAAATAAATCCCTAGCACCAGCTAGCACTAACTCACGCTAGGTGTTCTTCTCTTTAATGACAAGTGTAGAAGATCAAGCATTAATGGATCGGTTTATGCAAGAATTTGCTTTATCTGTTACTGCGAGAATTTATGCAAGAAAGTTCTTCTCTATTTAAATTTCAACTTGATGAATTTCAACAAGAAGCCATCAACCATTTGCAAGAAGGTGAAAGCGTGGTGGTTTGTGCACCCACTGGGGCAGGTAAAACGGCCATTGCTGAATATGCCGTGGCAATGGCAATCCAAGAAGGTAAGAGATGTTATTACACTACCCCTCTTAAAGCCCTTTCTAATCAAAAATTTCATGATTTTAAACAAAGTTATGGTGAGGACAGAGTTGGGCTATTAACCGGCGACATATCCATTAATCGCGAAGCACCAATAGTAGTCATGACTACAGAAGTTTTTCGCAACATGCTCTATGGCACCATATTCGGTGAAATCAAAAATAATCTGCGCAATGTTTCATATGTTGTTCTAGATGAATGTCACTATATGAACGATGCTGAGCGCGGCACAGTTTGGGAAGAATCAATTATATACGCTCCTCAAGGTTTGCAATTAATAGCTCTATCAGCCACTATTGCTAATGCTAGTGAATTAACCAGCTGGATAGACGAGACGCATGGACCCACAGCTCTTGTGGCATCTGATTATCGGCCAGTGCCTTTGCGTTTTTATTATTTTGCTGGGCGCAAATTATATCCCCTTCTTGACGCAAATAAGCATATGCATACAGCTTTAAGAGGTAGATATACCAAAGCCAAACATGGGCGTGGCTCTAGACAAAAAGAAAACCAATCTGGGCATCCAGCTGATGTTGTGAGCGCTTTGGCAGATCGCCAGATGTTGCCTGCTATTTATTTTGTTTTTTCTAGACGGGGTTGTGAGCAAGCTATGCGTCACTGTTCCGAATTGCCATTGCTTAATAAAAAGGAATCCGAAAAAATAAAAGAAATTATTGATTCTTATTTTGAAACATATCCACATTCTGGACTAGCTGAACACGCCCATATGCCTTATTTGCTAAATGGTATTGCCGTTCATCATGCTGGCATGTTGCCTAGCTGGAAAGCTCTTATAGAGCGACTTTTTCAGCAAGGTTTAATCAAGGTGGTTTTTGCTACTGAGACCTTAGCGGCCGGTATCAATATGCCCGCGCGTACTACTGTAATTAGTTCCTTAGGTAAAAGAACAGATGAAGGACATCGTCAGCTAAAGGCATCCGAGTTTTTGCAAATGTCTGGACGTGCAGGTCGCCGTGGTATGGATGAGCTTGGTCATGTAGTTATAGTTCATCATCCATTTGAATCAGCAGATGAGGCGGCAAGACTAGCTATTGCCCCGTCGGATCCATTAGTTAGCCGCTTTACGCCGTCCTATGGCATGGTATTGAATCTACTTGAAAGACATACAGTCGAACAAGCAAAAGAGCTTATAGAGGCAAGCTTTGGACAATATTTAATCAATGAGACCTTAACGCCATTTTTTGAAGAGCGTATGCAAGTGCAACAAAAATTACAATACTTGCAAAAACCAGCGGCGAAGCAAGATAAACAAATAGCTAAAGCCAATGAAAGACTAAAATTTTTAGAACGGCATATTCAAAGAGAAACTAACAAATACTGGCGCGTTTTTCAGGCGTTAGCTAATATTCTTTCTGTCTGTGGTTATTTGGATGCAAACAAACCAACTAAGCTTGGACATCTAGCCCAAGGCATTCGCAGCACTAATGAACTTTTCTTGGCTGAAGTATGCATAAGCGGCGTCCTCGAAAACTTACATGCTGATGAATTGGCAGCTGTCCTTACGGCGCTAGTTACAGAAGAAAATCGTTATGACGACCGCACTCGCAATGCTTACAATAAAAACAGTAATCCTCAAATGGATTATGCATTATCGAACTTGGGCAAAATTGCTAGACGTATAAATAAATTACAAAGAGATTTTTCTATAGATATTCCTGTGCAGTTCAGCTCCACATTTTGTGAGATTTCGCAAGCTTGGGCTCAAGGTGCAAATTGGGATGATATTACAGCTAATACCAGAGTTGATGAGGGCGATATAGTGCGAGTATTGCGTCGTACTCTTGATCTTTGTCGACAAATACAAAGAGCACCTGGCATGAAAGACGAACTTGTAGTATTAGCCGCTCAGGCAGAAAAATTAATAGCTCGCGATGAAATTAAAGAAGATGTCTAAGCGCTAATTTTTGCTTTTGCTAATTCAGTAATCTTTTTTACCACTTCTTCAATGCTTAAATTATCTGTATCGATAGTAATAGCATCATCAGCAGGCCGCATCGGACCATAAGTGTTATTGGCATCCTTGTTGTCTCTTATAGCCATAGCGTTAGTTAAATCTGAAAGCGAAATATTATCGACGTCTTTATTTAGCTCTAAATGTCGTCGTTTAGCACGCACAGCTAAAGAAGCAACTAGATATATTTTTAGCTGGGCATCTGGCAATACGACTGTGCCAATGTCTCTGCCATCCAAAACCACACCGCCAGTAGTGGCCATTTGCCGTTGTTTTTCGACTAAGAATTTGCGAACCATCAATTGATTGGAGACATCGCTAACCAGAGCACTTACAGCTTCTTGGCGTATTTCGGTTGTAATATCTTCTCCATCTAAATAGATCTTATTCTTACCATCAGGAGTCAACTTGATTTGCAAATCGCATTTTTTTACAAGTTTAGCAATAGCGTCCGTTTGATCTACGGGAACTCCAGAACGCATTATCGCTAAAGTTATTGCCCTATACATTGCGCCAGTGTCTATATAAGTGTAGTGAAGCTGCTGTGCCACCATCCGTGCTACCGTAGATTTGCCGGCGCCTGCTGGTCCATCAATTGCAATTTTTAGTTTCATTGTTGTTCTTCTGCGACAGAAATAACTATCTGTTAATGTCCCTTGTGATGCGCCTTTTAGGAGTGTGAACAGAAAATCTGCGTGGATTTACATTAGAGGAAGGAGAATTAATTACTAGCCAGGCAATGTACAAAATGACGATTAAAGTTATAAGAAATACTACTAAGATCAAAACCAGATCTCTTAATTTATGTTGCCATGCTCGTTCTGTCGATAAAGATCGTAATCCTTGTGTTGCGCTGGCATTATCTTCCCAAGCGCCACCAATCAAGCTTATTGCATTGTCGCCGGGCGCCCCACCAACTAATAAGGGGTTCACCAAATTCCAATCTACATCTGATTGAGCTCCGGTAAAACCCAATCCCGATTTGTCTACAATCGGAGTAATAGGTTGAAATGGTTGTTCTTCAGCTGTTTCTTTCGGCGCATCGACAGCAAGTGTGGATGTTTCGGATTGTTTAGAACTCTCGACCTTCTCAAAAATTTTGTCTAACAATTCATTGGACGACAGTGGCAAGACAGTTTGCCAACTTTCTATGAGTCCTTTTAAGTCTACTTTAAGAGCCTTACCAGTCGGCAGTGATTCAAGAGAGTCGCAAGTATAATAATAAAAGTTAGCTTCTTTCAATTGTAAAAGATGATTGAGTGCTTCATCAGAATCAATGTCTGTTTCATTAAGCTTTGCGCCTACTACATAATTGCCGCCCAGAAAATAGAATTCACCATATGGTGCTGAGCTAGCAATACACAATTTAAGTACAGAAAGGCCAGGAGCTTCCGCTTGGAGTATTCCTGCAAGCAAGTCTTTTAACATTAAAGTCTCACTGAGACTTCCTTCCAACAATAGCTTCATAAAACGCCTAATTAACTATCCAGCTTTGCTAGAGAAAATTTACCACGAAAAAAGGACGATTGGTGAACCGTCCTTTTTTCCTTTAAGTTAAAGCTCGGATTTTCAGCACATTGGTCCTATTTTACTAGTCGGCTTTCTACTGCTGACCAATCGACATTGCTAAAGAAAGACTCAATATACTTGCCTCTTTCGGCTGGTTTGTAGTCAAGTAAGAATGCATGTTCCCATACATCCATGACTAATAGAGGCACAAAACCGGCAATATTCCCTTCTTCATGTAAAGTGATCCAATGATTTGAAAGCATTTTAGTGACTGGATCTTGATACAAAATTGCCCAACCCACGCCCCGCATACTGCCCACTTTTGTAAAATCATTTTTCCAAACATCAAGACCAGAATATGTTTCGGCGAGCGCTTTACCCAGAACTGAGCTTTCTTTTAAATCAGAACCACCCGGTTTTAGATTACCAAAATAATATTCATGCAAACGCATACCATTGTATTCAAAGCCATAACGTCTCTTTAGTTCTGAATACTCAGGCGTACCGCTTTTATTGTTCTCTGTTAATTCAATAACTTTTTCATTGAGAATATTTGTATTTTTCACATAACCAGAATAAAGACCGAGGTGAATTTCTAAAGTCTTGTCAGAAATTCCCGTTAAGCCTTTAAGATGGGTGAAGTCCTTCTCAGCATAAGGTTTGTATTGTATTTTTTGCTGCAGCATGGCACCTCTCCTGTATTTGAGTAATTTTTTGTTTATAAGGCAAATTCATACCATATATTAATTTCCAAGACCGTCATTTTCATATTAAACCTGAACACAGTTCACAGTGCTTATCCATTTGTCTTTAGCAAACAGGCAGCATGAAAAATGCAATCTTATGAAATAATTTTTCTTTTTTCAATCCAGCCAAATTCTTCCAAACATTCTTTCACTGAACTTCGTGTGCGTTGGCATTGATGTAGAGCAATTATTGCTTGTTCTGGCTTTACTACACCAGATGCAATTAGTTGACAACACTCTTTAGCGGCATCTATAACGAATTCTTCCAACAGACCGGTGCGTTTTAGAATAATTCCCATTATCTCTGGATCTTCTAGACTTTCTTTAATTGCTGACTCCAATGCGTTTGTATCTATGAACCCGGCGAGCCGTAACATATGGTGCAAAGATAGTGTCTTTTCTTGCAAAAGTTCATTTTCTTTATTGCTTGCTTTTACCCCCGAAATATTTGCCTCTGATTGAGCGGCTGGAATTTGAGCGCTTGAAGTCCGTATAAGAGGAGCAAAAATATTTCGTTGGCTATTATTTGAGGTTACAAGAGGATTTTCTTGTGAAGCTTTGCCTTCTTTTGTTTCAATCAAAGACTTGACCGCTTCATCTTTGCTTATTTTTCCGCTGCGCAACATCCTTTGCACATTTAAAGCAATTTCCACCAAATGAGAAGGAATAAGAGCCAAATTTGTCAGTACTCTTCCTAGAGGAAGCCCACAGCGCTTACTTTCTTCAATTGCTGTATCAAAATCGGTTTTCGTTAATAAATCTGCATCTAGTAAAAGTGCCCCTAACCTATTACTGGTTGAATCAGGGGCTCGTTCTTGGGTATGCAATTTAGATAAAGCTTGATCTAAAGTTATATTGTCAGCATCAGCCAACTTGAGAGCTTTTATGCCCAGATCATAATTAAGAAGACTGTCTTTCAATCGGGACTGCATTTCCACAGCAGCAGTTAAAATTTCTTTGGAAATATAACCGGACATCACAAGTACTTTACCAATAGGGAGATTCTGACTGCGAGCAATATTGTTTGCTTCTCGCACGTCATCCATGTGCAGTAGCCCAGCTTCAACCAGAAGCTCACCCAGAAGCTGCTTAGATTTATCGCTGGCCATGAATTTGCCCCCTGCAATTTTCATTCTAAACCAAATTTTAGATGCTGGCGAAGTAAAGAGGTAATTTAATTTTTGCATTCGACTCTTATCGTTATGCCTCGAACTTCGTGCTAAGCTTTATACATATTGCGATAACCCACTTTGCCGACGCTCGTTTAACGGGTGTGCGCAGCAAAGAAGTTATTAACTAGCCTGCCTCGAAGCAGGCTATAGGAAGTATGTAAAGCCCCATTATGAGAGCCAATCTATGAGACCAGCCTCTCCGCGAAAACTAAGCATTTCGCTTTCTGCAGTCCAACAAGCAGCTAGCGAACCTGTATACCGTCGAGGCGTGCAATATTACAGACGCAAAAAAGTTCTGAAATATGAAGAAAATC
Source organism: Candidatus Melainabacteria bacterium (assembly GCA_027451745.1). Taxonomy (GTDB): domain Bacteria; phylum Cyanobacteriota; class Vampirovibrionia; order Obscuribacterales; family Obscuribacteraceae; genus JABDBL01. The sequence goes on from DAIDIP010000030.1 coordinate 6,202, forward strand.
CAGCTGCCAATCAGATAGAAGCATTGGTAATAGGTTCTGAACCACAACCATACAAAGTTGTAGTAACGATTGACAATGCTGACAATTTTAAAGCTGAATGTTCTTGTCCATATTTCGAAGAATTATGTAAACATTCTATTGCCGTTCTTTTAACCAATATAGCCCGCATAGCTCCTGGTACTAGATTCGATTTAGCTGAACAAGAATCGAGTAAAGAAAACGGGCAAGAGCGGGCTTCTAAAGCCAAAGATTTACTGGATGATCCTCGCACCATTTTTAATAAAAACGCCACAACTGAAACAGATTCTGGTGAAGAAGTGGTAGTGAATGCGGTATCACAACAAACAGATAATGGCAGCCAGAAATTATTGGAACCAGAAAATCCAGATTTAACTTTGGGCATGCTTGTTCTGGAAAAACCACTTGCTCTAATAGTAGGTGTGGTTCCCGACAGCCCTCAAGGTAAAGTAAATATTCTTAAAGTACCACCGGAAATGATGGATACATTTCCAGCCGGTTCACGCATGTACCGTTTGATCAAATATCTTACTGGGTTACCACAAACCACAAAAGGTACAGCTGGTGGTCATCGCATACCACGCTTAGAAGAAGGTATCGTTATAGGTCACATAAGCCTTTGTTGTCGGCTAGTTAATACCTTAAATAATGAGAAAATTTCTTTTTCTCACGAAGTAATAAAACCCCAAGTTATATTATCTGAAACCGAAAACGGCGAATTATTGCTCAAATTAGCGGCCCTAAAACCAGATGGTGCAGCACTCGACCATGCTGTGTATTTTATGGGGCACTCGAGTTGGGTTCTTTCTGAAAATATATTTTATCCAATCGATTTAAGCCCCATACACAAACTTTTCCCCTATTTTGATTCTTATGGACAAATGACCATTAAACTTGAAATTGTTCCTAAGTTTCTTTCTGTAGACTTACCTGGGCTCATGAAAAGAATGTCAGTTCGACTTGATGAAAGCTCAGCACCAATTCCGGTAGCAATTACTGAACCGCCTCAAGTTGTTATAAAGCTGACCGAAAAAACTCGCAGTAATAAAGACACTGGTGAGGTCAAAAATGAAGAAGAGCCCCGCCTGGAGCTCAGCCTTGGTTTTCGTTACTGCGATCTTGTTTTGCCATCTAGAGACGAAACGTCAGCTGTTGAATCTGAAACATATACGCGTACAATATCGGCAAATGGGCAAAGTGTGTGGGTTAAACGTTCTTGGGGACAAGAAAGCGAAGTCCGTCGCTTCTTGAATAACCTGCAACCAGAACGCGTTTTAGTTGATCGTTTCTTCTTTGTTGGCGAGCCTGCTCTTGATGCCGTCTATTACCTTTCTTCTGCCCAATGTGCCGAATGGGAAGTAACTGGTTTTGAGAGTTTAAATAATTATCGGGTCAGTAAAAAGGGAGTTAAAGTTGAGGCAAAACTCTCTTTAACAGAAGACTCTTATAAGTTTGATCTTGAATTGCTTTGTTCTTCTGAAGGAGAAACAATTGCCTTCCCTGGCATCATAGAAAGTCTTTTCCGCAATAGAAATTATGTCAAACTACCTAACGGAATAAATATGCACCTTGAGGCAGCTAATTTACTAAGCTTGCTTAAATTGATTGGTCAAAGCCAGGACAAATCGCGTCCTTTGTACCAAGCTTTGCCTGTTTTGCATGCTTTGGAAATGCATAATGTCAAAATTGAGTCTGATGCAGGATTTAGTAAATTTATTGAAAAAATCTACAATTTTAGTTCATTACCAGCTCTTACTCTCAACCAGGACTTTAAAGGACAACTTAGAGAATATCAACAAGAAGGCTGTAATTGGTTGGGATTTTTGCGTGAATACGGACTGTCCGGTATTCTTGCTGATGATATGGGTCTTGGTAAAACAATTCAAACTCTGGCTCTTTTGCTTACCCACCACAAAAATAAAAATGGCAAAGGCAAACGCGCACCATCATTAGTGGTGGCGCCAACATCTGTGGTTTACAACTGGCTTAGTGAAGCAGAAAAATTCACTCCAGAAATTTCTGCTGCTTTGTTCCTAGGTAGAGATCGCAACGAAATTTTGACCAGACTAAGTCCGGATAACCCGCGTTGTCCTGATGTTGTGTTCACTACATATGGTATCATTCGACGCGATTATGAAGCTTTGAAAAAACATCAATTTGAATTTTTAGTTCTTGATGAAGCTCAAAATATCAAAAATCCTGAATCAGTTGGAGCTGTTGGCTGTAAGAGTCTAAAAGCTTTCCATCGCTTAGCTTTGTCTGGTACACCTGTTGAAAATAGATTGCGAGAATTGTGGTCGCTCTTCGATTTCTTAATGCCTGAGTTTTTGGGTGCTTATAAAGACTTTAATGAAACATATGAGAAACCAATCGAAGCAGGTATACCTGGTGCTGGTCAAAAACTCAGAAAAATTGTTAGCCCATTTATTCTCCGCCGTCTCAAGAGTCAGGTAGAAAAAGAATTACCAGACCGCACAGACATCGTTAATCTCTGCGAGTTGGAAGATGATCAACGTGCCCTTTATCTTGATGTGCTTGATGAATGTAGACAAAAGATCTTTAGCGAAATTGCTTCTCATGGCTTGGGACGCTCGCAAATTTCTGTGCTCACAGCATTGCTTAGATTGCGACAAGTATGTTGCGATCCTCGCTTGGTTAAAAATCCACCTAAACCTACGGTTAAAACTGAAAAGGTTGCTGGCGTTAGCACAAAAACTAATGGCAAAAATGGCGAGAATGGTAATGGTGCCAAAGATGCCAATGGCATTGGCTCTGCCAAATTAACCGCATTATTAGCCATGATTGGTGAAATTGTTGAAGAAGGACACAAAATTCTTATCTTTAGTCAATTTGTGGAAATGCTTGCCATTATTGAAAAAGAATTGCAAGCCGCTGGCTATACTTACGAATATATTGATGGACAAACACCAGCTAAAGAGCGCTTGAATAGAGTCAATAAATTTAATGCCGATCCATCCATTCCTATTTTCTTAATCAGCTTAAAAGCTGGTGGTACCGGTTTGAATTTAACTGGCGCTGATTATGTTATCCATTACGATCCTTGGTGGAATCCAGCGGTAGAAAATCAAGCTACAGACCGAGCGCACCGTATTGGTCAAACGCGCCATGTCTTTAATTACAAACTCATTACGCGCGGTACAGTAGAAGAAAAAATTATTGCTTTGCAAAAGAAAAAGAAAGAATTGGCAGAATTGGTCATTGGCGGCGATGAATCAATAGCAAAAGAGCTAACCAAAGAAGACTTAGATTTCTTATTCTCTTTCTAATGATCTCTGATTTTTGAGAACTATTGTATATATCAAAGCTATCTGTAGATTAAAAAGAATTCTCATCAGATATAGAAATTAGCTGGTATCTCCCAATTTGATATAGAAGTGAAGATGTTATTATCAAAACTTCTGTCTCCCCCATTAGCATAAGCGAGAGATATTTGCATGGACATAAATTCTTTTTGGTCTGAATTAGAGCAACGTATATCTAAATACGATTTATTGAAACACCCTTTTTATACTGCCTGGAGTAGAGGAGAACTCAAAAAGGAAGATCTATGTGAATATGCAGTGCAATATTATCCTCATGTAGAAGCTTTTCCGAGCTATTTAGAAGAATTAGAAAAGCGTTTGCCAGAAGGCAGCACTGCTCGCCAAGCAATTGCTGAAAATCGTCAAGATGAATTAGGTTCTAAGTCAACCAGTGCAATTTCGCACTCTGATATGTGGTTGGATTTTGCTTACGGCATGGGGGCTAATAAAGACCTGGTAAAAAACACCGATTCAATACCTGAGATAAAACAACTTATGTCTCAGTTTTATGATTATGCTGAAAGAGGAAAAACCGTAGAAGCACTTGCCGCTTTCTATGCCTATGAATCACAAGTTCCTCGCATATCAGATGAAAAAGCAGCCGGGCTAAGAGATAAGTATGGTGCTGATCCTAAAGCGTGTCGATATTTTGCTGTGCACAGTGTTGCCGATATTGAACATGCAAACACTTGGCGCAAATTGATCTCTCACGAAATAGAAAATGACGCCAATAAAATGCAACAAGCTTTAAATAGTGCTGAAAAAACAGCTGCCGCTTTATGGAAAGTTCTTGATGGAATAATGCCCCTTACAAGCGTTCAAGCCCAAGGCGCTGAATCTCATTGCGTGACTCATTAGATAATTTTAGATAAGCCTCTAAATAATCACTATTAATTTCAGATAGCGGCGCTAATACAAAAGCTCGTTCAAGCATATGAGGATGAGGAATAACTAGATCTGGTTCTACTATAGTTTCGTCATTAAAAGTGAGAATATCTAGATCTATGCTTCTTGGACCCCAATGTATTGTTCGTTCTCTACCCATATGTTTTTCTAATGCCTGTAATTGTCCAAGCAATGCATACGGAGAAAAAATTGTTTCTATCAAAATAACGGCATTAATAAAATCTGGCTGGTCCAAATATCCCCAGGGCTTAGTTAAATAAAAGCTTGAAGAAGCAATAACTTTATTTGTTTTTCCCAGTTCGCTAATAGCTCGTTGAACATTTTTTATTGGTTCATCAATATTTGAGCCCAGCGCAATGTAAGATTGATTCATTGTATTAAACTACTGCCTCCCAATTGGAAGGACGCCAGCTGCGAACAAGAGCATCGCTCACTTTTACTACATCGGCTATTTCTTTGACATCATGCACCCTGGTAAAATCCACACCACATGCAATGGCATAGGCAATTGTTGCTGCAGTGCCAAAACCCCTTTTATCTACCGGACGATCTAACAGTTTACCTATTGTTGATTTACGCGAAGTACCAATTAAAGTTGGAAAACCCAAAGCAACAATTTCGCCAATTTTTGAAATAACTTCAATGTTTTGATCTGCTGTTTTACCAAAACCAATGCCAGGATCAAGAATAATTTGCTCTTTGCTAAGACCAGCTCGTAAAGCCTGTTCTGCTTGCAGTGATAAATTTTCTACTACTTCTGAAACAACCTCATTAGGATAAACAGCTTCTTTCTTGTTGTGCATAATAACAATAGGCATTGGATGTTTTTTGATGAATGACAACAGTTCTTCTGTTAAACCCCAAATTGAATTTAAAATGTCTGCTCCGGCTGCTACAGCTTCTTTCAGCACATTAGCCGAAAAAGTATCGACTGAAATTATTACATCACTCTTTTTGCGCAGGGCTTTTATTGCTGGAATGATTCTTTTTATTTCAGTCTTTTCATCCACTGGGGTGTAGCCTGGTCTTGTCGATTGACCGCCAATATCAATAATTTTTGCACCCTGAGCAATTTGAGCTAAGGAAAGTTTTACTGCTTCATCAGGATTTAAAACACCATCTTGCGAAAAAGAATCAGGTGTGACATTTACAATGCCCATAATATAAGTCTTGCGACCATAGCGAAGATTATGATTTCGAATCGATAAAGTGGTTTTTGAAGACATTATGATTCAACAACCTTCCACTTGAGTTTTTGTCCTGCAAAAAACGGCACTATTCCGTGCATTTTGTCTGGTACTGTCCAGGTATTTTGTGTCAGAGCCATTGTTTCTTGATTGAGGGGCAGGTTGTAAAATTCAGCACCAAACTGAGAAGTGAAAGATTCCAATTTGTCTAGTTTGTTTTCTTGTTGAAATATGTCTATTAATAAAGGCAGTAGAACAGGAGCGCTATATACCCCTGCTGCTCCACAGTCACACTCTTTATTTTCAACTAAGTGCGGTGCACTATCGGAGCCTAAGAAAAATTTTGGATTGCCACTTACGGCGGCTCGACGAAGGTTTTCTTTGTCCGAAGAATGTTTAGGAAGTGGTTTACAGAATAAATGTGGCCTTAAACTGCCACCAATTATATCATCCAGCGTAGTTAGTAAATGATGCACCGTCAATGTGCCAGCAACATTTTTAGGCGATTCTTCCACTAATTCTACTGCTGCGCTGGTGGTTAAGTGCTCAAGCACAATTTTCAATTTGGGAAAATCTTTAGCTATCTGTTTAAAGATAGGCAAAAATTCTTTTTCTCTATCTATACAAAAAGCGCTTGGTATTTCACCATGGATACATAACACAAGATTTTCGTTACTCATTGCTTCATAAATTGGATACAAAGCTTTGAAATCTTTTACCCCTTCTTCACTGTTGGTAGTTACTCCTTGAGGATAAATTTTTCCTGCTGTAGCGCCAGCGGCTTTCAATTCTTTAATTGTCTGTGCGGTCATGTGAGGACCGACTTTAAACGTCATCAATGGTTCAAAAGTATATTGTTTTCCTGCTTTTGAATTGATGCGTTTTAAGCTCTCATTTATTTCTTGACGATAAGCTGTAAGAGCATTGACAGTTTCTATGGCAGGAGCAGTATTCGGCATAACTATTGCCCTGGCAACTTGTTTTACTGTTTGTTCAAGAACATTTTCTAATAAACCACCTTGTCGCAAGTGGATATGCATATCATCCGGCTTGCGCAATATTATTTGGTTCATTCAAGTGTCCTTGTTGTTAGTTTTGATGAGCACAAAACTATTTTCTTTTGACTGCTGTGCATAAAGTTTCTATGACAGCCATTCTAATTACTACTCCGTTTTGAACTTGTCTCTCAATTAGAGAAAGACTGATGTCATTAGCTGCATCGTTGCTTATTTCCATATCACGGTTTATAGGACCAGGAGCACACACCTTTACGTTTTTCTTGGCTGATTTGAGACGCTCGTGATTGATTTGGTAAGAGTTAATATATTCCTCTACGCAACCAAATGTATCTTCTTTCTGGCGCTCAAATTGAGGACGAACAGAAATGACGAAGTCGGCATCCACCATAGCTTTGTCCATGTTGGTGTGAATTTCTACGTTGTTGTTTGCTATCTTTGGCAATAAGTGTTGAGGGCCCACTAAACAAATGTGTGCGCCAAACATCGGTAAAAGAATAAGATTAGAACTGGCAACTCGGCTGTGTAAGATATCTCCAACAATGACAATTTTCTTTCCTGTCAGTTCAGGTTCATCAGGATTTACCTCAAGCATTGTGAATAGATCAAGTAAAGCTTGTGTGGGATGCTCCGTAGTTCCTTCACCAGCATTTATTACGTGGACTCTATGGTTGGTTGCTTCAGCTATTTTTTCGCAGCTGCCCGATATTGAATGTCTCTGCACAATAACATTTACGCCCATAGCTGCAAGCGTTTTGCCTGTATCTTCTAGGCTTTCACCTTTTTGTACAGACGATTTGCTGATATCTAAATTTAAAACGTGCATGCCCAAATGTTTGCTGGCTAACTCAAAACTAAGGCGAGTTCTAGTTGAGTTCTCATAAAACAGGTTAGCCGCTACTCGTCCAGCTAGAATTGTACCTACGGATTCAGTGAACTCGTTTCTACCAATTTTTCCGCACTCTATTTTTAGTAATTGCTCTTTAAAAAACTTTGCCCGTCTGAGCAAATACAATACGTCATTCTTGTTTAGGTCTTTTGAATTAATAAGGTGCGGATTGCCTGACCAGACTAAACTGTTTTGAGAGCTATGAGCATTTGATGCGGTAGTCTTCATATCGAAATTGTATTTTCTATGGTTCTCTCATCGTACATTGAATAACCAGCGTGCGTCAATCTGATGTATCGTTTAGCAAAACATCTACAGCCTTAGACACTGCGGAGCATTAGCAATAGTTTAGCCAGGCTGTTTGCTGAAAATTCGTCGTCCACTTACTTCGTTTGCGGTGGGAATGAAAACTGCCACTGTCCGGATTCTCCCGCTTTTATAATTACTATCTTTGCTTCGTTGGCATCCGGTTTATGAAAACTACCGAGATCATTGAACAATCTTGTCACGATTTTTTCATCCACTTCTCTTTCTCGTGCTTTATTCCTTTGTAGGCATATTTCCAGAGGTACATCCAAATGCCATAACTGAATGTCTTTGTACCTGAATTTGCGGGCGCATTCAAGAATTTGCCGACGATGGTCTCGTTTCACATTGGTATTATCTATAACAACATCTTTGTCAGCTGTCAAAAGTGATTCCAGTCGTTCGAAAAAGATTGCAAAAACTTCTTTGGGATTGCCTTGTTCTGCTTCATTACCATAGAGTTCTAAGCGAATGTCGTCAGCACAAAGCCGGTCAAAACCCTTTGTGCTAAGTCTTTTAGCAAGAGTTGTCTTGCCTGAACCAGGAATACCTACTAGTAAAATCAGTCTTTTCATATTGTCAGCAGACGGATAATCTGCAAATGGGATACCTGCTGCAACAAGATGCCTTGCATTTTATCAATGCATTTTGTCGAAAGAATAGAGTTGCTTGGTAACCCACATTGTTCCTGGCAAAATATACATAGCTGCGGCTAATTTTCCATAGGGAAGATGTTTGAGGATTATAGGCACTGCTTCAGGGCCTTTAAAGCTGCTGCCGTCTTTGTCGACAAATTGCAAAGCCTGGTCGCTAACTGTTTTAGGCTTTTGGCTTTCATATCCTTCGGTATGGATTTCAATTGCATGCCTTTTATCCCATTGGCGGATTAAGGACAACAAGCGGCGATTAAATGCTAAGCGCTCGTCTAGGTATAGGGTGATTTGTTGAGGATGGGGGTAACCGATCTGCTGATTTTGCATTTTGGCAACCTTTCTTTCAGATCAATTATTCAGATATATGTGTTTTTAGTTTAGCAAATTTTAAGTCTTTTGCAGATTAAATTGCAAATTAATCTGCTTAATTAGTGACCGCAACAATGTCTCTTAGAATCCATTTTTTTGCTGTTGGAATTGTTAGCACTATACTTGGTGCGAACCTTCTTTGACTGTACTTTGATACTGCGAAAATATTGTTCAAGAGCTGGACTCGCTTCATCCCAAGGATATTGACTAGAAAAGTGTTCATCAATTGTTTGTTGTATGAACGCTAAGGACTTGCCTTGCTTGTTTAAATCTCTAGCAATAATGGCTTCTTCCTGACAGATGGCGCAATCTACACCATGCATGCTAGTAAAACAGTCTAGTAAACTCAAATGCTCGTCTGTTAAATCGCATCCGCAATAACAAAATAGTTTAGAACAGATATTGGCCGCATCTTGAGCGGCTTTATAGCCGGCAGCAATTTGTCCGGAAAATTTTTCTGGATCTATGACTTTCTTAAGTGGTTTTGTTGACTGCGAACCGGCAATTTGCTTGTTTTCTTTTACAGTAGCCAAAGCTCTATTTGCATTCAAAGCAAAAATAACCGTTAGCAAAAGTACAGCTTTGACATAAAAATTCAAATCCAGATGATGTTTGGTATGGCTAGGAATCATGGCAAATTGGCAAAAATAGCGCGCATTAGGGATAAGTAATCCATTTGTAGCAAAGCTTATCGTTTCGGTCAAATCACTTGCTTGAACATGCCATTTTTAGGTGCTAAAGTAGTTCTTTACGATTTTATTTTGCCAATACAAATGAAAACCAGATACGACGTTATTGTTATAGGTGGTGGACACGCCGGTATTGAAGCAGCACACGCTGCTTGCAAACTAGGCTGTGAGACTTTGCTTTTGGCTGTAAACCTGGACACTATAGGTGCTATGCCGTGCAATCCTGCTGTTGGTGGTCCGGGCAAATCTCATTTGGTTAAAGAAGTGGATGCTTTGGGTGGGGTCATGGCCATTGCTGCTGATGCCACCTACTTGCAAATGCGCACACTCAATATGAGTCGTGGACCGGCTGTACAATCGCTCAGAGCTCAGTCTGATAAGCGTGAATATAGCGCTTTTATGAAACAATTTATGGAATCACTGCCGAAATTGACTCTGCGTCAAGGAATGGTAAAAAAGCTCCTTACTGATGAGCAACGGGTCACTGGTGTTGAATTGGCTTTTGGTGAACAAATCGAAGCACGGTCAGTAGTTTTAAGTGCGGGTACTTTTTTGGAAGGGACTATCTGGATAGGGCAAGAAACTATGCCGGCTGGTCGCGCTGGAGAATTTCCAGCCACTGGACTATCGGCAATGCTAAAGGCGCTCGGTTTTCAGATGGGCAGGCTTAAAACCGGCACACCACCTCGTCTAGATGGGCGCACAATTAACTTTAATGAATTACCAGTTGTTCCTGGTGACGAAAAGCTACAATTTTTTTCTAATTTGAAAAATAGACCAGTACTAGAACAAGTGCCATGTCATCAAACCCGCACTACTGAGCGTACTCATGAGATTATTAGACAAAATCTTCATCTTTCGCCTATGTATTCGGGCTTAATCCATGGTATTGGTCCGCGGTATTGCCCATCAATTGAAGACAAAATAGTCCGCTTTTCCGATAAAGACTCACATAATCTCTTTCTTGAGCCAGAAGGGCGCTCAACTTATGAAATTTATCTTCAAGGTTGTTCGACAAGTTTGCCTATCGCCGTTCAGCAAGAAATTGTTAATTCTATGCCCGGGCTTGAAAATGCAGTAATGGTGCGCCCTGCCTATGCAGTTGAATATGATTTTTTACCAGCTATTCAGTTTGACCATTCTTTGATGGCTAAAGAATTAAATGGCTTTTTTGCTGCCGGTCAAATGCTAGGTACCAGTGGTTACGAAGAAGCGGCCGCTCAGGGCATTATGGCGGGAATTAATGCCGCTCTTTATGCTTTAGATAGGCCGTTTTTTACTTTGCCGCGTTCATCTAGCTATTTGGCTACATTGATTGACGATTTGGTTAGTAAAGAAATTGCCGAGCCTTATCGTATGATGACCTCGCGTTCTGAATACCGTTTACTTTTGCGCCAAGACAATGCTGATAGTCGCTTAACCCCGGCTGGACGCGAGATTGGACTAGTAGATGATGAGCGCTGGGCTATTTTTAATGAAAAATATGAAGCGATTGCCACAGAGCGTAAGCGCCTTAATTCCATTCGCATTAATCCTTGCGAAGAATGGCATAATGAATTAGCCCTTTATGGCGAAGAGCTTAAGCAGGCTGCCAGTCTGACCGAACTCCTCCGCAGACCCAAACTACCTTATAGTTTAATTGAAAAAATGAGACCGGCAAATGCCGCAAGCCCCTTCCTTTGGGCTTTAGAGCTTGAAACAGAGATTAAATATGCTGGCTATATTGAGCGTCAAAAAAGCCAGATATCACAGCTTGAAAAACTTGATGGTGTGCGCTTACCTACCGAAATTTCTTATCAGTCACTATCTAATCTTTCTAAAGAAGCTCGTGAAAAACTAGAGCGTATAAAGCCTGCTACGTTAGGGCAAGCAAGCAGAATTGCTGGTGTAAGCCCAGCAGATATTTCAGTACTTTTGGTTTCTCTTGAAATCATTCGCAGAAATAGTGTTAATTCACGGCACTTTTCTAGCGAAGATGGGCAAAAAATGATTATAGATAGCCAATGCCGGGCAGGTTAATAATTGATTGTGATTGAGGATGTGAATATCCGTGTCGTTTGACCTTCGTAGAACAAAACAGACAATATTTGGCCAAAGTACAGATTTCTTAATTGGTGAATTGCTTCTCAAAGCTGGAATCATAAAGCAAAACCAGTTGGACGATGCACTGAAATTGGCCGGTAATAAGCATATGCAAATAGGGCAGATGCTTATTATGGCACGTTATATTACGCCAAAAGAATTACAAGCGGCTTTGGATGCCCAGGCCGCTATACGCGATCGCTTAATAGATATGAATGGAGCTTTACGAGCCCTCAGCATGGCTCATCGCAATGGATTGACTTTTGCTGAGGCTTCACACAAGCAGAGTCAAGATACAGCTATTGTTCCTACGCACAAATTGGGACAATTATTGCTGGAAGCAGATATAATTACCGGTGAACAGTTTTCTATTGCTCTACAGAAGAGCATGGCTATAGGATTGCCATTGGGACGCATCCTCATTCTAAATAATGTCATTAGTGAGCCGATATTGTCCTGTGCTTTAGATACATTGATCAAATTGCGTGATGGTCAAATTTCTAGAGAAGAGGCATTTGCTGTTTTAAGCGATGCTAGTAATAAAAAGGTTACTAAAGAAATAGGACTGGCTGGACTAGAAGAAGGTACTTTATTCCATTCGCAATTTGAGGCCATCAGTCAGCGCGGCATTCGTCTTGGGGAATTCCTTGTTCTTGCTGGAATTTTAAGCGAAACCGATGTAATGAATGCTTTGGAATTTAGTCTAGTCAACGAAAAGACACTAGGTGAGATGCTTTTAGAGCATGGCTATGTAACAAGAGAATTAGTTGAAGCAGCATTAAAGCTGCAAGCTCTCATCCAAAATGAATCTATGGATACCGGGCGAGCTGCTCGTTGCTTAAGTCATATGCACACTAACTCAGTAACTTTAAATGAAGCAATAGAAGCGGTTAACAATGAAGCCGCTGATGGCAGCAGAGTAGATTTTCAAACATTATTGCTTGAGTCAAACATAATCACCAGCGAAGGCATTCAGTCGGCTTTGGAACTAGCCGTTGGCAATCCACGCATTTTAGCTAAGATACTCACTCAAACAGGTTATTTGAGTGAACCTCAAGCAAATATTATGCTTGAGTGTCATGAAACAATTATTCAGAACATGATTAGCGAGCAGGACGCTAAATTTGTACTCGACTATTGCTTGCAAAAAATGGCGGAAGGTCCTATGTCCTTTACTCAAGGGCTAGAAGAACTCGGCTGGACAGCGCCTGCAGATGAAGGACAAGCATCATTTGGTCAAATTTCCTCACCTGTAACTCAATCGGAAACAAACCAAGGTACAACGCCGTCTACTCAATCCAGTTCGGATTTGATGAATGCCGTCATGAATATGGGAGCACCTGGAAAATCTTTTGTGCTCGATCCTGCTAGCCCGGCTTTTATGTTTAATTCTGGTACTAAGATGTCTTCTATTTCTCCTGATCTTTCATCAACTCCTTCGCCAAGTACTTCTTCAGGACCTCCTAAAACGACTGCTTCAAGCAGTCCTGCTGCGGTTTCTTCTTCGGGACAATTCTCTCAGCCAGTTAAAGAAAGTCAATCCTCAGAAACAGCTAATCAACAGAATAATGAAACATCATCTGCGCTAACAAAATCCCGTCGCACTAACAGAACCACGGCTAATATGCCTGCCCTTACTCAGATGCAAGCAGGCAATGAGTTAATGCGTCCGCCAGATGAAGAATCTGATTCAACACAATCGGCTATTGTTTCGCAAGATAATGCACCCGCTTTAGTCCAACTTGAGCCAAATAAACTAGCCCAAAGCTCTGGTGGATCGACAGCAGACAAGTCTCTTAGTTTAAGAGCCTTACTCAAAGAAGAAGAAACAGCTATTTCTTCTCTCAATCCTGAATTATTGCAACAAAATGCGGCTGCTAAAACTGCTGTAGAAGAAGAGAGTATAGATACAGAAGGTTTTGAGCTCTCAGAGTCTGAGAAGGCCTTAATAATTAAAGCGTCTTCGCTTACTGCTAGTCCAGAAGAAATTATGGCTGCTATGAAATTAGCAGCGAAAAAGGAGAAAACAATCCAATCACAAGACAAAGAAACAGGAGCAATATAAGAACCACCCAGCAATCTACCCGTAATCTTAAATTGTATTTTGTAAATGCTAGGCATTAATTGGGGGTGTTGTTTTCTCTACACTCTTACTCGATACAAAAGCTAATAGAAAATGCCTATTTTCCTACGAGATTAGCGCTTGGTGAATACGTGTTTGTGATTGGAAAAGTATAGGTACTCTGCATCTTGAACAAATTTGGATCGCTTTCAATATTTCCAACAAAAAGCTTGCTGCCAAAAAAAGTGAAAATTACCGGAATGCGAATGATTAGTGTATTGCTTACAGTCACATAAGGACCAGGAGAAGTTGCCTGGCTGGACGCTTTTAGATTAGCGCCAACGTCTTTAGGAAGCGCTTTATCATAAGTGGGTGTTATGTTGTATGGACCATTCCTAGCTAGATAATCAGGCGTGCTTCCATATTTCGGCGTAGGTGTTAGTCCAGAACTATTATAATCCTCGTAAACTAGCAACTCCGGGTACATTTTTCTAAACAGAGTACCATCTATCTTATGAGCTGCTGCAGCTGCATTCATGGCATTCACGGCTTCATCCGGCGTTGGCATTTGTCCAGCAGCTCGGGCACAATCTTTGCAGGCACGGTCACAAAAATCAGCTCCCAAAAGAAGCGCGGCTAGATCAATTGAAAGAACAGTCATGATGATCAATATCGGAGCAGTCGCTACTAATTCAACGGCACTTGCCCCCCTCATTGGTCTATTTTTTTGTTTCTTCTCTAGCAAATACATTTATGTTCTCGACAAGATTACATGGTCAGACCGGAGACATTTTCAAATTGAGCTTGTGAAGACACTGTCAAATTGATTGGGCAAGAGAGTCCAGGCACACTGAACCAAGGTATGGGCAATAACGGACTAACTTGCCCTTTAATTTTAACCCTACAGATGTAAATATAGAGACTTTGATCAGGGTCATCAGTGCTTGAAAGTGGAGCACCATTGTCTCGAGAAAAGACTTTCTCCTGTTGAATATTTTTTGCCTCTGGATTAATTGGCTCACGCACGATTTCCACGTCAGGATTGTTTTTTGTTTCTTCCCAGCTAATTCCAGAAAACATATTTTTTATTTGATTTGCTTTTTCTAGAGCAAGTTGACAGGCACTAGGATGAACTATATCTGAGGTAATCTCAATTGGCTTTAAATAAGTTTTTGCTTTGCTAGCAGCCATTACCGCTTCATTTGCTGCAAACCAGAGAAAAAAAGATCTAAAACCAATCACAGAATAATTGAGCAGAGGAAAAGCCAAAAATAATAAAAGAGCATACAAAACGGCAGCATGTTCGACTATTATCGATCCACTACGGGCTCTATTCAATCTCAAATATTTAGACACTTGGGTAATCTCCGATTTGAAAGATAGAACAATTTCGAGCATTTATCCAAGCTTATCGCTGAGTTTGGACAAAACGCCTGCTTATGTCTGAAAATGCTAATTTGATGTCATATAATGATTCGCAAGGATAATATTTACTACTATGCCCGGCTCTCAATGCTATTCCTCCATTGAGAGTTGGTTTGTTACCTAAGAAGGCAGCCTGATGCTCTTTTAGCTTATAGCAGGCAGCCCCTCTTGTTAAATTTAATCCTATAGTGAATACAGCTATGCCGCTATTATTCGCACTATTAGCTAATTTAAGTGTCTCCTGTGCTTCATTGCTGGTAATACCACCTGTAGGCTCACCGTCTATAAAGAGAATCACTAATCGACGAGCGGGAATTCTGTTCTTTGCATTTGAAGAAAGATTATAATTGCTTGAATTGAACATCTCGATTGCAGTTCCCAATGCTTCGGCAGTATCACATAAAGATTGAACTCGACAATTGTAGAGCCCATTAGAACCGACTCCAGAATTTAAGCGGTTATTTAATTCACTGTCTTTAAGTTTGTTTTTGCTAGTGCATTCTACATAATGCTCATCATTTGCAGCTAACGGGACTCGGGGCATACGAAAACCAAATCCACTGCCATCAGTGATTTCATCATCATTTAGTCCACTATTGGTAGAAATGCCGCAATCATATACGGGATTAGTATAAAGTAGCTCGCCATATGGCGGAGCAAAAATATAGTAGCTTGCTAAATTATTAGGCTCGAAAGATGAATCATTCAGCGTGCCAAATGTACGAAAATGCTCAGGTCCACCTCTTCCTTTAAAGGTTCCCTTGCTAGAGAATGTCACCAGTCCGAAATGGCTGTCAGTCAATTTGTGCAGTTTTTCTAGATAACTTTTATCTATTGCAGCCACGACGCTTGCTAATGGTTGAATACAAAGCATAGCCAAACGTTGATAAGCTCTTTGGTAGCCATCTTTAAATGCGAATGAACGCATATCAAAAATATTTCCATCGACTGATATAGGACGATCAAGGAGTGCCATTTGACTATTGATTAAACCTCTTTGTAAAACTGGACTATTCTCAAGATTGCCGCGAGCAGCTTCTACCACAATTGCAATGTTGAGAAATTCAAAAGTCTGATTACGTAAAAGAGGATCTGGATCATCGCTAGGAAATTTATACGAAAAGCCAACAAAATTATCCGGACCTTGCATGGGCTGTTCATGAGGTGGTGTTATGTTAACTACCAAGTCAGTAAAGGTTTGCTGATCAGGAGAGGGTATAGGATCATTTTGTGCTAGACCATGCGTAGCTCCTGGTGCTGCTGGCTGATATCCGAATGTATGTCCATCGTCTTCTCTCCAGGTAGTATCATTGAAAGCGTTTAACTGAGGACAACACTGTGTGCCGGTGGTCATGACACCACCTAATGTTGTCATAGCATCACCATTTCCTCCTAGTCCAACACTTAAATCACAATTACCAGGTGGTGTAGCAAAATCTACTGCACGCGAATATGGAGACGAGGCGGCTTCCCACAAGAGATAGTGATTTTTATTGTCATAATGAGGATAATGAGATCGCAAATAGGCATCAAAATACATTGGATGAGTGATTGCGCCATGCGGATCGTTGCTCGCCTTATCCAAATTTTGAGGCGGCAAAGCATTTACCTCGCAACCATCAGCATGTCCTGAGATAGCAATGTCATTATCCCAACCAAGATAATTGGCTATTGTGTGCGGTGCAACCGGACAGTTTAAAGATACGTACTGGATAATACCTGCATCAGCAGTGCTATTATCTACACCACCCATAGCAAAGCTAGGACCGGTACCTAAGTTATCATGAATCCACTCGCGACGTACAAATGTCACAATAGTTTGATCATCCATTGAACAAGATAGATCTAAAGCAATGACTGAATCAATTTGAGGAAGTCCACCTACGGCATTTCCTAATACCGGGTAACAATAATTTTTTAGAAAACCTAAAACAATAGGCCTATATCCATACGAAATATAGCAGCTAAGTGTTTTACCTTTAGGATTGCCAATTTCTACAGGGCTATAATTATTCTCTGGATCAGCTAATTTTATTACATATTGACACGCATTTCCTTGCAGGTTTTTACCTAAATCCGCTAACTCCGGTAAACCTATAGCATCAGTTAAATTATGGTTCAAAATATGATTTTTTAAAATCATATTTTGTGCACATCTGTAAGCAGCCTTTTGTGCAGCACTTAGTTTGCTATGCTTTGCATCGTCGTCCGCAATATCAAATTTGGACAGACTAGATGTTCCTGCCAACGATGCCGCTTCGCAAACACCACTGATTTGGCGTTGTATCATCAATATTTGAGCCAGATTAAAAACAAAAAAGTCTATAGTTAGCAAAGACATAGCAAGGACCAGAACCAACAAGATTACTGAAACTCCGCGATTATTTCTGAGCTTATTTTTTATGAGGTTCTTTGCCATGCTATTGTCACCCTTGTCAGATTGACAAGGAATACTATACTACAATGACACTTAGGGTGCTAAATTTGAGCTTTGATCCTAATTTGTTCCTCCGCTACCTCTTATTGGTCCGCCCATTTGTCCGGCTGGACGTAAGTCTTGGTAGTGAATAATAGATTGACTGCCACTGCTTCCTGTATTACCAGTGCCAGCACCACTGTGTGTATTGCCAGGATTAGGACCCGAAGCACTTCTGCTAGGAACATTGCCACCAACAGAGCTACTGCCGCTGTTTCCGGAATTGGAATTGTTACTGCTTCCACTACTATTATTGGATGGTGGCGAAGCAGAAGGCGCATTGCCACAATCACAACCAGCTGCAATGCCTGCTAAGATGGAATATTTAATTGGCGGATTAGAGAGTTGTCTAATGTCTTCCAGAGCTCCCCAGAATCCATATCGGCTATAACCAGAGAGCAGATTGTAAAAACAGCACAGATCTGCACCATTGTTTTTTAGAATATTGCATATACTTTGATAGGCCGCGCCCATTACGGGGTCATATTGCAGTGAAGCCATCAGGGCAAAATTAGATTGAGTGCCCACCAAACTCTG
Source organism: Candidatus Melainabacteria bacterium (assembly GCA_027451745.1). Lineage (GTDB taxonomy): Bacteria > Cyanobacteriota > Vampirovibrionia > Obscuribacterales > Obscuribacteraceae > JABDBL01. The sequence continues at coordinate 24,140 of DAIDIP010000030.1, forward strand.
ACCACCCTCGTAGCATAAAAATTTAACATTATACGACTTAGCTAAGGCAGCATTTTGCTGAATCCAGGAAAGACAATTGGTATTAATATAGGCATTCATTGATGAGTCAAGCGAAGCTATATCAGGGCCTGATCCACCAAAATATGGTGCTCCTGCAATTCCGTAAATGTAATTACTAGGAGGTCCATAAGTTTGTTGTATCCATTGCAGACCGGCTGAACAATATATTGTATTTGCTACTTGTCCCGCCAAAACCGGACGTAATTGATTACCTAATGTAGGACGCATAATACTAATAAAATGCATTAATAAATAAGCAACTTCTTGTCCATGTCTAGCCCAAGCTGCGGTGGTAGTTAATGCCGAATTAGATTGATCCCAGGTTTCAACTTGTTGCCAGTTGTCGTGAAAGCCCCAATTCCAGAGTTCGTTAGAAACTTCTACATAAACATGAAGGTTTGATTTCAGCTTTTGTTTTATTAGATTGGCCATATTTTGGGCCCAATCATCAGTGGCATAGAGCGGAACATTGATCCACATGTCACAGTTAGTTTCATTACATAATTCGATCATATTTTCATAGCAAGAACCTGCATTGGCGCAACCATATTTATTTGGATCAGGTCGACTAGCCCAGTTGGTTACTTTAGAATTATTAGTGCCCATCCAATCCATAAAACGTATACAGCAAAATGGACCATAAGCCTGCAAATATTCTTTGCCAAAAATAGCGTTTGTATTTGGCCAAGCTGGATAATCTGGACGGATCAAATGAAAATTATTAGGAGGATTATTGGCATTAGTCACAGTCAAACTTAGTAAAATCGTAGCGTGATTGGGAGTGCCGGCATTATAATCTCCTCCGACGCTCACTGGTGGTACCATTACTTGTACTTGACCGGTAGTAATATTGCCATCTTTTTTAAGAGTACCAGGTACAAAGCCATTGTTCGGCCATGCTGCATAGTTGACTCCACTCACTGAAATATTAAAGTCACCCTCACCATAAAAATTATAAATTCCTGATTGGTAGCCATTTATATAAAAAAAGCATTGATAACTACCCGGTTGAGAAGGATAGCCAGTAGAAGTGAGGGCAGGTGTGTTATGGCTAGGTATTCCCCACCATCCTGAACTGTGCATCAACACATCTACATACGGAGCATCATAAGTCCAATAATTAGGTATAGGAGCATTAATACCTACACTAAAAGTTTGCGCTAAAGCAGGATTATTAGAAATGACTAGAAGACAACAAGCAAGAGCAATTAAAAGCCTTCTGTTCATTGTGATTTCCCTCTTTAGCACTTGCATTTCTAAAATATTAGTGGCTGATATTAATATATATGGTCTTATATGCCCCAAATAGATGCTCAAATATCAATAATCTTAACTATTGTCTGCTACCCCCCGCCATGTATCGGACCACCCATTTGTCCGGCTGAGCGTAAGTCATGGTGGTGAGTAGATTGACTGCCGCTGCTTCCTGTACTGCCATTATTTGCACTACCAGGAGAATGTCCATTGCCAGGATTAGGACCTCCTGCTCCCCCACTAATACTTGAACCGCCTGTACCAGAACCGCTGCCTGTTCCACCGCTTGTTTGATTGCATAACTCGATCATATTTTCATAACACGATCCGACATTGTTGTTGAAGCCAAAAACATTCGGATCAGGATGGCTTGCCCAATTTGTTACTTTTGAATTATTTGTGCGTATCCAATCCATAAATCGTATGCAGCAAAATGGATCATATGCTTGCAAATACTCTTTACCAAAAAGAGCACCAGTATTTGGACAAGCAGGATAATCAGACCGAATAAAATGCAAATTATTAGGTGGATTGTTAGCATTAGTGGCAGTAAAATAGGCTAAAACTACTTGCCCGCCTGTAGCACCTGCGTAACCGCCAGAAGGATAGCCATTGGCTGAAGTTGGGACACCTGACCATTTTGTACTACGCATAAAAACGTCAACGTATATAGCATAGCTGCAAAACAGTTAGGAATGACCTGTTTTTCATAAAGTCCTCTTCGTTTTTGATTTAAAGAACTAGTAAATAAAGAACAAAATTTAAGTCTAGAAATAATATGCCCAATTAAAGTCACTTATAAGTGAAAAAAATAATGTTTTAACTCACAGTAGATTAAAATCGGGTTCTTTTAAATCTGGTGTGTATCACAGTATTGATGAGATCGCAAATGAATTAAGATTTTAAAGGCAGGTAAATACTAAAAGTACTTCCTGCTCCTGGAGAGCTTTCAACATTAATATGTCCTTTATGAGCCTCAACAATAGCTTTTACTATAGACAAGCCCAAGCCCGCACCACCAGCCGCTCTAGATCGAGATGGGTCAGCTCTATAAAAACGATCAAATATATGTGAAAGATTTTCTGTGCTGATACCAACCCCGGTATCACTTATTGTGAGCCTGCTTTGATTGCCGACTGTTTTTAAAGATACTTCTACCACCCCTCCTTTATCTGTATATTTGAGAGCATTTTGCAATAGGTTAATTATGAGGCGCTTAAGAGACTCGGCATCTCCAAATATTTGTGCTGGTTCTAAGGTATTCTCCTTTAATTCTACTGACTGGGCTTTGAATAGTTCCCGAAAGTCAGACACCACGATCGTTATTAGTTTATCTAATTCAATAATACTTTTCTCGCTTAAAACAAGTGAGTTTTCCATTTTGGCTAAAAGCATTAAATCTCCCACCAAACTATTCATTCTTTCTGCAGATCCAGAAATTGTTGCTAAACGGGCTTTAACGCTCTCATTCTCAATATCGGCTTCAATACTTTCTGCGTTAGCCAAGATAATACTAATGGGAGTATTTAATTCATGACTGGCATCGGCCATAAAACGCTGTAAAACTGCAAAACTTTCTTCGATTGGCTTAGCGGCTTTACTTGAAAAGAAATATCCAGCTAAGCCAAAACCAACAAGCAAAAATGGAGCTATTAGCCCCATGGTCACAGCAAAATTGTATAGGGCCCCATCTACATTTTTTAAAGACAATTCTAATTGCAAATAGCCAATAAGCTTATGATCGTCTCTAAGAGGCACAGAATGTACACGAACATGATAAGTCTCTTCTTGAATATCTTTTCTAGTATGTTTACCGCTAGAAAATAAGATAGGAATTCCTGGTGGCCCATACGCCTCAATCAATTTACCGTCTTGATCATAGAGTTGGATCATGGGTAAGTATCTAAATGGACCTTTGAATACATTCTTTTTCCATCGTTGCAAACTAGGGTGCCCGTCTATTACATCGATCACTGGAACTAGCTCATTGGTCAATGCTGTCAGCTCATAGTCCACAAAATGACTCATTGCCGTTTTGAATATCAAACATCCTAAAACAGCGGCAATTATATACACAGTCATAGTTAGAATAATAAACCAGAAAGCCAACTGCCATCTGAGATTTCTAAAAATGACTGGCATATCAATGCTCCAATTTATAGCCGACACCATGGACGGTGCGGATGATTGGCTCTTTGCCATCGCTGTCCAGTTTTTTACGCAAAAGCTTTATGTATGTTCTGATTGTATCAGGGCTAGCTAATGTATCCGATGCCCAGACTCGATCTATTAGTGCATCAGCACTAAATACTTGATTAGGATGACGCATAAAAAACTCAAGCAGGCTATATTCTTTGGGCACAAGATGAATCTCGGCGCCTGCAACCATTACTTTGCGCGCCAAAGTGTCAATAACAACATCACCCATTCTCAATATAGCATCACTTGACTGTACGTGGCGTCTTAACAGGGCACGTACACGAGCCGCTAATTCTTTTAAGTGAAATGGTTTAGTTAAGTAATCATCTGCGCCAGCATCTAGACCTGTTTCTTTATCGGTTATTTCTGTTTTAGCGGTCAACATAAGTATTGGTGTTGTGCCACCATTCTGTCTAAAGCGTTTGCAAACATCTACACCACTTGTACCAGGAAGCATCCAGTCAAGAATAATCAAATCGTATTTATAGACTCTTAGTTTGCCTAAGGCATCATTGCCATTATCTGATAGTTCTACCAAATGCTGCTCACGTGATAGCCAGTCTTTAACAGGAAAAGCCAAATCAGCTTCATCTTCTACCATTAATATCTTAGCCATACTTTTTCCAATTTATTTACTTACAACCACTACATCATATAGGCTGCACCTTATTGCATTATTTGTCAATTCTTATGCACAAAATCTCCACGCAAACTAATTAGTCCATCCTGCAAAATAGCTTTTTAAAAACAGGCAATTAGGCGGTAGGCTCCGGAAAATCATATAGAGA
>DAIDIP010000031.1 GCA_027451745.1 Candidatus Melainabacteria bacterium
CTTTATCAAAGTCTCATAAAAGCCTGTGTATACGCCATTCCAATCAGCTATCCTGCTCTAACGCGATAGGTATGTTCTCAAGATGCGCAAGGGTGGCGCGAATTGAGGCAATCAATTTAATTTTTCAAAAATCCAAAAAAAATAATAGGATTCTTTTGCTCCTGGAACTATTTATTCTTTATCAGACTGATTGGGTGCGATTTAGAGGCTTTTCAACGCTTAATCAACACCATCATAGTGGTGGCTTGATTTGGACCAGTGCGAAATGCCAGTATTAAGGAGTCTTTTATATCCTTCCCTTCGGGCAATTAACAGTTATTTAGTGCATTCATCCATTCAATTTATTTTCCGGGTTACATAAATACGTAAGCCGGATTTGCACTAGATGTTAATTGCCCGAAGATAATGGCATCATATTGAGTGATGATGCACGCTGGTAACATTCGTCGCCGGCGTTAGAACAATCGTAAGAGGCTAGCGGCTGTCGGATATGTTGATCCGGTAAATCCCCTAGGCTCAGCTTTAGCGAAAGAAAGGTTTGTTGTCCGATGATTATCGATTACTGCCTTCCTGTGGCACACAACACCAGCAAGGGTCTTCTCAAGCGGATCGCAGGGGGTGTTAACAAGTTTTTTAGCACCGGCGGAAGAGCGAACCACAAGTGCGTGCCGGACGGTAAATCGTCCGGTCTTGAGCGGATCATCAGTCCCAGCGGTGGATTTGGTCTTCAACCGCCTTCGGCATATCACTACAACCCCGAAGTCTGACCGCTGCAACCAGCGTGCGACCATACTACGCCTACTTTGAGTAGATGCAGGATGATCGAGATCGATTGCCCCTAATCCCAGCTGATTTTCCTGGGAAGTCAACCCTGAGGGTGGGCGTTCACAATGAACTCCCACTCTCCTCATTTTTTCTTCTTTTTGTCTTTTTTGTTTATATGTCTGTATTTGGGATTTTTCTATTTGCAGCAAACCGAGCTATTAAATAGATTCGAGCCAACACTTCTTGACTAGCTGGATTAAAGTTAAGTGTTAAAGCAATCATTTATTATTACCCGAGGCAGAATATAATATATTCATACAGTGCCGGGACGTGGCGCAGGGGTAGCGCGCACCTTTGGGGTGGGTGAGGCCGGAGGTTCAATTCCTCTCGTCCCGACCATTTTAATATTGTCCGGCCCGGACACATAGTATCCAGAACGTTCCGGAGACATGGCATACACTCAGATTATTATTGCAAGCAATAGAAAAAGAAATGAAGAAAAAAGGTTGCCAGCGCACTCGTTCTATTATTATTGACGATTGTACGCTAAAAGCATATAATTGTATGCATTATGCGTACAATTTCGTTATTGGATACATTAATGCCCAGCACCAGACAAAATATTCTGGCGGCGACTGTATTACACCCAGACAAGTCTTGGTATTTGCGTGAGTTAGCGGAATTTTTAAATGTTAGCCCATCAAGTCTTCAGCGCGAACTCACTAATTTAGCTGAGGCAGGTGTATTAAAAAAGACGATTGATGGCAATAGAACATATTTCAATGCTGACCAAAATTGCCCCATATTTCCTGAATTAAAAAATATACTGATAAAAACAGTAGGTATTGTTGATTTATTACAGCAGGCGCTAAAACCATTATCTAAAAATATTTCAGTTGCATTTGTGTTTGGCTCCATTGCAACAGGTACTGAAAATTCTGAAAGTGATGTTGATTTATTTATCGTCGGCGATGTAAAACTAATGGAAGTAGTAACAGTCACAAAAAATGCAGAACACAAGTTACGTAGGTCAATTAATCCCATAATTCTCTCTGTAACCGAAGCAAAACGCAAACTTAAGGACAATAATGCTTTCATAAAACGAGTCTGCCAATCAGATAAATTATTTTTGATAAGAAAAGATAATGAACTGGGAAAAACTTTTAGCTAATAAACTTGTAAAGTCTCACAAAACAGATCTTGTTGAGATAACCCAATTGCGGGAAATTGTTGCTCGAGATCTAAAGGATGCTCGAATTAAAGAGCTCTCTATCGATAGGCGATTTGCCTGTCTTTATAGTGCTGCTCTACAATTGGCACATATGGTGACGGCGTGCAATGGTTATAGAGTGTCGGCGGTTTCAGGACATCACAAAACAAGCTTCGAAGTCCTCAAATTATCGATAGGAAAATCAATTATTTCATTGGCAGCATATTTTGATGTATGTAGAAGAAAAAGAAATATTGTCGAGTATGACGGTTCGTCCATCGTCACCGAAACCGAATTAGTTGAACTTCAAAAAAAGGTTTTAGAGTTTCAAGACATAATTGAAAACTGGATAAAGAAAAATTATCCAAAACTAAGCAAATAAGACCTGTATTAATCAAGCTATGTCCAGCCCGAACACATGGATAACAGATCATTCAGTTAATGCAATTGATGATAGAACTTGATTAAAGAAGGTCCTAATACGAGCAGCATCAATGAGGGCATAATACAGAACCAGAGTGGGAAGGCCATAAAAATTGGCATTTTCAGTGCTCTTTCTTCTATTTTTTGACTTTGTTTTTTGCGAATAAATTCGCCTTGAGCACGCAAAATGCGAGAAATACTAAGTCCTAATTTACTCGCCTGGGCCAGAGCGGAGCCAAATGTTTTTAATTCATCAACACCTGTGCGCTTGTACAACTCCTGATAGGCTCGTTCTCTATCCATTCCCAGTAATATATCGCGACCCAATATATTCAATTCGTCATATAAAGCACGTGTTATGCCATGGTTATCCAAAGCAATTCTATGTAATGCTGCTTCTAAACCAAGTCCTGCGTCTACACAGAGCACTAATAAATCTAAGGCTTGAGGTAAAGCATCGCTAATTTCTTGCTGGCGGCGTTTAACAACAACAAATAAGACAATGTCTGGAACAAACCACAATACAAACATTACCAATAAAACAATATATAGCGGAACGACAGCAGCAAGAAGAAGACTGGCTAAAGTCAAATAAAGTTTGAAGCTAGCAAAATCGCCAAAACTTTGATTATTACGCCAGCCAGCTTGCACCAATGATTTGCTTATCCAAAGCAAATAAGATTCAGACAAAAATGATAAAGAAGCTTTGGCTGGCTCAGCTAGCCAATTAGGACAATGAAAGCCAGTTGTTTGGCGTGAAGCAAGAAGTATTACCACACCAACTATGCCGGCTAAAATAAATTCTGGATATTCAAATAATACTATTGCTTGCACTTCTTATACCTTCATTGTAGACATTCGTCGCATAACATAAATGCCGATGAGCTCTAATAGAATAGAACCACAGAGCAAGCCACGACCTAGCTGATCTGCTATCAAATATTGTAAATAACCTGGGCTCATAATATTTAAACCAAAAGCCAAAACAATTGGCAATAGTCCCACGATTAGAGCAGAGAGTCTGCTTTGAGCAGTAACTACCTTCAACTGACGAGCCAATTTTAGACGCTCACGCAAAGTAGCATTTGTTTTATCGAGCAATTCGGCTAAACTACCGCCAACTTCTATCTGGATGGCTACCGCTCTTCTTATGAGATCCAATTCGTATGAATGAAAACGTTGAGCAGAAAGAATCAAAGATTCTGAAAGTGGCTGTCCCAAATTCATTCTATGCAAAATCGCTTCAAATTCACTGCCGCACGGATTAGGTATTTCTTGGGCAACCGCTTTTACTGCTTGGGCAACACTATGTCCGCTGCGCAATACAGCAATCATTAAGTCTATGGCATCCGGTAACTGTTCACAGAATTTTGCTTGCAAAGCATCTGCTTTTCTTTTCAAAACAGCTATAGGGATAATGGCCAAAACCAGTCCGGCAAAAATTGCACCGGCAAAGTTTAGTTCAAAAGTTAAAGCTAAAAGAATTGGGAATACTAATAGTCCTATTTCCAAACTTACAAAAGTATTTAGGCTATTTTCGAATCCTGTCTCATTCAATAATTTTTTTAGAGAGTCTATACCAGGAATAGTTTTGATAAAATGCCAGTTTAGCGAAGACCATTCCGGACGTTTAAGAAGGGAGCGCGGCTCCGCTTTTGCAGGCTGTGAAGCCCATGGGGCCAGACGCGCGGCAATGTTTCCTTGTTCGCGACGTTTTGTCCAAATACGTGTGCCAATAATGCCTCCCATTACAGGGACAGCAAGAATACCTATTAATAGAGTACTTTTTATCAAGTTGAATTACTCGCTACGAGAGGTTCAGCAGAGACATTAACAATGGGCTCTTCATCGATTTCATTTACAAATAAACTGTTAGGTAAGTCGATACCTGCTTCTTTGAATTTAGTTTCGTGATAAGGACGCAACCCGCATGGGTTATGCTTGCCTTGTACTTTTTTACTACCATCGAGTCCTTCTTGCGAAAACTCAAAAAGATCTTGCATACTAATGACACCTTCTTGAACACCAGTGATCTCGGTTATATTAACAATGCGACGCACACCGTCTTGAGAGCGTTTGATTTGCACAACTAAATCAAACGCCGATCCAATTTGTTCACGGATACTGCGCTGCGAAAGATCGATACCAGCTAATAAAACAAGAGTTTCAATTCTGCTTAGTGCGTCTCTTGGTGAATTAGCGTGCACAGTAGTCAATGAACCTTCGTGCCCAGTATTCATAGCTTGCAACATATCTAATGCTTCCGGACCACGCACTTCACCAACAATGATTCTATCTGGACGCATACGCAAGGCGTTCTTGACTAATTCTCTTTGAGTGACCGATCCTCTGCCTTCTATATTAGAGGGACGAGACTCTAGCCTAACTACATGCTTTTGTTGCAGTCGCAATTCAGCAGTATCTTCAATAGTCACAATACGCTCGGTATCAGAAACAAAGCTAGATAAAGTATTTAATAAGGTCGTTTTTCCAGCTGATGTGCCGCCAGATACAAGAATATTTAGCCTTGCTTGCACAGCATAACCGAGGAATAAAGCCATTGCTTCTGATAGAGTTCCTTTGGCAACTAAATCATGTATTGAAAAAGGAATAGTTCTAAAACGTCTGATAGATAAGCTGGGTCCATCAAGTGCCAAAGGCGGAATGATAGCATTCACACGCGACCCGTCAGGTAAGCGAGCATCAACAATTGGTGATGACTCATCTATGCGTCTACCAATACGAGCCACTATACGGTTGATAACATGCAACAGGTGATCATCATCCTTGAAATGAATATCAGTCTCTTCGAGTTTGCCGTCTCTATCCACCCAAACGCTTTGTGAGCTATTCACTAAAATATCATTTATGTCTGGGTCAGACAATAATGGCTCTAGAGGACCTAATCCAAGTGTTTCGTAAAGAACATCGCGAGCCACCTGCAAACATTCATCAGCGGTAAGGGGCAGTTTTTCTTCTTCAATGAGGGTATGAACTGTTCGCTCAATAGCTAACTCTAAGGGCTCTGATTCATCACGAGCTATTAGGGCTTGTATGTCAATGTTTTCAATTAGTCTAGTATGAATGCGGCTCTTTAGTTTTTGATATAACTTGCGTTGCTCTTGTTCTTTTGGTGCAACAGCGGGCACGCGATCCAAAAGCATCCCAGACAAAGAAAGTTTGGCAGAAGCAGGAGCAAAAGATTGAGTGCCGGACTGAGGATATGCCACATTAGATGGCAACGAAGAATTTGTTTCACTATCAAACAATAATTGTCTAAGATTGGCCATAATTAACTCTCCTGCAAAGATTGATAAAGATGTTGCGCTAGTTTCACTAAAGCCTGAGAATATTTGTGGTTGGGCTGAGCCAAAGCTATGGGAGTGCCCCGGGTAATGCATTGCCATGCTAAAGAAGAAGCATTAGGTACACGAAAGATTGTTTCTTCAAGAAAATAATCAGCGAGCTGATTTTCTACAGCATCATACTTAGAGCCAGCTCGATTAAGCACACAAATAACTTTGTCTTTACCGTAACCAAGTTCACCAAATATTTTCAACCAACGACGACAAGTTGCCACACCAGGAACACTTGCTTCAAATACAAGCAAGATTTTGTCGCATTTGTCCATTAGAGTAACTAAGTGCTTATCTAAATGTCTAGGCAAATCAATGAGAAATACCTGTGAATAAGATCGCACTGAATCTAGACAGTCGGTGAGTTGACTGAGATTTGTTTTAAAAGCAGCACTGCCGTCAATTGGAGGGGATAGAAGACTTAGTGATAGATGACCTTCATCCAATTTGATATTGCAGGCGTCAAATAACTGTTTGTCTATTTGTGGGCCCTTATTCAATAATTCAAGAACAGAATGTTCTGGTTCTTTGCCAAACATACTAACAACATCTGGCTGTTGTAAATTAGCATCAATTACAGTTGTTTCAATTCCTATAGCAGCAATAGCAGGAGCCAGGTTGGACACAATAGAAGTGGCACCAACCCCACCTTTAGCACCAATGACGCCGAAAATGGGCGCCAATTTACTAATCGGCTTATCCGCCGCTTTAATGGCCGTTTTTATTGTTGAGTTTTCAAAAAATCTTTTTAGCATACTTAAGCAGGAGTAATTTTTCTAGGTGATAGCGCAGGCGCCAAGACGGTGCCGCGCTGTCTAACCGACATACCATTAGAAGCGTTATCATATTGCCTTGGTAAAAACGGATAAACCGGTGCGGGCATAACTGAATTATTCACATTCGAAACAGTTGAAAAGCCAGTCGCTGAGCTAGCGTTCCGCATAGGCACAGACTCACCGATATCCATTGTCAAAGAAACAACAGCACCACTTGCAGTATTAACACTATTCAATTTGAATCTAGCAAAGCCAACTACCATATTATTGTTGCCAGCAAAATTGGGATCTGATGCTAGGACAGGAAGCATATAAAATTTATTAGGCAAAAGCGAAATAGCTTGAGAAATATTTGTTTGTTGAGTAGTAGTAAAAAAGGCTGGATCGTATGCACTTAGTTGGCTACCACGTTCAACTTGAGCAGGCAGAGTAGCAGCACTACCACTTTTAAAATAACCCAACATGGATAGGAGCTGATTTATGGCTTGTGAACCCTGAGCAATGCCATAGTAATTGCCATTGTTATTACCACTACTGGCGAGATTTACAAAGCAGCCTTTAATATGTCCTGGTTGAGCTGCATTTTTTGACGAAGATGAAACAAGATCGATTATATAAGTTGTGGTTGTTTGACTTGGATTAGCAATGGTGGCAAATTGCTGATTGCTAATAGCTAAAGGTAAAGCAGCAAAGCCAATAAAGTCTTGGGCTCGCACATCACTAGAGTTTATCGGTACTGCAGCTCCGATACGCGAGGCTGGTTGTCCGAATATTTCCACTGCTTTAGCAGGGCTTACTTGACTCAAAGGCAACTTTTGATTAGAAAAATTAGCATATGCCAAAGGCAAAAAGAATTGTTGTAGGGCATCAGTCCCTCTACGACTAGCGCTGAGCTGCAAAAATAATTCATTTTGATCAAGAGGATTATTAACAAACTGTATGTCACTACCAGAAAAAGTGACTGATTTGCTCCAGATATTATTGACAGGCCCAAACTGAGCCGAATTCCACGAAAAATTGCTGGCATTGGCGATGGCGTTTTCCATATTGGTTTGTGCGCTTGTTAGTGAGAAGCTGCCATCAGAATTGGTAGACAATGAACTTGCATAAAGAGCTGCAGTTTGGGCGGCAAATTCAAGTTGATTTGCTGTTTCGAAATCTCGCATCAGATCAGTGCTAATACCCATTGTTACCAGCAGCAAAAAAACAGACATGACCAAGAATGGCATAACAGAGCCTTTTATAGTGCTGCCTCGCCTTGGCTTTACTTTTCTCATTTATTATTGCGCCTCGCTCCGCTATTTTGTCTATTATTTTTGCGGTACGCCATAGTTTTCTTTTTTATTACCCGAAATTACTTCTACCATCCATTGCAATGGTTGAGCAATTTGCTCAGATAGACTTGGCATTGCTACTGGTGGCGGGGGGACAAGTTCTGAACTAACTTGCTTAACCACTACTGGTTCTTTGGCAGATTCAGGCAAAAGCGCATCTGGGGAAACACCTGCCAAAGTTTGTTCTTTTCGACTTAAGCGATTACGCAATACCAGTCTAATTTTTCCAACCTCAGCGGCTTCCGTTATAGTTTCCGCCATTTGGGGACTTACAGCTAAGGTAATCTTGTTAGTAGCTGTTGGAGAATGGCGGGCTAATAATTGCTCTTTTGGGGCAGCCATTAGTACCCGAACAGCCTGACAAATTGTTTTTGTATATTTTTTGCCAGAATTAGAAACTACAAGCACATCAACTCTGTCATCTGGATTGATAGAATGATCCACCATAGCATCTTCATCTAAACATAGGGTAATGGCGCGTTCCGACGAATCAAGATTTAAAGAGACACCCAATCTCTCTGGGAAAAGCATATAGTTTTGAATAGGCTCTCCGGCTGGAATAAAAGTTCTAGCTATGCGCCCAGTAGCATCGTTTAATGATGTCACCATATCTGGTGTAGCGTATTGCTTTGGTACATCAAAAAAACGAACGGACATTATGCCCAATCTTGTACCAGCTGGAATATCGCTCTTTGCTGCCATAACTTGAATAAATTTTCCTGGAGCCGGCTTGCTAACAGCACGCCATATGCCGGTGACTACTAGAAGCACCATTGCCACGGCAGCTATTACAGCTAAAGGATTGCTCTTTTTGACTGGACGCAGTTGTTGTTGGGCTTTATCCCAAGAAATTACTGGCGAAACTGGTGGACGAGCTGTAGATGCAACCATAAATAGCGAACCTCCTACTGTTGATAAATCTCTTGGGCCGCTACTGCCTGTTGAGATATTGTGAGATTTGGAAACTTTAACGCTGGCTTATCGAAACTCATAGCTACAGCGATGCTACTTACTGAACCTGCGCTTTGTCCATTGAATGGATTGCCGACCAGTTGAAATGGATAAGTAATTTTTACTGCCACTGTGCCTGCCGGAATAGTATTGCCAACACCAGTACCGTCCCAAGGGAGAATTTGTATACTTGAGCCGTTCGGCAAATTGCCTGAGGTTGTTTGAGAAAGCAATCTCGCCGAGGCAAGAGCAGCATATATAACAGAATTAGTATTTAATTGTGCACCATCTGTGGTGAAGCCACGTACCATATTTCTGACATTGTCATCACTCAAGTTTGGTGTGCGAGAAGCAGTTTTGGCTCCTTCTTGAGCGGCGTATAAAAGTATTTGCGATATAAGAAAATATCTACCGAAATAAAGCACAGAGAAAAGGATAAGCATCAAAAAAGGAATGGCAAGAGCAAATTCAATCATTGATTGTCCTTGTCTACGCTTTCGGGTTTTGATTGTTATCATTTTCATATTGTTTTTGGTGGGAAATTTTACGAAATTCAAGTGCATTACTGGGAGGATTCCAAGACAAAGGAAAGCCTCCCAGTAATTGCGCTGGTGAATGAACTATTAGTTAAGCTGCCATGGAGCGTTAGCAGCACCCTTAACACCGTTAGTGAAAATAGTGCCTGGATCGTTAGATTGATCGTCAGCATCATTGATATTCACTAGTACTTGACGAACTACATCTGCGGCAGCGTGCCCTAATCCACCCATGACGAGCATGCAAACTGCTGTTACACAACCGATGCCGATGCCATATTCGACCATGCTTTGGCCTTTTCTACTGCGAGCTTTTTTCATAAATTAGTCCCCTTTTTGTATCTGATTTTTGTGTCTAATTCTTGATTACTATTTAATATTGAGCATTCTCAATAATGCCATTTAGTTCTTTACTACCGATATTTAGGCTAGTAGCCGATTTACAGCCTTGGTGCGAAAGTTATCAACGATGTCGCATAATCTTATTGAGAAGTTTCGCACAACTGAGAGAAGCTTATCTTATCTCATGCCAAAAAGTCAATGAATGAGGAGTATTGTTATTAAGGCAGTTAACGTCATTAAGAATGGCTCTAATAGAGAGCCTTACTATATTCTTTCAATAATTGACACGAGAAAAAAGACTATAACTTATGCAAGACTTTGCAATTATATTCTCTTAAAATACGCTCTTTAACATTTTGATTGGCAAAGATGAAGAAGTCATAGATTAGGTTAAGCTAGAACTGGTAAGCAAAGAGGAATCGCAATTGCCCAAATCGATAAGCTCTCTTGATAAGTGGAGATTATTCTGGCGCAAAACATCAGCACAGAAACAATTACTTTTATTGGGAATTATTTCTGTTTCGGCAATAGTTACTTTTGCTACTTGGGCCTGGATTACACGTGTACAGGCGGTAATAGATCGTTCTGTACAACAATTTGGTATTGCGCTGGCACAAGCTCTTGCTAGAGGTGGGGCAGAAGCCTTGACCAATAGTAATAGTCTCGAAGGCCTAAAATATTACATTCTTACTGAAAGAGGTGAGACGCCAGCCTTAGCATATGTAGCCTTTTGCGATCGCAATGGTCAGGTTCTACTAGACAGTCTTTCTTTTCCTTCAGCAAAAAATCAAAAAGCACAAATTTTTCAAATCTATCGTCAGCCTAAAGAAAGTTATCCAGTCCCTGCTGTTTATCCCAGTCCACCAGGTTATCGATCCATAACTAATATCGGCGTGCCGATGCTGCGAAATAATTTGGAGATGGGCATATGCTGGGTCGGGCTAGACAATAATGTATTTACTATATTAGGTACCGCCCAAGATGCCCGTTATTTTTTAATATCAGTATTTGGATTAATCGGACTGCTTGGCGCTTTGGGTGTCTGGGTTAATTATGCCCTAATCAATCGTCCACTTAAAGTATTAGCGCAAGGTGCTTCTGCAATTGCTGCTGGACAATTTGATTATCAAATCCAAAGCCAAAGGGCAGGACGAGAAATTGATCAAGTAGTAAATGCATTCAATTATATGTCTGCCAAATTAGCAGAATATGACAAACAAAACGTGGGACAACTCACATCAGAAAGAAATAAATATATTTCTGAACGCAATAAGCTAGAGCTTGTGCTTATGTCTATTGCTGATGGTGTTGTTGTTTGCGATCGTGATAATCGTGTACAAATAGTCAATGCTGCGGCTTCGGCCATATTTGCTAAAGATGCAAAAGAATTGGTCGGCAAGCCATTGATATTTTGTACAGAAGGACCCGATTCGCCAGCGATCTGCCATATTGTGCAGGATTTTACTGACAGTCTTTCACCATCATCACTTGAACCTATTGTGCAACAGATGCATCTTGGTGAACTCATTGTCAGATTGGCTATATCACCAATTATTCTCAACAAAGAATTTCTTGGTTCAGTAATCATTATGCATGATATTACTAAGCAAGCTGAATTGGAGAAGATGAAAACTGAGTTCATTAGTAATGTGTCTCACGAATTGCGCACACCTATTACATCTATAAAGAGCTATGTGGACACTCTTTGTAATCATGGTGAAAAATTAGATCCAGACATTCATCGTGAATTTCTGCAAATTATTGATGACGAAGCAGACAGACTCATGTCTTTAGTGAGCGACGTTTTAGATTTAAGTCGTATTGAAGAAGGCGATATTGAATCTGAAATGCATGCTCTTAGTATGCAACAGGCTGCTGAGGCTGCTCTAAGATCGATTAATCTAATGGCAAAAGACAAAGAAATAGAACTTTCACTAAATATTCCTCAAGGCGCATCGCTTCCTCTAGTAATGATGAACGAAGAAGCAATAGAAAGAGTAATTATCAATTTGCTAACTAATGCTATTAAATACACACCACAAGGCGGAAAAATTGAAGTAAGAATAGAAAGTCATCCAGAAAGCAATGAAGTTGGCGTATTAGTAAAAGATACTGGTATTGGCATTCCTGAAGAATCTTTGCCGCAAATATTTGATCGCTTTTATCGCGTAGAACGCAAAGTACATACTATAAAAGGAACGGGGTTAGGGCTAACTATAGTTAAGAAGATAATTGAAAACCATAAAGGGCGAGTAGAAGTACACTCAGCTCTTGGACAAGGTTCAACATTTAGCTTTTTCTTGCCAACAGTAAGTGCGGATCAAATAAGTGAAATAGAGAAAACAGATCAACGCCAGGCCAAAACCGCTTAGACCAATCTATCTAAAATATATACATTAGTTATGCCGGGCTCAAAATTGCCAATTAAACCCAATAGTTTGCGAAAACTTTTGCAAGATATTGCAATTAAAGTTATTTCAGATGGACCAATAAGGATTTTGATAAATTTTGACACTACTGGCGCCTGTATCGAATACAGAAGGGGAAATTTATTCGCTATTATGTTTCTAAATTAGCAACTATTGGTTTTTTCTTAGGTTTTCAAGCAATGTCCATGTTATCATTTTCTGCGTTGACAAGGATTACATCCGAATCAAGAATCAATACTGGGTTTGTCTGAATTCCTGGGAGGTTATGTTAAAACAGAGACTGAAAGCAAGGGAAGGAACGGCGTGATCAAAGCAATATATCCGGGATCATTTGATCCAATGACTTACGGTCACCTGGATATTATTCAGCGAGGGGCCAAACTTTTTGATCAAGTAATTGTGGCGGTGGTGGGCAATCCAAGCAAATCTTCACTCTTGCCAATAGACATAAGAACAGGTCTCATTACACAAGCAGTCAGCGGTATGAAAAATGTGGTGGTGGGGGATTTTCAAGGACTAACTGTTAATTATGCACAAGAAAATAAAATCAAGATATTGATTAGAGGATTACGAGCTATATCAGACTTTGAAGCAGAATTAGCCATGGCGCAAACCAACAAAGAACTTTATCCTGAACTAGAAACTATTTTTCTTATGTCAAAAGCCGAGTATTCTTTTATAAGTTCTTCCATCGTTAAAGAAGTTGCACGTCTTGGCGGCGAAGTATCTCATTTTGTTCCTAAACCAGTAAATGACTATTTGAAGGAGCACTACCTAAGGGGCACACTAATATGACCACTATCATGCAAGCACCGCCAGCAACAGCTGTCTACAAACAAACTACTATTTACAAGCATCTAGACCTGCTTGAGCACCTCATTGATGATTCAATGGGTGTATATAAGTTCAAATTTATCAATGCAGATGAATTTCTCGATGTTTTGGATAAAGCAAGAGCACGCTTGCCAGAAGAATTGCGCGAAGCAGCAGACATATTGCAAGAGCGCGACGAAATTATTGCTGAGTCGCAACGCCGGGCTGAACAAATTATTGCTACTGCCCGTCGTCAAGCTGAAACTATGCTGCATGAGTCTGAATTACTCAAAGCAGTTCAAGCTGAAGTAGAACGCATTAGAAAACAAGTCGTCAATGAAGTGGAACAAATGCGTCGTGAAGCTCTTAGCGAAGCAGAACGTATACGTACAGAAGGCGAACAAGAAGCCGTGCGCATACGCGAAGGCGCTGACCATTATGCAGAATCAGTGCTTACTCGTATTGATACAGATTTAAATACTTTGGGTCAGCGTTTGGTAGAGTCACAAGCAATTGTCCGTAATGGTCAACGCTTACTCGAACAAGCAAAGCAAAGACATACTGCTTTTTCACTACCTTTAAATAGTCCAATGCTGCCTAATATGAGCGGCGCTGGTAAAGGCGAATAAAAAAGAAATTAAAGAAGTTCAAAGAAAGAACAATTCAATCTAGCTATTCTTGGCAGTACATATCAAGTGCAAAATCACATTTGCCATAGGTGAACCTTAGACAAGATAAGGAAGCACCTCCGCAAAAGAAAAATCATTAAAATCATAAAACATAGTTGTAGTTGTGCAAGCTCGCACAAACTCATAACAAGCAAAACTATTGCTTAGAAAGATTTTGATTGGCTTTGATTTCTGCTATTTCACTATAATTCGCCAAGCGTCCATATAATAATTTTGAAGCATCTTTGATAAGTGCATTGGCTCGTAAGTCATTATGAGGTCTTTCAACTTGCATAGCAACATAGTATTTTTTGCCATCACTAGTAGTGACAATGCCAGCATCCCCCACCATTATGCCAATATCACCTGTTTTGTGAGCCAGTTGGGCTCCTGGTCCAAGCCCAGGTAACAAAAGAGTGCGAACTCTTGTTTTTTTCAGTACCCCAAGCATCCATTCTCTTGATTCTTTAGATATTAATTCGCCGCGATCAACTCTTCCTAATAAATAAACGAGATCATAAGGTGATGTTTTATTTGTACCGGTAAAATCACCTAAAAAGTTATTGATTTTAGTCTGAGCTAGTCCCCAAGTTTTAAAGTCTTTATTCAATATCTCTTTTCCACCTAAAACATCAATAATCATATTGGTGGCTGTATTATCAGAAAATACCATCATCAATCGCAGTGTTTCCATAAGCGGAACTTTAGTACCAACCGGTTGCCATTGCAAATGTCCCGAGCCGCCTGTGACAAGGTCGGCTCTTATAGTCAGTAACTTTTTGGGATCTAATTGATGTTTATCAATTGCCCGCAAAGCGCTAACAAGAATTGGTAACTTAATGATGCTGGCGGCACAAAACTGTCCTTTACCGTCAATATCTATATAATTGCCAGTTTGAGGATCAATTGCAAAAGCGCCTACTCGCAGCGGTTTATTCAAAGCTAAATTTTTTATTTGTGTTTCTAAATCTTTTTGTTCAGCGCCCAGCTCAAATGGTGCAGCAATAGTGACTGCTGTTGGTGGCTCAAGTATTTTTAGCTGATTTTGGCCCTTTAGTGTTAACCAACCTTGAGCAAGAACAACCACTGAAGCCAAAGTAAAAGATCTCACCAATCTTTGTCCCGGGGGCAGTTTAGCTGCAGTTTTCTTCTTTTGTATGTCCTTGCGTGGTTGCAAATTACTATTCATAAGAAAACAATAGCAAAATATAAGCCCTATCGACAGCATTAAAGCTAACAATAAAGATGAAATCTGCCCTAGTTTACTAGCGCTTAGCCATGGCAATATAATGAAGGTCTTTTTCGCCAGTATATTCTGCACGTGGTCTAATCAAACGATTATTGTCTAGTTGCTCAAGAATATGAGCGGCCCAGCCAGACATCCTACTGATAGCAAAGATTGGAGTAAATAGGTCTATTGGTATACCGAGCATGTAATAGACTGAAGCAGAATAAAAGTCTACATTTGCATGTAGCCCTTTTTCTTTCATCACCGTATCTTCTATTTTCAGTGAAATGTCATACCACTTCATGTCACCACTGTGTCTGCTCAACTGTTCAGACATCAATCGCAAATCATGAGCTCGAGGATCTTCAGTTTTATAGACACGATGACCAAAACCCATAATCTTTTGGTGCTCTTCCAACATATGATGCACGTATGCATGAGCTTTAGCGACATTACCTATTTTAAGAAGCAATTTAATAACTTCTTGATTTGCTCCACCGTGCAGTGGTCCTTTAAGTGTTCCGATAGCGGCTACTGTTGCTGAATACATATCTGTTAGCGTGGCGGCGGCAACACGAGCAGCAAAAGTAGAAGCATTGAGCTCATGATCAGCATGCAAGATTAGGGCAACATCAAGCGATTTCGTACTCAGCTCATCAGGTACTTCACCTTTGAGCATATAAAGAAAATTGCCAGCAAGACTCAAATCCACTTTGGGAATAAGAGTGTTTTTGCGATTACGAATATTGTCCCAGTAAGCAATAATTGTAGGAATTTGAGAAGTCAGACGAATGGCTTTTCGTATATTTGCTTCGCGATTATTGTTATCACTATCAGGATCGTAGAGGGATAAGGCGGAAACGACCGTGCGCAACACATCCATAGGTTGAGAACCGGAGGGAAAATTCTGCATCATTTCCACTATACCCAAAGGCAATGCCCTGTTGGCAGTTAGTTCAGTAACAAAATTGTCCAATTCCTTTTTTTGGGGAAGGCGTCCATACCAAAGCAGATACACGACTTCTTCAAAAGTAGCGTGTTGAGCTAAGTCATGGATATCATAGCCACGATAAATAAGTCTGCCTTCTGTGCCATTTACATCACAGATAGCAGACTTAGCTGCTACAACATCCTCAAGACCCGCTTTACTCATAATGTCTCCATTTACACGGCTTACGAACTATGAGTTATACACTAATTTGTTTAAGGTGGAAACCCTACTTTTGCCAGCGGTAAATATTCTTGAGGATTTTCAGTATCGATTAACAAGTTGTAAACAAGACCGCCTTTTGATATCAAGAACTATCGTACTAATTGATTTCAATTGAAAGATAATTTTCACAATCTAGGCATATTCTGTAATAAGCAACCACACGCTACGGTGCTTATAGTTTATTCTGAAGATACATAAGGCAAGGTCCCAATATTTTCTGTTGGTTGCCCCCTTAAATTACCGATAAGGACATGAAGACGGCTTATGGAGCTGCTAAGTAAATTAATTTCTACTACTAGGAAAATAGCTTTTTATTTAAAAGAAAAGCCAAATATTAAAATAGATGATCATGTCTTAGAGCATATGCTTTTCTATCATGGTTTGACTGGCACTAGTCCGGAAAACGAAAAGTTGTCACGGATGGTCAAATCAGACATAAAAGAAGCTCTGACAAGAAAAAATAGCTCAGAGTTGAGTTTAGCTTTAAAATTACCGCCAACACTATGGGAAGAAAAGCTAAAGAACATAATTTTAAGTCTAACCTATGCTGAACAGCAGTTTTTGGTTAAGCTCCTGCTTCCGCCAGAGCTTATGAGCAAAGATAATTCTTATGCAGTAATTCATAAGAATTGGCAAGTGCGCGCTAATGCAGCTAATATGTTAGTAATTCTCAAAGCCAAGGAAGCGGTACCATTTTTAATCGAGAGTTTAAACAGTGATATTGCTGGTGGTGCGCAATCATTTTGCTATATAGCATACGCTCTCGGCAAACTACAAGGAAATGAGTCCAAAGAGGCTTTAGAATCACAATTAACACACAGTGATCTGTGGTTGAGAACAGACGCTGCCGGTAGTTTGTCATATTTTCAATTCGACATGGTCGCTAATAGTTTAGCAATTGCTTTGTTGAACGAAGATGAGGCATTGGATTACATGGCATATGCTATCTCACGGCAACATAAACCGCATAAATTTCTGCTTTCCGCCTCACAAAAAATTGCTAAAGCTGGCGGACACCTAATTTCGGGTATTATCGAAGCAGCTCAGAACAGTTTTAACAGCAATCTTGTAATAGAAACTGAAAGTCATCTTTGCCTGACAGATTTAATTCGGCTAGCAAAAGAGGACACTAGTCTGATTCTTGCTAATGCCGCCATAAGTTTGTGCAATTGGCTAAGCAAGACAGAACAAAAAGATCAAGGTACAGAAGGGGCGTCAGAATTAGAAAAACACAAAATAACACTAAATGAAATTCTAAGTGAGAATTCGCTTAAAGAAAATATTTTAAGAACTCTAAAAATTGCCGTAGATGGCTCATCTGCTATACCAAAAGCAGAATTGGTTCACGCTATAGAATTAGCTGGCAGACTCAATCTGAGTGAAGCACAAGCTTTACTTATCGATTTACTCAACAAAAATAACCTTAGTGATGCGGAGCTCAAGCAAGTTATAGTTTCGCTTGGTCTAATTGCGGGCAATGAAGACAGAATATCCTCTCTTTTAGTTGACTACGTTCGAAAGCTTATAAATATTGACGAACGTTCTCAGCTTACAAAGAGTAAGCAACCAGTCTATGAAGAAAATGCCTCTGGAACAAGAATATATTGGCTGGTTCTAAAAACATTAGCTAATCTTCCTACTGCAAGCAGCATATCTTTTTTATTTGCAGCTTTGCAAGACTACGCACCAGATAAACGTTCTTGTGCTTTGGAATCAATTATGGCTATTTATGAGAAAGATTCACAAATTGCTTTTCCCAAGCCAATAGACACAGTACTAAAAGAGGCATTAAAAGACTCTGCACCGATGATGCAATTGGCATCTATTCTTAGCATTGCAAGATTAAATCGGGCTAGCCTTATTGATGATGTGCTTCCTCTTATTGATGCGCAAGAAAATACTGTTAGCAAAGAAGCATTATCTTGTCTGGAAAATTTAGGAAAAGCAGGACATCAAGTTAATATAAAAAATGCACTAAAAGACAAATACAAAAGCATTAAAGAAGAACATAAAAGAAAGCGAGTAATGGATATATTGCAGAAATAGTAATTTCTTCCTGGCAAGTACTAGCGGCAAAGATTAAAGAGGATTATATTAGGGATGGTAGGTGTATTAACAATATAATTATCCTTGGCAAATCCCAGAGCAATTAAGGTACAAAAAAGTGGCTTCCGAATCTGATACGCATAAAAAGGACTTATCTGCGAGCAATAGTGCTAATGAATCACAGCCAGCCAAAGTCTCTCACATACTCGACGAGGTCTTGGAAGAAGTTGAAACTGTTGCCCCTAGACATAACAGACACCCGTTGATTATTGATCTGGCGATGGCTTTATGCTTGCTTTTGACTATGGGGGCATTTTCGGCTGGTCTTATCAAAATGTATGTTACTCATTCTGCTGAACAAAGTATCAACCAACGCAATTATCAAGCCGCAATAGCGCTGTTAGAAGGAGCTCCGTTTCCAGACCTTTTTAGCCCTCCAGGATCTGAACCCAGAGAATTACTCAACCAGGCTCTTTATCTTGATGCTATGGCGAAATTAAATGCCTATAGTGAAGATCCAGTGGCACTTAAAGAATTAGAAAAAATAGATGCTAGTTCACGTTTTTTTGAATTATCACAAGAAATTCTCAAAGAGCATTTCAAGCCAGCCGCTGTGCAAACGCAAAGTACAGAAAATCAAAACTAATCCAGCCAGGCAAGTATCTGGCTAATTCTTCACCTATCTGCTTCAGACTGTTGTTCGGGATGTCAACTTCCTGATTCTATCTTTTACTCTCTTTAGAGATGTCGGCACAGCCAATTTATTCAACAATAAACTCTTTGTATTGATCGGCAGAAAGTGTCTTATTTAGCTCTGAGTCATTGCCTAGTTTTACCTTAAGCATCCAACCTTCACTATAACAGCCATTATTCACCAATTCTGGCTCTGACGAAAGACGCTCATTGATAGAGACAACTTCTCCGCTAACAGGCATGAATAGATCAGAAACAGATTTTACAGATTCAATAACACCAAATTTTTCTTCGATAGAAAATTTTGTGCCCGGTTTTGGCAGCTCTACATAAGTAACATCGCCCAATTGGTCAGCTGCAAAAGCTGTAATACCGATAGTGGCTGTGCCATCGCCGTTAAGATGTACCCATTCATGGGTTTTCACATATTTAAGTTCTGGCGGATAAGTAAGTGTAGCTGCCATTTGTGCTCCTCGATATTTAAATACTAAGCAGTAATTTTAGCAATAAATTTTTGCCCTTTTCATTATCTTGAAAATAAAAACAATATTGTTGCTGAACAAATAAGGTATTTATGTGGTTACAGAGCTTTGATTATCGCCCGCTAAAGTTGCTTCAGCCTTAGCTAATTCATCTTGCAAAGAAGTAAGTGTTTTTGCAAAACGAGTTTGACAATTATTATGAACTGGGTTGTCTTTAAACTTTTGATCGTGTTCTTTCATCATAGTTTTCAGGCGGTCAATGACTGAAATTAGATAATATTTGTCCATTTATATGCGCTGCCTCGTCTTCGCTCCGCTCGCCTCAACGCGCGTGTCTACGCTCCGCTCCGGCCGCTGACATTGCGCCCTCTGCTTCGCTATAATTTCTGCTGTCTTTGTCATTATTTCTTGGCTTTATAGAACGGTCGAGTTACTACTTTTGCTGGAACGGAATTTCCTCGAATATCAACATAAAGTTGTGTTCCCACTTTGGCATATTCTGTTGGGACATAGCCAGTTGCAATAGGATAACCAACGGCAATGCCTTGTGTCCCGCTAGCAATGCTACCTATTACTGGGGCAATTGCTTGCGTACTAGCTTTTATAGCATAACCCTGGCGGGGCAATGCTTTTCCTTCACTAACTAAACAGACGAGTTTCTTTTTGAGCCCGTTTGTTTTTTGGGCGACAAGCCTGTCTTTACCTATATAGTCAGGCTTGTCTAAAGACACACTGAAACCAAGTCCTGCTTCAAGTGGACTAGTTTTATCGTCTAGCTCATGACCATAAAGAGGCAAACAAGCTTCCAGTCGTAGTGTATCGCGAGCCCCTAAGCCGCAGGGCTCAATACCAAACGCTTCGCCACGCTTGAGAATGTCTTGCCATAAAGCTGCTGCTTTTGATGTCTCAACAAATATTTCATAGCCATCTTCTCCAGTATAGCCAGTACGTCCAAAGCTAATTTTAATACCAGATATGATGCTTTCAGCATAATGAAAAACCGGCAAACTAGCAGCTTGCTCACCAACGAGTTCTTTCATTAGAGCTTGAGCTTTGGGTCCTTGTAAAGCCAATAGGCCTGTCTTATCTGACTCGTCAACTAGGTGCAAATCTTTGAAGCGGTCTTTGAATTGATTAATCCAATTCCAGTCTTTATCAATATTACCGGCATTAACAACTAATAAGTAATCGTTCGTTCGGCGGTAAACAATCAAATCGTCTACCGTGCCTCCATTTTCATTAACGAATTGTGTATAGAGAGCTGTATTAGGATTTTGCAATTTTTCCAAATCATTAGCAATCAAATATTGGATGAATGGCTTAGCATCTTTTCCTGTAACAATAACTTCTCCCATGTGACAGACATCAAACAATCCCACAGCCTGTCTTACAGTCATGTGTTCTTTAATGATTGACTTGTATTGAACTGGCATATTCCAGCCAGCAAAATCCACCATGCGAGCACCAGCCGCTCTGTGCAAATCAGCCAGTGGAGTTTCTTTTAGTGTTTGGGTTAACATCGCTTTATTTTATGTCCATTTATCAAGTATTAATCACAGTTTTCATTACATTATCAGCATTTCAGTACTTTACGAAATGCAAAAATCGGCATAAGGCTTAGATATTATGTTATTCTCTTTAAATCCTAAGTGGGTTGAAAGTCATTATGTCAACGGCAAAAAATGAATCATTGAGCAAAGCTGTCAGTGATCTTAGACAGGTTCTTAAGTCTTCTTTGGGCGACAAAAAAGAGCATGCTAGTGCAATTGATCAGATTGAACAGATAATTGCATCAATTGAAGGCAAATTAAACAATCTGGATTTTGCTGCTGAGCCCGTGGTTGTCGAATCAAGCTCAACAGCTCAGTTTACTGTTGTTTAAGCGGCGAGCGGCACCATGTTTAGTGCTTGTCGTCTTATCTTTTAATTATTAGACATTTAAAATAAAACACTCTGCCTAAAATAATGGCTATTTGTCGCTTATGAAATACATTTTGCGGCAAATACGTATTTACCTAGCTCTATCAAGTTACTTATACTTTCTTGACAACCGATCAGGTTTGTGGATTGGAGGGAATTTTCATGGTATCAAGTTTTGCAACGAGCTTCTCTAGCCAACGAATATCTGCTTTGTCTTTTTTGTTTCGATCCAAAGTCTCTAAGCCCAATAAAACCAGGTTAGTCGACTTTCCTAACCTTATGAATTTGATGATGGAGGGCATCCTGGATAGCAATGGCTTGCCTAGTAAGGCTTTGCTCCAATTGTCTAAATATCTGCAATTGGAATCCACTGCAGAATTAGGGGCACTTACTGCAGCATGGGACAAGTTTTTTGTAAGACACACAACAACCGGAAAACCCATCGAACGCTGGGAACTACAGTCTTTAAAAATAGGAACAGAATTAGAAAATCATCGTTCCCATATTCTTCCTTTGATAAAAGAGACCGGTCTTCTTAAATCGAGGGGCGCGCAGCATAAATATTACGACACAGTGCTTGTTCATGGAGCAAGACTTGAAGACATTGAGGTGAGACTGAAATTTATAGCTCAGTACTGGAAAAATGGTGGAAGATTTGCTCGTATTGTTGTTCTTACCGGCGAACGACCATTAGCTGATGATGAGATGACTTCTTCGCTCTGGTCTTATGATCCAGCACAGTCTATCGCTAAAAAGGGCATAAGCACTGAAATTGAATTGATGCAATATGCTTGGGAAGCTAACAATATTGTTCCAAAAGAATTAAGCGAGCGACAAATGATTTGGATCAATACACCTAATTTTAGAGATAGAGATGGTGAACTGAGAAGAGCCAATACTGAAGACACTATTGATTGTTGGTTGAATTCAGAAATTTCTGCTGATTTTTACTGGGGTGATTGTTTGGCTATTGCTAATACCCCCTTGATTTTGCGAGAGCATGCTGTTTTTGAAAGAAAACTTTCTGTGCACGAAAATCATTTTAGATTGGAAACAGTGGGCCTCAGCGAGGAACAAGAAGGCGATAAACCAATAATCTATTATTTACGCGAAATTGCTGGCTTGCTCTGGGAATTGAATAAGCTAAATAGTTCGCCCTGCAAAACGGGTGGAAATTAATTGAATAAATGATGGGCCAGAGAGATCTTTTTATAGGAAAAT
>DAIDIP010000032.1 GCA_027451745.1 Candidatus Melainabacteria bacterium
GCCTCATACGCGCGTATCTACGCTTCACTTCGCATGCCTCGCATTTTTCGGCACGCTCGTTACGCTATATCTCATTTCAATCCTTAAATTAGCGCTGCTTCGGCTCGGTCCCCTCGCCTCATACGCGCGTGCTTTACTGCATTTCGCTTCCGCCGCTTCACCATCAGGCAGCATTATTCTTCTGTCTTTTTATCTTGAACTTGGCTAGGAAAGCGGAATTTACTTAACCAGCTTTCCGGCTCTGCCTTTGGTCTTGGATTAATATCAGCATGGCTTTCTTGCACAGGCTGGTCCTGTTCGTCATCTTCTTCATTTGATTTAAGAGTATAGACACCAGTTACTGGATCTATTTGAGTTTTTTCTGCGGTGCTATCTACTTGATCTGTCATGTCATCTTCAGCATGAGAAGATGCGCTCAAGGTAGGTTCATCCATATGTTCATCTATATGATCTTCAATGTCATCATGCTCTTCTTCGTCACTAACAAAACTGCTCTGCCGAGATTTTGCATCTGCATTTTCGGATAACAAATCATCTGGCATTTGTTCAAGGATATGTTCTGGCAAAGCACCAATGTTTTCCTCTGCATCTTCTTGCTCTAGTGTAGGTAGTATTCTACCGTTAATAGCTGTAGCAGCCCGTAACACGGTTGGTTTCTGCCTTTTAGCACTAGCACTCTTATGTTTGGTCAAAAGATCTTCTGGTCCTTTGAAAGCAATCAATCTGCGATTTTCAACTGAACCTATTTCAAGTGTTGGCACTATGCCTAAACCAATACAGTGCGTGCATGGAGCGGTAAATAATTCACGCAAGCTTTGTCCTTGACGGCGTCTAGTCAATTCAACTAAGCCTAGGTCTGATAATTGTCCAACTTGAGGTTTGGCTCTGTCTTCTTCAAGATTACGTTGAAATACTTCCAATACCTGTTGCTGGTCTTTACGGCTATCCATATCAATAAAGTCGACGATTACCATACCGCCTATATTTCTCAGTCTTAATTGTCTTGATATTTCTTGTGCCGCTTCCACATTTGTACGTCTTACTGTTTCAGCTTGCGTACGCGAACTTGTGAATCTGCCAGAGTTAACGTCTATTACAGTTAATGCTTCGGTTGGCTGGATATTCAAGTGCCCACCACTTGGAAGATCCACGCGATCCGATAAGGCAAGCTCAATTTCTTTATCGATACCTCTTGCTACAAGCAAACTTTCGCTACCGCTATGGCAATTAATTTTGGTTTGTCTACTTGCCCAACCAGCAAGATATTCTTCGGCTCGTCTTTGACCGTCTAGACTATCAACAACAATCTCTACGACTTCATGGCTATAAGCATCACGAATAACTCTATAAAGAAGATCTTGATCGCGATAAATCAAACTAGGACCTATTGAACCTTCCCCGCGTGATACTACAGTTTGCCAGCGGTCCCATAATTGTTCAAAATCTTCAAACAACTCACTTTCACTTTGTCCTTTAGCTTCAGTACGAATAATTATGCCAACGCCTGGTGGCTTAATTAGATTTACTACTGACTTAAGTCTTGCTCGTTCTCTAGCTTCGCTTATACGTCTAGATATAGAAATACTGTGTTCTTCAGGCACAAGAACAAGAAATCGTCCTGGCAAACTTATAGAAGTTGATACTCGTGGGCCTTTATGACCAGTAGGCTCTTTTGTAATTTGTACAAGCAACTTTTGTTTGGGGACCAAACGTTCTCTTAAGGCACCTTGCCCAGGTATATCATTTGCATGGAGAAAACCCATTTTGTCTTTGCCAAGATTAACAAAAGCAGCATCTATGCCTGGCAAAATATTCTCTACTGAAGCTGTATAAATATCGCCTAAGAGCAATTCACCGCGATTAACGATAAATTCCATAACTTTTTCGTTCTCGACGATAGCGGCAATATTATCTTGCTCCGATATGACCAGTGTTTTTTTCATAAATTCCTTTAAACCTTAAAAACCGTTTGTATGTACTGTTTTCACTTACAGAGCTCTGAAGTGAGCGAATTATTTTGCACACTAAATTTTTGTGCATCAACGTTGCAAGGCGAGATTAAGCAAATTATTCATCTACTTTACTGTCCTGCTTCTATATCCAATTTTTAAACTTGCTTTGAACACAGCAAAAATCTGCAAAAAACTAAGAACAATTAGCTGTAATTGCTACAAGAGACAACTTTAAAGCTTTTCTCTTTAAAACTTTGCTTACTTGGCTAAATAAATCTTGCACTACTAAGCCTTAAGCCCTCACATTATACCCATATATTGGGCAAAGAATAAAATTTGCAATTTTAATTAATCAAAAGTACCAAATGAGCCACGATTTGGCTAATCCCAAGTAAAACCGAGCACCTAATAATTCGAAAATTTCCCCTTGTCAATTACCGGACGATTTGTGCTATAGTCGCAAAAGGAGCAATAAAAGTTTAATAACCAAAGAATATGATTCTAGAAGCATACGCAAAATATTTACAAACTGCAGATAGTAATATTCCTGCTGTAGATATTCTCGCCCGTTGGCTATGGGAAAAACTATCATTGCCGGCAGAAACCACAATCGATCAAGTTTTACATTGTGAATTATGCCTCGTAAGAGTAACTACTATAACCGGCAATAATTTATCTTTCCAGTTGACTGATAAACTTGGAGCCAAACCAGTTATTTATATTTTTAGAGCCCGGTCAGCAAGCGGAAATAGACTTTTAAGCAGCCTGCACGAATACAGTCTTAGTTATGATCAGCAAAAATGGGCTCGTTTTGTTCATTCGCTTAAAGCTAGCGACTTTCGCAAAATCGCACCCTCTCAATACTAGTAGCTTTGCCAGATTTGCCATCAATAAGAATTTTCACTCCACAAGCGGCTGCTGGTCCGGAAGCAACTTCCAAATGGGATGGCATTTGTTCAATCATTCTTCTAAATGCACTTTGCCGGTCCATACCAATAATGCCATCAATAGGACCACAACAACCAGCATCGGTAATATAAGCTGTACCATCAGGTAATACTCTTTCGTCAGCAGTTTGCACATGAGTATGTGTACCAACAACCGCCGAAACACGTCCATTTAAATACCAGCCCATAGCTACTTTCTCCGCAGTTAATTCAGCATGCATGTCTACAAAAATTATATTTGTTTGATTGCTTATTTCGGCTATTAGATCATCTGCCACCATAAATGGTGAACGTATTGGCTTCATAAGTTCTCGTCCCATAAGATTGATGACAGCGACTTGCATGCCTTTGATAGGGACCAAACAATAGCCGTGACCTGCCGTTTTTTCAGGATAATTTGCTGGCCTTAATATATGGGGTTCGCTATCTATAAAGCTAAATATTTCTTTGCGATCAAAAGTATGGTTGCCGCCACTAAAAACTGTCACACCCGCCTCTTTTAATTCGGTTATATTATCTGCAGCCACACCAAAACCATGAGAAGCGTTCTCAACATTAGCTATAACAAGGTCAGGCTTGTTTTCAAGCGTAGCTAAATATTGTTTTACTATGTGGCGACCCGGTCTACCAATTATGTCCCCAAGAAATAAAATTGAAATGTTAGTCGCTGAATTCATATTATTCGTGTGAAAATTATATTTTACAGTGTTACAGTGTCACAATGCCAAATTGTCGTTATTTCTAGAATAGTTCATGAATAGACCCATCCCAAAGTTGATATTTTACGCTGTTGTTTGTCATTATTTCATTACATTATGGTCTAGCACAAGTCTAGCCGCTGAACCAAAGCCTGGTGAAGTAAGTAACAAACAAGAAGCTAAAAAAGCCAGGTCCGAGATATCTAGCTCGGCAAGCAAAAGCGCAAGTAAGCGATCTAATGATTTTGTATTGGTGCCTCCCCCACCACCCACACAACCTTCATTCTTAGACTGGTCAAATTTTTCTGGTTTTACTGCCCCTTTTGATTTGTTCAATAAAATAGAGCTTAAACAAAGACTGGCACAAATACAAAAACAGATATTTAATGCCCAAAAAAATGTCGAAGAGAATACTATTCAGTTAACTGAGGCTAAAGATAAGGCAGAGCACTTCGATTCTCTATATACTGAAGGGGTAGTGAGCCGCAAAGAATTAGAGGCAGCAAAAAAAAGTGTGTCTGACAAAGAAAGTTCCAAACTGGAAGCACAAGGAAAGTTAGCTGATCTTCAAATACAAGAAAAGGCAATTCTTCGTCGCCTCACACCTCAAAAACAAGTAGTCAAAAATGGTAAGCATAGCGATAAGAGTAAAACAATAAAAAATGAACAAAAACAGTAAGCAAATTCGGTTTTCTTTGAGGAATAAAATATACTCCAGTATTTTGATAATTTTCGCCTACGCTCCTGTTACATTAAGCCAAGATGATGCATCATCAGCTCCGCTGCCCGGAAGTCTAAGTAATTACAATGTTACGATTCCAGCAAAGCAGTCCGAAACTCAATCTCCACCAGCACCAATTCCTGCCGCGGTAAGCACAGTAAAAAATGAAGAGTCTGTAAATATACTTAGTCCGTCATCAGAAGACTTGCCTGTCTCAGTTAGCGGGTTAAAAGGACTAGTGACAAAATACAAAGACGAAGCAAAAGAAGGTGCACTTAGTGAAAGCGATCTAGATGCACTAATTAATTGGTTAGATGGCTTGATAAAGTCTCATAATAAGCTAATGTTGGCCTTTGGTAAAACAGACTTAAAAAATAATTTTGACAGTGAGTATTCCTTAGTGAGAGAATTACATCAAATCAAAAATCAAATTCTTTATTTAAAAGCACAAAAGCTAATAAAAGAAAAAAGCTTAAAACAAGCCATACCAATATTAATAGAAATTACTTGTAGTGAACCTAGCTCAGCGCTGGGGCAACTTGCTTATCAACATTTAAAAAGCTCCGGTTTTTCTCCTCCTCAATCTAATGCCGAACAAGCTAAAAATACTCAGTCTAATGTATCCAGCGTGAGTAACAGGACAAACAGCAAAAATGTCAATAAATCCAGCAGTAAAACTGTCAAGCCAAAGCAAGTAGCTAAGAAAAAATAGCCCAGCATCTTTTATAGAGGAAAACTGCCATGAAAAACTTATTTCCACTTCTATTTGTTTTGACTTTGTGCAATCAATTGTTGTGCCAGGCTCAGCAACCATATCAATTGGGTGTTCAAGAAAATGTGCAAGGCGGCGGACAATCAAGTTACCCTTCTCCGCAAATGATGTCTATTCCAGCCACTCCTGCAGCTCCAGCAAAGAAAGCAAAAAAAGTATTACCAGCTTATGCTACACAGAATAATATGAGCGCTGCTGTCCCAGCCCCAGAAACATTCTCTGCCGGTGTAACACAAGTAACTTTACCGCCTGCATTTATGGGAGTTTGGCAAGTACACGGTCAACGAACCACTGTCGAGGCTATGCCAGAGTTTCAAGCCAGTGCTCAGCAAGCATTCTCTATGAGTAATGACCAACTTTGGAATATCGCCGGCAGTGCTAGCGGTGGTTATACTTTAGGATCTAATACTGGTATTAGTACAGCGTTAATTGTCGATAAAGTACAGGGAAATAGTGCTTATGTCCGCTATCAGCATCCAGTTGGCAATACAATGGCCCAAGAAGCAATTGTAATGAGTTTAAGGCCAGGTGGAGCACAATTTGATGGATTAGAACGCATTTCCATTGTCAAACAAGGTCTCAGCCAACCGCGCGCTAAAGTTCAATATCAATTGATGGGGACCAGACAATAGCCACACTTTGCTTTAAAGCAAATATACTTTGATTAGCCTAAGTGTTGTACTTTGAAAACATATTGGTTAGGATCTGTTGCTATGTATCCAATATTATCAAAGGTTGCTAAGTGGACACAAAAGGAGATTGAGCAATAATGAAAAGAAAAAGGCTCGAGTGGTTTGTTAGATGTCTAGCGATACCAGCCGCGATGGCATTACTTGCAGGACAATTAAGTGCACCAGTTAATGCATTTGGAAAAAAAGATAGCGAAAGCAAGAGGGTAAAAATGACTTCCAAAAATCCAGTAGTTGAAATAGACACCACTAAAGGTGTAATCAAAGTTGAATTATTTCAAGAAGACGCACCTATAACAACCAATAATTTTCTAGATTTGGTAAATCGTGGTTTCTATAACGGTGTTGTATTTCACCGCTATGAACCTGGCTTCTGCATTCAAGGTGGAGACCCAACAGGAACTGGCAGAGGTGGTTTTATTGATCCAGCTACCAAGCGTGAGCGCAATATTCAATTAGAAGTTTCGCCTAAATTAAAACATAGCGAAGCTGGCATGATTGCCATGGCTAGAACACCAGATCCTAATTCCGCTAGCTCACAATTTTATTTCACTCTTGGCCCTGCTTCTTTCCTTGACGGTCAATATGCTGTGTTTGGCAAAGTAACAGAAGGACTCAATGTAGTTAAAGAACTGAGAAAAGGCGACAAAATGAACAAAGTATTTGTTCTTACTGAAGCTGCTCATAAGTAAATCCTGACTCGAGCCTATTTTTAGTTTAGCTTTCCAGAGATAAAATGGGCTTTTAGGCAAATATTCGGTCAGCCAACCAAGTCGGCATTAAATATGCCGACTGTTTTAGCTCCTGTCGTTGTTGACGATTAAATAATGCCATGGCATTTATTATTGTCTTTTGATCGCATTTATATTGCCCTAAACACCATAAAGATCTAATTGTTGTTCCCACAAGACCATCACCCAGAAGCATTTTTCTATGGCTTATGCCATATGAATTATTTTTTGACCATAACGAAATTTACTGGAATGACCATTTATTGAATAAATAATTGTTGCTGCATCAAGGGCGTGCGTGACAATTTGCTTGCCAAAAGCTTTAGCTTTACAATCCGCGACTATACGAGTTAAGGGCAAGGTATTACCATCAAATCTTTTGAATAGTCCACGAGCTAGGCGAATAATTTCACCACGCTTTACTAGTCTAGACAAGCATTTATCAACAGCGGCTCTTTTACCAAAATTCAAAAATTCTCTTGTGGAAAATATAGCATTATCGTGCAGCCTAAAGATATGGCGGCGAATCTGAGATGAGGTATACATGTTTGATCCTCCTTGAGCATGTGTCAGATTTTTTCGGATATTCCTGACTTGGATAAAAACAGGAAAATAAAGACTGTCTTAAGCGACAGATAAATATTTGACTGTCTATTAGTTAAACGTTGAACTGGCTCAGTAGTTCAATTCTTTTTGATTAAAAATATTAGTTCGCCTTCAATCAAAAATTTTCAACTCAAAAGCAAAGGATACTATCATCGTTTTGACAAACAGACTTGCACTCTATCCAGCAGAAACGGGAATGAGGTGTAGCCGGCTTCTTCATTTATATGTTTAGCGCCTGGTATTAAAGTCATATTTACCGCTAATTTTTGAGCCAATTCTTCGCCTTTCTCTAAAGGAACATAGGGGTCATTATCAGTATTGATTACACAGCAATAACCATAATTATTTTGAATTTTAGTCCAATCAAAGTCGCGACAAACAAAGCTTTCATTTAAAACATCATATGTTGGTAAATCAAGTTTGCCTAGAAAGCCACATACTAGGAAGCTGGCTATAACAGGAACGGGAGACTCTTCTAAAAGATTCAAAATAAAACCAGCACCTAGGCTGTGCCCTATTAAAATCATATTTGAATTTATTGGTCCAACTTGTTGATCAAAAGCATTCTTCCAAGAATTTAGTGATTGTCCAAGCATTGTCGGGAATCTTGGAACGATTACTTCATGCCCGGTTTCTATCAATTTTTCTTTAAGCCAAGGAAACCAATTGCCTTCTGGACTTCCACCTGTGCCATGTTTTTGCTTTGCTAACCATGTATTTTTCAGCAAGCTTTTATTTGACTAAGCCTTGATATACCGTCCAGAGGTCCACCAGCTGCCACCAGCACCAACAATTACGCCTAAGAGCATCAAACTAGCAAAAGTTTCGATTAGGCTGATTTCTACGCTTTTTGACATAAGCGGGGCAAAGCCTAGTAATTGTTCGCTGACAAATGGATTTACATAAATATGAACACTATAGAGAACTAGCATTGCAATAAGAGCAGAGATTGCGCCATAAGAAGCACCTTGTAAAATCAGAGGCGATTTTATATAGGATGGACTTACGCCCATTAAACTAAGAATTTCAATTTCTCGCTGTCTTGCTTGTATAACAAGATGGATTGTATTTCCAATCACAGTTAAAGTAGCCATGGTTAAAGCACCAGTGAGCACTAAACCAGCAATTTCTAAAAACTGACGAAAATGATTTAGACGTCTAGCAACTTGTAATGGGAAACGTACATTTTCAACAGAGCCCAATAGTTTTATACGCGAAGCTACGTCTTCAACTCTACTTGTAGATAGTACTTTTACATGCAATGTGTTTGGTAGTGGGTTGACTACTGAAGCAACATGCAATGATTTTTGCATGTCTTCCCAGGCTTTTTCTTTGGAAACAATTTCAACACTTTCAACAGAAGGAAGTTGTTTGATTTCATTAGCCACTACCTTTGTATCGTAGCCATCTTTTAAATAAGCTGATATTTCTAATTGCGAGCCCCAGGAGGAAACAAGACTCTGTAAGGACATTGTCACTTGCAGTATGCCACCAAATATGGTTAATGCGATGGCTAAAATGCTGATAACAAGCCAATTTGACCAACCACTTTGCCTCAATCCCAGCCATGTTTCAACTATAATCGCTTTTATAATTCGTAACTGCCGCATTGATTAACCTTCGATATTTTGGCCGATATTTGGCGTTGCAGTTGTGTCAAGGTCGTACATGCCGCTGTCAACGTCGCTCATTATTTCGCCCTGACGCAACGAAATAACTCTCTTACGCATAGCATTAACAATTAATTGATCATGCGTAGAAATAACCACTGTAGTCCCGCGTTCGCTAATATGCTCTAAAAGTTGCACAATTTCCAAAGAAATTGCAGGATCAAGATTACCTGTTGGTTCGTCAGCTAGAAGTACCGGCGGGCCATTTACTATAGCGCGCGCAATTCCTACACGTTGCTGTTCTCCTCCCGATAATTCATCAGGGTAAGCATCTGCTTTATTTTCTAAACTGACTACGCAAAGAGCACTTGTGACACGCCTAGTGATTTCTCGTTCATCAGCTCCTAAGGCCCTTAGAATATAAGCAACATTGGCAAATACTGTTTGGCGGGGTAGAAGTTTGTAGTCTTGGAAAACGATTCCTAGACGACGTCTCAATAACGGGATTTGATTGGGGCGCAATCTATTTAAATTAACGCCACCTACAAATACAACTCCAGAAGTAGGAACTTCTTCTCTATACAACAGGCGCATCAAAGTTGACTTGCCTGCTCCAGAAGGACCCACTAAAAAAACAAATTCACCAGGGGCGATATGCAAATTGACATTAGTCAAGGCAGGACAGCCGCCATAGTTTTTATGGATATTCTGTAATCTAATCACAGTGCACTAATTGGTCGGAATCGAAAAATAGACTTAAATAAGCCCAGATAATAGCATATGTCTTATGCTGACTTGTCTGTAGTTCTTTTCTTATCTTTTAAGGCTGTGACTGCTTAATCTGTACACAGTAATGACAAAACTCTATTTTTGGCTGATATAGTGGCTCATTGCAGCTCTTGCAAAATGGTAAATTTTGACTCTTGTGCCATTTTTTTAAGCGTAATTGTTTTTCCATGAGATTTGCCACTCTTATCGAGATAACAGTTTGCCCTTCGCTGCAAAATTGTTCAAGATTTAAAGCAGCTTTTTCCATAGCTATACGAAAATCATTTATTTGGGTTAGCTCGTCTTCCGTTAATACTAAGTCTTTCAATTGTTCATTTTTAATATGCGCATATGTATTTTCATTGCCTATCTTTTGGCTATACTTTTCTTCTTGCAGCTGCTTGGCCAAATTGTATTGCTTTAAGTCAAAGCGCAACCCGTTCATGGTGAGCCCAAATTGTGGAGCTATAGACTTGAGTTTTTGAATTAATTTACTTTTGGCAAAAGATAATTCTTGAGCGGTGCTGCTGTCTTTAACGGCTACTATTAAGTTATTACTTTCATCTATATAAAGTGGTATTGAACGTTCGGCATAGATTTCATCGACTAACGAAGGCCACAAACAAAACAGGGCTTGCTCATTCAGGCGCTTGTCAAGATCTAGCTTTTCTACTACTTTAGGCAAAATATTACCTATATTGGTAAATTTGTTCCGTCTGAATGGATTTGACATGTGTTTTGATTTGCTTAAGCGGTATAATTTCTTGCTGTATTTACTGTAAAGAGGCTCTTCTCATGCCTGCAACTCAAACTATTGACTCATTGCGTAAACGCTTTAAACCAAGTGCAGCCCGCAATCTCGATGTTACTTATTTAATTTCAGTTCGCGGCGAAGGCGGCGGAGCATGGTTGGTTAAAATTGCCAATCAAGAATGCGAATTTGTTCCTTATGATGATAACAAAGGAACAAATGGAAATGGTAATTCATCTCCAGCTAAATGTTCTATTTCGGTAGATGCAAGCGATTTAGAAATGATTATCTCCGGCAGAATGTCGGCTATGACTGCAGCTTTGTCGGGTGTACTGTCAATTGATGGCGAATTAGGTTTGGCTATGCAGCTTATACCAATATTCTTTGATGGCGGCTTCTAGATAGCGGAATGTGCTCTGTACGCGCGTTTGGACAAGCAGAGCGCAGTCCGGGCAGCGCTCTAATATTGATTTGCTTGGATTGTTGCTACTCGCATCTTCTTAATACCGGAGGCAGCAACTCCGTTCATTATATTTACAACATCCTTCTCTTTACAATCGCCATCAGCGTTAAGGGTGCAAGGAATGTCTTTTTTGCCAATTTTTTTTTGGAAGTCCGCAATAGCTTGTTGAATAGTAGCTGGATCGGCATTTGCTACAGCATGTCCAGCAATTGCTATGTGTCCTTCTTTATCAATATCAATCGATAACCCTTTGGTTTCATCAGGTTTTTTGGCATTACGGGTTTCTGGCGGCTTGATTTTTAACTCCGATTTATCAATAAGGGGAGCAATCAAAATCATAATTACAAGCAGAACCAAAAACACGTCTGTAAGTGGCGTGATATTAATATCAGAAAATTCTTGACTGCCAGCGCCACTAATAGACATAGCTAATTACCACCTGCCTAGCGAGGACGTCCTGCAATCTCACCGCCAACAAAACGCAAGAAGAGGAATTTAAGTAAATGGAAGTCGTCGCTAAAATTCTTAACCCAGTTGGTATAAGCGTTATTAAATATAACGGCAATGATAGCCACAATAAGACCATAACCAGTCGCTACAAGAGCTTTAGCAACACCAAGCACCACTGTTTGCGTACCGCCGCCAGCAGCTCCTAGTTCATCTAGAGTAAAGATAACACCAACCACTGTACCAAATAGTCCTAAAAATGGACATACAGCTCCAACAGTACCTAAGACAGGCAAATGTTTTTCTAATTTACGGGTGACTAGTCCTACAGTGATATCAAAAGCGCCAGAGAAGTCTTGTTTCTGGTCAGCGAGCAAACGCACACCTTCTTCAGCCACTTCGCCGATAACACCGCCAAGACGGCTGCAAGTAGCTTGAGCTTTTTGCAAGTTCTCACTTTCTAAGTCTCTTTGAAGTTGATACAAGAATGCTCTTACGTCGCGACTATTTTTTTGATAGTAAAGGTATCGCTCAACGACTACACCCAAAGTGGCGACGGAGCATGCAAAAATTGGAAATGAGGCAAACCAGTCATGAAAGAAAAACTGGAAAAAGTAGTCAAAAAATTTGCTATCCATTATTGCTCCTGCTTGAGTATTTCACCGAATTGATTTTTGATAACTAATAGTTCATGAGTCTAACAGAGATTTGGCCGATAGTGAATGTATAAAAATTGCACTGACTAGAACTTTCTAAATAATCCACTTCCACCGCCGCTGAAGACATTATAGTCAAACGTAAATTGAATATCGACATCGTCAGATGCACCAGCTGGCAATGGTCTAAATGGCGCGGCATTTTCAACTGCTTTTAATGCAGCCTGGTCAGCCGATGCCACGCCAGATGAATGATCGAGCCTCAAATTAGATAATTCACCACCACGATGAACTGTAAAGACGACAACTACACGTTTAGATTCATTACCCTTAGGAGGAAACCAAGCTCGCTTAATACGTCTTTGCAAATCGGCCATGTAAGGACCAAAATCGACATCGGCTTGAGCAGAAACTGAAGGCGCTTTACCTGGATTGCTATTGGCATCAGGATTACCTCTTACACCTTCGCCACCACCACCAGCTGCTCTAGGTATGGACGGAGCAAGTAGCATAACTGGTCCAGAACTACCGCCTCCACTGCGTCCTCCACCTCTAGTCGGGGCTGGGGCAGGTGCTGGTCCGCCAGCTGTACCGCGTGTAGAACCACCTCCACCAACCGGAACTGGCATTGGACTTGGATTACCACCACCAGTACCAGAGTTTACAGCAATTAGAGAAGGACCTGGAGCGCCGGTCATGATTGGCCCAGTGCCCAGTTTTGGCGCTGGAGCAGGATTGGGGTTACCTCTACCGCCATGCGACAAGGAAGGAGCAGGCATTGGAGATGGGTTTAGGCTAGGAGCCGCAGTAGGATGTGCCATAGGCATTGGTGTAGGCATAGGTCTTACTGTAGGCATTGGTGTGGGGCGTGGCGCAACAGTAGGATGAGGCATTGGAACAGGTATTGGTTTAGCAACGGGTATCGGTTTAGCAATGGGCGTAGGATGCGGAGCAGGGGTGGGCATTGGCTTAGCAACCGGTTTAGGTGCAACTTTTGGTGCAGCCTTGCTTGGCGCCTTAGGGGCAGGTGAAGGAGCCACGACCGGCTTCTTTTCGTGCTTACCAGCCGCTTCTGAATTATGCTCGGCTTTTCTTTCCGAAATAATTTTCTTCTGTGTAGGTGGCTGGTTAGTGACAAATTCTATGTCTGTAATCTGGGGACCTGGTTTGTGTTGTTTAAGAAAAAAGATAGCCAACAGGAAGAAAAGAATTAAAAGAGAAAAATGCAATAGATAGGAGCTACTTGTTGCCTCTGTCATCTCCATTGCATAGTCAGGATAAATCTGTTTGCGCTGCCGAACAGAGGCATTATCATACGCATCACGTATAGAGTAGACAATGAACGCTAATAACAACCCGGTAATGATAAAAGATACTGTCGAACCAAAGCGCAATTCAATTAAAGCTGAGATCAGGTCTGGATTTGGCCGCATGTGAAAAGCTTGTCCAAAACCAATTAGACCACCGACTATAAACTGATTAGTAACAATGAGTAGAAAAATAAATATGTTGATAATACTAACGGCTAGAAAAAGCATACCTTTTCGAGCCTGTGAATTATAGAGCTGCCCGACACCTGGCACTACAGAGAGAAGAGCGGCTAAATTTGGATCGCGCGACGTATAGGCTGCATTGCCGGCTGGATTACTGATCATTTATGGTCGTCTAATATTGTTAAAAATCTACCAAATGAGTCCTAAATTATAACATGATACGCTTCTAATTGGAGAGCTTAAATAACAATTGTCCGCAAAAACTAGGATTTACCCTACAAGATTATTGACGAATTTTAGCAAAATGAAGGGCGGCTATGCCATTCGAGGTACGGCGTGGATACACGCGTATGGACAAGCGGAGTGCCGTCCAGGCAGCGCTTATTACATAGTCGGCATGTGGAGATCTTCAGCTAATTCAATTCTTAATTCATCGCCGGGACGCACGTCAACTCTTTTTCCCTTTTTGGCTAATAGTATGGCTACACCTATGGCTGCACCTATACCAGCCCCAATTAATGCCCCGCCTCCAACACCAACTGAACTAGAACTATGTCCAGCTACTGCCCCAATCCCTAATGCTACAGCGGTTGGCAAAGTAAAAGTTGCTGTGTCAATAGCCACGTCTTTAATACCTCGGCGAGCATGCACAACTCCACCCCGAGCGACTAGATTGGCTACTAAAGGTATTTGTCTATTATCTGGGGTAGTTACACTGTCAAATTTGAGTGCTACGGAGCCAGAACGATTTAAGTGCTTTGGCGCATTTAAGGTCATAATTCTTCCACGAATTATTGAGCCAGCTGGAACTACTGTGGCACCGTCTATGGTGAGATCTTCAGCAGTACGAGCTGTAAATTCATCACCTTCTTGGCTGGTATCACTATCTACAGCTGTATCCATAATTATGGCCATTTTGGTACCACTAGGAACAACCCTTACATAGCCTTGCAATACTTTGCCTTTGCTTTCATCTTCGGTTGCAGAAGCTTTTTTCTCGCCTGTTGCATCTGTTTCGTTAGCAGGCTTGGCATCGGGTTTGTTAGCAGTTTCTGTGGCACTGTCCGGTGCTGTCGCTTGATCAATAACTTGTGTAGCATCATTGACTGGTTTTTCTTCAGTAAGACCGCCACCAATAGGCTCCGGGGTGGAAGTAGTGGGGGCAGTATTTGTCGCTTCAGGTGTAGTATTTACTGATTCAGCGGCAGTACTTTGATCGGGATTATAGACTTTAAAATTAAGATCACTCGTGTCGGCGAAACTATTAGGACAAACGTAATAATTGCCGCAAATTAGTGCCGGAACAAGTAAAAAAGAAACGGCTTTAAACTTGTACGGACTAGTTAAAGTGAGCATGCGATTTTCCCCGGTTTAATTACACAAATAAACGATTAACTAGCCTACTCAATACATGGCAAAGCAAGCAGTCAAGCGGAAGTTTTGTCAGTCTAGCATGTTGGACTGGATAATTAGGTGAAGATTAGTTGATTCTGAAAATTTTATTCGCTTAAGTTGAGAACTAATTTCATCTAACGCCCACAATTGCAGGCAAATGCCTTAAACTGAAAATAAGTGGTTAGCAAAGCAACTATTAACAATAGTTAGTTTAAGGAGTCAAGAAGGTGATCGAATGTTCAATCTGTAAAGCAAATAACGAAGACAGATCACTCTATTGCTTAGAATGCGGGCAAAGGCTACAACCAAAATTTCAAGAGCCTCAAAATAAAGATGCTTCAACAGCTAATAATTTGCCTACGGTTAATCAGAATCCTTTTCAGTCGTCTGGTCGCCTCCACTCTCCTATCTTAGATTTGGAACAAACAGAAAATACTGGCAGAGGCAATAATCATCAATTTACTTCTCTTGATCATGATGATATGGGCAGTAGTCGTATTTCACGTAATGGATTACATTCACCGCTTTTGGATGGCAAAAACTATTTTGCTAATCCATATCCAGAACCTAATCAAGCAGAACCGCACTCGCGGAATGACAGCAATAGCCATATTAACGATAAATCTCGTTTGCATTCGCCTGTTTTAGATGGACCATTTTCGGCACAAAGAGGTTCCAATTATGTTCAAGACGATTTCCCCACCGAAGATCAAGAATATGAATCTTTGCGGTCACCCTTATTAAAAGCTAAAGTACCCCTGCCTGAAAGTCATGAACAAATTGAAGCAAGTAAAAGCTTGCAATCAGTTTTGAATTCGGCAACAGGACCGGTCTCAAGGTTCTCTGCTCAGCCTACAAATAATGAAGCAGCTGCAGCACCTCTTTCTTTTACTGGCATCAATACATTTAAAAAAGCAGCAGTCCAAAAAACAACTGA
Source organism: Candidatus Melainabacteria bacterium (assembly GCA_027451745.1). GTDB lineage: Bacteria > Cyanobacteriota > Vampirovibrionia > Obscuribacterales > Obscuribacteraceae > JABDBL01. Next base: position 15,637 of record DAIDIP010000032.1, read on the forward strand.
ACCCATGAGCGACAAAAAAGAGAATATAAAAATGTCGCAGTCATTGCTTCCTGCTGATAATACAAATCAGGATATACATAGTGATATATCTGGGCAGTCCAGTTTAAATAAAGTTGCCGTAACGATCTTTGTATTATTGGCTTTAGGATTTAAGGTTTATTATTTTGCATCTCTTGGCAGCGCTGCCTATACCTCTATCTCTTTTATTCTTGATCAAGCAGGACAAGCTCTTGTCATGATTTCAGTCATGGTTTTAGCCCTGAATGTGAGAAAGTAAGCACTTGTAAAGTAATAGAAATATGTTATATTGGCGCTGTTTTGAGCAGTAGCTCGCCCAAGACAGTGCAAAAAAATAGCGCTAAATTATATAGTCACACAAACAACTTTTAGGTGATAGCTTGATCAAAGTCAATTCCGTGAAAAGCGTAAATAAAAAAGCTAGGATTTGCAGTGCATTTCTTTTGCTGGCTTTAAGTCATGATTTTCTTATTGTTCAGCCTGTAGAAGCCCTGGGTGTGCCTATGGCTTCTAAACGTCAATCAATGCTTATTCCAACTTATGAAAAACTATTTCAGGGAGCAGGTCCTGCTACAAATGATAAAGAAGCACAAAGTGAAAAAACTTTTGACAGCGCCGGCGGTACTAATTCAGCTGATTTAAGCCCGCTTACTCTGAATGAAAACAAGCAAAACGGTCAGACAATAGATAATAGCAACAACAATGGTGCTGTTCTCAAATCAACGGTAAGCGAAACTGATTATTTGCCTCGGAGCAACACTAAATTAATGCAAGCACAAAGCATTAAAGGAGATCGTAAACATAATAATGCAGATAAAGGTTCAATTATTGATCAGGCTACGGCAGTTAAAGTAGGACCATTGCCACTGCTTGAGTCTGAAAACGAAGCAGAAAAACGTGAAGGTACTTTGGCAGAAGCCGAAAAATTACAATTGGCAGATCTTTGGGAAGCCACATTGACACGTTCACCAGATATACAATTTATTGTACAAAAGTTGCAGCCAACAACTAATCAAGCTCATTTGACAAATTATTTAGCCAAAGCTCTGAGTACGGCCGCTTTTGGTGGCTTAGGAGCAATGTCTATGATGAGTCCCAATATTGGTACTTATGCTGCAGCCAGCATGGGCGGCAGTATGATTCAGAGTGCTTTAGGTATGACCCAAAGCAAAGCTGACAAGCGAGCAAAACTGAGTCAAGAAGAAGAACTCATGATGTACAAAATGGTACGTGAAACATGCGACAAGCTAGTGTCGTATTTTCGTGATTATAAAAAATCCTCAAACAATTTAAATCGTGCATTTGATGACTTTCAAGATTTACAAAATATGTTCGGTGAAGCCAAGTCTCAAGATGCTGCAAAACAATTTGACATGGAATATACGCTGCGCAAACAAAAGCGAGATATGGAAATTATTGCTGAAGACGTAAAACATCACAAGCAAAATCTAGTTGATTTAGCCGGAGTTGATGCTGTCACTCATCTAGATCGACAGCTTACTGATGAACGCGAGCGTGTTAAGCAGTTGGCTGGTGGCAATTCTGAAGAGAGCAGTATTAAGAATACACTTGATGATGCAAATTCAGAAAAGCCTAAAACCGCCGCAAGAGTTTGCCCACAATCATAAAAAACATGCATATAAATCAACGCTGGTTCGCCTTTTGTATTTTGATTCTTTGTCTAGTAGCAATCCCGGTCAGTCTTTTGAGTGCGGGGAAAAGTCCTCCTACTGAAGATAGTGAGGAGAGCATGAGCAATGGCGAGTCTTTAAGTGACTATATTGGCTATGATCATATTTCTGTAGTTCGACTCAATGGAATGATTGTTGGCGATGGCGATAGTTCACCGTTTTTCTCCAGTGCTGATAGTGCTGGCGCTGTTTTAAAACAATTACGTAAAGCAGTTAAAAGTCCACATGTTAAAGGTGTGCTCTTTAGAATTGATAGTCCAGGGGGAACTGTTTCTACAAGCCAAGAAATTGCTGACGAAATCAAATTGCTCCAAGAAAAGAAAAAGCCTGTCGTTGTGTCAATGGGAGATGTGGCAGCCTCGGGTGGCTACTATGTTGCTTGCGGAGCTGACAAAATTGTTGCTGATCCTGGCACTATCACAGGCTCAATTGGTGTCATTATGTCCAGTGTTAATTTAAAAGGACTGGGAGACAAACTTGGACTGCAACCACAAGTAATTAAGTCTGGTCAATTCAAAGATATTGGTTCTCCTTATAGACCGATGACACCTGAAGATAAAGCTATTTTGCAAGGTCTCATTAATGATGCATATGATCAGTTCACTAACGCAATTGCCGATGGTCGCAAATTACCTATAGATGTTGTCAAAAAATTAGCAGATGGCAGAATCTATTCGGGGCGTCAAGCCTTGAAGTTAAATTTAATAGATAAGCTTGGCAGTTATACTGTTGCTTTAGACTTATTGCAAGATATCTGCAAAGAGCATTATAACCGAAAAGAAAAACTACCTGTTAAAGAAGCAAGTCGAAGAGCTTTTATTTCAAGCTTGCTTGAATCAAGTTTAGGCAATCTAAATTTCTCTGCCCTTAAATCACAAACACAGCCTGCAAGCGAATTCAGTGCTTTATTGCCCGAATTTTTGAGAGCTAGATATTATCATTTACCTTTATGGCTAATGCCTTAGGGAAAAACAGCTCATGTCAAACGATCAAGCTATAAATTTATCAGCAGATAGCGGTTCAGAAGCTAATGCCCCTATTGCCTGGATTGATATATTTTTAGGCATGCTCATAAGTCCAATTAGAACCCTCAAAACGATCGGCAACCCTGAAATTTATACTCCAGGAATGTCTGCGATATTTGGTTCAGCAGGCATGGTAACTTTGTGCGGAATGGCTCGAACTCCTGGAGATGCTTATTGTTCTTCATTAAATGAAGCTTGGCTAAGTTTAATTGCATCAGTTTTGGTAAATGTATTTTTCTGGTTGGTGATCGCATGTTTTGTGCGTCAAATAGCCGCTTTGATGAAAATACCAACTTCTATCCGCATTTGTTTAGTAGTAACTGGTTGGGCCTTTTTTCCTTTAATATTCAAGGCGGTTGCTACATGTTTTTCTCACGCTACCTTGTTTGGTAATTTGCTTTCTTGGTGTACTTCCGCATGGTTTTTAGTGCTTGAGCTTCTTGCTTTTGACAGTATATTGAAATTGGGTCGCTTCAAAACACTTGGCATAGTTCTTATTGTGCCACCATTTCTTTATCTAACCTATTTTCTGTCAATGGTATTTGCTGGTCTATTAATTACTGACGGTTTGTTTTAGAGCCTCACCAATATGACCGATCAAACAAAGCCCTTTGTTATTGCTATTGTCGGACCAACTTGCACAGGCAAAACCGATTTAAGCATTGAATTAGCAAAAAAACTAAATGGTGAAATTGTTGCGTTGGATTCTCGAACCATTTATAAAAGAATGGATATTGGTACAGCTAAGCCAAGCACTGAACAACAAAATACAATAAAACATTATTGTCTGGATATTCTAGAGCCAGAGCGATTTTTTACGGTGGCGGAATATGTTGATGAAGCTAATAAAGCTATACGTACAATATTGACTCAAGGTAAATTACCAATTCTTTGTGGCGGAACAGGTCTTTATGCAAGAGCATTGTTAGAAGGAATACAAATTCCAGCAGTAGAACCACAAAGCAAATTAAGAAATGAATTAAATGAATTTGCTGATGAAAAAGGTAATGAAGAGCTACACGCAAAATTAGCAACTATTGATCCTGATACAGCCAACAAACTAAATATAAATGATCGCCGGCGCATTATTCGGGCCTTAGAAGTATCTATGATTAGTGGACAACCATTTTCTCAATTAGCAACACAAGGCATGCCACCCTACAGTACACTTTGGTTGGGTTTAACTTGGAGCAATAGAGAAAAGCATAAAGCTTTAATTACTAAAAGACTGCAAAACCATATAGCAGAAGGACTTTTAGAAGAAGTGCAAAAATTATGGCAAAATGCAGCCTACCAGCCAATTTTAAGCAATTCAATCAACTATAAAGAATTTATAGCTTATTTAAACAAAACAGAATCTCTAAATGAAAGTTCTGAACAATGCATAAAGAATAATTTTCAGTTAGCTAGAAAACAAATGATGTGGTTTAAAGCTCGACAATTTATAAATTGGATAGCCATTGATGAAATTTCCACACAAGAATGCTTTAATAAAGCACTCAAAATACTGTCAGAACAAGCTAAATTAGTAGATTCCAACTAATAAATCACTATTTTGGTTTATTATCTGTATTCATTAGCTGCACCTAGTGCGGCTCTAGACGCCCACATATAAAGAGCTATACTGGATAGAGGAAGAATAAGATGCAAATTTCAACCATCATATACTTGTATGGGAGAGGCATTCAATGAAATCAAAAGTGTGCTCGCAAGCAAAAATTGTTTCGCTACCTTGGAGCAATGGTGCTATGTCAGCCAAAGTATGGCTTTGCGGCGGAAAAACAATAGCTTGTGTTCCAGAACTTGGGCTACATTGCTATGGTGAAAGCGAAAGCGAAACTTTATTTAGATTATTTACTGTGCTACTTAAGTATTACCGGCAATTACGCGCTTACAGTCCTCGTTTAGGTAATCGCGGTCATAAGCATCTACAATTGCTTTCAAACTGGATAGCTGGCATAGAAAATCGTATGCGCTTAAGAAATAGTGCACCAGAGCCAGTCACAGCTGGACGACATCGTTTTGACTATTAATTTTCAGCGCTAAAACAAAATCATTTGAACTTTCTGTTACTGTATAGCGTCTATTTATTAGCTATACAGTGAAAGAGCATGAAAATAAACGCCATAAAAATGTATGCAAGCATCAAAATGCTTTTGTTATTTGCATTACCTTTTGCACTATTGTTGAGTAATACACTTAGTCAAAATGTTTTAGCACAATCGCTTGACACAGAAAAAGATATTGGCGAAAGTGCAAAAAATAGTGTTGAAGTTTCATCAGATTCAGAAACAATATATAAATATTGTGGCAATAGCTTTTCTCATAAATTTCATAGACCAAGTTGCCCATTTGGTGAAGCAATAAGTAAAAGACACCTGGTTATGTTTAGGTTTCGCCATGAAGCCATCGAAGCGCACTATGAACCATGCAGGTATTGCCTGCCGCCAATTTGGTGTAGAGTTCATGGTGTATTATTACCAAAACAAGAGAATAGCAATTTAGGACAAAGTAAAAAGAAACAATGACATACGATATTGAAAAATGGGATAAGCGTTTTCTTGAATTAGCAAAACATATTGCTAGTTGGTCAAAAGATCCAAGCACACAAACTGGAGCTGTTATTGTTGATCAAAAGCGACGCATTGTGTCAGTTGGTTATAACGGCTTAGCTCAAGGGGTGAACGATCTTCCAGAGCGTTTAGAAAATAGAGAAATCAAATACAAAATGTTTTTGCATTGCGAAAGAAACGCTATTCTTTTTGCTTCTCAGTCTTTGGAAAATTGCACAATTTATGTTTGGCCTTTTATGTCGTGTGCTGCCTGTGCAGCTATGGTTATACAAGCAGGTATCGCCAGAGAAGTGGCTCCGTATAGTGAAAATCCACGTTGGATAGAAGAATTCGAATTAGCCAAACAAGAATTTGAAGAAGCGGGCGTGGAGCTACATCTTACAAAAGGTATTGGGCTTTAATTAGTTCGCCCTGCAAAACGGGTGGAAATTAATTGAATAAATGATGGGCCAGAGAGATCTTTTTATAGGAAA
>DAIDIP010000033.1 GCA_027451745.1 Candidatus Melainabacteria bacterium
ATCTCTATATGATTTTCCGGAGCCTACCGCCTAATTGCCTGTTTTTAAAAAGCTATTTTGCAGGATGGACTAAATAACAGCGACAACACTTGCACTAACAGCAAAGAATTGTATCCTTCTTATTTTCCAAAGTTACGTTTAGTGAGATAGAGAAAGCAATTGTTCAGTAAGTTTTTTAGCTGCTTGTGGCTCACCCAAAGCAAGCATATGCTCACGCATTTGGGATAGTTGGCTACCATCAGTGAGAGGTGCTTCTATGTTTTGAAGGAGTGATTGTCCAGACAGTTGGTCTTGCATAATTACTTTAGCTGCATTTAGTGAAGCAACAAATTGGGCATTAAAAGTCTGATGATTAGATGCAGCAAAAGGATAAGGAATAAAGATTGCCGGTGTGCCAGTAACAGCTAATTCAGCAATAGTCATAGCACCAGAGCGACAAACAGCTAAATCACAAGCAGCGTAAGCAATAGCTAAATCATCAAAATATTTGCGTGGTTTATATAATGGGTGATTACGTAAATGACTGTCGAGTTTTTCTTCCATATCTTGCCAATTTTTATCACCAGTTTGATGAACTATCTGAAAAGGTGTTTTATAGTCATTGCTTGTGATTTGCGGCAATATTTTATAGACTGCCTCATTAATTGCTTGTGCGCCTTGTGAGCCGCCTGTGACAAGCACAACTGGTAAATTAGGATTGAGCCCAAGTATTTCGCATGCTTTTTGTCTGTCCGGCAAATGCAAAAAGCGTTCTGCAACTGGATTACCATTAACGATAATTTTTGCCTTTTTGTTTAATTGTCTAAATGTGTTGGCTGCTGCTGCCATGCCTAAGGAAATTATTTTTGCTTGACGGGCATAAACTTTGTTGACTAAGCCTGGATGTGAATCGGGTTCGTGGAGAACAATAGGGGTTCTTTTTAGCAAAGCAGCTGTCAGCGCCGGGGCTGCGGCATATCCGCCAGTCCCCAGAACTACTGTGGGTTTGAATGTGTTCATCGTTTTTAACACTTGCAAAATTGCTCGACTAAAATGCCAAGGAAAACTAAAAAGTTTGCCTTCTATTTTTCGTGGTAAGCCAATAACTTTTAAGCCGACAAAGTCGATTCCATTTTGTTTGGCTAATCTTTCTTCAAGATGTCCTTGTACACCGATATAAATTATTGCTTCAACATCAGATCTTTTTTTCAATTGTTCTGCTACGGCTAAGGCAGGATATACATGGCCGCCTGTGCCTCCTCCAGATAAAACAATTCGATGTGGCATTTTAATTTATGAGCCTTTTGTTTAAAATATCCTGTTCTTCTTCTTCTGGCATTGGTCCACGATCACGGGATATTGAAAGAAGTATACCTACCATAACAAGAGTGATGACTATAGAAGTGCCGCCATAACTTATAAACGGCAATGTTATACCAGTTACTGGCAGCAGTCCGGTTGTCACCGCTATATTGACGATTGTTTGCAAGGTAATGGAGCTAGTAATACCAATAGCTAAAAACCGTCCGAACATTGTTCGCGAATTAATCGCAGCCTTAAAACCATAATAGCCAAACAAAGCAAATAAACTAATTACAGCGGCACAGCCAAACCAACCAAACTCTTCTGCTACAACAGCAAAAATAAAATCAGCATGCTGCACAGGCAAGTAATATAGTTTTTGCAATGAGCGTCCAAAACCTGCCCCCATCAGCCCTCCGGAACCAATGGCTAATTGGGCTTGAATAATATTCCATCCTTCAGCTTGAGGATGCAAATACGGATTGAGCCAGCTTTGAATACGAGCCATTTGATATGGGGTTTTTTTGATGTGGTGCCAAACTAATGTCCCGCCTCCAGCCAAAGATAGAAAAAGCAAAATAGAATTGGTGCCACTTGCATAAAGTAAGGCCAATAAGCCACCCAATATCATCAAGGCTGTACCTAAGTCAGGTTGCTTAATAACAACAAAAGCCATAATAAGAGTAATTATTATGCGAAAGAAAATTTGTCTATGCCACCAAAAATGCTGTGACAATCCTGCTGACATAAGAATAAGGGAAGCTAATTTGCATAACTCCGAAGGCTGAAATTGTAAAGGACCTACCCCAATCCAGCGACTAGATCCCTTTACTGTCATAGATAAGCCTGGGACTAAAGTTAATCCTAATAACAATAAAGACACAAGTGCGAGAGGCCAAGCAATGCGCCTCAGTTGTCTGTAGTCTTGGCGGCTTAAAATTAACATAGAAACAACGCCAATCACGCAAGCAATAGCTTGGCGTCTAAAAAATACAAAAGTATCTTGGTAGCTTTGCAGTGACTCGGGTGCTGAAGCGCTAAAGACAGCCATTAAGCCAAAGCCGCAAAGAGATAAAACAATAGTAACAATGGCTGGATCAGGCAGCCCTTTGTATTCGCCACCTGCTTGCTTTCTTATTGGCGGTCGCCGTCCCTTAGGACGGGACTTGAGCGCGCTTTGCGCAGACAATATCTTTGAAGACATTACCTCGATCCTCAAAGTTCTTGAACATATCATAACTGGCACAGGCAGGCGATAGAACGAGTGGACCAAGTTTAAGCTTGAGCCCTATATCTACTGCCTCCTCCATGCTATTAGCCATGTATATATTCTTTACCCCAGCATCTTGGAACGCTTTTGCAAAACGTTCCTTGGCTTCCCCTAAAAGAATAACAGCTGCGGTCTTATTTAGAACATTTTTGCTAAATTCACTAAGACTTGTGCCTTTGTCGCGTCCGCCGGCTATTAGAACGATTTTTTCTTTGAATGCTTGTAAAGCTTTAATGGAAGATTCAGGATTAGTGGCTTTAGAGTCATTATAAAATGCCACACCGTCTATGGTATCAACATATTCTAATCTGTGTTCTAGAGCCTTGAATTGCTTTAAGGCACCAGCAATTTGCTGTGCTGAAAGCCCTGCTATGGCACAAATGGCAATAGCGGCTAAAGAATTTTCTACATTATGCTGGCCAATAATCGGTAACTCATCAATAGAACAGACGCGCTCCAATTTGCCATTTAAGCGATAACAAAGCCAATTATCTAAAACAAAAGTGGCAGGATCTTTTTCTTTTAAAATATCTTTGCATGAGAATGGCATTGTAGCCACTTTTACTTTTTGACTCGCTACGACTGGATCATCAATGTTAAGTACAGCAAATGGTTTTTTTATAGCCGCAGAAATTTTTATTTTGTCTATAGAAAATTTATCCTGATGGATAAAAACATTTTCTTTAGCAGCTATATAGCTTTCCATATTTTTATGCCATTCCAAATGATCAGGCGTTAAATTCAACCATGCTGAAATATAGGGAGCAAATGTTTTAGTGTAATAGAGCTGATAAGAGCTCACTTCTACAACTAAATAATCAGGCAAGCCTGCATCTTTATGACTGCCATTATTTGTGTGCTTTTTACCAGGTAAATAATCAAGTATTGGTGTGCCGATATTGCCACAAGCTGGTGCTTCCAAGCCATTACTTTGCAAAATGTGGCTTACTAGGGCAGTAGTGGTTGATTTTCCATTTGTGCCTGTTATAGCAATCATAGGGGTGGGACATTCGCGATAAGCAAATTCAACATCAGAAATTACTTCTTTGCCAAACTGATAGGCCATTTGAATTACTGCACTATCCGGCGGTATGCCAGGACTAGTAATAATCAGATCTGCGCTTTCAATGGCACGTTTAGAGTGCTCGCTGGTTTCAATTTCTACACCTAGCTGTTTTAGCTCATGTGCCCAGGCAATACTGTCGCCTTTAAGTTGTCCGGATTCAGAAATAAGTACTTTAGCACCACGATTAGCCAGATAGCGGGCAGCTGCATAACCAGATTTACCAAAGCCAAGAATAGTGATGTTTTCCATAATGCTTAATAGCATAACGTAGTAAGGCTTACTCTCCGACTCTGTCAAAGCAAAATTTCAGTAAAAAGATAAAGATTGCTTGGAATTAGCTCGTCCTGGTCCCATAGTGCCACGGAGATGTCACAGAGATTTGATAAATTATGCAGCATACTGCTGCAAAAATTCTTTCGAGATCCACCAAAAGCTTTATGTCAAATGTCATGACATTTGACATAAAGCCTGCTATGCTGAGGTATATAAATCTTGATTAAATCCAAGTATGAAAGTGTCGAAGAAAAAGGTATCACCTTCTTTTTCAAATATGACAAAACCAATGTATCTGTTTTACATATTTATGCCAGACACCGCACAACGATAGACGATGCTCTCGAGGTATTTTTCAATACAACAGCTCTTTGGAATAAGCAATATCAACGTTATGAAAATCTGTCACATAGTCATGGACTCTATTGGTTTTGGCGTAACGAACAGAAAAAAGAAGTTACTGTAATCACTTGTTTTAGGGCAGCATCAGTATTTAGGATAGAACAATGAAAAAGAAAAAAAGGAATTATAAGCGCTTAGGTACGGTGGAATTTTCGGAAGAAGAAGACAACCGTGTTAGCAAAATGATAGAAGAAGCCGAAAAAGAGCTCGAAGAAACACGAGTCAGTTTTCGCTGGGGAGCCCAACAGCTAGATACAATTAAACGTGCAGCAGCTTTGATGGGAATACCTTATCAAACATTTTTGAAATTAGCAGCATACGAACACGCGCTAGCAGTCTTAAAGGACGGCGAGCCTCTTGTTAAAAGAACTTTTGAAGTAGCCTAACTTATTGTCCTTTTGCAGCTAATTTAGCAGCTTTGTTTTCCAGGTTTACGATGCGCTTATCAATCTTGGTTTTTTCTTCAGGTGCCAAGTCTGGTGAAAGGGCTTCATAAGCTTTGTACTGCACAACTGCTTGTCTATAGTTAGCAGAAGTTTTTGGTGATAATTTCTCAAGCAATTGAGCCAATCCTAGACGTGAATCAGCAGATCTTGGATTTTGATAAATAGCTGAGTGATATTTGTCCAAAGCACTTTGCTTTTGACCATGCTTCGCTAGATCAGTGGCTAATGTATAGTCTTGTCTAGAAAGATCCTTAGCCTTAGCTACAGCATCAAGACCATATTTAGCACGCTCAGATGAGTCTGGGAAATTTTGTGCTTTTTTGTAGGCTGCTTCTGCATTTGGCAAATCTTTAATCATCAATGCTAGATCCGCTACTGCACAAGCTTGTTTGCCAGTACTAGCATTAGCGATTACAACACCCATTTGGTCGTCGGCTTCTTTGAATTTATTTTGAGCTAAAAGGGCTTCAGCGTATGCTACACGTTCGCCATCATTACGTGGTGTGCCAATTTGCGATAGATCAACTGTAGCACCAGACATAGAGCGTATTTTGGCTTGAGCCAAGCGTAATTCCATATCATTAGGATTCATTTGTACAGCTTGATCAATTAAAGCGGCGGCGCTTTGATATTCGTTAGAAGTAAAGAATGCGCTACTACTTTCACGGTTAGCTTTTAAATATAAAGCACGAGTTAAGCCTTGAGCAGCAGGACCATTACGTGGATCTGTATTTAAAACAGCACGATATTCTTTTATAGCATCATCGAGTTTATCTACGCGTAAGCTTTCATCGCCAACACGCTCATGCAACGAAGCACTATTTGGCATAAGTTCTAGAGCTGAACGTAATTCAGCAATTGAATGTTCAATGTCGCCGCGCGATTCTCTAATATCAGCAATGTGCAAGTAGGCATCAAGATTTTCCGGCTTGATTCTTATTGATTCTTGGAATTGTTGCACTGCAGCCACATTATTGCCCTGGGCACTGTAGCACTCACCCATTGCTAAACGAGCAGGAGCGCTATTGGGGTATTGAGCCAACGATGTGTTCAATTCCTTAATGGCATCATCAAGTCTTCCTTGTTGCAAATAAACTTTGCCCATACCGTAATGAGCGGTGGAATTGCCGCTATTGTGAGCAATAGCTTGCTGGAAAGATTGTTGCGCGCTAACGACATCCCCTTGGGCGAGTTGAGTTACTCCCAAACCTGAATATGCTTCGGAATAACGAGGATCTAATTTAGTTGCTTGTTTAAATTCGTAGGCTGCATCACTTAGTTTGCCTTCTTCTTTGTAGACCATACCCAGCGTGCAGTGAGCTTCAGGCATATCAGGATCTTTAGCTAAAGCTTGTTTCAATAAAGACTCAGCATTTTGCAAGCTGGCTTCTTTGCCTTTAATTACAGTATTAGATGAAGATTGCAAACGATTGAATTGAACCAAAGCTTTGCCAGCTAAAGCTTGAGGATTTTGTGGATCCAAGGCCAATATTTGATCAAATTGTTCGCCAGCAGCGTCTAATTTAAATTGTTTAGCTAAAGCTGCAGCATAGCCAGCTTTGGCATAAGTATTATTTCTATTTCTACTTAATGCTTCCTTATATAGATCAGCAGCTTCAGAATATTTGCCTTTGATCATCAGTTGATCAGCAAATAAAACTTGGCGATCTATTTTGCCCTTAAGAACTTTGTGTTTTGTTGATGTGCTTGTTACGTAACCAGACATTTTGGGTTGAGCAGATGCTAGTTTTTCTGCTGCTTTGGTCTGAGAAATGGCAATCGAGCCAGCTAACAATAAACTTAAGGATACGATGGGAAGCTTATTCATGTCTTTCATACCTCTTTGCAACAACTGTAACTTTTCAACTGTTTTTGACTTACAGGCTATTCTTATACCAAGCTATCCTTATATATGTATATAGCGCTGAAGAACCAGCAAACATTTTATATAGGATGAAGTAGTTGTTCAGCTAGTGTCGTAGGATAAATAAAGAGCATTATCGGCAAGTCGGAACAAATGAGTATTTAAAATGTTTGTGATTGATTTATGGGAGAAGAAAATTGTCAGGTCATTCTAAATGGGCAAATATCAAAAGACAAAAAGCAGTTGTTGATGCAAAAAAAGGAGCTGCTTATGCTCGGCTGTCTAGAGAAATTATTGTTGCTGCACGTGGCGGAGCTGATGTAGCAGCCAATTTCAAATTACGCCAAGCAGTCGATAGAGCCAAAGCGGAAGGCATGCCCAACGACAATATTCAGCGAGCAATAGAAAAGGGCTCTGGGTCTGGGCAAGGCAATAACTTAGAAGAATTAGTTTATGAAGGTTATGGTCCAGGTGGTGTAGCAATTATGGTACGGACTGCTACAGACAATCGCAATCGCACAGCTGGAGATGTACGCAGCTTTTTTTCTAAATATGGAGGCAACCTTGGTGAAACAGGTTGTGTAAATTGGATATTTAAAGAACGCGGCGAAGTAATAGCTGAAAGGGAGAAAGATATTGATGAAGAAACACTTTTAGCTTTAGCCCTAGAAAGTGACGCAGAGGACATAGAAGAAAATGGTTTGGATGAGAGTGGCAAACAAATCACTACCTTTATATGTAATTCGCAAACACTTGAACAAGTAAAAGAGAAATTGTCTAAAACCGCCGCTAATCAGGTAAAAGGACTGCGTATTAAGTCTGCACAAATAAATCTTGTGCCAAATACTATCATTCCGGTAGCAGACAAAAATGTCGCTAAACAGTTGCTAAAACTATTGGATGCACTGGAGAATCAAGACGATGTGCAGCAAATTTATGCCAATTTCGACATAGACTCGGCTTGGCTAGAAGAATTGGCTGGTAATACATAAGCAACAATTGTTTGCGCATTGTAAAGAGATAGTGGCCATTGACTTCCCCGTTCAAAGGTCCAGAAAGTCCTTCTGGCCGCACCTTTCCCTGATTTAACCTGCAGTTAACAATTTTAACGATCAGAAAGGGCGCGAAACACGTAGATCTTTTTACGAAGCGTAATTTCTAGGCATGTCAGCAGAAGAATAGCTTCAACCTTAACAAGGACACATGTTCCGAGAAGTAAGCCAGTTAACTATTTGAGAGATTGAAAAGAAGTACGAGGACTGCAAATATTTTGTCAATACTCTATTTCTTATAATTCACTAATAATGTCTGAAGTGCCCATATATTCGCAAAAATCAAACTATTCAAAAAAACTTTGACCTGAGTGCCTTAGCTTTGGTAAGTTTTCGCAGTCGCAAGTCCAAACGGAACTTAGATTAAACGCAGGTAAATCAATACTCTTCAGTCTTAACCAAAAACCAACATATGAAGACGTCTGACCTGACCAATTTAAGTAGGAGACTTCGGGTGCGAAAAATTTCTATAATTAAGAAGGTAACCCCTGTGAATACAAAACAATTAAAAGGACTCGCTTTGGGCCTGGCTCTATGCTTTGTTTCTGGCAAACAAATGGCTGTAGCCGCCCCAAGTCCTGACATGGAACCAGAAATTATTACAAGCAGTTGGAGCGATGATAGTAATCGTTTCGCCTGCGTAACTTTGAATGGCAAAGAATTATTCCGCTTCAAAGCTGCTACAAGCAGAAACAAAATTGCTGAAACAGCAATTGAAGAAAAAGCTGAAGATCTAGCTGCAAAGTTGGATCAATTAGTGAAGAATAAAAAATTCGATGCTGATAAATTGTATCCAGTAAGAAACAAAGACGGCATCGTTCTAAAGATTGATAATCAAGATTTATTCAAGCTGTCTTGTTCCGAGCTTGCTAATGCAAGTGTATTAGGACAGCCTTTGACTATTGACAGCAAAGAATCAGATTCAAAATCTTTAGAAGCAAAGTCACTTGAATATGGTTTACGGTTGACCAATGTTATCCGTACAGCCTTTGGTGTGAAAACACTGCCATCTTCTTTTCTTAAGTTAGCTGAGCTTACTGCTCGTCATAGCTTAAATGATTTAACCGCTATTGCTAAAGCAACAGGACATTTTAGTGGCAATGCTTCTTGGTATGGTCCTCATTTCCACGGACACAAAACATCCGATGGAACTATATTTGACCAAGACGGATTAACTGCAGCTCATCGCAGCTTGCCATTTGGTACCAAGCTTTTAGTTATGAATCGCAAAACAGGCGCTTCATGCGTTGTCAAAGTTAATGACCGCGGTCCATTCATCGACGGCAGAATTATAGACCTCTCTAAAGGTGCTGCAAGGCAATTAAACATGCTTGGCTCCGGTGTGGCTATAGTTGACTGCATAGTTCTTGGCCGCGAGTAAAATAAGCCCTAATAAGAAGCTCTGTTAAAAGCACCTCACAATTGCTTGTTTATACTTTGGCAAAAGGCCAAAATAGTGCATTGTTCTTTATAAGTTGCAAAGATATTTGGACATTAACAGTCGTGTATATTGCATGCTAAAGCATCAGGCACATAAACAGGTAATTGGTTCTGTCAACAGAAGATCACAATAAGGCATCAGGTAATAAGGCTACTGCTTTAGCAGCAGGTCATAAACATTCATCTGAACAAAAAAATGTAAGAGTAAGGATTGCTCCTAGTCCTACAGGTGCTCTTCATTTGGGCACAGCTCGTACTGCCCTTTATAATTATTTGTATGCAAAACGCTTTCAAGGCAAATTTATTCTTCGCCTTGAAGATACCGATGAAGAGCGCTCAGAAGAACGTTTCACTGATGACATTCTTGCCGGACTAAAGTGGTTGGGGATGAATTGGGATGAAGGACCAGACATAGGTGGACCTTATGCGCCATACAGACAAACCCAAAAAGAAGATCATTACTCACATATAGCCAATCAATTAATTTCTAAGGGTGCAGCTTATCTGGCTTATGAAACACCAGAAGAATTAGCGGCCCTCAAAGAGGAACAAAAAGCAAAAGATGAACCGCCGCGATATGACAATCGTGGTCGTAATTTAAGCCAAAGCGCAATAGAGCATTATCAAAAAGAGGGTCGTGTACCATCTGTACGTTTTGTTATTGAAGAACCACGAACAGTAATTTGGGATGATCATATACGTGGACAAATGGCAATTGAGACTATTGACCTGGGTGGCGATTTAGTGATAGTAAAATCTAGCGGTATTGCTACATATAATTTTGCTGTTGTAATTGATGACATAGACATGAAAATCTCGCATGTAATTCGCGGAGAAGATCATATACACAATACTGCCAAACAAATTTTGCTATATGAGGCTCTTGGTGCAACATTGCCCAAATTTGCTCATGCTGCTTTGATCTTCGATCATGATCATCGCAAACTATCAAAACGTTTGCATGGTGAAGCTGTCCATATAAATTACTATCGCGAACAAGGTTATATGCCAGAAGCAATAGTAAATTACTTAGTACAAATGAGCTTTACACCAGCTGATGGTCGAGAGATTTTTACTCTTGAAGAAGCATGTGAATTATTTGAATTAGAGCGCATTTCTAAGAGCCCGGCTGTTTTTGATGTGCAGCGCTTAAATTGGTTCAATGGACATTACATACGCAGCTTGCCACTAAAGGTGGTGACAGAGCGTTGTTTGCCGTATTTAACCAGCGTTGATAAATCAAAATATTCTGACAAACAACTGGAAGAAATTATCGGCTCTGTTAGAGAAGGATTAACTATAGTTAGCGGGGTATTGGCCGCAACTAAGTTTTACTTTATAGACAAACCAGAAATCAATGAAGAGTTGGAGAAAACCGCTTTGAGTAGTGCAAATGCTAAAGCTGTTTTGGAAAGAACTTTAAAAGAACTAGACAACTTACCATATGGGGATCATAAAGGCTGCAAGCAAATTGTGGACAGCATAGGCAAAGAATTGGGTGTAAAAGGCAAAGAATTATATTGGCCTTTAAGAGCATCGTTATCTGGCACAACACAGGGACCTGATTTAGGTTCTATTCTTTCTATTCTTGGCGCAAAACAAATAAAAACAAGAATAGAATCTGCTCTTTCATGTTGTAGCTAGATTTGTCGCAGCTACACTACATTTTATTGAATTGATAATTTCAGGATTTGAATACTATGCTTATTTACAATAGTCTCACAAAGAAAAAAGAAGAATTTCAACCACTCGATGGCAAAACAGTAAAAATTTATGCCTGTGGTCCTACAGTTTATGACTTAAGTCATTTAGGACATGCTCGGGTTTACACTATTTGGGATGTTATACAACGTTATTTGCGCTTCAAAGGGTATGACGTGACCTATGCACGGAATGTAACCGATATAGAAGACAAGATTATCAAAAAGGCCAAAGCGCTTCATACGACACCAGAGGCGGTGGCGCGGAAATATTTGTATGAATTTTGGCATGATATGAATTCTCTAAATATACAACCACCCGACATTGAGCCCAGGGCAACTGAATATGTGCGCGAAATTATTTCTTTTATTGAAGGACTTATTGCTAATGGGTACGCCTATGAAGCAGAAGGTGACGTTTATTTCGATGTACCCTCCTTAGGAAAGGAATACGGACAATTAAGCAAACAAGATTTTAGTGAGCGCTTAGTGGGCGCTCGAGATCAGGTATTAGCACAAAGTGAATTAGAAAAGCGAAAAAGAGACCCTCGTGATTTTGCCCTGTGGAAAGGTTATGACCCCAAAGAAGATCAAGGCACAAATTCAAGCAGTGGCGAAGATAAGAGTTGGCAATATGGCTGGGAAAGCCCTTGGGGTTTTGGTCGTCCTGGTTGGCATATAGAGTGCTCCACAATGGTTAAATACGCTCTTGGTGAGACAATCGACTTACACGGCGGTGGTGAAGATTTGCTATTTCCGCATCATGAAAATGAAATTGCTCAATCGACTGGCTTGCACCACAAGCCCTTAGCACGTTTTTGGGTGCACAATAGTTTTGTACAAGTAAGCAGTGAAAAAATGTCTAAATCATTAGGCAATTTCAATACAATAAGAGATTTGCTCAAAAAATATTCTCCTGATGAAATCAGGCTTTTTATTTTGCAGACACATTATCGCAATCCAATTGATTTTGCTCCAGACAGCTTGGACGCCTGCAAAACTGCTATACAACGGCTTGTTCGAGCAGTTGACTGTTTGGGAATAGAGAAGAAAGCACCTGATAATCAAGATATTTTTGCTAGACAATTAGCGCCAATTAAATTATCCACAAAAGAATTGCAAGACTTTGACAAAGAGTTTTGCTCTGCGATGGACAATGATTTTAATACTGCTATAGCAATTGCTACTCTTTTCAATTTGGCAGACACAATTGGTAAGACCACTGACGTCGAGCAAAAACGTCAATATGCCGAGGTTTTGCTTTATTATGCCAATTTATTAGGATTACAGTTAACTGATGAACGGCAAAATATTGATCAAGAAACATCTAAGAAGCTTATGAACCTAATATTGCAATTACGCTCACAAGCTAAAGATAAAAAAGACTATAGTACTGCTGATACTATTCGTGCCACTCTCACCACATACGGTATCAATATTATGGATACAAAAGAAGGCAGCACTTGGGAAGCAGGCTCAGTGACTGCTCCAACCCCGACTGCAAAATAATTGCCTGTCAAAAAATATTAGCAAGAATCTTACCTGAAGCTAAAGTGCAAAAAACATGCAGATTAACCAAGTACGCTATTATTAGTATACTTGGCAATTAGCAATTCGTTAACATGAAACTCACATTGATTTCCCCGGTTCGATCTACTAGTTTTGTTGAAGCACCCGCGTTATCAGCCCTAATAGGGGCAAAGATAGTTTTTGCTGACGAAACCAAGCAACAAACCGGCAGCTTTAAATTTAGAGCCGCATATAATCTTGCTTCTAAAGTACAGAACAAGCATATAGTAGCCTCATCTTCTGGTAATTTTGCTCAAGCCTTATCTTATGCCTGTTCATTAATAGGCAAGCGTTGCACAATTGTTATGCCTGTCAATTCGGCTCAAGTAAAAATTGATGGTGTTAAAAAATATGGCGCTGAAATTGAATTTGTAGACACCAGTAAAGAAAGTCGCCAAGAAAAGCTAATGGCAATTGCCAAAACTTATCCTGATGCTTATGCTACCAATGCCTACGACAATGAGTTTATTATTGAAGGCAATAGAAGCCTGGGAGAAGAAATTGCCGCTTACAAAGACTCTTTTGATTGTGTTATTTCACCTATAGGTGGAGGTGGGCTGATTAGCGGCATTATAAATGGCATTAACAAGAAGCAAAGCACAAAGACAGAACATATTTCGGTAATTGGCGCTGAGCCAGCGTTGGCTAATGATGCAGCTCGCTCACTAAAAGCAGGTGAATTAGTTGCCAATGAAATTGAGCCACAAACTATTGCTGACGGAGCAAGAACAATTAGCTTAGGCAGGCAAAACTGGGAAATTTTGCGTCATAACCTGAAGCAAATAATCGAAGTGCCGGAAAAAGATATAAAAGTAGCAGTAAAGCTAATTTATGATCACTTGCAAATAAAGGCTGAACCGACCGGTGCTCTGTCACTAGGAGCGATATTGGTTAACCTTGATATGTTTGAGAACAAAACTGTGTGCTGTGTTATTAGCGGCGGCAATGTCGACGACAAAGTTTTCCAATCAATTATCCAAGAGACATAATAGTCCTATGCGCTAACTGCGCTAGATACAAAAGGTCTATTTAATTTTAACGCTACAATAAGAAGCAGATAATCTTGCTTGCAATATCACCACAAAGAAGGAAACGCTGACGAGTCGCTGATTGATGCTATGCAGTCTCATTGATGGATCAAGCGATAGGGGCAATGGATTGCCCCCACTATTCATGGGCTTCGTCTTTTTCTATTTCTTGTTATTTCTAATTCTCTTAATGTACTGTGCCACCAAGAGAGGTTATATCTTTTTGCAAGTCATCTACAAGTATTTTATATTCAGGTCGGTGTGACCTAAACCAGGAAATAAGCGCGTCCAATACGGCTGCCCGCAAATGTGACGTTTCAAAAGCAAGATGTCCATAAGCATAAAACCATCTGATTGTTTGATCTTCTGATTCAATCTTATTAGCTAATTTAGCAACTGAAGAAGGGGAGACACATTTATCATCGCTGCCTTGAATAAACAGAATAGGCGTACCCGCTTCTATTTTTTCAGCATAATGAGCAGTATGTTTTATTTCTATTAGTGTTCGGATCAATTCACGAGGGTGCAAGGTTTTGCGAATTAATGAGTCAGCGAGCGCTTCTTGCACCACTTGTGGATCATTAGAAACTAAGTGTTTAAAGAAACTGTTCATACTTATGCCAGTATTTACGTGTGAAAGAAAACCGACTGTATATTGCCCCACACAGGAAGGGGTAAAGAACATAGCAGGATTTAGGCGCATAGCAGGAGCGCTCAAAATAAGTGAATGAAAAGTTTCTGGACTTTCAGAAGCAATTCGTACTGCTGTAGTACACCCTAAACTTTCGCCCAATAAAATAATAGGAATATTAGGATAACGTTCTTTGACCAATTTGGCTAAAGCAAGAAGGTCATCTGTGCTTTTTTTGTAATTGACAGCATGACGATTGTTGTGAGCATCTGAAAATTTGTTTTCTGGATCTTGGTAGCAGCGCCCAAAACCACGCATATCAGGAGCAATAAAATAAAAACCCCGTGAAGCAAATGCACGTCCTGTTACTTGAAAAGTTTTGCCATGCAAAGTTAGTCCGTGTACGGCAAATACAACGCCTTTAGGATTATTGTCTTTGGGAATCCATTCGTAGGTAGGCAAGTGGAGTTGTTTGGAGAAGTCGCCATCTTCTACAAAGTTAAAACTCTGAAGTGGTTGATCTATTGACTGTGCTACCACTTTAGAACAATTAGCAAAGATCATGATTATAGAAACTAATAGCAATAAAAAAAAATTTGCTAATTTGTCCATTTATTCCTTAATGGAGAAAACAAAAAAATATGTTTTGGCTCTGATAATTTATTGATTATATTGTAAAAGATGAAAAAACAAAAATAGACATAAGATGGGCAGCATAGTGCCACCCATCTTAGTGTCTATCTTTTTATGAACTTACCGGCGAACGAGTGTCCCAGCCCCGTGCTTGGTGAAAAGCTCCATGAACATGACATGAGGTTGGCGACCATCCATGATCACCGCCGCTTCAACGCCGCCATTGATTGCGGCGATGGTTGTATTCAGTTTGGGGATCATTCCTGCACTGGCAATGCCGTCGGCAATCAGTGCTTGGGCCTCGCTTGCCGTCATCTGACGGATCAGCTCACCATTTTGATCGAGAACGCCAGACACATTGGTGAGAAGCAGTACGCGCTTAGCTTGAAGCGCCACGGCCAAGGCACCAGCCAATGTATCGGCGTTGATATTGTATGTCTCGCCGTTCTCGCAGACACCAATTGGAGCAATCACCGGGATGTAATGTTGTTCGGTGGCATAGATCAGGGCCTTGATGAGTTTGGGGTCGATATTCGTGGGCTCTCCAACGAAGCCCAGGTCAATCTCGTTCTCGAAGTCGGGATTACCCTCCGTTCTGAAGGGAACACTTTTTTCCACCGTGATCAGTCGGGCATCTTTGCCAGAAAGTCCAACCCCGCGGACATCGGCTTCTTTGCCTGCCAGTGTAATGAGGTTAGCAATCTCCTTGTTGATAGCACCGCAAAGAACCAACTCTGCCACTTCCACGGTTGCCGCGTCAGTAACACGCAAGCCGTCAACAAATGTTGACTTGATCCCGAACCTCTCCAACATGGCTGAAATCTGCGGTCCGCCTCCATGAACAATGACCGGATGCAAACCCAGCATCTTGAGCAGAACGCAATCGGCAGCGAAATGCTTTGCCATTTGCTCCTCGCCCATGGCGTGTCCGCCGTATTTGATAACAACGATGGAGCGGTTGTAGATTTGGATGAATGGAAGCGCCTCGGCGAGCGTCTTGGCCTTCATCCATCCTGCCGTCTGTCCTTCACCCTCACGATCCGTTTCGCTTGCCACAAGAATCCTCCTGTCCGAAGTCGTCAGTCCTGCTTCGTGTAACAAAGTTTCTCTACCCCACAGAACGACTGTGGATTTTGGTTTCGATAAAGGCGGTAATACTGTGTGTGGCTGGCTCTTGAGATTTGTCAAAGATAAATTGTGTTTTTACCCTAATAAATTAGGCAGGGGCAAAGCAAGCTCTGTTGTGTTTTGTTACCGCAAACAAAAAATCTAAAGTATGGCGATAATTCTTCGTATTTCCCCCAATTGCTCAGTTGTAAAAGCAAGCTTATAGTAGAGGCAAATTGAGATTTTAATATTCAGTTTGCTACCAATAGAAGTTTACGAGGACCAAGTTTATGTTTATTGCCGAAAGGACTCCTGAAATAACTAATTTACCTGTGCAAGGAACAAATAGAGATTTGTCTCCAATCGAGATGGGATTGGAAGCTAGCAAGAACGGGGATCTTACTACAGCACGTCAAATGTTCATAATAGCGATTGAACAATTGACCTGGCAGTTTGAGAAGCAGTCAGATGTGATCGATCTTATGCTCAAAGTGGGCGATAGCTATGCCAGCGAAAGCGCCTTTGATTTAGCAAAGAAATGGTACAACAAGGCTTTAGAACGCGCTTCCGTTCTGCCTAAAAGAGATAAATTACAAATAGCTTTGATTGTAGCTAGATTGGCTGAGCTCGTGTTGCCTTCATTAGGAATAAGCCAATTCAATAAAAGCTTTGAAAGATTAGAACAAGTAAGTCTGCTTGCCCAAAAAGCAAACCTAGATACAATTATTGGTGCTTTAGCTGATATTTCCTGGACTTTGTTTATTAAGGGATATCATACCCAAGGGCAGTACATCAATAGTCTTATAGATCGAATAGAACAATCATCGCAAGAAGATAAAGTGACAAGTTTAATGCGTTTATCCGCTGCTTAATTAGTCCTGTGATCCTAAGTCATTATAAGAACGTCTGCTGCTATGCAAACTCAACATGAAGATTTTCGAGTTATAACACTTCTATCTCCCTCGGTTACCAATGATTCCGATAATAGCTTTTGAACCAATCATCTCTTTTAAAAACTTGATTGCTCTATTCAAAACTTTGCCTAGAAAGCAACAAACATTTCTTGTGGGCATAGATGGTTGTGGTGGTTCAGGCAAAAGTGCTTTTGCAAAAAAGTTGCAGCTAGTTGCGCCGCCAAATACTACTATTGTACACATGGATGATTTCTATCTTCCATCCGCGCAAAAGCTTCCGCGTGAAACTACTGCTCAGCTATTATGTGCCAATTTCGACTGGCAACGTCTGGAAAGTCAGGTCTTAAAAATGTTGCAGAGTAACAAACCAGGACATTACCAACGATATGACTGGACTGCTGATAGATTAGCTGAATGGCATAATGTTCCAACTGGCGACCTGGTTATTATTGAGGGCATATTTTCTACAAGAAAAGAGCTTGCGGAATTTTATGACTTTAAAATTTGGATTGAAACTCCTCGTGATTTGCGTCTAGAAAGAGGAATTGAACGGGATGGCGATAAAGCACGGCCAATCTGGGAGAATCACTGGATGCCAGCAGAAGATAATTAGTTCGCCCTGCAAAACGGGTGGAAATTAATTGAATAAATGATGGGCCAGAGAGATCTTTTTATAGGAAAAT
>DAIDIP010000034.1 GCA_027451745.1 Candidatus Melainabacteria bacterium
GTAAAATATCAAAATGGTTTTCCAGAACCCACTGCCCAATTACCCGTTTTTAAAAAGCTATTTTGCAAGATGGACTACTTAGTAAACTAATCTGCGGGACTTTGAAAATCTGTCTAAAACAGGACAATTTCGACAAATATGACTTCTGCCAATTTAATTATTGAGGAAATTCAGCAAATTGCTAAAAAAAGAAGCTGGGAGTGTCTTTCGAATAATTGTGCTGATGCGCACACGCGCCTAAGTTGGAAGTGCAATGAAGGACATGTCTGGAAAGCCACTCTTAGGGCAATAAAATACAGAACAAAACGGTGTCCTATCTGTGCTGAGAGAGAGTTGGGCAGGAGAGGCATTATTATCCTAAATAAGCGAAACTCTCGCACCAAAAAAACCAAGCTTTTGCAACAGAAAGTCAGAAAACAACCGTATGAAAGCGACGCAGCAAGAGAGATAGTAGCTGATGTTAAAAAACGAATAAGTCCACGAAAACTTACTATAGAAATCATGGACGAACTAGCAAAAGAAAGAGGCGGAAAGTGTCTTTCTACCAAGTACGTTAATATTGGCACAAAACTAAGGTGGCAGTGCGAGAAAGGTCATATTTGGAAAGCTAGGCCATACAGCATAAAATGTCTAAATACATGGTGCCCCAGCTGTGCCAAAAAGCGCTTAGGCAAGCAGCACAGGCTAACTATAGAGGAAATGCAAAAAATTGCTAGAGAAATGGGTGGCAAATGTTTGTCTACAGAATACACTCATATCAACAAAAAATTGCAATGGCAGTGTAACAATGGGCACATTTGGCAAGTCTCACCTGCGCGCATTAAGTATGCAAAAGTATGGTGTCCTTTCTGTTCAATAAAAAACTTGAGTGAAACAAACGCTAATACAGCAATAACAAATCAGCAGTCTTTGCAATCAGGAAAATGGGGACGCTATACGCTGGACATGGTTCAAAAGATTGCTAAGGAAAGGGGCGGTGAGTGCTTGTCTAGCGAATATAACAATATTCATTCTAAACTCTGGTGGCGATGCGCTGAAGGACATATCTGGCAATCGGCTCTCAAAAGTGTCAAACATCGAAGTGCCTGGTGTCCTGTATGTGCAGCAAGTAATCGAGGCCAAAAGCGGATTTCTAGTAAGAATAAACCCAACGCCGATTAAACGTTAGTATTTAAGTAGGTTAATAGCCCGAAGTTTATCTTCAGGATCAACTTGCAGATAGGCTTGAAGTTGCCCTAGATTTGAGTGCCCGGAGATTTCTTGAATTGTCCGCAATGGTATACCTCCGCGGCTCATATAAGTAAGGCAGGACCGGCGCATTGAGTGTGTGGAAGCCCCGTCGAGTTTAAGAGTATCAAATGCTTCGGCAAGAATCTCATGAGCCAATTTTTCGTCTACTTCACTATGTTGGAGCACTAACTTTTTTTAGGCAAGCTTTAACCGAAAGAAAAAACGTTACTGGCTGGGAGTTATAGTCTAGCAGGAAGATAGACAAAAGAAACATTTTGTCTATCTTGCGACAACCTATAGCGGTAGCTTCTTTTATACTGTGATTAATGAACATACTTAAGATAACAATCGACCATAACTGTATCGTAGCCCTAGATAAGCGGTCCAAAGGGGACGTTCTTACTAGCGAAGACATAAGTATTGCGAATGTCATGGACGGCATATTGAATCTCGCTTCTCAAGGAAACATAAGGATTGTTCAACCGGCCATTGCTGCATCAGAACGACAGCAACTGGAAAACGCTATTAATAATTTCAACCAATTTAATAAAAGGAAACTTGCAGAGCTTGGCATAAAGCCAGAACAATATAGCTTGCCTGAGATGCGCCTCAATATATCATTTCTGGGATGCTCAACAGCTGGATTCGATGATCCAGCTTGGTATGTTCTTCAGCGGGAAATTCAACAGATCATTCATCCAACTATGGAATGGGATAATCCTAGTCAAAAGAACTGGCGCAATAAATACTGTGACGTCATGACCATGTTCGCACACCTTAAGGCGAACGCTGACCTATTCGTAACGAATGACAAACCGGCGTTTTTGAAGCGAAATAAAAAAAATAAACTTCTTCAGTTGGGGGCAAATAGGATAGGACCCGCAGACCAAGCATACCAGCTTCTATTGAATGAAGCGGTTTCAAAAGCACCGCCTCTGGATATGCCGCGATTTGATGATTCTCCAGAAAAGCGCTGCATTTATATACCGCCAAATTCGTATGAGTACTATAGGGAATATCGCCGCAAAAATGGTTTAGCATTGCTTTAGGAGCAAGAGTTTTTTAATAAAAACAGGATAGATACACGTTCGCGACTATTTTATCGAGGCCAATATGTTCGAAATCGAAAAAGCTGCAAAAAGATTTGTTGTACCTCTCCTGCTTACCTTCTTTAATGGCATAGTAGATGTGATGGATTAGATAGAGATCATTGCTAGAAGAATAAGCTCTAACATTTGTGCCTTTGTGTGCTATGCAGTTCCGGCTTGCAGGCGTGCCAGGACGTTTGCCGACGGGAGATGAACTCTTTCACTGTAGCCTCGGCTCCAGTCATCCCAACCAGCCTGTCACCTTGGAACTAGACAAGGACTAGACCCTGCGCGCTATCGCCTCTAGAGCCCCGGGACGAGATCGAGGACCCGTCCGGGGGTTTCAACTAATTTCGTGACTTTTTACTAGACTGAAAAGTCATCCAGCAATTAGTCCAGACATTTGCAAGGTTTTTTCAATTTTTGTCATTGGTAGGTAAAGCTTATTTGCATGATCAGGAAATGGTACAAAATCATATTTTTTGTAAAAGTCTGTAGGATCGCCCTTTTCTCCAATTAGCACATCAATAATAAGGGCATATGAGGCAACAACGCGCGAGACTTGCCAGGATTTAAGTTTGGAATCAGTAAGCAAATGCTCACCCAATCTTAAATTCGTTTTTTGTTTGCTCTGGTATGTCTCATCAATGGCAAATCTTCCTAACAAAGTTACACCCATACCGCCATATTTAGGCAGTTTCTTTGACAATTCTTTTGGTAAATCATCGGTTTGTATGCGGTTTGATGATAGAGAATAATAACCCAGTATTTTCGATGGTTTCTCTATACAGGTCAAAACAAAAGTTTGGCTAATATTTCTTTCTGCTTCTTTCCGGGCTTGTTCTTTAATGTATCTATCCAGCACAGAAACACCACTACAAAATGCTTCTCTATCGTGCTTGTTAACGTCAAGCAATTCAGTTGGCTTGAGAGTAAAAAGTGCTTTCACTAGAGCCCAAGTTGTTGTTTATAGCGTTTGGCAGCAGCAATGGCCTTTTTAGAAGGTTCGCCCGGATTCAAGAGAGCTTTAGCAAAAGTTTCTCTATCTTTCAGAGTCAGTTTTATGAATTCATGCTGTTTAATAGTTTGATCTGCTGCTTCATCCAGTATTGTTTTTACGAAACCAGCAACCGGAAGCCCTTTAAGCTGTGCAGCGGTTTGGATTTTTTGCTTAAGCTCGGCACTTAACCGCATACCCATGCGATCAGGGACAGATCTCTTTTTATTTGCTTCAGAATCGGTACGCATAACCTTAACCTTTGCCTGTCTTAAAAATACATTGTACGTCAAAATGACACAAATGGCAAACCTTTTGCACTTGTCATTTGTCTGCTTATGCAGTAAAGTAATAAAGTAAGGAAGTAATGTAGTAAGGAAGTATGACACGAGAGTCTAGTCGCTTAACGAAGAAATTTCAAACCACCATACCTCAAGCTATTCGCAAAGAATTAGGCTTAAAATCTGGCGATATTATCCATTTTGAATTGCGAAAGGGTGAAGCTATTATTCGCAAAGAAACGCCTTTAGACCGAGCCTTTTTGCAAGGGCTAGAAGGACAGCTCTCTGAATGGCAATCGGATGCTGATGAGGAAGCCTATAATGCCCTTTGACGCTGGCGATATTATTCTTGTTCCTTTTCCTTTTACAGATCGTCCCATACAAAAGCGCAGGCCTGCTGTTGTATTGAGCCTTCGTGTCTTCAATGAAAAGCACAAACATATTATTTTGGCTATGGTGACCAGTGCTAAAAATGCTCCGTGGCCAAGCGATATCACTATAAGCAACCAAAAAATTACAGGACTGCCTAGCCCTTCGGTAATAAGATTGAAGATTTTTACGCTTGATGAAAGATTGGTGTTGGGTAAGTTGGGCGAACTTTCAAAGAGTGATAAAGCTGCTCTTAAAAAACGTATGGATCAAATTTTAGGATAGTGCACGTAGAGATATTATATTAAAAGGTATTAGCGTGCGCGCTAGCTAGCGCTACCATATTATTATTCTCCACATAGCATGTCCTAAAGATTGAAGGATTCAAATGTCTGCTAATTCTGCTGAAATTTCGCAAACCGATCTTCGCAATCGACCTATCTCTGGTGTTAATAGAAAGGAAACTGCGCTCGATTATCATAATATTGGTATTGATCTAGATTGTGATTTCAATAAAGAATCACTAGTTAGTGTAGAAGAGTTCGGTATAGCTGCTCGATCTGCTTATGCCAGTCCTTATGGTCCATATAAAAAAGCATTTGCCAATGCTTTGCCAAAGGTGTGTGTGCGTGAAACAGTGGCAAAAATGCTGGTTGAATGCAATAAGATTTTGCGCGAGTATGGAGCTGAGATTTTGGCTTTGGATGGATATAGATCAGTTGACTTACAAAAAGAACTTTGGCAATACTTTATTGATAGAGGAAAAGAACTGCTTAAAACTCCTACAGAAGAAGATCTGATTAAATTTGCCGGCACTTATTCTTCTAATCCAAGTTCATATGATCCAAATGATTTTCGCACTTGGCCAATACATAATACTGGCGGCGCAATAGATGTGACTTTGCGATCTATAGAAAGTAAAAAAGAATTGTTTTTTTGCAGTTATTTTGATCAAGCAGATCCTATATCGGCAACAAGATATTTTGAAAAAGAAAAACTTGATGATTCACAAAAAGAAGCACAAGGGAATAGAAGGTTACTCTGTCATGCTATGCAAGAAGTTGGTTTTATAAATTATCCACATGAATGGTGGCATTATGATTTTGGCACGCAAATGTGGGTGATGAATGGTGGTAATAATGCAAATGCATATTATGGAAGGGCCCAACTGAAGCTTTAAATCTTGCTTCTACGCTTTTAAAAGTCTTGCCTTGTCGTGAGCTTTACTTTCAATTTCGTCATCTAGGGGCTCAAGCTTTACTGCTCCGTAACGACGAGTCAGCGCTTCAGTAATTAGTTGATCGGCAAAGTGTGGATTCTTTGGCAAAAGTGATCCGTGCAAATAGGTGCCATAGATATTTTTATAATGGGCACCTTCAAAAGCATCTTCGCCATTATTACCATTGCCTTTGAGTACTTTGCCCAAAGGGGACAAGCCCTTGCCAAGAAATGTTTTGCCACTATGATTTTCAAAACCAACCAGTGTTGATTTGTCAGGAAGTTCAACAGTCACATTACCAATCATTCGTCTATCGCCAGCAACAGTATATGCATCCATTAAAGAAATGCCTTTTAATTCTGAACCTTGATGAGGTTTATAGTAATGACCAAACAATTGATAACCGCCACATACTGCTAACATTACTGCGCCATCATTGGCAGCAATTTTTAAATTGTCAGCATGTCTTTGCAAGTCTTCGGCAATCATTATTTGTTGTTTGTCTTGACCACCGCCGACAAAATAAATGTCTGCCCAGCTAGGATCAAGATTTTCAGCTAAGCCTGGTGCTCGCACTTCCACTTCTATGCCACGCCAAGAGGCTCTTTGTGTAAGAGCAATTATATTGCCACGATCACCATATATATTTAGTAAGCGTGCATAGAGATGACAAATATGCAATTTCAATTGATCGTTTACCTGCTATCGAACAATGGTATTAATTGTTTGGTATTACCGGTGAGACTAAAAGATTTATTTAAAACAAATGTGTCTGATAAATAGTTGCCATGAAGAGTGGCGTCACCTTTAGTACCACTTTAAATGTGCCAGATACAAAAGCAGTTTAGTAGATAGGAGACGTTTGTTAAATATTAAGCTTATTTAAGATTCTGGATCGCGGCTTCTGTAGCGGGTTTAGGCAATTAAGGTTAATTCTGCAAATTTTTCCTGGTTTTATTCTGATTAAAGCCGGCAATATTTAAGTTATTATGCTGATCGTTTAGATCAGGTTTTGCTAAACGGCGTAGGACCAATTTGTTGTAAGGAGAATTTACTATATGAAAAAGGGGTTTGCAACCTTACTTACTGCAGCTGTTGCCGTAGGTGCGAGCACCTTAATTAACACCAGTGCAGCTAATGCACAAGGTGCTAGCAATGTCAGTGATTTGACTGATGTTGTAGGTAATGAGTGGGCATATAACGCCCTTAAGGAGCTTGTCAATAATCCATGTCACATTCTGGTTGGTTATCCAGACAGAACATTTAGAGGACAAAAATCGGCTACTCGTTTCGAATTAGCTGCCGCCCTCTACAAGTACGAACAATGTATCGCTGAGCGTTTGGCTCTTAAAGCAGACAAAGCAGATTTGGAAAAGTTTGCTGCACTGTTAGAAGAGTTCCGCGGCGAACTAAATGCACTTAAAGCACGCGTTGATGATTTAGAAAGACGCATGAAGCTTGTTGAAGACAAAAATGTCGAACAAGATATGCGCCTGGCTTATGCCGAACGCCAAAAAGGTTTCCTTTATGAGCGTATGGTAAAAGGCACTTTCATTGATGCTCGTGATGTTACGGTTGGTGTTGGTCGCGGCCTTCGCGGTATCTATAGTTTCTTTTTCTAAAGATATCCACAACCAACTTCAACAATCCTGCCCGTAAACCTGGCAGACCTGATATCCAAAAGAGCTCCTGCCTGCAAAGGTAGAAGCTCTTTTATTTTTGTTATTACATGGATATTTATTTGGTGAAATTATCTTATGTCCTATTCAAATGAATTATCTTTGGCATTAGACATTTGCCAAAAGGCGGGCGACCTTGCTCTTAACTATTGGCAGAGCCAAGATTTAAAGATCGATCGCAAAGCAGACAATAGCGAAGTAACGCAAGCAGATAAAGAATGCGAGCGGATGATAAGAGAAAAAATTTTAAAAGCTTATCCTTATGACGGTATCCTTGGTGAAGAAGAAGGAGAAAGTGCAGCCAAATCTGGACAGAGGCGCTGGATTATTGATCCTATTGATGGCACATTTAATTTTGCTGCCGGCTTACCTGTATTTGCTACTTTGCTAGCGCTGGAAGACAATGGCGAAATAGTAATGGGTGTTGTGAATGCACCAGCTATGAAAGAAATTTTCTGGGCGCAAAAAGACGGCGGAGCTTTCAAAAATGGCCAAAGGATTCATGTATCTCAATGCACTGAATTGTCAAAAGCTTTTCTAGTTGCCGGAACCCTTAATCGAATTATTGATATGGGTTATTGGCAAGCATTTACTGATTTAGTAGCTAAAACTTATAGGCAACGAGCGCCGGGCGATTATTTGGGCTTTGGTTTAGTTTTTGAAGGTAAGGCTGACCTTGTATTAGAAGTTGGGGTGAAAGCCTGGGATTTGGCGCCGATGAAAATATTGGCGCAAGAAAGTGGCGGCTTTTATAGCGATCTCAGCGGCGGAGATTCAATTTATACAGGCAATTGCTTAATAACCAATGGGTTTTTAAACAATGAGCTTCTAACAATCTTCCCTGGGTTAAAAACTTCGCTCAGCGCAAGCATTTGAGTTAAAATTAGAATTTGTAAACCTTAAAGTGCCAATCGGTACAAGGCCTTAATTGAAATCAGAATTACCTCAAGAATTGCCAGGAGTCCCGCAAGACTTCGATCCACAGTCGGTAAGCCGTAGCGAAATAGAGCGAGACGGTCAAGGTCAGGGTACACTCGATAAAGTGCCGTGGTATCGTTCATTGCGTACTCGCTTAGCTACATTAATGACAATAACCACCTTGGCGCCTATTGTTGTTTTCCATATTATTTTTATTCAGATAAATAGAGCCAATATAAGTGATTCTATTTGGTATTTGGCTTTAATTCCTGTTTTGGCAATTATCAATTGGCTTTTGGCTGGTTATATAATCAAGCCCCTAAAAGAATTGCTTGACTCAACAACAAAATTGGCCGATATGGACTTAAGGCAAGGTTTAGAGCTTATGCCGGATGAACCTTCCGAAACTTTGGAATTGCGGCAATCTTTTAATCGACTTTTAAATCGTCTTGAAGAATCACTTAATATCCAATGTCAATTTGTGGCTGATGCTAGTCATGAATTAAGAACACCATTAACTTCAATCCAAGGCTATACCAAATTATTGCTACGCCGGGGTGGCAGCATTGATGGAAATTTATTGGTAGAAGCATTGCAAACAATTTCAGATGAATCAGGAAGGCTTATTCGTCTAGTTAGCGATTTGTTGCAATTGGCGCGAGCAGATGCTGGACAACCAATCATCAATCAACAGGAATTAATAGATTTAAGAGAAGTAGTGACCGGTGTTGAGGATACCGTTAGTGTCATTGCCCCAGAGCAATTAGTAATTAGTTTTATAAGTCCGTCAATGCCAGTGCTTGTATTGGCTGACGGTGATCGTTTAAAACAAGTGCTGCTTAATTTAACTAATAACGCCATTAAGGCCACACAGGCTGGCGGCAAAGTAACTGTTGTCCTGCGCGCCATAGGCGAAGAAGCAATACTAAAAGTCATTGATACCGGAATTGGTATCGCACCTATAGATCAACAACGGATTTTTGATCGTTTCTATCGAGTAGAACGATCGCGTACACGCACTAAAACTCGCACATATGGCGGGGGTACTGGTTTAGGATTAGCTATTGCTCAAACAATAGTTAAAGCTCACGGTGGCGGTATAGATCTAGAAAGCGAATTGAATAAAGGTTCCACTTTTACTGTGCGTCTACCTTTAGCTATGGATGATTGGCCCTATAGCATTGATATTCCGTCCAATAAGCCCCTTGTGCGACATGCAGAAGTAGACGGTGAAGGCAAATAAAAAAGAAAAAGTAATAACGTGGGGGCGCTAGCTAAAAAGCTATGTGCCCCCTGGCGCTACTACCTCTCCCCGTACCGGCTCAGATTACAACCACCTCGTCCGCGGCAAGCACAGTCACTTTCCTGTTGAACGGATTTGGCACCGCCACGGAGCCAGTCATGGTGTTCCGAGTGGCACGCAACACCGAAAAATTTGTGCTGCCCAAAGACACCACCTGCTCCAGGATTTTGTAACCGAGACTCAGGCGATCACAGTACTCCTTGACGATGTCTTTTGCCCAGGGGTTGGGATAGATGGTGGAGAACTTCTTGTCGGGGTCAGGAAATCCACCGGGAGGGACGATTAGGGAGTGGATGTTGTTGAACTCCCTGAGATCGACGCCGCCCTCCTGGAGGATGTGAATTGCCTCCTGTTCCGAGGTCACGAAGTACCACCTCTTGGCGGACGGGACGCTGATAAGCCATCCCTGTTGTCGGCAGCGGCGGAGCGCCACAAAGAGGATGACAGCCACCAGAGCAATGATGATCACAATGTCCAGAACCAAAGACACTGTCGTTCGCGTAAACATCTGTCGAGCCCCTTTCAAGATTTCAGTGTTATTTCTGCGCCTAGACTCTACCGCATCATCAAGCGACGACTAAACGATAAGTCTTTTTGGTGCTCAAACCCTTTGTAGGGTTATCTTCTCCTTGCGACGCATGAACAACACTGAACACCCTAACCTACAAATTTGGCGGAGGCAAAATCAAGCTCCATGCCTAATGCAGAACTATTGCTCGAAATATCAGCCCTGTGCTTGATAATAGTCTTTTGGTCGCAAAATGCTTGTAAAGATGGGGAAATTTTTATGCTTATTGTTTTTCATTTCTAATTTCTCTTGCCAATTTTTTCAAGTTCCAGGCAGTAGCCCCGAAGCCAACGTTTAAAGTATCGCCAGCCTTTTTGCAGCGCGAACTGAATAGACAGCTAGCGCAGCTGCGCTAGCTTTTAATCGTTGGCAGTTTTACTGGGCTGCCCTTTCGTCCAGTAGAATTATTTTTCTTTTGCTGGAGCTGGCTTAGCAGCGCCTTTGTCTGCTGCAGCAGCTGGAGCAGCGGCAGCACCTTCAGCGGCACCTTCGGCAGTCTCAGCACCTTCTTCGGCGGCGCCTTCAGCAGCAACTGGTTCTTCTTCTATTACTTCTCTAATTTCAGCAATCTTAGCGACAATGTCATCATGTGCATTGAGAATTTTGATTTTGTCTGAAATTTTTAGATCACCAAAGTGAATAGCATCATCGATTTCTTCCAGCTTGGATAGATCTACTTCTATTTCGTCTGGAATATCATTTGGCAAGCATTCTATTTCAGCTTCCATATGATTTTCTTGCAATTGTCCGCCTTTAGTGACGCCTGGGGCTGTGCCAACAAATTTAAGCGGTACGATAACTGTAATTTTATGATCGAGTCTGACTTTGTAGAATTCAACATTCAATATTTTGTTTGTAGAAGCTTTACGCTGTACGTGTCTAATTAGAACACTCACAGGTTTACCACCGTTGGCACCTTCTAATTCAACAATGTGAGAGAAGGCGGCCGCAGGTAAGCGTGAAAATTCTTTTTCATCCACTTGTACGCTTTTTGAAGTTTCACCCAATCCATAAATAGTGGCAGGAATTTTTGCTTCCCGACGTAATTGATTAGGTGTTTTTTCTTCCCGTGCGTTAACGCTTAGTTTAATCTTTTCCATATAATTGCCTGTGTAATTTAGCTTCTGTCTCGTCGCATGCCATTCGCTTGTTTATTCTTCTTTTTAGCCAAGAAGCTGGGGCGCAAGGATTCGAACCTCGGAATGGCTGGACCAAAACCAGCTGCCTTACCACTTGGCGACGCCCCAATTGCGTGCTCCAATTGTGCGAAAGAATAAGCATTCTATTGAAGAAACATCTCTTCTGTCAATTTTAATTGCATCCTATTGAGCTTTAGATTAAGCATTAATATATTGCTTATATTTCTAAGCCTTAAGAAGCTCTGTAATCAGGGTCCGAAGAATATTGTTGATTGAGAAGCGCCTGGGCAAAATCTAAGGCGACAGCTTCGTTTTCCCTGCCACTTGCCATAGCTGCCAAAGCTTTTACTCTGTCTTGTCCAGACAAGGCACAGATTGTTACATTAGTGCTTTGGTCTTGATGCTGCTTTTCGATAAACAAATGATTATTAGCAGCCGCAGCAATAATTGGCTGATGTGTTATACAAAGAACTTGTCTTACTTGGGACAAATTTACTAGTTTGTCTCGAACAGCCTGGACTATACGTCCACTTAATCCAGCATCTATTTCGTCAAAAACAATAGTGGGTGGATCATCTAGCCCAGCTACTATCGATTTCAAAGCAAGCATAATTCTTGAAAGTTCACCACCAGAGGCAATTTTGGCTAAGGGCAATAATGCTTGACCTGGATTAGGTGAAATCATAAATTCTACGCGGTCAAAGCCATATGGTCCAATGTCTGTATTTTTTTCAAAAGCAATTTCAAACTGGCAACGTTCCATGCCCAAAGCAGACAATTCTGTTTTAACTTTGACAGCTAGATCCTGAGCCAGTTTTTTTCGCTCCTCTCTTATTTGCATTGCTTTTTTATTTTGTTGAACGCTAATTGTTTCAATTTTGTTTTGTATTTTATTGGTCTCTTGCTGGGCATTTTCTAGTTGTTCTATTTCATTTTCTAAAAGAGAAGTGCGTTCTATTGCTTGCCCTAGAGTAGGACCATATTTGCGTTTGATAGTAGCTAATTGGGCTATTCTTGCTTCTATTTCTTGTATGGCTTCAGGATCGCTCTCTAGATTATCCTTGTAGTGTCGCAAGGCTGTTTGTGCATCTTCTAATAAGCCAAGAGCGTTATTAAGCGCCTCGGTAACAGTATCTAAATTGCTGTCGAGTTTGGATGCTTTGTCTAAATTAGCTAATGCGCAATGAATAGCATCAATGGCGCCAGTATTTATGCCTGAGCTTTCTTCAGCAGTTTCAGAGCTACCACCTATTAGGGCATAATATGCATTGGTAGAAGCTAAATCTAATTGTGATACGTTAGTAAGAACTGCCTGTCTTTTAGCTAATTGTTCATCTTCGTCTGCTTCTTTGAGATTAGCGGTTCGCAATTCTTCCAAGTGAAAATGGGCAAAATCAAGCCGTCTAACACGCTCTTCTTCAGACATTTGCATTTGTTCTAATTCTTTTTGCAAAGTCGTTTTTTCTAAATGCAAAGCTTTTATTTCAGCGAGCATTTCTTGATGCTTACCGCTGGCTAGAGCATCAAGAATATTCAATTGTGAAAGGGCACCCAGAAGCGTTCTTGCTTCATGTTGAGCATGCATATGTATAAGCATTGGCTTAAGTTCAGCCATTGTAGCTTGATTTACTAAAACACCGTTAATACGAAAACGCGAACCAGCTTTAGCAATCTCACGACTGACAATAAGTTCTGTCGCGGCTTCTTCTATTGGTTCTTCATCAATAAGTTCATTAGTTTTAAGCCAATTAATTACGACTGATTTTATTTGAAATATGCCTTCAATAATTGCTTTTTCGCAGCCGAAGCGAATAAAGCCTGCGCCTGCTTTTTCTCCCAGCAATATATTCAAAGCATCAATTAAAATAGATTTGCCAGCCCCTGTTTCACCGGTCAAAACATTGAGCCCTGCAGTGCAGGTCATCTCAAGGTCTTCGATTAGGGCAAAGTTTTTTATGCGAAGGTTTTGCAGCATGGCTATCTCATGTAGATATAGCGTTAATTATAGCTGTTAAAAGCTATCACAGAACGATTCAAAGATGCAATCAATTAAACTGAGCTAAAACATTAGTTTCATCATGCTGCGGCAAATTGAACTTTTTGCGACTCAAAACGTATAGATATTGGGATCCAAGGTTATTTCGAATTTCTGGACAACTGCATTGTGTACAAATACCTGTAATTAAGGGTGAAACATTAAAAAGTGTCACCTGTCAATGGCTGTGTCAGACAACTGTCGGACAAAGTGGTAAAATATGAGATATAGAAAAAGCTTTTATGCATCATGGATGCACAAGTGAAATTGCTAACCACGTTATAGATTATGGCTTATGGTATCAACTTCATAATAGTAAGCAAGGCAATGAACAGGTTATGTATGTTGGCTGGGATCGATTTGGAGACAAACTCTGGGAAATAGGTATTGAACTATGCTCAGGAGAAAAAGATGACTGGGCATTTCACGCCCAACATGCAACAAGTTATTCAAGAAGACAGGTGAGATTATGAAGACAGAAAGTCTTGCAAAAATGAAAAAAATAGAACAGGATGCTCGGCAGCGCATCCTAGAGCGTGGCAAGATTGATTTTAGAATTGAACCGGAGCTGATGTCAAAACTTCTCGATTTAGCTAAGCAGCATAAACTGCCTCTAGGAAAAATGATCCGAGAATGGGTAAAAGAACGCCTAGAGTTAGAAAATAAGAAATCACCAAGTCAACTAGATAAAATTGAACGCAAAATAGATAAATTACTTTCACTGCGTTCGGCATAAAAAATTATCGAGACTTAAATAGCTTCCAAAATTGTAAAATCAGCCGGCGTATATAGTATATTGACTTATCTTTAACCGACTGTCGCAGGTTCTTTTGTCTGAGATAAAGCATGAATGCTAATTTGGGCAGCTAATTGTTTGGCTATAGCAATAAATGCCTGAGAGACAGGATGTTGTGGGTCAGCTGCAACAATAGGCTTACCTTCGTCACCACCTTGGCGAATAGCAGGATCAATTGGGACTTCGCCTAAGAATGGTACTTCACATTCTTCAGCCAAACGTTTACCGCCGCCGTGGCCAAAAATATCTATACGTTGAGAAGCATCGGTTGTGCCAGGCAATTGGAAATAACTCATATTTTCAACAAAACCAAAAATTGGCACATTCATTTGTTTGAACATAGCCAAGCCTTTGCGTCCATCTAAAAGAGCAACATCTTGTGGAGTAGTAACAATAACACCGCCGGCTAATTCTGTTGCTTGGACCATAGTGAGTTGAGCGTCACCAGTTCCTGGTGGCATATCAACGATCAAATAATCTAATTCGCCCCATTCAACATCTTTTAGAAATTGTCTTATGGCTTTATCTAGCATTGGTCCGCGCCAAATTATAGGTGTGTCTTTGGCAACAAAGAAAGCCATTGAAATGCATTTAACGCCGTAGTTTTCAGCTGGAATAATTCGATTGTCTTTTGCTTGCGGTTGGTATTTATCCACACCAAGCATAAGGGGCACATTTGGTCCGGTGATATCAGCATCTAAAAGACCAACCTTAGAACCAAGATGGGCAAGTGCTACTGCGATATTAATGGCTACAGTTGTTTTACCCACACCGCCTTTTCCTGATGTGACAGCAATAATATTTTTTATGCCAGGTACAGCTTCTTTGCCTTGTGGCTGTCTGCGTTGATTAGCGACATTAGCAGCAGATTCTATTTGCACTTCAGTTACTCCAGGAATTTTGTTTATTGCTTCTTTGCAGTCTGATTCTATTTTTTCTTTTAGTGGACAGGCTGGTGTGGTCAATGTTAGTTTGAAATGGACTTTGCCAGCTTCAATTTTTATTTCAGAGACCATACCAAGGCTAACAATATCTTGATGTAAATCGGGATCCATTACTTTGGATAATGCGGTCAATACTTGATTTTGAGTGATTTCTGCCATAATCAAAAAATTCCCAATTGCATTTTTGCTTCTTCGCTGGCCATTTGTTTTGGGTCCCAGCGTGGCGACCAGACTAATTCTACTTTGGGCTCTTTTACCCAAGGTAATTTTTTAAGCGATTGATGAACCTGTCCTTGAATTACTGCTCCTAAAGGACAAGCAGGGCTTGTCAGAGTCATTTTAACTGTGACATTGCCGTCATTAATATCAACTCCATAAATGAGTCCCAAATCAACAATATTCACCCC
This sequence comes from Candidatus Melainabacteria bacterium, assembly GCA_027451745.1. Taxonomy (GTDB): domain Bacteria; phylum Cyanobacteriota; class Vampirovibrionia; order Obscuribacterales; family Obscuribacteraceae; genus JABDBL01. The sequence continues at coordinate 14,974 of DAIDIP010000034.1, forward strand.
TAATTCAGGGTCCATTACGGTTTTTAAGTTTTCCTTTACTACATCTTCTTGTAAAGTAGACATGGCAAGCTCTCCATTTGAATTTAATCGCTAAATCAAGTTACCGACACTGCAAGAAGCAATTCTGCCACAAATATGTCACGAATGGGCATTAAACTCTACAACTATAGTGAATAATTAACGGTTTAAATCTGCTCAAAAGATCGATGTCTGCAAACTACGTCGGCGGCTTAGGTGTTGACAGCGTTAAAAAATTCAATGATACCACTAATCGTCTAGCAAGATAGCCGCATGGTAAGATAGCATAAAAGTAAGGAAGGTACTTGGGGTTTTGCGAGAACGTGGCTGTATAGAGGTACGACAAAAAGGTTCTCATGTACGAGTTAAGTGCAAGCACTTTTTTCCACAATTCCATGTCATGGTTCTGATGATTTAAAAGTTGGCACTTTAAAACAGGTCCAGAAAGATTTAGAACCCTGTTTAGATAGAGGGTGGTTAATGGTATGAGAAGTTACACTATAAACTACAAAAGGATCGAAGATGGTTGGTGGTTGGCTACCGTTGAAGGCGTCCGGGGTTGCCTTACTCAAGGACGTACTCTTAATCAAACAAGAGAGCGAATAAGAGAGGCGTTGTCTTTATTTGTTGAAGATGCCGACACTGCTCAGCTGATTGACAATATCCAATTATCAGCAAAAGCTCAAAGAGCATTGAATCAATTTGAAACTGCACGCAAACGGGCAAATGAAGAAGCAGCAAAATTACAAAATTCTGCAGCTAAGGCAGCTTCTTTCCTTATCGAGAATATGCATATGAGTATGCGCGATGCTGGAGAATTGTTAGGTCTATCACATCAGCGCGTACACCAAATCCTTCAGGGACTCAATCGGGATTAAAATAAGCACAATAGCTCTAACAATTAACATTAAAGTTGGGCCTATTTTTTAGTCAATTGAGAATGTCTAATATTGTTCAACAGATCTCTTTTCGCGAGGAATTGGAATTAAACCAGGGGATCATCAACGATTCACAGGCATAGATGAGAAAGATTTTCAAAAACTAGCTAGCAATTGGAAATGTTTTTATTTTTATGTTGTTTTTGTAATGTACGAGCATGACTGTCCATTCATCAGGATCTCGGACACATTAGCGCCAGCATACTTTACTTTGTCATGGCAATCACAGCTGACAATGTGTCACTAAACAACAGCATTTTCGTTTTGTGCATTTGAAAAAAGGGTATAAATCCAACAATCGATAAGGGGCTTATTACTGCAAGTAGTCGGGCTAGATTCGCTTACTATGGGGCGCATATATGAATATGTTGTTAAACAGAAAGCGTTGCAGGAAGTACACCCTTGAAAAGAATGCACGGGCGCGCGAGGATTGGCTAATCTCGGTCAATTAAGTTGGCTGAGATTGATTTTGCTTAAGAGCTAACCAACGGTCAGGAAGGAAGTCGTCGATTTGAGAAGTTTTAGCAGAGGGGAATCTGGTCAAAACGTCTTTGAGATATTCAAACTGAACTTTAGTAAAAGTTTTGGCTAAAATAACGGTGGGACATGGAAATGCTCTCAAATGCTGGGC
>DAIDIP010000035.1 GCA_027451745.1 Candidatus Melainabacteria bacterium
GTAAAATATCAAAATGATTTTTCAGAACCCACTGCCCAATTACCCGTTTTTAAAAAGCTATTTTGCAAGATGGACTAACTAATTCGAGCTGTTTAACTTGTTCTTCTTTAGCTTTTGCATCGGCAAGTGCTCTTTCTAGTTCTTTTCTTCTTTCTGCTAAAAGGCGCTCTTTATCTTTGTCGAATTTGGGCTCGTTATTGCCTACTTTCTCTCGTTCTTGGCTAAGCGGATTTCTTCCATCACGAGCATATATTGGATCAGGATCGAATATGTGATCCCCGACGCGGCGATCTGATAAAGTAGCATCCTTAGGTGCATTCATCCATGTAAATAGTTGCTCAGCTTTCAAGTTTTTATAATTATGCTCGCCGCCCCAGTTATTGAAAAAGTCTATATCACCATTTTTACTTAATTGTACCGAAGTTGCATGCCAGCCTTGAGCTCCACCCAATCCTTGTGTTTCTCTGACATAATTTCCAACATGAGTGGCCATATAAGATAACCGCCAGCCTTTATCATGTGCAGACTTTAGTCCGGTTGCTAATTGACTAGCGTTTTCTACTGTAGTGATGTTGGCCAAAGAACCGAAATTACGGTCGCTAGCAAAAGTTGTCTCTTTGCCAAAATCAGCATCTATAAAGCGGCCTATAAGGGCTTGTTTTATATTGCTAGCAAAAACAGCATTTATACATGGATTTTCGGCGATCGTTTTATTGTTGCCAGAGGGGGGTCTTGCATATGTGTCTACTACACGCTCACCAGTATCTCTTTGACTAGTAGGAGAAACTTCTTTATAAACATAACGTCCTTCTCCTCCAGCTCTTCCGTCGGTTCTTGCCCCGTCGCGACTAACTAAGTCTAAATGTAATTGAGCTGTTCGAATATCGGCTATTTGTCCAAATGCATCCCGCGCATTGCTTGGACCTAAATACATGCTGCGCGCTTCTGCATCAGGTCGTAAACTTTCTTTATTGACGCTGCAAGTAAATGTTTTGTCGGCATTATCCACCGCGGAGAAACTCCCTTTGGTGCAAGTGTCGGCAATAGTCCTGAGATTTTCACCTATCATTAAAGCGGTCGCTTGTCTGTTTATAGACTCTGTTGCACAAGTATTATTATTGCCTTGATTAAAATTGTGTTCTGGATCAGCACCTTTTTCGATTGCTCCAACCAATATGTTATTAACCATCCACGGTTGATTGAATACCTTTTCATTGCTGTTGTTAAAAGTCAATTTTTCCGAATCCGTCGCTATGCGAGTAAGGCTGTCATAAGCCATAGCCAATTGTTTTTGTTGATCTATTTCGCTACCGTCACTAGTTTTTACATGTTCATTAAGTACGCGTTTATCCATTTGATCCAGCGTTGCTTCTACGGTTTTTAATAGGTTTGGATTATCTCTGAAGCGAGCATCGTCCTTAAGGCGTTCTTCAAGCACTTTGACAAATTTGTCTTTTGCTTCTTGAGCTTCGCGACTAAGCCCGTCTTGTCCGTCTTTAACGTCTTTTATGTCTTTTTGATCGGGCTTGTTTTTATCTGAGACATCGTTAGCTAAAGCAAATATTGAAGGAATCTCTAAAACACCTAAAGAAGACTTTTCGGTTCCTTTAGATTCTCCATTCGCTCCATTTTTAGTCTCTGATTTTGGACTTTTAATGTTGTTTTGAAAATTTTGTTGCTCTTCTAAGCTTGGCTGAAGCCGGTCAGGCTTGTTTCCTTGCTGCTCGCCAACTGGCGCCTTTTCTTGAATTTCGGTTGCCATAAATAATACAGACTGCAGCTAGTTAAAATCAGGCTTTAGTGACATTAACGAGCTTACTGAAATTTTGTGAGAAATTTATGAGATCAGTAATTAGAATGATTAAAGAGTTAATATTTTTACTTTTAAAAACCTGGGTCACTACTATAAGAAGACTTAACAGCGTGGCTCAATTCCATTAAGCTGCTTTCCATCCCAGATATGGTTGACTTAATGTCAGACATCATAGCTACAGCATCGTCTATATCGTCCATAATTATTTTTTCTCTAGGGGATGCAGTTGGTGAGGCATTGTTATTATTTTGTCTATTTCTACGTCCACTATTTCCTACCAATCTGCCTCCACGCACCCAGCTGTCTATTAAAATGTCCCTTCGACTTTTGCCATTTTGGCCATTAGGAATTCTATTAACATAAGCCCAGACACTTTCTGGATAATTATTACTGGTGTCATTTTTGCCACTAATAAATACTTTTAAAATTACTGGTTTATTACTATAGAACTTGGATTCTCCACGTTGTTGAAGAATATTAGAAGCAGATAAAATCATTTGTACTCCACCGTCGAACACTTCCAATACATTCGTTGGTATGGGAGAGGCTGGAGTAAGAGCAGAAGTATAGCCACCAATTTTAGTCATGCCCCCGCTGAACATGTTAATTGTTGAGTTGCGACGCACCATTTTTGCTCTTTGATCAGAAATTAGCGCTTTGGAATCTGCTAATTGAGCCATTCCAGAATTTAGTTTACCAATTACCGAATTCAATTCTAAATTGGCTGTTTGCATATATTCAGTTATCTGATTGTGCAAATAAAGTATTTTTTGTTTGGCATTTATTCTTTCGATGGCGTTATTTTCATTTAGCGTTTTTGCTTTTTCTTGAGCCTTTTTCAACTCCTCCATAAGAGGAAATATGCCGATTGTTTCTGCAATTTCAAATACATTAGGCGGAACAATGCCTAAATCTCTAAGCTCGCTAGGACTTTGTGCTGAAATTATTTGTTGTTTATCTGGCGCTGGAGCCAGAGAGACTAAACTGTTTGCACTATTTTTGCAATCTGTAGACCAGGCAAAATCGCTCTGCCAAAAGAAGGACAAAAGTAAAGCAGAGCTTATGTAATGTACTTGTCGCATTGCTATTGACTAGTTGCTGTGTCAGTTTGTGCTGTTTGCGCATTTTCTTGTAAGCTTACTTTCTTCGGCAAATCTTTTTCAAATACAACTTTCTTGCAAGAACCCATAGCACTAATTCGGCGACCTTCTTTAAATAAACGACTAGCAATGCTTGTGAATCTATTTACGCCGTCATTTTCAGTTTCAATAATGGCTAAATCTTTTCCTGGCTTATCATCAGCCCATAAATTAGCAACTAGGCTAAATGGTAGTGTATGGCCGAGTATGCCATGATCAAGTATTGTGTAGTCAACCCACTCAAAAGCTCTTTTAAAAGCAATGGACTCTTTGTTGTTATCTAAGCCCTCAGAATTAGGACCTTCTGTACCAGTACCTTCTGGGCTAAGAGAGATAGGAGCTCCTTGATTTTTCTGGTTTTGATTCGGATTGAAAGGATTATTTGCTTGTATAAAATCTGTAGCATTTTGAAGAGCGTTGGTGAAAGTATCAGGACAGAAAAATGATTCCATCATGCTATCCGCCCCTTGTCCTAAACGGGTATAGCCACCAAAAAGGAGCTGTGTAATAGGCAAAGCATTATCTCGACGTGAAAATAAAATGCGCAATTTAGCATGGTTCCGCAAGGCTTTGTCTGTAGCGTAATCCATTAGCAGATCGGCTGGACTGCCGCCAGTTTGTTTGCCGCCAATAGTATAGCGAGCGACATAGTGTACAAATGTTTCAGCATCTAAATCTGGATCGACAAGAAATACTTGTTCAAAAAGATGCTTCCCCCTCACCATTTGGGCAGACCGAATGGCCAATCGATTTCCCATACTGTGACCAACTAGATCAAATTTTAGGCCATATTTTTCTTTCAGATCAAGAAGTTCTTCAATTAAACGGTTGAAGTGTTCCTGGCTCCACTCGTTATTGCATTCATCTACAGGATATTGCAATATTTTTCCAACTGAAGGCCAGCTATAAAGAACCACAGGGCATTCCACACTATAAGCAAGCATGGCAGCTTTACTTGCCGAAGCTGCAAACGGATTATTGAAGCCATGTAGGAATATAAATACTTCTTTTGCCCCTGTGCGTTTTACTGTGTCAACAATGGCTTGGCCAAATTTGTCATATGCCATACTGGTGCCGGAACCAGGTAATGACTTCACTATAAGAGAGTGCCTTTTAGCGGGTTTGTCTGCATTATGCCAACCCATATGTTCCCGCGCTGGCGTCAGATTTTTATCATCACTATTTTCTAAAGTGTATTGAAGAGAGCCGCAATAAACGTTGTATATAGAGCCTTCTTCATATTTTCTCTGATTCGTATAGCCATTATTAGTAATAGCTCTGTCAGTCATATAAAGCAAAGGAATTTGCAAATATTGACTATTGCCGGTGGACACTATTTTCTTTTTTGCCTGAGCAGAAAAGCCATTCAAAAATGCCAGCAAAAATAAAAGTATGACAATAATTATTCGAGCGCTCATTAATACCTCATGGCAATTACTAAAAGGCGCCCAATATTATTTACGGCGCTATATGCTTTAGACATTTTATCAAGAGCCGTCAAAATAGTATTGATATAAAAGTCTTTTACTTGGTTTATGGATTATTTCTAAGCATATTTCGCCAAAATACCTACTCAGTTATATTCCACATAACAAATTCGGGGTCCTCTGCCAGCAAAGGAGCTATGGCTTTTTGGAACTCTTTTATATAGGGCATATTTGCGTGTTTATCTAAAGATTCTTGGTCGATCCAATTTTCATAAAAGAAAAATTCGTTAGGAGTTTTGCTGTTGACATGGAAATAATAATCAATGCATCCTGGTTCTTGTCTCGTTGGTGTTAATAAGCCACGTGCTATCTCTTCTAAGCGTGTACCCATGGCAGGTTTTGCTTTTAATCTCACTGTAAGTGTGACTTGTGATTTTTTCATTATTAAAATCCTTCATATGGTAGTTGTTTCGAGAATTTATTGGGCAGTTTATCAAGAGCATAAGCTTTCTCGCTAAGAATAGTTTATATGCAACAATATGGTCGTAAGATTGTACAAACATTAGCTGGAGTTTGTTGATGGCATTAAGTAAAGAAAAAAGACAAGCTTTGCTTGCCTCATATGACGTTGATTGTGAGCGCGGTTTTCTTCCCAGCCAAGACCCAATGATTTCTGTTCCCGCATGTTTAGGAGCTTGGCGTGAAATTGCTGAAGAATTACCGAAGCTATTAGTTGCCAGCCAAGTCAAACAATTTGTTAATGCTATGCCTGTCGTTAATATTGACGGACTTAAAACAAATGCTGAATTAGAGCGAGCTATGCTAGCTTTTTCGTTTATTGGTCATGCTTATGTTTGGGGAGAAAAAGATCCGCCACAGTCATTGCCAGCATCATTAGCTGCACCTTGGTATGCTGTAACAACAAAATTAGGCAGACCACCAGTTCTTTCTTATGCTTCTTATATGTTGCACAATTGGCGTCGTACAAAAAAAGATGGCCCTATTGCATTGGGCAATACATGCTTAATTCAAAATTTTCTAGGCGGAATGGATGAAGAATGGTTCATTCTAATTCACTTAGATATAGAAGCCCAAGCAGGTCCTGCATTAGCTTCTATTTTTCCTGCACAAAAAGCGGTTGAATTGAAAGATGCAAAATTGCTTGAAGAAGAACTAAAAATAATTGAGAAAGCTCTTAGCGGCATGTATGCAAGTTTATTGCGTATGACAGAACGTTGCGATCCCTATATTTATTATCATCGTGTTCGCCCATATATTCACGGTTGGCGCGATCATCCAGTTTTTGCAGAAGGATTGATATACATGGGTGTGGATGATTATCAGGGTACACCACAACGTTTTCGTGGCGAAACGGGCGCTCAAAGCTCAATTATTCCATCGTTAGATGCAGCACTAGGGGTGGTGCATAAAGATGATTTCATGAAGCATTATCTAAATGAAATGCGAGACTATATGCCGCCCAAACACAAGGCTTTTATAAAAGCAATTGAAAAAGGTTCTTCAATTAGAGAATTTGTTATAGAAAAAATGGCCAACAATAAATCGTTGGAAGATATCTATAATAAGTGTATCCATCGGGTTGAATTATTCCGCAGCAAGCACCTGGAATATGCTAACAACTATATTTTTAAGCAACATCAATTAAGTAGCACAAACCCACATGCGGTAGGCACTGGTGGTACACCATTTATGCCTTATCTTCAAAAACATCGCGATGAAACAGCTGAACACATATTGCCTGAGCCTACCGATAAATAAGGGACTGAAAGTCATATTTAATCTTACATAAGCCAGGATTGTCATTTATCCATGTCCAAATGGGGTCAAATGTTGCTACTAATCTTGACTTTCCTTAGGCTAGAGGTATAATTTAAGCCCCTTAGTCAATAGAACTTATTCTCTTTGTAGGAATTTACTATGGCTGTTCCAGGCTCTGATCCTTCACCAAAAGAAGTTAAAATCCAAGAAAAACCGCCCATTGGCGGAAGCTCTTCTATTGAAAATGGCTTGCAAGCACAGGCTGTAAAACATCTATCTGGCTCAGGTTTGAGTACAGCAGAAGTACAGGGGCGTTTCGCTCCAGAAGACAATTTGTCTAAGAACGGATTTCCAAAATTCTTTGATGGACCGTCTTCCGCTCATAAAGGAAAAGATGGAACAAAACGAGATGATTTGCTAGCTATGGCAGGCGATACTAATGGTTCTAAAATTGAACTAGAGAAGGATAAATCTGAAAAATCAACGGAAAGAACAGAACCCTTTGAGTTCTTAGGCAAAGGTAAAGATAAGCAAGGCAGAGAGTATTTATCTTTTAAAGCCCCTGCTTCTATGGATGTTAAAGATGTTAAATACTATCCTGAGGAAGGACACTTTGAGATGGAACCTAAGGGAGGCATTCCGAAACCAGCTAGACCACAAGCTTATGACAGCGAGCAAGCTTTACCGATTACTAAAGCTGTTATGAATCCAGAAACAGGCCGAATGGATTTTCATCTTGCTAATAAAGGTTGGGTTAAGAAAGGCTATGGTAAAACTTTGAACTTTGGTGTAGAGGAGCCTGATGGTAGTCTTAAATTTGGTGGCACTATAGTCAACAATGATGGCAAATCATTTGAAGTTAAGGACATAACAGGAATAAGTGGACACCACTATGCAGTCGGCTATAAGCCAATAGAGAGCTTCACAATGAGTGCTACAGCCGATGGTCATCAAACAGTTCCGGTAGTAAGAAACGAAGGACCTAGATCTGCTGAGCCAATGACAAAAAGCGAATTCGAAAATTTGACCGGTAATGCTAGAAATTATATGAATACTTTGAGTCAACTGCGCTCACATATTAGTGAGCAAAATTTCTTGGCTAGCAAAAAATAATTCTAAATAGTGACCGGTAACCAGCCTTCTTCGGTGGCTTTTACTTTGGCTATCCAGCGGGGTCTTTTACTTAAACCTGAACCAATATTGCTGCTTAGATAATTGAGTAAATTGCACTCAGCATCAAATGGATCTACACTTCGATCACTTTGCAGTATAGAACTTGGCAGAACTGCTATTTTATTAAAATGGGGCATTTTATTTTGTTTGCGATGCGGCATATAGATATTATCAAAAAAGCACCCCGAGCGTTCCATAACCGCATTGCATTGGTTTGCACAAACTTGAGATACAAGCTTGTCTAAAAATTCAACTAATTTAGCTTCTAGTTTTGATTGCATAGGCTCCAGCTTTGCGCAGGGATTCCATAAGGTATCCCATTTAATTGATGCATCGAGCCAGTCAATGTTTATGACAGGCATAGCTTTTAGTGCCGATAGCCGCAATGCTCCTAGATCTGTCATGGCGGCAATACCAGAATAGCTATGCGAGTAAAAAGTGAGTCGCCCTTTTTTCTTAACACGTGAATTAGTTATATTTATTTGTCTAAAAACTTCTTCCGCAAACTGACGCTTGTTGACAGGCATACGTGAACTAAATTCAATTGTGCATTGATCAAAATTTCTTACATTTGTTGGAATAGTCAATTTAACCAATGTTTTGTACAAATTAAAGCCGACTGTCTTGTAGCCTGCTAAGGGTCTGTTCGTTATACCCAATAATGGAATTGTATAAATTGTTGATTGATGGGCTTTATTGACGATTGTCGTTTCGATGGCGCAGGAGCGCAACCAAGACACCGTATCTGGTGCAAAGACGTAAGCGTTTCTGGGTGGTTTGGGTAGCATGCGAGCACGTGTTTTCTTAAAGACCTCTGTTGTCGATTCTGCAACACCGTCTTCTTTATTATCATAAATTTGAAATAATTTTGCTACTACATAATGTAGAGGTGTCGAACAATTAAAAGTATTTTCCCGTAGTAAATTAATCATATTCGTTTATCCTTAAACCTTAGGCAAAAAAGATACATCAAGAAGTGTGGCAAAGTTGTGACTGCGATAACTTTATTTTTGTGATATCCTAGCTTTGCTCTTGATAAAAGTAGTTAATCAATGTCTGTATTTCTTGTGGTAGCACTGGCTCTTTTTCTTGATCGTCTCTTAGGGGATCCATCGAGCTATCATCCTTTGAGAGGATTTTCCCGCTTCGCTATACTCATAGAAGACAATTGGCATAGAAATGTTGTTCCGTTTTTGCCTGAACATCTTAGACCGCCTGAAGAGGAGCCACTAACCCCCGAAGCCATTAAGGTAATAGATACGACCGAAAAGGTTAAAGGCACTCTGGCAGTCTTATTCTTGGTGCTTCCTTTTGTGGCATTGGCAGATATATTGAGCAAACATTTAGTGTCCCCATTAGATTTCGTTTTTAATGTACTAGTTATGTACTTCGTAATTGGGGCTCATAATCTTAAGCAACATGCCATAGATGTACGAAATGCATTAGCTTCCGAGAATATAGAGTTAGCAAAAAAAGAAGTATCGATAATGATAAATTATGATACTCAAGCCATGAATAAGCCGGGTGTAATTGCAGCATGTTTAGAGGCGATTTTTGAACACGGCAACGACACAATTATTGCGCCAATATTTTGGTTCGTTGTTCTTGGCGCACCAGGAGCGGTGCTTTATCGTTTGGTGAATATTCTTGATACTATGTGGGGTTATCAAAGTTTGCGCTATAAAAATTTTGGTTGGGCAGCAACAAAGATAAATATTGTACTTAACTGGGTTCCCGCGCGGTTGGCAGCTTTTACATACATGCTTCTAGGAAATGTAAAAAATGCTTGGCTGGCTTTCAATGAACAAGCAAAAACTTGGAATAGCCCCAATGATGAACTGGTAGCAGCTACTGGCGCTGGGGCTTTAGGTATTCAAATTGGTGGTGATGTTTATTGTCATGGCGAGCTAAAGAAAAGAGCAGCACTCGGTTCAGGTCGATTACCTGACTTAGAGGACATAGGGCGAGCAAACGATTTAACTGAACGAGCAATGATAGTTTGGCTTGTATTTACTCTAATCCTTTCCCTGCTCCATTAGAGGCCAATGACTTTACGGGCTGTTCTTTTGCTGCATCAATAGATAATTTTAGTGGCAAACCCTTGCTACTTATAGACGTGTGACCTTTGTCCAGTATTTTCCCCTCTACAATCAGTGTTTCAGGAGTTGATACTTTAGCTTGTACTGACTGCTCATAGATGGGACTATTGATAGTTATATCTACCATCAATTCATCACCAATGTTTAAAACAATTTCATTGCCTTTCTCTACCACAGCTTGAACAAAAAAAGCCCCGGGTAAATTAGTGACAAAACCATAGGCCATACCTTTCAATCGTTTGTGATTCATTGAGGCGTCGGGGGGCTTATTAAAGGCTAATTCTGGACTTACTGCTCCTACCGTCCCCATAACCAGTGGTGCCGCAGCAATGTTAACAAAAAGACCGGCTGGAATAGGAACTGCAGTAGCCACACGAAGCATATTATATGTATTTTTTTGATTTCGAGATAAAGTGCGTCCGCCTTGTACTATTTTCCCTTGGCGATCCACTGTTACCCCATATAACAGACCATCTTTCCCCATTCTGACAGTTTCTTGATGTACTGGTCGTCCGAATAAAGGCAAAGCATTTTTGTTGGCAGCTACTAGGCTATCAAACTGAATTTCTAAAGCGGCATTAGAGTTTAACCGATCCTCATTTTGTATAAGCGCAGAGCTTAATGTTCTGCCATTGCGAAAAGATGTGACATGTCCATTTAAAATAGAATTTGCCGGAGCAATTAAACGACTTCCGTAATAGAGATCTTCTTTTAGTCTAGCTCTAATAGGATCACCAACTTTAACGAATTTGGAATCTATTACGCCATCCAGAATAATGGAAATTATCCGGCGCATGATAATTGGACTAAGGATTTGTGAATTATTAGACTTAGCTGTAAAAGGTGAAACATCCGGAATATTTTGCGGAAAATTTTCACTTGTTTCGCCGGTCCCTAGCCCGGGTAAGGGTGCTGATAAAAATGCAGATGGACTGTCGTTAGTGGTGCTCTCCCAGTTTGGATCAAAAACACCGGTCTGCATCTCCCAAGCTGGAATGGTGGTAGTACTATTGTCGGTGTCATTAGTTGCTTGAGCAAACGAAGAGTGACAGAAAATCAAGCCGTTTAAAGACAAGAATAAAGTAGTAAAGACAATCTTGTTGACCGACATAAATTATTAAAGAATGTGTAATAGAGCTCCGCCCATGGTGTCATACTACCATCAGAACCGACCAAGCGTACATATATTAAACGCATAATTTTTAGACCGCACATGCTTATTTGGCTGCTGGTAAGTGGATTAAGAGTACTTTGCCAAACAGCCTCTTGTAAACCAAAAAATCAAGACAAATGAGCTATTTACTGATAAAGTCAAAGCTTATTAAATCTAGGTCTCCTTTCTCCAATTTAAGGGGTTTTGCATGGTAACAGACACACAAGTTCTCAGAGTCCCAACCTCACCGTATATGGACCAACGCGCAGGTACTTCAGGCTTACGGAAGTCGGTTGATGTTTTTAAGCAAAAAAATTATTTGGAGAATTTCATTCAATCAATTTTCGATATTCGAGAACAAAACGAAGGAAAGACACTCGTTTTGGGCGGAGACGGGCGCTATTTTAATATGGAAGCAGCTCAGATTATTTTAAAGATGGCAGCTGCCAATGGCATAGGCAGGATTAAAGTTGGGCAGCACGCTCTTTTATCAACCCCAGCCACTTCATGTGTAATTCGCAAACACAAAACCGATGGCGGTATTATTCTGACTGCTAGTCACAATCCGGGCGGACCGCATGGCGATTTTGGCGTCAAATACAATATTGTTGGCGGCAATCCTGCTCCAGAATCAATGACTGAAGCTATCTTTGCTCATAGCAAAACTATTACTGAATACAAAATATTAGACACGCCTGATATTGATATAGATACCCTAGGCGAGAAAAAATTAGGCAACATGATTGTTGAGGTAATTGACTCTATTGCCGACTATCAAGAGCTGCTTGAATCCATTTTTGACTTTGACGGTATCCACGCACTATTGACTACCAAAGGCTTCAAAATGTGCATGGACTCATTACATGCTGTTACTGGTCCATATGCAAAGAGTATTTTTGAAAAAAGAATGGGAGCTCCATCTGGCAGTGTTGTAAACGGTGTACCGTTAGAAGATTTTGGCGGCGGACATCCAGATCCGAACTTAGTCTATGCTCATGAACTGGTTGAAATTATGTATGGAAAGAATGCTCCTAATTTTGGCGCAGCATCTGATGGTGATGGTGACCGCAATATGATCATGGGTCCGCAAATGTTTATTGTTCCCAGCGACAGTCTTGCTGTTATAACCGATAATGCTCATCTCATCCCTGGATATAAAAACGGTATCATTGGTGTTGCCCGCTCTATGCCTACAAGTCAGGCCGTTGATTTAGTGGCTAAAGCGCTCAAAATTAATATGTATCAAACACCAACAGGTTGGAAATTCTTTGGTAATTTATTAGATGCCAATAAAATTACTATTTGTGGCGAAGAAAGCTTTGGTACCAGCTCAAATCATATACGTGAAAAAGATGGTTTATGGGCCATTCTATTTTGGCTTAATATAATGGCTGCTACCGGTAAGACAGTTAATCAAATTATGTATGATCACTGGCGCAAGTATGGACGCCATTTCTTTTTACGTCATGATTTTGAAAGCGTAGATCTAGATAAAGCTCATGCAATGACCGAGGCACTCAAGCAATTGTTACCGTCATTATCAGATAAAAAGTATGGGCAATTTGAAATCAGCTCTGGCACCGACTATACATACAATGATCCAATTGATGGCAGCATCAGTAAAAATCAGGGCATAATTATCAACTTTAAAGACAGCTCAAGAATTGTTTATCGAATATCTGGCACTGGAACTCAAGGAGCAACAATTAGGTTGTATATTGAAAAATATGAGCCAGACAATAAGAAGCATACTCAAGATAGCCAGGAAGCATTGCACGATTTAACAGCTCTTGCCTATGAGCTGACTCGAGTTTGTGAATTTACGGGTATGAGTCAACCAAATATTATAACTTAAAGCGAGTTTGATGTTTGTTCAAAGATGCAAATTTTTTGTTTCTTCTAATCTGTTGAAGTATGCAATTTCATGTCTGTTAATCTCAGGCATAAATATGCCGCTATGTATGCAACCCGCCTACGCTCAAGTAGAATTTTATGAGGCTGCAGTTAAAGAATACAAAAAACACAATTATGAGCAAGCAGCAAAGCTATTTAATGAATATTTAGTTGCTAAATTGCCTGCCGACAAAATGGCTATTTCTCCAACCAAATCTGAAGATCCAACAATTTCTTATGCAATGTTTTACGAAGCAGTATGTCTTGAGCAAATTGGTGACACTAAAGATGCTGCTGCTTTATATAACATCGTTGTTCAACGTTACCAAGGTACAAAACTGGCTCTGGAAGCGGATAAACGTTTACAGAAGTCTAAGAGCGCTCCAACAGGCAGTGACAAATCTCAACCGCCTGCACGTGATCCTAGTCTTGATACTTTCCCCAAAGAAACGTGGGCACCATTTAAGCGATTTGGTAACCTCATGCTCGTGCAAGGCTATATTAATGGGAAAAGTACAGGCATGCTTTTTGATACTGGAGCAGCCGGTTGTCTATTTTCAACCGAACAACTCAAATCATTAGGGCTAGAAGTGCCTTCTGGAGCGCCAACTGCTTCTGTAGCAGGGGTTGGAGTAAACAAGCAAACCCCTGCCTGGACTATTTATGCCGATATAAGATTAGGCAGTATTCAGCGTCGCAAATTTCCTGTTCAAGTAAATGCCAATCCTTTGAATTACCCTCTTTTAGGGGTCAATTTTACTGAAGGGCTTGAATATACTATAGATAATCAAGCGGGTGTGATTCAATTCAAATCTACCGCCTTAAATCAAACAACAGCTGTTTCTGCACCTACACAAAACACTCAAACAAATCCGAGCTCTATCGGCACACCTGCAAACAGCTTTTCTGACAAAATGTTTATAACAGTTGACTCTAGTAGCAACTATGTATACAACATCCCTTTTACTGAAACTAATAAAGCAATTATTGTTAAAGGCAAAATTGGTGGCAAAGAATGTCAAATGATTCTTGATACTGGGACCGATATTTGTCTCTTTACTAGTGCACAATTAAAAACATTGGGGATAGTTCCTAAATACACTGGCAATACAATTGGCTGCAAGGGGGCTGCTGGTTATATGAAAGCGCCTCTTTGCGTATTTGAGAATGCTGAATTCGGGCCAATTCATGGTCCGATGGTTTGTTTAGTGAGCGAAGATGCCTTACCCATGCCTTTATTAGGACAAAATTTCCTAAAGGGCTGGCAATTAACTGTCGATCATAGTAGTCATCTTATAAAAATGATACGGAAATGACCGATATTTGGTTATAAACGGCCAAAATGAGGCAAAATAATGGAGCAGTTTATTCAAAAATAAACCATTTATAGAAACACGCCAACGGTGATTAAGGCTTTATATGATTGATTTTGTTCATTTGGTTTGTGACTATGCGCCAGGTGATATGGCCTGGGCAGAAATACGCTCTGCATTCTCATCTGAATTAGGTGTAAGTGTGCGTCTTCATGCAACGGCAGTTAAATCATTTGACACCATAGGAACTGGTTTTGTTCTTGCTCAATTGAGCTTAGCTCCTGAAGAATTGCGAGCAAAAAAATTACTTGTTTTTGCTAATACTGCACCAAGAAAAGATAGACACACACCTCGCGAAAATAATGAGGGAGAAGGATTACTTTATGCTCGTTTAAAAAATGGCGTTTTAGTAGTAGCTGTAAATAGTGGTTATTCTTTGTCTTTTGTCAGAGATGAAATAGTCGAATTATGGAGCACTAATGTAGTCGAGGCTGGAAGCCAATTCCGTTCACGCGACTATTTCCCTAGAATCGTTGGACAAGTTGTTTCTGATGACTTATCTTGTCTTGTCAATCAATTAGCAGTAGCCGAAAATATTCCGGCGCCTCCAGAAAGTGTTGTTGCCTATAGAGATTCTTTTGGCAATTTGAAGACGACAATTAAAACTGGCGATAAAACAGTGATGGCACTTAAAGAAGGCATGCGTATAAAAATCAAAATTGGCTCTATAGTGCGGGCTGCGACAGTTGCCACAGGCAGCTTCAATGTTCTGGAAGGCGATTTAGCCTTCGCACCAGGCAGCTCTGGACATAAAGGCAGATATTGGGAGTTATTTGTACGCAGCGGTTCAGCCTGGGAAGAATTTGGTAGACCTGCTTCTGGCAGCGAAGTTATTATCGAATAAATAGGATGCAGCGGAGTCTATAATGAGTCTAGACCCGTTCATGATTTTCCATCTTCTGTTTATTTCAATTGCGATACTAGCTGGTTCTCTTGCCGCCGTCGCTGGTTTTGGTATCGGAAGCTTGTTAACTCCGGTTTTGGCCTATCAAATTGGCACAAAACTAGCGATAGCAGCTATTTCTATTCCTCATTTTATTGGGACGGCCTTGCGCTGTTGGCTGCTGCGAAAAAATATCGATCGCAAGATTCTTCTTAGCTTTGGTATTACCAGCGCTCTAGGTGGATTAACTGGAGCTTTGATCCATAACCTAATTAAAAATCCAGCTCTCACTTTAATTTTTGGCATTATCCTTATTCTTTCTGCTTTGGTAGGACTCTTTAAATTGAACGAACGATTTCAATTTAAAGGTGCAATTGCTTTTATTGCTGGCGCTGTATCTGGAGGGCTGGGCGGCTTGGTTGGCAATCAAGGTGGAATAAGATCTGCAGCTTTGCTTGGTTTTAGGTTAAACAAAACCGCTTTTGTTGCTACTGCTACAGCAATAGGATTAATGGTAGACATTGCTCGCATGCCTGTGTATTTTTATTCTGAGCTAAATGAATTGATAAAGATAAAATACTGGATACTAATTGCTACTGCAGGAGTGCTTGCTGGTACATGCTTTGGTACGGCTTATTTAAAGCACATCCAAGAGCAATTATTTAAACGTATTGTTTGCATTGCTATTTTGATACTTGGTATTTGGATGCTTTTCCAAAAACAAATATAACTTAGCCTGCCTTCCACATTGAAAATTTACCGGTAATACTATTTATCTCTTCTTTATTGCCAAATAGACACAAGCCAAAGTATTCTAGGTCACCTTCTTTTAGTTTTTGTGTCCGTTCTAACTGTTCTATGTAAGTATCACCAGTCATTGATTCTAGAAAATCTACAAAAGCAATTCCTTTTTCTTTGGCCAATTGTCTTGCTGTACGAATTTTATTTGAATTGTCAGCTTTCAAAACAATCAAAGATAATCCTGAAGAAGGATGCTTATTACTATCAGCATCAATATAATCAATGAATTTCATATTCTCGCGATCGCTTTCGCTAGCCCTGGCAACTAGACACGCTGTCATGTGTGCTGCGGCATTCATAGCTACTCCTGGCTCAATTTTTTTATTTAGTTCGTCCTGCAAAACAGGGCAATTTTTTTTGAATAAATGATGGGACAAAGAGAACTTTTTATTGGAAAATTTTG
>DAIDIP010000036.1 GCA_027451745.1 Candidatus Melainabacteria bacterium
GGACTTTATCAAAGTCTCATAAAAGCCTGTGTATACGCCATTCCAATCAGCTATCCTGCTCTAACGCGATAGGTATGCTAGAAAGCTAGCGCAGCCGCGCTAGCTTTCTAGTGGATAATTTCATTTTGCTAAAGCTGTCCAAAAAAGGGTAATTCTTTTTAAGCATGTCAGAAGGTGCCAAAACACTTGCCTTCAATGGTTTTAGGAGATTCAGGAAAGGCTTGCTTTTACTATTTCTTAAGGAGCACTATAGATCAATATTTCCCCTTCCTAGAAACCCCGGAGACAATTCATATACAGCATAGATTGCAGTTCTCCAATTTCCGCCCCCTGCCCTTTTAGCTGATTGTCAATCAGTTCGGAGGGCACTTGATAGCAACAGATATTAGACGCCAGCCTTGACAGTACCCCGTAAGAAAAAGTTCAGACGAGTCTGTCAGCAAGGAGATGAAATGAATACCCTTCGGAACGACACGAGTGCAATCAATTCGCCTCAGGATTTGGATATCGTTGCCCGGATCCTCGGGGGTCTTGCCGAGGTCATGAAGGCGGCAAAACCCCTCGACGAACCGGGCGTGCCATACGCGCCCAGGTTGCAAACCCTGTCAGTTGGGGATCACAACAAGCCCTTCTCTCAACTGGTGGGACAGGTGGGAGGCAAGCTGGTGCACGAGCTGGAACAGCTCCAGTTCTGCGCAGACAACGCCCCAGCCAACATCATGGTGCTCAAGTCCAAGCGGGACGCCATTGTGAGGACGTGGCGCGAACTGCTTCGCCTGTGCAGTGGCATTATGCACCTCGCTCCTCAGTTCGTCTATGAGCGGCGGGACCTTGCCTACCAGCTCATCCAGTTGCGTCCGTTGGTCGCTCAATTCCTCACCTTCGAGCCAGCAGTCCATCGCTGCTTCGACAGGATGGACGCGCACTTCCGAGCCGCGCTCGCCAACGTCACCCTCGACGAGGTGACTATGCCGGAGAACCCCAATCCCATCCAAACCACCGCGGAGTCCAGCCCGAATTCTTCCACGACAGCGGGCTGCTTCGTCGCCGCAGTCAGGACCCCGACCAAGGACCCCAAGCCCGGCAGTCTGGGCAGCCCGTTCAGGAAGTTTAGAGGCCGGGGCCGGGGCAAAGGGTAGAAAGATGACGGGTGCTAATCCCGGACTCATCGGTTAATCCAAATGCCCTAGAAAGGAGGTATTCAGCTGGTCAGCGGCTACAACGCTATACACCGGGCCCCAAGACTTGCCTAGTGAAGGCAGTCTTGGGGTCTTTTTCTTTTTTATCGTTCATTTAATTTGACCACATTGCCCCTGTTGGTGACCCGACCCCTTCAAACGCCCCCAATTGAAATGAGACTCCTTGCAATAGTATCCTTTGCTTGTACGAAAATCATTAGCAAAAAGTGTGTGCAAAAAGTATTTTTATTAGCATTCTTACCTTTGCTAATTTCGACGGCAGACAATGGATAAAGGGTAATCACTGCCATACGTCCGGCTAGCGCATCTGCTAGCTCTGGCAAAGCCATAGTATTTACCGAGCCGGTAAGAAGATAGCGCCCATTTGCTGTTTTTTTGTTTTTTAGACGTGTGACTCGTCCACAAGCATTTTTAGAATGCGGAATAATTCAGGCACCATCTGCACTTCGTCCAGAATGAGCGCATTGGTGTGAGCACGCAAAAATATTTCCGGGTTAGCTTGTGCTGCTCCAAATTGAGACGGCTCATCAAATGTAATATAAGTGGCCGGCCATGAATGTTTAGAAAGCGTTTGTACTAAAGTGCTCTTACCTGCCTGCTAAAACCGTTAACAAAAACAACTAGCATATGCTCTAGTACTTCTAAAATATTCTTGTTGATGGCGCGATGCATTAGGGACATATTGCTTTTTAGATAAAACGCTATTTTGCAAATCTAAGTTTAGTATTTAGAAATACTAAAGGCTAGCTTTATTTTTGCAAACCGCTAATTATCTTTTTGGCTTCATTCATTGTCTTATCTACAAAACAAAACACCAAAGCAGTCTGGTTGTCAGGCGCTTTAGTGCTTCAAATTCTTTTAGTTTTTATACTGTCAAGCCTAAGAGCGACGTTTACGAGCGGCTTCAGCTTTTCTTTTTCTTTTGACGCTTGGCTTCTCATAGCGCTCACGTCTTTTAATTTCGGATAAAATTCCAGCCTTTTGAATCTTTTTCTTGAAACGCTTCAATGCGCCTTCAATGCTTTCTCCTTCAGCAATTCTTACTTCAGACAATCAATTACTCCTCTGTTAATAAAATACTTTGACAAATGCGTAAGTATATTTTCCAAAAACCTTTGAGAAACACTGGCTTACGAGAAATAGCAATACATTTCTCGTAAATATATACCCAGGATAGCATATTAGCATGCCGGTCCTGGGAGGCAACACTTTACGCTATAAAATGAAATATACTGAGATTACTATTTAGTCTTTTCTTTCGGCTTCACGTTCTCTATTGGTTTCTTCCGCACGAATCTCTGGCGAGTCAACTAACCTTTGATTAGATGGTAATGGAATCTGAGCACTGTTCATGCGGCGGCCAAAACGTTTCATTGCCCGCACAAGACATGGAAATTGGAAAGTGTATTTTTTGTCATAAGTCACAGCTAATGGTGCTGCTGTATCACCACCATTGAGGATGAAATTTAAAGTGTCTGTACCAGGTAGTCCCATTTGATCAAAACCTGCTGACAAAAGTAAAACACTAAGGACTAGAAATAAAGGTCCGATCACAAGGTGTACCCATAAGCCAGAGGCCTCTTTAATAAGCGTTTTCTTTGGTGGTGGTTCTGTGCTGAGTTTAGGTTTGGTTAAAGTATTTATAGGTGGTGGCGCAGTTGTATGCACAAAAATAGGTGAAATGATTGAAATAGGCAAAAATCCTGACCAATAGTCCAATCTACCCATCACAGAGGCACGGACAAATTTAAAGGCAAAAGAGATTCCTAAAAGTACTAATACGCCACCGGTTGCTATTGGAATAAATCGTTCAAAGTTCATTAGCTATTGGTGCCCCTACATACGAGTTCCCTTATTTCTAATTTATACAATATCCCAAAATAATGCCAATTGCTAGGGGAATTCGTCACAAAGAGATGAATACTGTTGTTCTAAGAACAGGGCCCATTTAAGATATGCGATAGCGAAAAGGAGAAAGTTGCTTGGTTAACAAAAAGATTCAGCGCACTTATTGTGGTCAAATCACTTCGCAGTCAATAGGTGAAGAAGTAAAACTATTTGGCTGGGTACATGTTCGTCGAGATTTAGGCGGTTTAGTCTTTATTGAATTGAGAGATCATACTGGGCGCATACAATTGGCGGCTGATCCAAAACGAAATTCTAGTGTGCACAATATTTTTCTTTCTTTGCGCAACGAATATGTAATAGCCGCAACAGGCATAGTGCAAAAAAGACCTGGGGATAGCGCAAATTCTAATTTGGCAACTGGTGAATTAGAGATCTACCCGGAGCATGTTGAGCTTTTGAACACTTGTCAAACTTTGCCTTTTCAGTTAGACGAAGCACAAAATGTAGATGAAGCTTATCGTTTAAAGTATCGCTATTTAGATCTAAGACGTCCAGAAATGCAGGCGAATTTTCGCCTAAGGCATGCTGTTGTGACCACTATTCGTGAACAGCTAAACAAACATCATTTTACCGAAATTGAAACACCAATTTTAACTAAAGCAACCCCAGAAGGCGCCAGAGACTTTATGGTGCCCAGCCGTTTAAATGCTGGTCTGTGGTATGCCTTGCCACAAAGCCCACAATTGTTCAAACAAACACTGATGATAAGCGGCTTTGATAGATATTATCAAATTGCCCGTTGCTTTAGAGATGAAGATTTGCGAGCGGATAGACAGCCTGAGTTTACGCAAATAGATGTAGAAATGTCTTTTATAGATGAAGAAGACATTATGGCTGTCACAGAGAGCTGGATTACGGCTGCCTTCAAATGTGGTGGCATAAATATTCCCATCCCTTTGCCAAGATACACTTTTAAAGAAGTTATGGATTGTTTCGGTTCAGACAAACCAGATATGCGTTTTGACCTGAAAATAAAAGATTTAACAACACTAGCAGCAAAATGCCAATTTAAAGTATTCAATGAAGTGGCGTCTTTTGGTGGTTTTGTAAGGTCCATTTGTTTACCTGGCAAAGCCAATGACGTGTCTAGGCGGGTGCTAGATGAGTGGAGAGACTTTGTAAAATTATCTGGTGCGCAAGGTCTTATGTGGGTAGCATATGGACAAGATATTGATGGCAAGCCACAAATAAGATCAGCTGGACTAGACAAATATTTAAGTCCAGAAGAAATGACAGAGTTAAAAACTCTGTCAGGTGCTAAAGATGGCGATCTGGTTTTAATTGTGGCTGGAACGTATCATGTTGTTTGCCAATCTTTAGGTAGACTAAGATTGAAAATTGCCGAAGAATTGAAATTGATTGATGAAAGCAAAAACAAAATGTTCTGGGTTTTAGAATTTCCCATGTTTGAGTGGGACGCAGACAATAAGCGTTGGGCAGCCATGCATCATCCGTTTACTGCGCCACATCCTGATGATCTACATTTGTTAGATACTGCTCCAGATAAAATAAGAGCACGTGCTTACGATGTAGTATTCAATGGCATAGAGCTAGGTAGCGGTTCAATTCGTATCCATGATCAAGCAACACAAGCCAAAATTTTTAAAACAATTGGACTTGATGAAGAAGCAGCAAAAGAAAAATTCGGCTTTTTATTAGAAGCATTGTCTACTGGTGCGCCGCCTCATGGTGGCATTGCTCTGGGAATTGACCGTATGGTTATGCTTTTAACCGGTATGAAATCTATTCGAGATGTAATTGCTTTTCCAAAAACACAATCTGGCACATGCTTGCTTACTGACGCACCATCTAAAGTATCGCCTGAACAATTGGCTGAGCTAAAAGTAGCAAGCACAGTAAAAGAAAAAGTAAAAGAAGAAAAGAAAGCCGAAGTAGTTTAATTTTTTAAAGAGCAGAGGGAGAGGAGCATCATGCCCATCCCTTCTAAGTCTCTCATTTGTCGTTTCTGAGCCAGTTCTAGCGTACTCGTCTAGGTCTCCTTTTCGTCTTGACTCCGCCCGCGTCTGACGAAACAAGAGACCTGTAGGGATCTGCCCAAGGGGTATTGCGGAGAAGATTGTATTGATTTTTAAATTGTGAGGTGTTTTATATGAACTGACAAATATGGGGTAATTTTTGAACTTTTTGCGGCCGCATACGTTTATAGAAATAGATCACTAAATTGATCTGATAATAGCCGAATTGATTTATCAAATCGCTTAATCGATTTGTCGGACAGTTTAGCGTAATTAATAGCGCATCGAAGGTGTTTGTATGTTTGCACGTGTAATGTCAGCAGGACTATTAGGCATTGATGCTTATCGCATAGAAGTAGAGGTGGATTGTGGCAGCGGCATTGGGCAAATCCAAATAGTTGGCTTGCCTGATACAGCTGTAAAAGAAGCACAAGAGCGCGTGCGTTCAGCTATTAAAACCTGTTCTTTTCTTATGCCCACAGCAAAGAAATGGGTGGTTAATTTGGCTCCAGCAGACACACGCAAAGAAGGTGCCGCCTATGATGTGCCAATTGCCATAGGAATTCTTGCTAGTAGCGGTATTGTGCCCACCGAATTTTTGGCACAAATTTATATGGTCGGAGAATTAAGTTTAGACGGTAGTCTACGACCGGTGCCTGGGGTTTTGCCAATGGCTCTCCAGGCAAAAAATGCAGGGGCACTAGGCATTATTGTGCCCGAGCAAAATGCCAGTGAAGCACAGCTTGTGGAAAATTTGCGAGTCTATCCAGCTACGCATTTAAAACAAGTATGTGAGATTGTGCAAAATCCTGAACAATGTAATTATTTGCATGGACAGGGGCGCACAGAATTTGCCAAAGAACAAAAACAATATCACTGTGATCTAGATTTCAATGAGGTGAATGGTCAACATGCAGTAAAAAGAGCATTGGAAATTGCCGCTGCAGGTAGGCATAATATTTTACTGGTAGGACCACCTGGCTCGGGGAAGTCTATGCTGGCGCAAAGATTGCCTGGCATAATGCCACCGTTATCATTTGATGAAGCACTGGAATTGACAAAGTTATATAGCATAGCTGGATTATTGAATGGTTCTTCGTCGCTTATTTTGCAACGACCTTTTCGCAGCCCGCATCATAGTTCTTCCTCTAAAGGATTAGTCGGTGGTGGCAATTATCCAAGACCTGGTGAAATATCATTGAGTCATACAGGTATTTTATTTCTTGATGAATTGACTGAATTCCCACGCCATCACTTGGATTTATTGAGACAGCCACTAGAAAGTGCTTCTATAACCCTTAGTAGGGCTCAGCATACACTTAATTATCCGGCGTCTTTTCTTTTGGTGGGTGCATGCAATCCATGTCCGTGCGGCTTTTTAAATGATCCAATAAGAGCTTGTGTGTGCAGTCCATACCAGGCCAATCGTTATTGGTCTAAATTGTCGGGTCCGTTTTTGGATCGTCTTGATCTACATATTGATGTACCAAGACTAAAAGAGAATGAAATAGGGGGCAATAACAATGCAATCGGTTTAAATCCTGAAATACAAAAAAATAATATGCCTATTGTGGAAAGCTCAACGACTATTCGTTTACGGGTAGCACGAGCTGTTGAATATCAACAAGAACGGTTAGGAAGTGAAACCTTTGCATACAATGGCAAATTGAATCATAAGCAAATAAAACAAT
Source organism: Candidatus Melainabacteria bacterium (assembly GCA_027451745.1). Taxonomy (GTDB): domain Bacteria; phylum Cyanobacteriota; class Vampirovibrionia; order Obscuribacterales; family Obscuribacteraceae; genus JABDBL01. The sequence goes on from DAIDIP010000036.1 coordinate 6,775, forward strand.
TTTGTCATATTGATCAAAAATCACATGAATTGCTAGTGCAGGCGATATGTCAATTTGGCTTATCAGCCCGCAGTTATGATCGTTTGCTGCGAGTGTCTCGGACCATCGCTGATTTAGACGCAAGTGAGAATATTTCTTTTTACCATGTTGCTGAAGCACTTAAATACAGACTGAGGACTGCACAATAGACTCGTCAATAAAAAAGTCTTACAAATAAAAAAAGAAAACACAATCGTCCGTTAAGAAGCCTGATTCTTGACGGACGATTGTGTTGATTTTTCGTTTGACGCTGCGACTTATTAGTCTAATTCATTTGAGGTCCAGCAGCGTACGAAGGTGGTTGCGATAAACGACCCGCCTGGCAAATCCGGTGGTTGTTTTACCGTCGTCCGGAATCGTAACTGGTGGGTAGGTGGTGTCTTCCACGACTCGTTCAACCACACCAATTTCGTTTTGTTGAATCAGCCATTTCAGAGCTTCTGCGGCGGTGCGTTCCTGGGCTGTCGCATTTGAAGCCATTAGCGAGAACCAATAGCACTCGCGTTCGGTAAGACGGTTGTTTTTGTTGAAATCGATTTTGTCGAACGAGGCTTCCAGCACGGATACGTGCGAGTTCAAGTAAACTGTGCGCTTGTATGCGTCCCAGGCAGCCTGCCTGCCGCTTGCTAGCAAAAGTGCAAGACAAACAGCAGTGGCAACCCAGAACAGGGGCTTGGTTTTGTACAACTTATACGCAGCACAGATTTGTCCTGGCAGCGCAAGAAAGGTATTGGGACCGATGTAATACACCAGCAGCCAACCCACGAAAATCACAGCTAGTATGCTCATGACTGTTGCTCCTCAGAAAACTGAACAATGACACCTCTCTCACATCAATTCGATCAGTTCTTAATCAGACTGGCACGATAAATTCTTCCGACTGGTTATATTTCAGTTGAAAAGAATTTATGCGAGCTCGGGATATTGCAATAAAAGGGTTGTGGTTTAGGCAGTAGAAAAGGAACGCGTATTTTAGTATGTCAATTATTGATAGCTTAATCAAGCTTTGAATCTAGTGCAGTCAGTCTTTGAATCTAGCCCAATCAAATCTTTGAGCCTGCCGATATAAGTTTATTAAGCAGCTATAATCGAACTTGTCGAATTAAAGCAACAGCTAAAGATGGCGCGGCTAGCGCTAGGATCTCTGCTGGATATTTATCTGCGGGTTAAGCTAGCGAGTTATCAAAGACGAGTTGTTACTACGCTTTTTAAAAATTAGGAGCGCACTGCAGTCAAGGCGAAAAACTCAGCGTGCAATAGTTTGATTGCTTGCTCAACATCTTTATTGGATACAACCAGACTTATATTTATGCTTGAAGCACCGTGAGAAATCATAGTGACATTGATACTAGAAAGAGCTTTGAATATACGAGCAGCTATGCCGCTTTCGGCTCTAAAATTACGACCTACTACAGCTATAATAGCCAAATCTTGCATTACACTTACATCGCCTAATTGTTTCAATTCTTCTTCTATTTGAGGGAGTTTGTCTGTATTGTCTACAGTTAAAGACACAGAAACTTCTGATGTTGTAATTAAATCAATTGATGTTTCGTGGCGAGCAAATATATTAAATATCTGCGCCAAGAAGCCCGAGGCCATGAGCATTTTTGCAGATTCAATAAAAATAGCTGTTTGTCCCTTTTTGCAAGCTATGGCACAAACTGTTTCGCCATTATCTGCTCTTTCGACAATCAAAGTACCGGGGCTAGTTGGATTTAGGGTGTTAATAATGCGCACAGGAATATTTTTTTCTACTGCCGGTTTTATGGTAAGCGGATGCAGTACTTTAGCACCAAAATATGCCAATTCAGAAGCAGCCTGAAAAGTTACAGTAGCAATAGGGCGAGCGTCTGGAATGAGCCTTGGATCAGCAGTCATCATGCCATCTACATCTGTCCAGATTTGAATTTCATCGGCGTTAATTGCTGCACCTATTAGTGATGCCGTATAGTCTGATCCACCACGCCCCAGGGTGGTGGTGACACCGTCAGCAGTAGCACCAATAAATCCTTGAGTTATAACCCATTTGCCTTTTTGTAGATGAGGTGTTATTTCTTTTTTGCTTTTTGCCGTCAGTTCTTTCATATTCGGCACAGCTTTACCGTAGTCATCGCTAGTAATCATAACTGTACGTGCATCTAGAAAGACCGCCGGTGCTTCTTGAGAAATAGCATAAGCAGAAAATATTTTGCTAGACAATAATTCGCCGCAACCACTAATGGCATCTAGTGATCGCTTAGATAATTCTCCTAAATAAGCAATGCCTTGCAAAAGAACGGACAAACGATTGAAGTCAACGTCAAGGGCCGATATAAGCAATTCTTGAGAGGAGTCGGGAATAATTTCAGTGACTACCTGATAATGTCGTTGTTTAATAGTCTCAAGTTTTTCTAAAGCAGCAGCAGCATTGCCGTTGGCAGCAGTGTTTGCACAATCGATTAAGGCATTGGTAACTCCAGTCATAGCTGAAAGAACAATTACCGGCATTCCTTTATCAGACCGAGAGGCGCCCAGAACTATATTGAAAACGTCCTTAAAGCGAGAGGCGTCTGCTACCGAGGTGCCTCCAAATTTCATTACCAGCACAAAAATGATCCCCGTATAACTACTGGGGTAAATGATAGCAAATCAAGCTAACGTCTATTCTAAGTCTGCGGCAAATGTAAAAACAAAGAGCTAGCGGAGCTCCGCTAGGATGAGCGGTTCTATTTAATTTGAACAACCAGCTGAGTATTTTCTCTTTTTTCTTGGCACTTAGCTATATCTAATTACTATAGCGCCTAATGAAGACTGTTTCTGGTTTTAGACAATTTGCACTCGTGCCAAAATACACAGACAGTCGTCTTGACTTTGCTAGCCATAAAGGTGCATGCTAGGCTAAGTTTAGTTTTCCACCCCGAATTCCTCTAGCCCCCACCCTCATACACCTTCTCTAGTTCACACTGTTTTTGGCTCGTTACTGAGTCAGAAAGGAGCGTTTGGTTTCAACTATCTTGCGTACTAGGCAAGATAGAGGTGGTTCAACCTTGTCTTTGAAGGAGGCAGAAGATGAATATGAACCCCGCGCCCTCTCTTGAAGGCGTTCTGCTTCTAGGGATGGCTCAACCAGGGCAATATGTCCCGGTGAAACACCTCGACATCCGGCAAGTGCGAGATGAACTTGAGCAAAGTTCATCACACGGTGTCAAAGGAATGTTGGTCATGCTCCGGTTCTTCGAAAGAGGTCATTACTGGGTCTGGAGACACGGCGAATACTTCGTTCTTCGTCCTGTTGAAGGAGGTGAAGTTGAGGCGGTGCTGCTCACCAAGAGTTTGTCCCCGGACTGTCGCGGCGAGGGCTGCGATGGAAACCATGATCACCCGCATCAATGGCATCTTGTGCGCATGGCAATGAGTCAATTGACCCCACGCCATCGCGAGCGGGTCAAAGCCAAGATCGATCCAAGCCTGCTCTAAATGAGCAGCTACCGAAGAGACGTCCCCTCGACCAAGCCTAGCGCTAAACCGAGCGGGCGTTTCTTCGGTTTTTTCTATTTTTAGACTATCTTTTGCTGGGTATCAAATTATCCTAACAGAGGAGGCTGGACAAGTTCCTTGTATTCCTGTAGTCTATCTTCAGAAATACAAGGACGTTATGATTCTTCGTACCCAATATCTAAAAACAGTTAAAGCCGTGCTTACGGAACAGCCAATATGTGCTCTTCTTGGTCCTAGACAATGCGGTAAGACCACGCTTGCCAGACAGCTAGAAAAACAATATAACAAACACCATTATTTTGACCTTGAAACAGCCACTGGTCGAGCACGTTTAGCTCATCCAGAATTTGCTCTTTCTAAATTAGAAGGGTTGATAATCATTGATGAAATCCAGCAACAGACTCAATTATTCACAGCCTTGCGACCGTTAGCAGACAGGAAACGCTCTAAAGCTAAATATCTGATTCTGGGAAGTGCCTCTCCGGAAATAATACGCGGAGCTTCTGAATCCTTGGCAGGACGAGTTGGTTTTGTTAATTTAAGTGGATTTGATTTGCGTGAAATAAAAAAAAATGAATGGCAGAAACTTTGGCAGCGAGGTGGGTTTCCACGTTCTTTTTTAGCTTCCACACAGGCAGCAAGTTTTAATTGGCGGCAGGATTTTATTCAAACTTTTTTGGAACGCGATATTCCACAGCTTGGTATTAATATTCCTGCTGCAACCTTGCGCCGCTTTTGGATGATGGTTGCTCACTATCATGGACAAATCTGGAATGGGGCGGAATTAGCTCGCTCGCTGGGAGTATCTGAACATACGGTACGTGGTTATTTAGATCTCTTAACGGGAACCTATATGATCAGGCAGCTTCAGCCATGGTTTGAGAATTTGTCAAAACGACAATATAAATCACCAAAGATTTATATTCGTGATAGTGGCATTTTGCATGCTTTACTCTCCATCGAAAACGATGACGATCTGGCTGGCAATCCTAAGTACGGAGCATCCTGGGAAGGATTCGCTTTGGAGCAAGTTTTAAATATTATTGGATCAAATCAAGTATTTTTTTGGGGGACGCATGCTGGAGCAGAATTAGACTTATTCTTTTTACGACATGGTAAACGATATGGCGTTGAATTCAAAACCGCTGATGCTCCTCAAATGACAAAATCAATGCATGTTTCTCTAGATGATCTAAATCTTGAACGTTTGTGGATTATTTATCCTGGGTCTGAAGCTTATCAGCTTCATGACCGCGTAGACGTTATTCCTTTAGAGTCTGCATTAAGCCATTTTTCGCGATTTAATCCATATCGCTGAAAAAAATTACCACCCATTAAGGAAGGCTTTTTCTTTTTTAGCGTCTGTAAATATCAGCACCAAGTCCGAGGAATTTAGCTTCGAGATTTTCATAGCCTCTGTCTAAATGCTGCAGACCAGTAACTTCAGTTACACCTTGAGCAGCTAAGCCGGCAATAACTAGTGAGGCAGCAGCACGCAAATCGCTCGATTTTACTTCTGCACCTGTAAGTCTATCAACGCCTTTTACTACAGCAGTCGAATTACCAGTTAAAGCAATTTCTGCACCCATACGTCTTAATTCGCCTACTTGCATAAAGCGATTTTCGTAAATGTTTTCGGTGACAATTGACGTGCCTGAAGCAGCAGCAAGAACAGCCATTATTGGGGCTTGCAAATCAGTTGGGAAAGCAGGATAAGGTAAAGTAGTTACATCAGTTGCTCTAGCTCTTTCGCGCATTTTTATTTTCATGGTGGATGGAGCATACATAGAAACTTCAGCACCTATGTCAGCCATTTTGCCAATTACAGCATAGAGATGATGTGGATTGACTCCTTCAAGAGTAATTTCTCCTTGAGTAGCCATAACGGCCATCATAAATGTGCCGGCTTCAAGACGATCAGGAATTGTATCTACAGTTGCACCATGCAAATCTGCTTGACTGACACCGTCAATAACTATTTGGTAAGTACCAGCGCCAGCCACCTTACCACCGATAGCATTGACAAAGTCTGCCAAATTGATAATTTCTGGATCTTGAGCAGCGTTCTCAATTATTGTTTGACCTTCGGCTAATACTGCTGCCAACATAATGTTTTCTGTAGCACCATTAGACGGTTTATCTAAATAAATGCGTGAACCAATAAGACGATTAGCACTGGCAAGTACATAACCATGTTCAATATTTATTTCAGCGCCAAGCATTTTCAAGCCGCGTTCGTGTAGGTCGATGCGTCTTTCGCCAATAGCACAGCCGCCTGGCAGCGAAACTTTGGCCTGGCCAGCACGAGCTAACAATGGACCCAAAACATTGAAGGTGGCACGCATTTGTGAAACTAATTCATATGGTGCTTCAAACTCGGTAAGTTCACGAGCATCGATAGTAACTTCGCTGCCCTCGATTTCAACTTTGGCACCTAAGTATCTAAGCATTTCAGCCATGATGTGCACATCAGTTAAATTGGGCACATTTCTCAAAACGCAAATATCACTGGTAAGCAATGCTGCTGCCATCATTTTTAAAACGGCATTCTTTGCACCGGAAATAGTGACTGTACCTTCTAAAGGACGTCCGCCATGAATAATAATGTGCTCGCCAGCTGCTGCTGAAACAGGCACTATCACTTTGCTGACTTTGGCAGATTCGATTTTTTTTGCAGATTCGGCTCTAAGCTCGGTTTCTACTTTTGGTACATTAGGACTCATTTTTTTATTTCCAGTCTAGGTTGGGGGATATTATAAAAGCTGGCTGAAAGCGGCTTTTGGAATGATTTTGCTTAGCAGAAAGATATTATCAGAAGAAGGGATAAAATGCAGAATTTTTCTGCAAGGGCTGAAGATTGGATTTTTAAATTGCTACTGATAATGTACCTCACGAAGGTAAATATCATGTTAAGGGAAGACGGTTTCACAAAGGTTTTACGATAGCCAAAATTTTTGCTCTTACACTTTTAAAAAGAAAAATCGGCAAAAGGGTCTAGACATGGGCAAAGCATTAGGTTATATACTTCTGAGAGGGAAGGTAGATTTTTCTTCGTGTTAAAAGAGTGTAAAAAGTGGCGTGAATAAAAAAATGAACAAAAAAAGACACAGCTGTTTGGTTAGCGCTTCCACCGATCGGACTTTTGCGAGTTTGAGTTCTTTTAGCGCACTCATTATTGCTGTTTTAGGGGCAGTAGTTTTAACAAATATGCTAGCTGCTTGTTCCATTTCAGAAGAAGTAAAACGAATTGAAGCAAGCCGGCAGTATGAAGAAAAACAAGAAGCATCCCGCTCGACTGATCTTACAGGCGACCAAATATTTATCAGAAGCTGTAATACTTGCCACCCTGGTGGACGGCAAGGAATGGGACCTACCTTAATAGACATAAGCAAGAAATACCCAGATGACGAATCTCTCAAAGCCATCATTAGAAAAGGCAGAGGGATAATGCCGCCTCAACCCAAAAATGTCATCAATGACGAAGAACTGGATAGATTAATTACCTATTTGAGAAATTTAAAATCATAGCACTGTAGGCGGTGCAAGGCTTTTTGCGGGCTTTTAGTCTATTAGAATACAACCCCAAAAATACAAAAGGAACAAAAAGAATAAAAGGAACAGAACCATACCACAGTTTTCTGGTACGGAGTTCTGTTCCTGGAGCGCGTTGACGGTGAGCCTTACTGGGGCTGGGATTCAAACTCGAGCTGGGGACGAACGCAGTTGCGTCCGGCTTCTTTGGCGTCGTAAACCATCAGGTCGGCAGCCTTGATGGTCGCCCTTGCGATAGCAAGCGTCTCCTCGTGATCATATTCTTGCGGTGCAGTTGCCACGCCGATCGACGCCGAGATCTTGACCTTCAAGTCGCCCAAATGAAGCTCTCGATCGAGCGCAGCTCGCAACCGTTCGCCCACTGCAATAGCTTGGACGAGTATGGTGTCTGGGAGCAAGACAATGAATTCCTCACCGCCAAAACGGATGAGGACTCCTCCGTTTTTGAGGTGATGGCGGATGATCTCCGCAAAGGACTTGAGGACGTCGTCGCCAATGTCGTGCCCGTACTCATCATTCACCCGCTTGAATTTGTCGGCGTCAACGAGGAGGATTGAGAAGGAACGTCCCGCCAGTTCCTGGAGGACTTCCTCCAGTCCGTGCCGATTCAGCGCTCCGGTGAGCTGATCATGGGTGGCCAGCTCGTGGATACGTTGCTTGGCTTGGCGCTCGTCCTTGAGCGCTCTTTCAAGCTCCTTTTGTGTTCTCTGAAGCTCATCATTGAGCTTGAATTGTTCTTCCAGTGCTTTGATGGTCTTTTCCTGAGCGGTGCGAACGGCTTCGTTCGCGTTCTCAAGCTCCTGGTTGGCGATTTTCTCTGCCGACAATGCCGCAGCCAGCTGTTCCTTCAACTCGCGCTGCTTGCCATAGAGCCACACCACCCCAGCCAGGGCGAGGCAGACAACGCAAAAGAGAAGACTGTAGGGAAGCCAGGGTGAACCGAGGAAATGTGTCGCGGTGGACATTCGTCATCTCCGAAAGAGAGCTGGTAAGGGTGTATAAGCAAAAGCGGTGAGGGCAACCTGGACCTGTTCTAAAACCTCGAAAACAATGCGAATAGGAAAGACTATTTATCTTGACATTTTAGTAAATAGTAAAGCAATAAGTTAAAACGGGCGCACTTCATATTATGCAATTTGCTTATGGCATCAAAATAGAGCTCTAAAAGCCACAATAGCAGCCAATTAGCGGGGTGTGGCTAAAACAAAATGCAAGAAATATTTATTTCAAACAAAAATTAAATAACTGCTTTAGAACTTAGCACAGCTAGCACAACTAGCTAATATTAAATACTTGATAACAGCCTCGCACAATTGCGCTAACCTGTGATAATCAATTCGAGCAGCCAAATAATAAAGGCAATAACTGCTAAAGCAAAAAGAATGCGTGAAATAAGCGCCGGGCTAGTCATCATAATTGGCTCAGCAGGCGAATATTTAGCCATTACTTCCACCATTTTTTCTCGCTGTCCTAGATAGATAGCCGGAATAATCATTGGCCAAGTACGCTTTTTAGTACTATCGGGGCGATACAAAACTATTACCAGTTCAGAACTTAAATAAAGTCTTTCAACTTGGTCCCAGTTAACGGTGCGACGGCGCGGCCAATACGGACCTTGGTATTTGATTCCATGGCGACTAATTTGCAATCCAGAAGGGCTGAAGTATGGGCGAACACCTATAAAGATAGAAAGAGCGGCGATGCTACAAAAGAAAATTTCTACATTAGCGAGCAGTTGTGGATTTCTGGTAATGCTAAGGGGCGTAAAACAATACTTAGCTAAACCCAGATAGGCAGCGGCAAGTATGAGACACATCATAGTTTCTACAGGATCGCGGTGCTCAATGAAATTGTATTGTGAATCGTCTAATTCAGGCTTCTCATTATTTTGTTCGATAGGATTAGTCATTTATGCGCCTGAATTTGGTTGGTCTTTAGTTGATTAATATAACTTCTTTGCTAGCTTCAGATCATTTAAAGAGGGCTCATACCTATCGCGTTAGAGCAGGATAGCTGATTGGAATGGCGTATACACAGGCTTTTATGAGACTTTGATAAAGTCC
>DAIDIP010000037.1 GCA_027451745.1 Candidatus Melainabacteria bacterium
CAAAATTTTCCTATAAAAAGATCTCTCTGGCCCATCATTTATTCAATTAATTTCCACCCGTTTTGCAGGGCGAACTAGTTATTGAACCACCTGAAGCTGAGCATGAATATGTAATTCCTGGCACTGAAATTAATGGTGATATTTCAAGCAATTTGCTTTTAAGTATATTTTTCCCAAAGTCACCTCTGCACGATGGGGCTGTTATTATTCAAAAAGATAAAGTTAAAGCGGCCGGCGTCATATTACCAATTACAGACAACCGCAAATTGAGCCATGTTTATGGCACAAGACACAGAGCGGCTCTAGGACTATCTGAGGTTTTTGATTGTCTGTGTATTGCAGTATCTGAAGAAAGTGGATCAGTATCTATTGCTTATCATGGCAGTCTCATACCATTTCAAGAAGCTGAAGAGCTTGCTGATTATCTAAGTCAGTTTTATAGCCAATTACAAATTGCACCACAATATGTTGGACTAAACAAACCCTTACATTTGGCGGATTCTTCAGACACACATTCAACAACAGTTAGCACCGAAGGTGATGCCCAACACAATGAGACTTTACCTAGAACAGCTGATGCTTGAATTCGGAATTCGTAAAAGAGCTATACAGGCAAACAAAGAATTCCTCAAAGAAGACAAATTGTCCATTCACAAGGTTGTGCTCGATATTTAGAAGATGTTATTTGGCACAAACCAATAATAAATATAGAAGAAGGAAACGAGAGTTTTTATCATCTAACGCGTTACTTTTTTGTGCACTGAAGTTTTGCCACTGAGCGAGAAGAGCCAAAAGCAGAATTATATGTCATGTGTGTATTAGAATCTTGCTCTAAAAGATCTTGTGCATCAGCATAATTTTGTACAGTTTGAATAGCGCTTACCGGAACTTCCATGGACTGCCGACGGAATCTATTGCGATCGCTAATGAAGAATCGTGGTGAAGAAAAATATGACTTAAACGTATCTTTGTCGTCTTTTGGCAATCCACGTGGTGGTCCTAAAGGCGGACTAATAGTGACAATTTCTGGGGGTTTAGTCTCAGGTTTGTAACTATTACCGAAAAATTCGTTTATATGGCTGTATTTCAAGGTTGGAAAAACAGGGGCAACAGAATCTTTGACCCATTGTCCGCTAGGTGGTATTTGACTCATTATAAAAAGGACAACCAGCAATAGCCCTGCTACTGCAATTAGAGATCCCTTTATGAGTAATTCCGTTTTTCTTGAACTTTCTTTCACTATGAAATGCTTGCCTTACTTAAGTGCTCGCTTGCGTCGCGATTCGCTTTTTAACATACCAAGCAAATCATCAATAATCTGAAAATGCAAATTAGCAATTCGTATACTGGCGCTGGGCAATCTTACAAAATCTTCTTTTACGATTAATAATCCTTTTTCGTAACGTGCTCTAAGCAATTTTCTTTGACCTCGTGCAGTTGATTCCAACGACTGTCTACGTGCCTCATTGGAAAAGGCATTCAATAGACGCTTTGCACGACGCTGGATTTCTGACTTTTTTTCTCTAAACAAGACTATATCAACCGCAACTGCCAGAGTTTACAAAAGTTTCCAATCGTAATTATGGTTGCTCAAATATTGCTTGTCTAGTTAATCCAAACCTCCGAACCAAATCAGACGTATTTAAGCAAAGCAAAAAATGCTACAAAAGATTGCAAAAAACGAATCGTCAAGAGAAAAGGTATATATCCTAGACCTGATTAAGTTTTACTTATAGTCTCAATATATTACTTAGAAGCTTCTTCAGCCTTCTGAGCGCTTTCGTTCTTATCTAGCTTATATCGTTTAACAAAGCGATCTACCCGTCCTTCAGTATCAACAATTTTTTGTTGACCAGAATAAAATGGGTGACAGCTACTGCATATTTCTACTCTGATTTGGTTTTTTATTGAACCAAGCAGAACCTGATTGCCACAAACGCAGGTGGCAGTAACATCAAAATATTGTGGGTGAATTCCTTCTTTCATTTCTATAACCAAATAATGAAGAGTGTATGAAGAGGCAAGCAATCTGACCAGTGAATCTGATCGACACCATGACCTGTGGTCTTAAGTGTAGCATACCCGAAAGTATCGATTACCTGCTCGGACTAACTTTAACAGGGTGAGGTCCCAAAAGAACTCTACCTGTCACTGAAACAGTTTTAGACTTAACAGTGATTTCATCTAAGCGAAGAGCAAAATTAGGCTTATCAAAACGATTGAAGTTAATAAGTGGATTAATCAAGTTTTCTACAAATTTAGAGAATTTTTCAGGTTCGGTAATATCAGGAGAGTCTATAACAACATTCTCTAAGTACAATTTATCGGCACCATGCAATTTCGGTTGACCGGAGACAGTCATATACACATATGTTGAAGGATCTGCTCCTTGCGTAGACAAATTCAATTTGACCTTTATCAATCCATCTTGAAGCGTGACTTCAGGTTCATGCATTTGTAGCCTTTGTTCGCCTAAGCTGGGACCCAGACTCGCCAAATCTAGTCTTAAGGCTCGCAAAGAATTTGTTACTGTAGGGTTATGTAGCATTTTGTCTAAGTCTTGCTCACTGACTTGCATTTTAAAGCTGAATAAAGCCGGGTGCATTACTTCTAAGCAATGATGCTTTAGAGTAAACCAAAAGGGTGTCTGACTCTCGATGTCCACTTTGCTCAATGGAATGTCTTTGTAGTGACTCTTGCGAAGGCTTACAATCGTTTTTTTTACTTTAAGATGCCACAAATCAGTGAAACTAAATGTTTTTACTCTAACTTTTACCCTTCCGCCAAAAATTTTTTTTAGAGTCAAATATAAGAGTATGTCGGTGACAAATTCTGAAGCCGAAGTAGCACCTGAATATTTTTGGAACAAACGACTATAGCTGCCAGCAATTTTAAAAGATGGTTCAATATGGATTTTGATTTTTTCGCCAATAGGCACAGCGTTGCCATTTTTCAAAGTAGGCGCTTTTATTTCTACACGAACTTCACTATTAGTTTTATTAGGCATACTTGGAGCTGAAATATCAACGTATACTGAATTATTCTCCACAGTAGTTAGGCTATTATCTGTAGCACAAAAAGCGGGTAAAAGACTTTGTATCAATAATTGAGAAATGACGATAAGAATGCTGCAACGTGACGCAGTTTTCCTAATAGATACTTCGAACATATTATTCAGGCTTTTGATTCAATGCTTGTTTCAATAATTCATTTTGCTTGAGCAAAGCCTTTAAATGGTCATTTGCTATTGATAATTCAGCCTGTAGCTCTGTCAAGGTTTGCTCATGGGCTATGCCTGTAACTGGATCTCTTGTAGGCATTTTAGGCAATAGTACATAGCCCAGTTGGACTGCTTTGAGAGCAGCTCCTGTACGGGTGGAGACTTTCAGCTTAGCAAGAATACATTCAATATGCTTTTCCACTGTTCGTAATTTCATATTGAGTTCTTCAGAGATTTCTTTGTTACGCAAATCAAGTCTTATTAGAACTTCTATTTCTCTATCGGTTAAATTTGTATTGGGCGTAGAGACAGCCGGAGTTTGTTTTACGAGCTGAGTAATTTTGGGATCACAATAAGGTAGTCCTCTGGTAACCTGTTCTATTGCTTCAAACAAGGTTCTTGGTCCTGAGCTTTTCAGACAAAATCCTCTGGCCCCTGCTCTTAGCAGCTGATTATGGTATTTGGTAGCGTGATAAGAATCAGTAAGAACCAAAATATTGGCATTTGGAAATTCTTGACTGATGCGTCTGCAGACTTCCACGCCATTTAAAACATCCAAATCGACATCTAAAATGACAAAATCGGGCCTTAGCCGCTTGACTATTTCATATGCAGCCATACCATCTGAAGCCTCACCGATAATGTCGGTAACTTCAGAAATAACCCGCTTCAAGCCGAATCTGATTAATTCGTGACGCTCACAAATTATAGTGCGCGGCCTAAAGGCTGATTGTCTACTAACTGATGGTAAAGCTGATTCCAAATTCCCCGCCTAATTGAATTTCTTTTATTGTAACAGCGTCAAATTATGAATGTGTTGCCATTGCTTGCAAGTATAAATTTTGTCGCCCTTATATCTAACGATTGTAAGCACAGACCGATAATTCTTTGCACAATTCTCAATTATCACTAGCCTTTTGATTGATCTTCTCTTTTAATATGTTTCCACGCCGTGTCACGATATAACATTGCTTTATTAACTGCAAAAATAGAATCCTAGATTTGCCCTATTATAAAGACAAGGCAGTGGTCAGAAAACCACAGCAGTATTGCCAGGGGCTTATTGTTTAGTCTGATGATCCCTAAACCAGGCTCACCTTAGATTAACTCCAGCCATGGGATTTATACGCAAGCTATGGGACAAACCCCAATGGACCGCCGATAGCAAAAATCGTTAATCTATTGGCAACGGGCAAAGCTCAAAAAGGAAGGCCTTTTAGGGCAAATATCAGACCAAGACGACCATGAAATATATAGAAATAAAACTTATACCTATTTTTCTTTTAAGCGTGCTTGGACTTAATCCCGCCTCGGCTACTAAATTATCAGCGCCGCCTTTACCCCATCGATCCGATATACAAGGGATAAATGCCCAAGAAATAGTTCCACCATTGACTCGATACAACCGCTCCCAAAAATCCGAGAATCAAGAAAATGGCAATCAAAAGGGCTCAAGCACCAATAGTAAAAAAGAAATTCCTAACAATGAAGAGTTGGAAAAAGTAAAGGCTGAAAAAGAACGAAAATTTTCAGCCTTAGCAGCTAACAATAAAGCTGTTCAATTAGGTCAAGCAGGTAAATTCGAAGAAGCTATAGCGGCTCACGAGCAAGCTGTCCAGTTAGAGCCAGAGAATAAGCAATATCGCATTAATCTATCGGCTGCTTATTGCGCTTATGGTCAAAGACTTCTAGCAAAGAGTAATTTTGCTGCTGCCGCTCATTATTTTAGACAGTCAATTACAATTGCTCCAGATAATGCTTTGGCTGGTCGTCTTTTAATTGAAAGCCTAAAAAAATCTGGCATCAATCCAAATTCAGCAGATGACAGACTAGCCATAGCAGACCAACTTTTATCGCAAGGCGATATTGCTGGAGCTGGCATTGAATACCAAGCTGCCGAACAATTAGAGGAATCAGCACGAACCTTTGTCAAGATGGGCGACTATGCATATCGTTTAGGACAAGCTGATTTAGCAACCAATTGGTATCAACAAGCGACAGTAAAAGATCCCGAATATGGGGCTGCATATCGCCAACTCGGTTTTATTGCCTTAGCTAAAGGTGATCAAAGCCAAGCGGCTAGTCTTTTGCGCAAAGCAATCATTTTAGACAGCAAGGACACTACTGCTGGTATTACCTTAGTTAATTTATGGCGTAAACAGGTATCAAATAATCCACAAGTAGCAGAAAATCACTTAGGTCTGGCCTCAGCTCTTCAATTAACGGGGGATTTAACTGGAGCCGAGCTAGAATATCAAAAAGTTGCTGCTATCGATCAACATCACCCTGCATTGCCAGCTGCACAAGCTAGCTTAGCTAAGTCCTATCAGCACGCTGAAGCGCAAAGACATAAAGCAGCAGCAGATACATTATGGAATCAAGGGCTAAAGCAAGAAGCACTTTCAGAAATTAGTCAAGCCGTTAGACTTGAGCCTAGAAATACACAATATCAATATTTCCTAGCTGAATGCCTAGAATCGACAGGCAATCTGCAAGGGGCACATCAAGCCTATTTAACCTGTGTATTACTTGATCCTGAAAACAATCAAGAAGCAGCTGTCCGTATAAAGGCTTTGCAGCAAACAGTTCATAATAAAGAAGTAAATACCAATGCCGCAAACAATTCTTATGCACAAAGCCCGCAAAATAGTGTTGCTTCTAATCAGACCAGTAATCCAACTACTCGGGATGTAGCAAGTCCCAATGATGATACAACAAAAATAATAGCCGATAAAATACAAGCGTTAGAGCAATCCCATGATTATGAAGAAGCTATTAATGTATTGCGAGAGTTGGTAAGCAATAACCTAGAAAGCCCAGAAATGCATCATCATTTAGCAGTCGATTTAATGAGTAATGGCGAAATAGGCGAAGCAGTTTCGGAATTTAGAATAGCTAGCGCACTATCACCGGGTCAAAAAGTTTATGCAGCAGATCTTGCACAAGCTCTGACAATTAACAAACAAAGTCTGACAAAAAATGTCCAATCTTCTGAGGTTGACAAAACTGCGGGGCAAGTCACTAATGGTGGTATCAAATAATGAGTTTTTATTTTCAACCACCAGATTTAGCTGAATTTCCAAGACGTTCTTACAGACGTTTTCTAGAAGAAAGTATTGGTAATTTGTTTGCTGAAATATCACCTATCACAAGTGACTTTAGCAGACACTTTGAAATGGCTTTTATTAGTCCAGATGGTAAAGTAAACTGGCGCTTTGAAAATTACACTGCAGATTCAGGCTATCCAACGTCGGCTGAATCAGCGAGAAAGACTAATATGACTTATGCTAGACGTCTATTTATTGATGTTTGGCTTAGAGATTTAAATACTAACGAATTGCGCAAATCAACTTGTTATTTAGCTGACCTGCCAGTCATTACTGATCGCGGCACATTTGTTATTAATGGTTCAGAACGTGTGGTACTAGGACAATTAGTTAGAGCACCAGGTATTTACTACCAAAGCACTGGTCCTTTGAGTTATAAAACACTAATACTCGCTGAGCAAGGAGCACCGGTAACTATTGAGCTCAATCTTGATCCTGGTTCTTCCAAAACCAGTCGAGCAAAATGTCGCATTAAATTGCCCAAGCGTAGCTGGATACCTGTAACCACTCTTCTTCTAGCTATGGGTATTGATTGGAATACTATCAATAAAAGACTAGGCAAATTACTGACTGGCAATCGCATTGACTATAAAGAATTGACTCAAACAGAAGCTTTAACTGCTGTTGGAAGAGCATGGAAACCAGACGGAAGCAATGGTCCAAGCGGTGGTGCATCTGCATTAAAAGAAATAACCGAAAAAAGACGCTATTCATTAGGAAACCTCGGTCGTAAGCGTGTCAACAACAAACTTGGAATAGAAGAGACTTCTGGGCAATTGGCAGGCTCGGACATATTAGCTGCTGTTGAGTACCTGCTTGGAATACCTTTAGGTATGGGCAACTGTGACAATATGGATAGTCTAGAGAATCGCCATCTAAGGGGCGTAGGTGATTTGCTAACAAGAGCAGTAAGACCAGCTCTTGCTCAAATTTCCAGATCAGTCCGTGTACGATTAGAATTAAAAGACGAAGCGGAGTTTTGCGCACCAACAGAACTTATAGATTCACGTCCTCTCGTTAACGCCATAAATAAATTTTTTACTGCTAATCCACTTGTTCAATATTTAGATCAACAAAATCCGCTTTCTGAGCTTTCACATAGAAGACGTATCACTTCTTTTGGACCGGGAGGTATTGATGCTAACTCTGCGCCAGTAGAGATGCGCGACGTACATCCTAGCCAAATTGGACGTGTTTGCTTAATCGAATCTTCTGAAGGTAAAAGCTGTGGTATCGTCACCTATCTTGCTACTTATTGTCGTATCGATAGTGATGGGTTTTTAACTGTTCCTTATCGCCGGGTTATAGAAGGACGACTAACAGATGAAATTGTTTATTTAGGTCCAGCAGAAGACAAACTCTATACTTTAGCCCCACCAGATGCACGAATAGACAATGACAGAATAGCTGGACCAATGGTAACTGTGAGAAGAGGAGAATCTTTCTTCCAAGTACCTCCTGATGAAGTGAATTTTATAGCCATTGCGCCGCAAGGTTTTATTTCAGTGGGGTCTGCGCTTATACCATTTCTTGAGCACGATGATGCAAACAGAGCCTTGATGGGTGCTGGTATGATGCGTCAAACTTTGCCTTTAATTAGACCAGAGCGACCGCGTATCGGGACTGGGATGGAAAGACCTGTAGCCCGATCATCTGGACACTCTGTCGTTGCCCGCAGAAATGGCACAGTTGTAAAAGTGACTGGGGATGAAATTGTTCTGGCACAAGCAAGTGGTGAATCACGTTCTTACCAGCTAACTCGCTATGATCGCACCAACCAAAACACTATTCTTGATCAAAGACCAAATGTTCGCGTTGGCGATAAAGTTGAAGCTGGTCAAATAATTGCTGATGGACCAGCAATTGATGCAGGTGAATTATCTTTAGGACGCAATTTGTTGGTCGCCTTTATGCCTTGGGAAGGTTGCAACTTCGAAGATGCAATCATTGTCAGAGAAGGTTTGGTTAAGGATCATAAGCTAAGTCACATTGAAATTGAAAAACATTCAGTCTCAGTATTTCAAACTTTGCGAGGACCTGAAATATTAACACCCGAGCTACCAAATGTAGCAAGTAAAGATCTTGAACATTTAGATGAACGTGGCATAGCCAAAATTGGTAGTTATGTCAAACCCGGAGACATAGCGGTTGCTAAATTGTCTCCAAAAGAACATCGGGCACTAAACGCCGAAGAAGAGCTCTTGCAGGCAATCTTTGGTAAAGTCGCAGATGAAATGTCAGACTCAAGCTTGCGCATACCACATGGATCTGGCGGCAGAGTAATTGGCATACGCATCTTTACTCAAGAAACTACACCAGAATTAAAACCTGGAGTAATCTGCGAAATAGAAGTTTTGGTTGCCCGGTTATGCCCAATCGAAGCAGGTGACAAGCTAGCTGGTCGTCATGGTAATAAGGGTATAGTTTCGGTCATTGTCGCTGACGAAGACATGCCATTTTTACCGGATGGAACACCAGTAGATATTATTTTAAATCCCCTTGGCGTACCGAGTCGTATGAATGTGGGACAGGTTCTTGACACTCAACTAGGATTCTATGCCGACATTTTGAATCGTTATTATCGTATACATCAATTCGATGAATCACAAAACAATGATGCTTCATACAATTTGGTTATGGATGCATTAGGAGAAGTCAAATCTTTGCCTGGTTATGAATGGCTCAACGCAGACGGAAAAGCTACTTTGTACGATGGACGTACTGGTATACCTTTTGATCAGCCAGTTATGGTCGGTCGGCAATATATGCTGAAACTCAATCAATTAGTGCTGCACAAGATCAATGCTCGTTCAGGTTTAGGTGGTCCGTATGCTGCTGTTACACAACAACCTGTGGGCGGAAAAGCCAATCATGGCGGCCAACGCATGGGAGAAATGGAAGTCTGGGCAATTCAATCGTACGGTGCAGCTAATGTTCTGCAAGAAATGATGACAGTTAAAGCTGATGATATTGTTGGAAGGCATCAAGCATACGCAGATATTGTACAAGGTAGAAATATTGCTACAGGGGGAAGAACTGCTGCTTTTGATGGACTCTGCTGTGAAATTAGGGGCTTAGGGTTTGAAGTAACTTTAGGCAAAATTGTTGATACTTTTGAAACAGTAAAAGATAAAACATGCTCAATTCCTGAAGGCAAATCTTTAGAAGAGCAGTATATGGTTTCGCATGTAAAAAGATTTGAGCAAAACGATGGCACTAAGACGCTCGAAATACCAGCTGGTGACTATGAGCCACCTGTACCTTCTATAACGCCAATAATGCCCGCATTTGCTTTTGGTAAACGTAATAACCAAAAGCAAATGGACGAATTGTTATCCGAATCTATTATTGATGACATCGAGGACGACAATGGTGAAAGTGCAATACAGTCGTTAACTCCAATTGAAAAAGAATATACTCAACTGGAGAAAGTTATGGAAAGCGGCTTCCCTGCCTTGGGTAATTGGCAATCATTAGCTGATGAGCTAACTGCCATTAATCCAACAAATAATAATCACCCAACAATTACGATTACTGTGGGACAGACTGCACAATTAGAAGCTGTGGAGTCTGATGATGAAACAGATAGCGATAGTAGAATTGACGAATAAGAGACAAAAATGAGTACCATAATGCACAATAGAATGATGTTAAAAAAGAGCAATAGAAGCTCTAGGACATCATTGTGCTTATTGTCATTTGGTTTGTTGATTTCACTGGCAAGTTCGCAATTAATTGCTTCAGCGCAAATTAATACAAAAGGAGACGGTGTACAAGCTGCACCAGTAATTCCTGGAGACAGCCTAACAATGCCAGTACCAAGCAATCTATCGGTATCAACGGACAGCACATTCAAAACCACCTACAGAAGATTACCATCAATAATTTATCTGCGTACAGATACTTATTCACATAGCACTAAAGAACAGAGGGGCAAACGGCTTGTGCTAACTATTAATCCAAACACAATTCATAATGCCATGACATTAGATCTTATAAGCAGCATTCTACATCTAGATTTAAACCAAACTCATTCTCAAAGTGCTATTTGGCTTGATGTTAATAACAAACAATTGGAGCAAATACAAAGAGTAATTGCTCCTTCAGCTAATGATTTATCATCAATTGTACACTTAGACAGCGACCAAAGAAAACATATATTCCAAGATTCTACAGCTAATATTGAACTTAAAAGTGGGCAATGGTTCTCACGCCTGCCGGTAGTCAGACAATTTTCTCGGTATTCAATACTGTTTGGTGTTGTTATGGCAACAGTATTATTTTCTCTAGCAGCTTATGGATTAACAATGGGCGAACGGGGAAGTGGGCAAAGAATAATAGGTACCGCGGCAGGTCTTCTTATTCTGCTTATGGCTTTTACAATTTACAAGTTGCTAGTTAATAACATGATCAATAGCAATGTCACAACCAGCACTATTAGCATTACACAATAATGTGTAGTAAGGAAAAACTCATGTCAATCAGCAAAATACAATCAAAAGAAATAAAAAGCCCGCAATTTTTTATTGCCGCTATATTGATTTGCGCTTGTTTGACAGTAAACAAAGCCAATGCAGAGCCTGGAGGGTTAGATGTTTTTTCTGTCAATCCTCGCCCAAGCAATGTAAAAACACAACCTGTAAATAAACCTGCAGCTACTCATAAAGCGCCTTGGGAAGTCAGTTCTGATAATGCACCTCTAGCAGCTTGGTTTGTAAAATACGATCAATTGCGTAGTGATTATCGCCCCACAGAAAAAGACAAAGTGATTTTGACTAGACCACTAATGCAACAAGCAGAGCGCGTACAGCAATGGACAAATACTGCTAATAAAGTTTCCAAAAACTATAAACTGCTGGCTAAAACTATTAGAACTTTAACTGTTCCGTCTGGTTTATCAGACATCAAAGAATATCGGGACTTGATGGCAGACTGGTACGAAGATGCTGCTGAAGTATATTTGGATCTCATTCGTCCTCGTCCAGCAGCAAAAACGATTGAAGATTTGCAAGAACAATTAGATGCTGTAAAAAAACGCTCTGAAGGTTTAGCAAATAATATTTCTAATCTCAAAAACATGGACCGTGAATTACGTCAACGTTACAATATACAACCGGCCTTGCAGGATGATGCAATACAACAGTTTGTAAGAAGCAAATAATCTGAGGAAAATGCCAATGGCTATCCAATTAAACGACCGCGATCATCAAATATTCAAACTGTTGGAAGAACATCAGGTTTTGCTTGAGAAGCACATTGCTTGGTTTGTCGCACCAGAAGATAAGCCGGTATTGATACGTGACAGACTAAGAAAGTTGTTTTATTTGGATTATTTGCTTTGTCAACGTCATGATAGTAGATTATCGTGGTGGACTACACCAACTAAGCCTTTGGTTTATATGTTAGCCCCGTTGGCACGCACTATATCTGGTGCTAATGCCAGCGCGCTTGATGTAAACGATAATGATTGGCAGCGCAATCGCTTGGAAATAGCAAATATCAGAATGATATTTCTTATAGCATTAAAAGAAGGATTACTTCAGTCATTTAACTGGGAAACTTGTCCAACCCCACGCAGCTTGTATGATGCAATAATTTCTTGTACCTCCGATTCTAATAAGTGCAAAATAGGATTAATCAGTCATTTAGATTTAGACTCAGAAATAAGTTCCCGTTTGCTTAATGAGCAAGATGTCACACATACAGTAATCATTTCTCGTGATAATGCCCATCAAGAAAGTTTACAAAAGGCATTGTCCCAATCTATTTCTCAAACTAATGTCAATAGATTGTTATTCGCTACACATCAGGATCTATACAAATCTGGATTGACTAAAGTAAGCTGGCAAAATGCTTTTGGAGAGAAGGTAAGCTTTTTAAGCAATGGTCCTGCCTCAAATTGGTCTTGCGAGTTTGGTACAATGAGTGCTGCATAATATTGGAATGCTGCATGAACCCCCATCTTAAACAGCTGCAACCATATCCGTTTGAAAAACTCGCCAAATTAAAAGAAGGCATTACGCCTCCTAAAAATAAGGCGCCAATAGTTATGCATATTGGTGAGCCTAAACATCCTTCTCCTGAGTTTATTACAAAAGTAATAAATGATAATCGAGCCGGTTTTTCCAGTTATCCAACTATTCAAGGAAGCGCAGATCTAAGGCAAGCGATAGTAAACTGGCTTCATAGACGATTTGAAATAAAATCCGATTGGCTTGATCCTGAACAAAATGTATTACCTGTAAATGGTACACGCGAAGCAATATTTGCTTTTACTCAGCTAATTGTCGATCCTAGTCCAGATGCATTGGTGTTAATGCCAAATCCTTTTTATCAAATATACGAAGGAGCAACTTATTTGGCAGGTGCCAAACCCTGGTATATAAACATTGACCAAGAAACACTGATGCCTGATTTTGCTTGTGTGCCTGCAGAGATCTGGCAGCGCTGTCAATTACTATTCATTTGCTCTCCAGGTAATCCAACTGGAGCAATTATGAGCACAGAGCAAATGATTAAACTATTGGACTTAGCTGATAAGTATAATTTTGTTCTGGCTTCAGATGAATGTTATTCAGAAATATATTTTGATGAAAAAAAACCAGCTCCAGGCTTATTGCAAGCTGCTTCATTGTCGAATCGCAGAAATTTGGATCGCTGTATGGTATTTCATAGTTTATCTAAACGATCAAGTTTGCCAGGAATGCGTTCTGGCTTTGTAGCAGGGGGCGCGCAATTAATTGAGCAATTTCGCTTGTATCGAACTTATCATGGTAGTGCTATGCCGATACCCGTTCAAATGGCTAGTATGAGTGCCTGGCAGGACGAGGAGCACGTGGTAGCTAATCGTCAACTCTATAGACAGAAATTTGATATGGCAAAGGAAATACTTTCACCCGTTACTGAATTCAAAATGCCTGATGGCGCATTTTATCTTTGGCTAAAGACACCCGGTGACGATCTAACATTTACCAAAGAATTATTCAAAGACGAAAATATAACAGTTATGCCTGGTAGCTTTTTATCACGAGACGCACATGGTACAAATCCCGGCAATAACTATGTGCGGATTGCCTTAGTATCATCCCTGGAAGAAACAACAAGAGCATTAAAAGGTATAAAATCCGTTATTCAACGGTTAAGTAAATAGGCTACAGGAGCTAAAATAATGGCTAATATAAAAGAAAAAACCAGCGCAAAACAAATAATCGAATCATATTTCGAAAAGCGCAATGAGCTTTCTGCCCAAAAAACTGATCCCGAACTAAAGAAAGTTATTAGAGACACTATTGAACAACTCGATCAGGGCAAAGTCCGGGTAGCCGAAAAGAAAGACGGCAAATGGATGGTTAACGAATGGCTTAAGAAAGCTATTTTGCTATCTTTTAGAATTGAAGACTATACCCTAATGAAAAGTGGCTACACAAATTTTTGCGACAAAGTCTCAATGAAATATGAAGAACAAGACGTTGACTATTTTAGAGATTCTGCCACTCGAGTGGTGCCGCCGACAACAGTACGTAAAGGTGCCTATATAGCAAATGGTGTCATATTGATGCCTTCTTTTGTCAATATTGGAGCTTATGTTGACTCAGGCACAATGATAGATACCTGGGCTACAGTAGGTTCATGTGCTCAAATTGGCAAAAATGTCCATATCTCTGGTGGAGCTGGTATTGGTGGGGTGCTTGAACCACCACAAGCCACACCAACTATTATTGAAGACAATTGCTTTATTGGAGCCAGATCTGAAGTTGCCGAAGGCGTCATAGTAGAAGAAGGCTCAGTAATTTCTATGGGTGTTTATTTAGGACAAAGTACACGCATACTAAATAGAGAAACTGGTGAAATCACTTATGGAAGAGTACCTGCTGGTTCTGTAGTTGTAGCTGGCAATATTCCTGCCAAAGATGGCTCGCACAGTTTATATTGTGCGGTAATAGTAAAACGTGTAGATGAAAAAACAAGAAGTAAAGTTAGCATCAATGAATTATTGAGAGATAGTGTATGTTAAAAACTGAATCGGCTACAGTAGCTTTAGCTAGCGAACTTATTGCTTGCAATTCAGTTACACCAGACGATGCAGGCTGCCAAAAAATCATTGGCAAAAGGCTTGAAACTCTGGGATTTCATCTTGAACATTTGCGTTTTGAGGATGTAGACAATCTTTGGGCAAGAAAAGGTAAAAGCGCTCCTTTATTTGTATTTGCTGGGCACACAGACGTAGTACCGACAGGTCCAATAGCTAATTGGGACACACCACCTTTTGAACCAACTATTAAAGATGGTTATTTGTATGGACGCGGTGCTGCGGATATGAAAGGACCATTAGCGGCAATGGTTACTGCTTGTGAAAAGTTTATAGCCCAACATCCAAATCATCCAGGCTCAATTGCTTTGTTAATTACAAGTGATGAAGAAGCAATGGCTCTCAATGGCACAGTTAAAGTTGTTGAATTATTGAAAGCACGCAATGAAAAAATCGATTGGTGCATTGTTGGTGAACCCACATGTGCTAAAACATTTGGTGACACTATAAAAAATGGTAGGCGTGGCTCTTTAACTGGTTTTCTAACTATAAAAGGTGTACAAGGACATATTGCTTACCCGCAACTATGCGTAAATCCTATCCATAAGTTTTCTGGACCACTTTTAGAATTGTGTGAAGAAAAATGGGACGATGGTGACGAATATTTCCAACCAACTTCATTCCAAATCTCTAACATAAATGGCGGCACAGGAGCCGATAATGTAATACCTGGAGAATTGAAAATAATATTCAATTTCCGTTTTTCACCTGCTGTTACGCATGAAGTATTGAGAGTACGGGTAGAAGACATTCTCAAGAAGCACAAAGTTGAATATGAAATCAAATGGCATCTTTCTGGCAATTCTTTTATTACTCGCAGAGGAATTTTGGTTGAAGCAATTTCTAAAGCAATTAAATCAGTAGCTAATATAGAAACGGAATTATCTACTACTGGCGGGACATCAGATGGACGTTTTATTGCTACAACTGGCTGCGAAATTATAGAATTCGGTCCAATAAATGCAACTATTCACAAAGTAAATGAATCAGTATTAGCCTCTGATCTAGACAAACTGAGCGAAGTTTACAAACAGACTATGGAAAGACTTTTGCTAATCTAACATTCAGTATTTGAGCTTTGTCTATTTAGGATGAGGAACAATGGCAAGTATGTGAATCGTATTGCTCTTGGGAGGATAATAGCTAGTCCATCTTGCAAAATAGCTTTTTAAAAACGGGTAATTGGGCAGTGGGTTCTGGAAAACCATTTTGATATTTTAC
>DAIDIP010000038.1 GCA_027451745.1 Candidatus Melainabacteria bacterium
GTAAAATATCAAAATGGTTTTCCAGAACCCACTGCCCAATTACCCGTTTTTAAAAAGCTATTTTGCAGGATGGACTAGCTAGTAAACACTGATATCAATTTTCTGTTTTCAAAAGCAAATCACCGGCTTCAAGAATTACAGGCAGTCCACGTATAACACAAAAGACGCAAGCAAAATAGACAAAGAAATAAGCCACACCAGCAAGTGGCGACCAATGTACATTTGTGTGCAAAAGAATAATTAGACAAAAAGCTAATGCTTTTGCAAGAGCATAACTAAAACGGCTAAAGTTGGAGGCGACCAAAAATCGTCCTAGTGAGGATTTCATCATTGTTTTTTCACCAAAAGCGGTAAAGCCTTTTTCTTGGTAATAAGCCCGAATACTATCAACCAAATTTCCCCGCAAAAGAAAAAGAAATGGAATCCAGATAGAAACCCAACCTAAAACAGCAAAAGCTATCCAGTACGCCATTTCCACTATACGGTCGCAAGCAATATCTAAAATTCCACCGAATTTTGAGGCTTGATTCAATTTGCGCGCCAAATAACCATCTAGCTGATCGGCCCAGATAGCAAAAATAGTCAAAAGAAAAGCAATCCACGTACTGCTTATATGCTTATGGAATAAAAATGCAATTGCAATGAATGCAAGAAATACTCGGCCTATACAAACTACATTAGCAAAATTGATCATTGCTTCTGCTTAGTCCCAACAGGAACAGTATTTACACATCCAAATTGGCTACCAGGTGGGCATTCTTTTCTATGAATTCTCTTCGAGGACCTACTGCTTCACCCATAAGTAAGTCGAATACGTGATCCGCTTCAGATGCATCTTCAACAGTTACTTGTTTCAATGTGCGTGTTTCTGGATTCATTGTAGTTTCCCACAATTGTTCAGGCATCATTTCACCAAGACCTTTGAATCGTTGAATAATTGCTTTGTCGCCCATTTCGGCTAATACTGCTTGCAGTTTATGTTCGTTATAGCAATATTCAATTCGCTTACCTTTTTCTACTTTGAAAAGCGGCGGTTGAGCAATATATACATAACCTTGTTCAACAAGAGGTCTAGCGTAACGGAAGAAGAAAGTTAATAGCAATGTACGTATGTGGCTACCATCTACATCGGCATCAGTCATAATAATAACTTTGTGATAACGAATTTTAGCCAAGTCTAAATTCTGGGCGTTTGGACGCAAAAGTCCAAGGCTCTTGCCGCCGCCGTTTTCTTTCTTTTCTTCTTCGGTTTCTTCTTTAACACTTAAACCAAGGCCTTGAATCATTGCCTGAACTTCAGTGTTTTCATATATGCGGCCAGGCTGCACTCTTTCTACGTTGAGGATTTTTCCTCTCAAAGGCAAGATAGCTTGGAAGTTTCTGTTGCGTCCTTGTTTAGCACTGCCACCGGCTGAATCCCCTTCTACCAAATATATTTCACATCTGGCAGGATCACGATCTGAACAATCAGCCAATTTACCTGGTAAAGACGAATTTTCCAGGGCTGATTGTCTGCGGATTAGATTCTTAGCCTTTTGTGCCGCCTCACGAGCAGCTCTAGCTTGTACAGCTTTGCCTATAATATCTTTAGCTTGTTTTGGATTAACTTCTAACCAGTCAACAAGACGCTCAGTTGTAACAGCCTGAGTAATACCCTGAACTTCTCTATTGCCAAGACGTTCTTTGGTTTGTCCTTCAAATTGTGGCTCAGGTACTTTAACGCTGACAATAGCAGTTAAACCTTCTCTGACATCTTCACCACTGAAATTAGCCTCACTTTCTTTGACCAAATTATTTTTGCGAGCATAGTCGTTAATGACTCTGGTTAAGGCATTACGAAAGCCTGTCAAGTGAGTTCCGCCATCATGTGTGTTGATGTTGTTTACGAAAGTGTAAATAGACTCACCATATAGATCTGTCCATTGCAATGAACATTCAACTACTACATCATCCTTCTTTTGTTCAAGATAGATTGGTGGTTTATGTAATACAGTTCGTGTGCTGTTTAAATACTCAACATAGCTGGCAATCCCACCTTCATAGTGGAAGCGCTCAGTCTTTTGTTCGCCTTCAGCTCCTCGAGTATCAGTCAATATTATGCAAAGTCCTTTATTAAGAAAAGACATTTCTCTCAAGCGTGTAACAAGTACATCCCATTCAACTTTGATATTTACACTTTCTTGATCTTCATTGACTTCGTAAAATATTTCATCATCTGGCCAAAAGGTTACTTTTGTACCCCTTTTATCGGTGTCACCAATTACGGTTAAGCCGCCGTCTGGTTTGCCACGCAAATAAACCTGCTTATGGACTTTTCCGTTCCTGTAAACTTCTACTTCTAAGCGTTCAGACAGAGCATTTACAACAGAAGCGCCAACCCCGTGCAAACCTCCGGAAACTTTGTATCCACCACCGCCGAATTTACCACCAGCATGCAAAACAGTAAATACTGTTTCCACACCACTCTTGCCAGTTTTAGCAACTATGTCTGTAGGAACACCTCTGCCATCATCAATTACTGTTACTGAGCTATCTGGATTGACTATTACTTCAATATTTTTGCAATATCCAGCTAATGCTTCGTCAACTGAATTATCAACAATTTCCCAAACTAAATGGTGTAAGCCTCTGGGTCCCCGGCTTCCTATATACATACCAGGGCGTTTTCGGACCGCTTCTAAACCTTCTAAAACATCAATCGTACTTGCATCATAATCGCCACTACTAGCAGAGTCATTTTTAGGTCCGTTCTTACTCACAGTTGCTCCATTTTTATCCAATTTTTCGTCGCTTGACAAAGAAGCAATATTACCAGAATCTTTTTTAGCCATATTTTTTGCTTATACCGAGTTTCCCAAAGCCAAATAACAAACTACAGTGTGGTCAATTAGCACTGCATGATCATAGTGATCGATATTCATTGCATAATTTTTATTGCATTAGGTTATACGCAATACTGCAAATTAGATAGCTCATTTCATTTCGTTTATTGTTAAGGAAATGATTGAAACTACCCTAGAACAAAGAAATTTTAGCATATATATAAGCCACTAAGAAGGATAATATTAACAGGCAGCCTGATCTATCGGATATGTGGGGACAATTACAGCTTGGAAATCTTTCATGAATTTACACCTAACCTTTTACAAAGCTCGGCTATAGCCTTGGGCTTTTTTGATGGTGTACATTTAGGACATCAAGCTGTCATAAAAATGGCTATAAATGAGGCTAAATCCCAAGGTATCACCCCAGCCATTGTCACGTTCAAAGATCATCCTCGTGTATTGACGCGTGGTAACTCGCCCTTATTACTGACTTTAATTGAGCAAAGATTAGCTATTTTTGAAGGTTTGGGTATAGAAGCAGTCCTTGCTCTCACCTTTACTGAAGCATTATGTCGTCTATCAGCACAAGAATATGTTCAAACAGTCCTAGTAAATGGTATGGGTGCTAAATCCATTTCAGTAGGCTTTAATCATCACTTTGGTAGGCAACGCGAAGGCGACCCCCAGCTTCTTGCTCAATACGGTAAATCACTTCGCTTTACCGTCAATGTCGCTAAGCCAGTATTCTTTGACAATATTGAAGTGTCTAGTTCTAAAATTCGTGAGTGCTTAGAAAACACCAATTTAGATCTTGCTAACAAGCTATTATCCAGACCATTTTCTTTATTAGGTAAAGTAAAAAAAGGTGACGGCAGAGGCTCTCAGCTTGGTTTCCCTACAGCTAATTTGGAAATCTCATCTTTGCAAATGTTGCCTGCTTATGGCGTCTATGCAGCAAAAGTTACTTTAGCCAAAGAATCCATCACGCGTCCAGCTGTAGTAAATATTGGTGTCAGACCTACTATTGATGCTAATGCTACTCATCCTCTTGCAGAAGTTCATTTGCTGGACTTTAAAGGTGATCTTTACGATCAAAATATTGAAGTCCATTTCTATAAATATTTACGTCCTGAAAAGAAATTTTCTAATCTGGAAGCCTTGAAAGCGCAAATTCAAATAGACTGCCAGGCTGCCAATAATTCACTCTCTTCTGTTTTTAGTCACTGATTCAAAGCTATGCTTATTAAGCAATTATCCCTGTCCAATTTTAGAAACTATGCCCATGCAAGTCTAGATCTGCATCCTGGCATAAATATTTTGGTTGGCGAAAATGCGCAAGGTAAAACAAATTTTCTTGAAGCAATTGAATTATTATCTACTGGCCAATCAAGTAGAACATCTGTAGAGTCTGAATTTATTCGGCATGGTAAAGAAAAAATGCATATAGAAATGCATTTTCAAGCTAGACAAACAGATGAAAGTCTTGCTTTGTCTTTATTCCATGCAGAAGAACTTTCACATGCGCAAACATCGATAAACGAAAAACAAAAAAAGAGAACTATATTTGTTAATGGTGTTACATACTCATTAATGAAAAAACTAAGAGGACGACTAACTACAGTCGGCTTCAATAGCTTTGATTTAAATCTAGTTCGTGGTGGACCTGGTTTTAGACGCGACTGGATAGACTCAGTTATAACTAGACTCAAACCATCTTTTTATGAGCAATTATCTAAATATCAAAAAGTAATTCAACAAAGAAATAAACTACTCAAGAGTTTGTATGAAAACAATCATCTTTCTGCTAGAGATAATGGTGAGCTTGATGCATGGAATGAACAGGCAGCAAATTATGGCTCAACTATTATTTATTGGCGCTATAAAATTTTGCAAGAAATAATAGAAAAAGCAAAAGATTACTTGGCATTGATCTCTGATCAAAATGAATCACTATCTATGCTTTATCGCTGTAGAGGGCTAATAGGAGAAAATAACGAAAAAGAACAATTTGCTAGCCAGAATTTCTTTGACACTAGCGTATTTGGTGGTTCGTCAGGCGAAAAATCTTATTTGCAAAATGAAAAAGATATTGCCCAAATGTTGCTTCATTCATTGAACAAACGTCGCTTGGAAGAAATAGTTAGAGGTCAAACACTATCTGGACCTCATCGTGATGACATTGTATTTTTGCTGAACAACAAAGAAGCTACAGCATTCGCTAGCCAGGGACAACAGCGATCATTGGTTTTAGCGTTGAAGCTAAGCGAATTAGCTTTAGTAAAAGAACATTTACTTGAGCCACCAATTCTATTATTAGATGATGTGTTAGCCGAACTTGATTTAAAAAGACAATCACTATTAATGTCTCAAATCAATAGCGATATGCAAACTATTATTTCTACTACGCATGTGTCGAGCTTTGATTCTGCCTTGCTAGAAAACGCCCATTTTTATAAAGTTAAATCAGGTACAATTGCTGTCAATAAAAACACAATAACTACTAGGTAATTGTTATGCAAACTCAAAACACACAAACTAATATTGATCAATATATAAGCAGCCATAAAAGCAATTACGAGCAAAATTTGAAAATGCTTGTTGATATACCTAGTGTAAGTGCTGACCCAGCTCATAAAAAAGATGTGGAGAGAGTGGCACAAGCTGCTAGTGATCTTCTAAAACAATTTGGTGCCCAATCTGAAATTATAAAAACAGAAGGTAATCCTGTAGTATATGGTTGTTTCTCCCATTCAAAAGACGCACCTACTTTAACCATATACAACCATTTGGATGTACAACCAGCAGACCCCAATGAATGGCAAAACCCTCCTTTTTCATTAACTATCAAAGACGATCTATATAAAGGAAGAGGAGCAACCGATGATAAAGGGCCAGCTCTTGCTGCACTATATGCCGCTAAATATGCAAATGAAAAAAGTTTGCCTTTAAATATCAAATTCATTTGGGAAACCGAAGAAGAAATTGGCAGCCCGAATTTTCTTTCTTTTCTGAAAGCGAACAAAGAAAAATTGCAAACAGATTCGATTTTAGTATCAGATACAATCTGGCTTAATAAAGATACGCCTTCAATATCTTATGGTTTACGAGGCATGTCTTGTGTGTTGGTCAAACTGCGTACAGGCAAAAAAGATGTTCACTCTGGCACTACTGGTGGCGTAGCTCGTAATCCTATTGGCGAACTTAGCCAATTAATTAATGAATGTTATGACGCAAAAACTGGTGAAGTAAAAATTCCAGGTTTTTATGATGATGTTTTGCCTGTGGCCGAGCATGAAGTGGATAATATGAAAAAGTCTGGCTTTTCAATTGATCATTTTAAAAAGGCGCATGAGTTAATGGCAGTGAGAGTAGACGACCCTATAGAAGCAATGAAACGCATTTGGGTAAAGCCAACACTAGAAATTCATGGCATTGTTGGTGGCTATACAGGTCCTGGTGTAAAAACTATTGTGCCTCATCAGGCTGAAGCAAAAATAAGTATGCGTTTAGTGCCTAATCAAAAACCAGAAAATATTTTTCAATTATTTAAAAACTTTGTCAAAGCCAAATGTCCTGATGCTGAAGTAATTGAAGACGGCAACCTTTGTCCTTTTTTAAATAACTATACGGATAAATATAATCAAACTGCAGCAGCGGCTATAAAAAGCACTTTTAATTGTGAGCCTGTTTTTACCCGTGAAGGTGGTTCTATTGGTGCAGTGGTTTCAATGGACGAAGTGTTAAAAGCACCCATAGTTTTTCTGGGACTTTCTTTACCTGAACATGGCTATCATGCAATAAATGAACATTTTGACTGGCAGCAGGCCAGTGGTGGAATAAAACTTTTTGCTGATTATTTCAACAAAATATCGCTTTTGTAAATATTATTCAAATAAAGTTAATTTCTTTGTTCCATTAAAGCTACTACCTGCACAGCAAGAGCGGCACCACTGCCGATATCACCAAGTTTTTCACATGTCTTTGCTTTAATGCTTATTGTGTCTTTTGGTATTCTGAGTATTTGGCTCAAATTTTCTCTCATCTTGTCATACCATTGCGAAAGTCTTGGTTGTTCACATACTATTACTGAATCAATATTGACTATTGACCATTTTTCTTTTGTCACTTGCTCAATTATCTGAGAAAGTAATTTTGCACTATCAGCATTTTCGTATTTTGGATCGTCAACCGGAAAAGACTTACCAATATCACCTAAACAAGTGGCGCCAAGCAATGCATCAATGATGGCGTGGATTAATGCGTCTCCATCTGACGTTCCATGTAAACCTAAATCATGAGGTATATGTATGCCGCCTAAAATTAGCGGCTTACCCTTTACTAAACGATGAATGTCAAAGCCGGTACCAATTCGCAATTTATTGGACACAAATAACTCCTTAATTGCAAATATATAATACTTTATTTCGATAGATAGAAAAATTTTATTTCCAAGTATTCACAAGAACTGGGCGTTAATGCGTTGATATAACAATCATTTTTAATAAATTGATTCCAGAAGAAGAATGCAAGTACGCTAAACTTTTCAGTCATGACCAAATCTTTTCCATCTTCAGTTTTAATAGCCGGCGCCGGTTTTATGGGCAGCGCTATAGCTTATTTAATCACTACAAAAAGCAGTGCTAAAGTTTGTTTATACGACAAATTTCCTGCTGCTTTAGAAAAAGCACAATTAGCTTATGAACAATTTGGCAGTAAAGCTTTAGAAAAAAATCTAATTACAAAAGCAGAGCTGAGTAAAGCAAAGGGTGGCTTGACTACTATAGATGATCTCAATAAATTGCCTGTTTGCGATCTTGTAATTGAAGCTATTGTTGAGAATCTGTCTATAAAAAAGGAATTATTTAAAGTATTAGATGAAAAATGTCCCAAATCCACTATTTTTGCCTCTAACACCTCTTCTTTATCTATTACTGCGATTGCGTCAGCAACAAAACGTTCGGACAAATTTATCGGTATGCATTTTTTCTCACCAGCTCATATTATGAAATTGCTCGAAGTAATCCCGGCGATAGATACTAGTTCTCAAACTACTAAATATATTTCAGACTTTGGCGCTTCTCTTGGCAAGGTTGTAATAACTTCCAAAGACTTTCCTGGCTTCGTAACTTCTCGTTTAGGCATGGTTTTGCTTAATGAGGCTGCATTTGCTTTAATGGAGGGGTTATCCAGTGCTGAGGAAATAGACCAAGGTATGATGCTTGGCTATAACCACCCCATGGGACCTTTGGCGCTGGCCGATTTCATTGGTCTTGACATATGCCTAAGCATCATGGAAACATTACACAGTGGATTTGGTGATTCTAAATATCGTCCATGTCCTTTAATTCGGCAATTAGTCAGTGCCGGACATCTGGGACGGAAGACTGGTAAGGGCTTTTATAGTTACGGTAAATAATAGTGATTTTGTTCGGTTGGATTTTAGCTACCACTTTGCTTATAGCAGGGCTTTTTTTTCTAACCTATGCTTTTTATGAACTTCTGCGACCTGTACGCCGTGCAGATACTTTTCCGAGTAATTTGCCGTTTGTATCAATTTTGGTTCCAGCTCGCAACGAAGAAGGAAAAATTGGTCGTTGTTTAGCTTCTTTGCTCAACCAGAATTATCCATATTTTGAAATTATCGTTATTGATGATCGCTCAACAGATAATACTGCCCAAGTTATTCAATCTTTTGTAGATGGCGATCAACATAATCGTATTAAATTCGTCCATGGCAAGGATGCACCAGATGGTTGGATAGGTAAATGCAATGCTTTAGCCCACGCAGTAACTTTTGCCTCCGGCGATTGGTTTGTATTTACAGATGCAGATACTTATCACAAGCCTAATTCAATAAGAGATGCTGTTTATTGTGCAGCTAATGATAATGCCGATTTAGTATCTTTCGTACCTATGCAAGAATTAGGCAGCTTCCCTGAAAAACTAATTATGCCTCTATTGCTCAGTTCCTTTTTACTCGGTGATCCATTCCACCAAGTTAATGACCCAGAATGCAAAAGAGCCTATGCCTATGGGCAATATATTATCTGTCGCCGCGACTCTTATTTAGCAATTGGCGGGCATCAATCAGTTCGAAATGAGATTGTCGAAGATCATGCTTTGGCAGGAGTATTCAAAAAGAAAGGCTATAAAATCCAAGTGGCGGATGGCAAAACTGTATACAGCGTGCGCATGTATACAGATTTAAAAAGTTTATGGCAAGGCTGGACTAAAAATCTCTATTCATTAATAGATAGTCGCGTTCCAAATTTGCTCATCATATTGTTCATGATCAACTCAGTAGCTTTGTTCCCCTATATTCAACTTATTCTGTTGGGGCGCATGATTGTCACCGGCACCGGACCAGGCGATGTAATAGTAGGTAGCATGGCTGGCATGATTTCAATGCAATTCCTTATGCTAGTTGCCTGGTTTGAAAAAACCTCGCAGCATCACGATGGTACAGATTGGCGAAGTTTTTTTATGTTCCCTTTTGGCAGTATTGCTGTAACTGTGCTTTATTTCCATGCCGCATATTTGGTTTGGAGCGGCAGTCAAGTGAATTGGAAAGGACGACGTTATGTGGTCAATTCTGAAAAAACTATCCAGCCCACGCACAGTCAACCCCTTGAGCTAGCTCTTGATCAACCAATTGTGCATGAAATAAGAGAAGTCAGTACCATCCGTTAGTTCTATAAGGCTCGTATTGCCATACAGGCTAGTCTTTTAATGCTTTGTTTAACATTGAACGGTCTACTTACATCAAGCTAGATAAAAGCGCATTCAGCCATGTTAAACTTAGCTTGATAAGAGCTGGTTAGCTTTAATTTGTCAGCACTTCAAATATTTAGCAGGGGTAGGAAACGTTGTTTAAGTGGGTAAAAGGATATTTTCGTAAGTGTATCGGTATCGATTTAGGTACAGCTAATACACTCATTTATATTGATGGCGAAGGCATTGTTTTGCGTGAACCGTCAGTTGTGGCAATAGACAACAACACTAATACATTATTAGCAGCTGGCGAAGAAGCAAGGGCAATGATTGGCCGTACCCCTCAAGGGGTCAAAGCCTTACGTCCTTTGCGCGACGGTGTAATTGCCGAATTCAAATATGCCGAAGTGATGCTCAAAACTTTTATTGAAAGAGTTGCCGGTAATCACGGTTTTGGTTTGAGCCCTGAAATTGCTATTGGTGTTCCTTCAGGTATTACTGATGTAGAAAAACAAGCAGTTCGCCAAGCGGCTCGTAACGCGGGAGCTAGTCGTGTGTTTCTTCCGGAAGAACCAATGGCAGCAGCAATAGGAGCATCTTTACCTGTTACAGAACCAACAGGTTCTATGGTTGTTGATATAGGTGGCGGTACGACAGAAGTAGCTGTTATAAGTCTTTCTGGTATTGTGGTTAATTCGTCAATTCGTGTAGCTGGTGATGAATTGAATGAGAGCATTGTGCGTTATTTGAAAAAAGTGCATAGTCTTGCCATTGGTGAAAGAACAGCTGAAGAAATTAAGTTTCGTCTAGGTTCTGCTTATCAAACAACAGAAAATGATCGATATGATGTACGCGGGCTAAATCTGCTCAATGGTCTACCAAGAACAGTCACTATTAGCCGTGGCGAAATTAGAGAAGCACTAAGTGAGCCATTGGCTTTTATAGTTGATGCTGTGCAAAATACACTAGAACGCACACCACCTGATTTGGCGGCTGATATTTTTAATCGCGGCATTTTTCTTACCGGTGGGGGCGCCTTGTTGCAAGGACTGGATGAACTTATTTCTAATGAAACAGAAGTGCCAGTGTTTGTAGCTGAAGATCCACTATCTTGTGTCGCTATTGGTACAGGACGCTTGCTTTCTGATCCTGCCTATAGACGCGTACTAGAACGATCTGCATTGCAAAACTAAATTGTTGAGTAGTTAAAATGGCCGAGCAAAAGCAAAACTCTTTTGCCCTGGATCGGGCAACTATTTCTGAGATAGTCTTTTTTGCCATAGTATTAATGTACTTGATTGGACCGGCAAGCAGTTTCATATTGAATGTTAATGCTGCTATAGCAGGATTTTTCACCAAAAGTACAACTCAAATATTATCCACTCGCAATACTGTGCAAAAGCTACTTGCCTCTGCTCAGCGTATTAAAGATTTGGAAGCCAAATTAGCTGAAAGAGAACTCGAAGTTATTAAATTAGAACAGCAAGCTAAAGATACTAATAAACTTAGACAACTATTGAATTTAAAGACTCATGCCGATCGTCGAGTTATTGCTGCTGAAGTTGTAAGCCGTAACCCGGATAACTGGTTTGAGCAAATTATTATTGATAGAGGCAAACTTGATCATATAACTATGGGCTCGGCTGTAATTACTGGAATTGGCGTAGTTGGTCGAGTAACCAGTGTTTCTGATCATGCCAGCGTTATAAGATTGCTTACAGATCCTGATCAAAAACTAGGTGTATTGATTCCTAGAATAGGAATAACCGGTATCCTTTCTGGACATCATCAAAATCCGCCAGTGATTGATTATGTTCCTATTAATGCCAATGTTGAGATTGGTGATAAAGTGGTTTGTCTTGGTAAGGGCGGCACTTTCCCAGAAAATCATCCTGTAGGAACAGTAATTGGTGTGCGTCGAGACAATAATGCTACAAGCACACAAATAGAGGTCAAATTGGCTGAGAATTGCTACGATTTAAGCGAGGTATTAGTTCTGCCGCCGCTTGAAGAATAAAGGATTTGTTCCATGCTGCTCTCAATTAAAGCTCGTAGACATCTCTGGGAAATAAGTCTAGCTTTTGTCGTTATTTGCTTTATCTGGTTTTTGCAAAGTGATGTTCTCACTCAGCTTTACTCACATAATTTATTTTGCAATATACCCCTTGCCTTCATTATTATTTGGGCATCTGTTTTTACTTCTTCTATTGAACCTCTAAGCTCAGATGATATTAGAGTGCGATCAATGTCTGCAATTGTTTTATATCAGGCTATATCAGGAAGTCTTAGCGGCGCCATAATAGGTGCTGTTTTTGCTGCTTTGTATTCTTCGGTTGTGCCTGTTTATCTTATTTCTTATCCAATAATTGGCTGGGTGGCGGGCTATTTCCCGCTCAACAAAGTACAACATGGTTCATTCTATTGTATTGTTTCTGTTCTTTTGGGAACTATCCTAGCTGAATTTATTACAGCCTGCCAGTTAATGATTTTAGGTAGAGCTGATGTGCTTAGCTGTTTTGCCCAAGCAACTATTCCAGAAGCTGTTTTGAATGCTCTCATTGCGCCTTTCATTTTTATACCACTCAAAGCCTGGCACGATTTTCGTTTAGAGCGGGAAGTTATTGTTAAGTCATGAGCAAAATTGCCCAACAAAAAAACATACTTACTATAAAGGCAAATTATTTTAGACTTTTGATTTTTTTGTCTGCCGCAGTTTTAATGACCAGACTTGTTTGGTTGCAGATTATACAAAATCACTACTATTTAAATCGTGCTGTATCTAACAGCACCCGTGTTACTTTCTTACGTGCTCCACGCGGAATTATTTATGACCGTCACGGTAATTTGCTTGCTACTAATAAACAAACATTATCTCTCATTGCTATTCCTAATGAACTTGAACATTGTGAAGCTCTAGCTGACCGTCTAGCAAAAGTTGTAGACTTACCAAAGGCTAAAATTTACAACGTATTACTCAAGGCGAAGGCATCAAATTCTGTATTACCGGTAGTAATAGATCACGATGTTGATGTGAATACAGTCAGCCGTTTCTATGAAGAAAAAATATTTTTACCAGGAATTGATATTCTGCCAGATATTAGCCGTAATTATGTTCAAGGTGAATATGCTGCACATGTAATTGGCTATTGTGGAGAAATCACCCAAGCACAACTTGAAACCAGACCCGAACGTCGCATGGGGGACGTAATTGGTCAAGATGGTATTGAACGTATTTATGATGTTCAATTGCGAGGCATTGATGGTGAGCAAAGAGTTAAAGTGAATGCCAGCGGCTTATCTATTTCTGCTGAAACTTCTAAACCTGAAATTACTAGAGAAGCGGTTGGTGGACAACCAATGGTTCTGTCTCTAGATTTAGATCTACAAAAAGCTGCCTATGAAGCTTTAGGTAAACGCTCTGGAGCTGTAGTTGCTTTGGACCCTCGCACTGGCGAGGTGCTAGCCATGGTTTCACGTCCTAGCTTTGACCCCAATGTATTTACTAAAAGAATTACCCCAAGTGTTTGGAAACAGATTAATGCTCCTGATCATCCTTTGTTCAATCGTGCCTTATCCGGGTTTCCTCCTGGTTCAATTTGGAAAGCTATTACTCTGCTATCAGCCTTAGAGAATAAAGTAGTTAAACCAGATACTAAATTGCATGTATCGGGCGGTATCAGCTTAGGTGGATTTTTCTTTGGTGACTGGACAGCTACTCCTGGGCTCTTTGATTTGGTTAAATGTTTAGCCTGGTCACGGGATTCAGCTTTCTATCAAATGGGTTTAAAGCTGACTCCAGAACAAATAAAAGAATGGGGTGTTAAATTTGGTGCTGGTCGCCCTACTGGAGTTGAATTGCGTCATGAGGGCGTAGGTTTAGTTCCAGACTCAGAATGGAAATTACGTGTATGTCATGAAAAATGGTATCCAGGCAATACCCTGCACATGTCTATTGGTCAAACGTATGTACAAGTTACGCCTGCCCAAGCGGCGCGCATATTTTCTGGACTGGGCATGCGCGGACAAGTGCCCAATCTGCATTTTGTCATTAAAATTGGTGACAGACAAATACCTTCTCCGCGTCCTGAAAAAGTAAAAACTCACAAAGAATATCTAGATGTAGTCTTAGCAGGATTAAAAGCTGTAGTAGCCAGCGGAACAGGCGGTGCTACAAGATTGGGTAATATAGAAGTGTCAGGTAAAACAGGTTCAGCTGAAGCACCGCCAGCTGGCAGCAAAACCCATGCTTGGTTTGCTTGTTATGCCCCATCGGATAGACCGCGTATTGCCATTTGCGCTTTTGTAGAGCATGGTGGACACGGTGGATCCGCCGCCGCCCCTATCGCTAAAGCTGTACTAGTCAAGTTCTTCGGAGTTGAATCAGCCCACCCTGCTGTAGCAGTAGCTCCGCCTAAAGCAAAAAAAACGGTCGTTCACAAACCAAATTAATTTCTATCCTTAATACATTTAGAACGATTGACAGTTTCAATAAAGAACGGCAGTATTGTAGTAGTTAGCTACATATATTGAGCCCAAGTTTAATGATTAGATATTTTCTTAGCCTAATATTTTTATTCTCTGTTGTTAGTTCTACGCTGGCATCATCTGCCTGGTCTTACGAAACTAATAGTTGTTGTTGCCCATCCAGTATAAGCAACTCAAACAATATATCTATAAAGGCAGATACTGCAGCAGAAACGATTGCCAATGATTCGTCTTGCTGTTGTTCGCCAATCCCTAATAACAAACTACCCGATACTGTTTTTCAAATTCAAGTTAGTCCTATAAATGCCGCCCTGCCTGCAGCCATTTTAATCAAAGTATATGACCTGAAATTTCGGCACAATTCTGTATCGAGAGATGCTCGAACACCGCTTCACTTAGCTTCTAACGAAGTCTATCTTAAGAAGCGTGCACTTTTGATTTAAACCTAAGAGAGTAATTATAGATTTTTATTCGCGAACTAATAAGTCGCGGAAACGTAATTGTTTTCTTAAAGGAGAAAAATCATGAATAAGTTAATTGTTCCATTAACTGTAGTTTCTGTATTGGGTTTATTTAATGCCTATTCTAGCTTTGCTCAAAGCAAAACTGAAAATACAGAAAACAAACAATCTGCTAAACAACACTGTGCCTCAGCAGGAAAAGAATCTTGCTGTAAAACTGAAAAGGCGCAACCAAATAAATGCTGTGCTTGTTGCACAGGTCCAACCTGTACAGCTCATGGCAGCAAGTGTTGTGGTAGCTAAATCAACTTAAGAATTTAGCTCTTAAGTAACAGAAAGGGAGACAATATTGTCTCCCTTTCTCTATAGTTGACTGATTCTGCCACGTGAATGTTGTTGTGTTGGTCTCTTTGCAATTGCAAGCACGATACCCAAAGAATCAATAGATTTTGACAATACAATCCGCACTTTGCTATCGTTTGGGATTGGTTGACTTAATTTATTAATTGCAGATAATTCTAAAGGTTTGTGACCTTGCTATCCATTAATAGACTTAAAATAAAGCTACTTAGTTCGCCCTGCAAAACAGGGCAATTTTTTTTGAATAAATGATGGGACAAAGAGAACTTTTTATTGGAAAATTTT
>DAIDIP010000039.1 GCA_027451745.1 Candidatus Melainabacteria bacterium
TAGGTTAGTACCACTTATGAAAAAGAACTCTCTCTCAAAACGCTACTAAACCGGCCCAGATAATGGGGTCCACCTCATTTCACCATTCATGTATTCCTGAATTGGCCGTGGCGATCCACCTCTACCTACAGTACAAAGTTCGCCTAGTTCTTTTATCTGCCATCCAATTGGAATTCCATCGGCATCGAAAGCATTAGGAAAAGCATTTGCTGCGGCAGCTGAAAGTGCAATAGGAGCAATACCTTTTGCTTTCGCTTTCACTGGAGCAAACTCGACGAACCATTCTTTGAAGACAGTTCGGGCAATAGCTTGTAAGGTTTCATTCATCCTCCCAGTCAAGTCAATTTTAGCGTCTAGAATATTCAGGACTTGCGCAATAGCCTCTTGTTCCTGCATAGGTCTCAGCGGTATTCGAATTTGGTTGGCAAATTGGGTGTACTGAAATCTCGCCACGCCAGTATGCTGAATATGATAAGGATACATAAGACCGGCTTGATACAGATATTGCAGATACCAAAACAAATAATCTGAACGTACTAAATCTGGTTTAACTCGAAGAAAGCGACTAAAACTAGCGCAAGTCACCAAGCTGTCAGCATTCTCAAAAACTGAGTTTTTCAGTAAGACTGTTCTTCCGGTCGGTTGATCTTTCGTCCCTCCCGCAGTCTCAATGAGGATATCACCTGGTTTCAAAGCTTTGCGGATTGCCGCCTTTGATTCTATATACCGTAATGGAACACGTGAAAGATCACCATATCGTGCTGCCGAAAAGTCAGTTCCCCTAATAACGCGCATCGGAACGGAATTAGGCCCAACCTCACTCTTTCCCCATTCACCATCTTTAGTGGTTTCAAGAATTTCTGACAACAATAGCTCATTCACTAATAAGTACTCCCAATGCACATCTTATTTGTTCTTCAAGCCTTCTGCTCTCTGCAAATTGCGTTTCTAATTCTGTTTGCAGTTGCGAGAGGCGCTCTTCAAAAGGCATGTCGTCACCTTCTAATTCGGCAGAAAGTACGTAACGTCCAACAGTAAGCACATGATCATAATTAGCTATCTCTTTCAGCGATGCTGATCTACAGAAGCCAGGAATATCTTTGTAGGGTTTAGATTCAGGCTTACCACACCAGGACTGGTATGTATTCACTACCAGACTGATTTCTGCGTCAGTTAACTCTAATCGAGTTCGGTCAACCGGCTGTCCTAACTTCCTGGCATCGATAAACAAGACCTCTCCCCTGCGATCACGCCATTGTTTGTGCTGGTTCTTATGGCGTGCCAGAAACCACAAGCACGCTGGTATTTGTGTTGAGTAGAACAATTGACCTGGAAGTGCGACCATACAGTCAACAATATCATTTTCAACCATTCGTTTACGGATTTCTCCTTCACCTGAGTTGTTAGCAGACATAGAACCATTTGCTAAAACTATTCCGGCTCTGCCTTTGGGACCAAGATGATGGTAAATATGTTGTAACCATGCAAAATTGGCATTGCCGCTAGGAGGAGAGCCGAATTTCCAGCGCGCATCTTCCCGCAAACGTTCCCCGCCCCAATCAGAAATGTTAAAGGGCGGATTTGCAAGGATAAAGTCGGCCTTCAAGTCCTTTAATTCGTCCTTGTGAAAGCTTCCTTCGTTGTTCCACTTAATATCAGCATCAATCCCGCGCACAGCCAGGTTCATTTTGGCTAGTCGCCATGTCGTGTAATTGCTTTCCTGCCCATATATGGCAATATCGCCTAACCTGCCACCATGTTGTTCAACAAATTTTTCAGACTGAACAAACATGCCACCAGAGCCGCAGCAAGGATCATAAACTCTTCCCTTGTAGGGTTCTAGTATTTCCACAAGCAATTGAACCACCGAACGAGGCGTATAGAATTCGCCTCCCCTCTTACCTTCAGAACCGGCGAATTGCCCCAAAAAGTACTCGTAGACACGACCAAGAATGTCTTTAGCTCTGTGATGCTCCTGCTTCATGGCGATGCCTGAAATGAGATCTATTAACTCGCCAAGCATTACCTTGTTGAGAGCAGGCCGGGCATAGTCCTTTGGTAGAACACCTTTTAAGCTCTCATTTCGAGTCTCAATCGTTAACATTGCATCGTCAATCAACTTGCCAATGATTGGTTGTTTTGCATTGTCTCGCAGATAAGACCAGCGAGCTTCCTTCGGTACCCAGAAAATGTTTTCAGCTAGGTATTCATCTGGATCTTCCGCTGCGTCAGGGTCTTCCGCTAACAGTACTGCATGTTTAGCTTCGAACGAGTCGGAAATATATTTGAGAAATATTAGACCAAGAGCAATATGTTTGTAATCTGAAGGCTCCATGTTACCCCGTAGCTTGTCTGCGGCTTTGAAAAGCTCTGCCTCAAAACCAACGGTTGCTCCGTTAACAGTCGACTTAGCAATTTTTCTTTGAGAACTCTTTTGCTTGTCTGCTGTTTTGGGCTTCATCATGTTTTTCATTATTCCAAAGCTTGAGTACCTTGGTTCCTTTCAAGTATGGGATGTACTAGCAATTTTTACGCAACCAGAAAAATCTCGCTTCTTATTGCTCAATCGAACAGTGCAGTAAAGCGATTCTCCAAGTAGCATCAATAAGACTGCAAAATGATATCATGCAATGTTAAAGCACATCAAACAGAGGTTTATTTTGATGTCAACAAGAAGCGAAACAAGAAGTGCTGTCTGTACAAAAGAACAAACAATCCATCCAGTCAAGCTAAGACTAGAAGCTAATCTACTCAACCAGATTGATGCAGTAGTTACTAGGCGTCGACCAGCACCAAGCCGACACCAATGGATATTGGAAGCAATCTTCGAGAAGTTGAAGCGAGAACAATAAGCAATTAGTCTCGACTTTTCAATAATGCGGCGCCACCCTTCCTGTCAGGCATTAAAGTTAGCTAATGAGACTAACAATCTCGGCTCTTAGATATTCGCAAACATTATCAAAAGGCGGCAACTCGACAACCAGGTGTGCTAAATTGCTTTCCCAGTTCTTCCGAGCTTCTGCAATTACTTTTGGGGCAAAGAAAGACTCGACATTATCGAAACTAACATCCTTTAACTTACATTTGTCGCTTAAGAAAGAAGCGAAGTTAACTAGGTCAAGTTCGGCTTTATGCTTCGATAGGATTTCCCAAAGGTCATAGTAATCTCTTGCTCTTGGTTTGGCAAAAGGCTTATCATCAAGTCGTTTAGCCCATTGAAGTAATCCCCGCAGCTTCTCAGCAAGTATTTCTTCAAGGCAGTATGTAAGGATTTGGGCATCAAGTTTTTCTTCATAAGCATGAAGAATGGATCGAGATTTCGGTAGTTTGTAAATTTGCTCATCAACTGAAATTTCCAATTTAATCCGTGCCCAAGTGCTTTCACCTGTATGCCAGGGAAATTTGCCGCGAATAAAAAATGCGGCTTGTCCTTTTGGATGTGGTGCTTTTTCTGGAACTTTTTGCCAAATAACTTCGAATGGCTCATGTTCACGTATGGTATTAGCTGCAATACTACA
This sequence comes from Candidatus Melainabacteria bacterium, assembly GCA_027451745.1. Lineage (GTDB taxonomy): Bacteria > Cyanobacteriota > Vampirovibrionia > Obscuribacterales > Obscuribacteraceae > JABDBL01. The sequence goes on from DAIDIP010000039.1 coordinate 3,519, forward strand.
AATTTTCGATAAGGCTGATTCAAGTTCGTCTGCATTGAATGATGGCAGTGCAGAAAAGTCCAAATCTTCACTGAAGCGATAATCTTCAAAATAGCACTTACGGAGGGCTGTGCCTCCCTTAAAGATGATAGTCTCGCCTAGTGGTTTAACCTCGCTGATTGCAGCCAAGACAAATGAGAGCAAGTAATCTCGTTCATAAACGCTTAACTCTACGTTTGTTGTCTGTCTCAGCTTGTTTAGCCGTTTTCTAAGTGGTAGCAGTGGTGAGGTCATACCAATTGTTGCAGATTCTCCCGGATTCCCCAATGACTGTTACATGGTCCGCCTGTTGGTCGAGTGGGATCTAATGGCCGATACCCTTCACCATGATTACTTTTTAGCAGCGGCTCAAGTTTTGTGCTATCTATACCACTTTTCTCAAGCATCCAGCCAAGACGCCTGACGGTAGCAACATCTAGTTTTAACGCATAACCAATAATTTTGTCTATGTCAATTCGGTCAATGCTACTCTCGAATGCTGTGGCTACTTCTTCAAATCCGCCACAATATGCTGGACGGGTTAGTCCATCCAGCAAAGTTCTTTCCAGATCGGTAATTAAGACTTTTGATTCGCCAAACCACTCCTGTTGAGTGCCAAAGAACCGTTCTGGTTTGACTTGGACAAAAACATACCGTATGTCCCAGATTTGATAAGGTTGACTAGAACTGCCTCTTTGTTTGGCGGCTACTGTATCACTTGTAAGAACGAAGACGGTTCGAGGTATTTGATCAGTCAATGCGTGATAGCTCATTGCTGACCAATGACTGATTGCTGCATCTTTCACCAAATACATAGCTACTTCAAATTCATGTATTGGTGCATTAATTAGAGGTGGAGAGATTGCATAAAGCCCTGCATGAAGCCGTCTTACCCAGCCATCTTGCTCTAGGTAATGAAATGCCTGACGCAAATAACTTTTAGATATACCGGCAGCAGCAGAATAAGAACGAGCATCATCTAAGGTAATGATTCGCTTGCCGTCTTCGGCCAGTCGCCTCAATAACTCCATTCCGCTGGTTGTATGTATTACTCTTTTTGTTGTCATGATTCGAACTTATCGAACAAATGGATTAATTTACATACTACTGATTATACTTACTATGTTCGATATTGTCAAACAAACAGCACAATAAATATAGTAATTATCTTACTTATTCGCCACCTTTCCTTTTCCTGCCAGCCAACAAGCCTGCCGCTACGACGCCGGCAACAATTACCGTGAGCATATCCTCGGTCGCTCTGCTCCTTCCGGTATCCCTCCCTTTCGCTGCGCTCATTCCTTGGTGCGGCGCGTACTCCCGATCTTAGGAGGAATTGGCAATGACATTTTGTATGACAGACGAAAAATTCCAAATGCTTGCAATCGAAAGAACAAGCCCGTTTTGCTACGGCTGCTATAAAGTTGTTGGTAGCATAGGGGATGATTCTGGATTATGCACCGGATGTGGTAGCGACGATCTTATGCGTCATCTTAACGGTGTTGGTGCTTTCGGATAGGCATTGTGCCAATAAACCACCCAGGCGATCTTGATCAGCGTGCAATTTGGCAAGCCCTCTGATAACTTCTTTATCAAAGGCACTTTTGGGCTCATAGCCCTTCCCAAGATTCCGCAGAAACTCAGAGTTAGATAGCTTGGTAATAATTTCCTCCCTGGCGTAAAAAAGTTTCTTTATGCCACCAAAGATACTGCGCGTCGAGCAACGGAGTTGCGAGTAAGCTCTGCCGTAATCGTGACTGGACTGGTAGGCGACTTGTCGCGTACCGGTACGGCACACATCCTGCCTACAAAATCTTATTCCATCTTCTACAAAATGCAAGTACTTTTTACCAAGTGGCAACATCGCAAAAGATTGCACTAGTCTGCAGAAGTTTGTACTAGTTGGTGGAAGATTGAACTAGTCTGCAGAAGTTTGCACTAGTTGGTGGAAGATTGCACTAGTCTGCAATAGTTTGCATTAGTTGGTGGCACCGGCAGTCTTGTATCCAGGATCTTTTTGACCATTTATTTTTATAGCGGGGTATTTGATAACGGCGCTAGTTTCTATGTAAAATTCTGAATCGATTTCTGAACGCCAAGTTGAATCTATGGCTGGAAAGTTCTTTTGCAAGTTGTTGCTTAAATACTAGAAAGCTTTCCGAGAAATCTCAGGTTGTCGGTTCAACTGATGGAGGAATTTTTTGAATGGTCGTTAGGTGCGCAAGCGCATTGTAAAAGGAAGATATTATGAATACAGTTTCCGGAGAAAATGACCGTACCGCCGTTAGGCAATTCCCCAAGTTTGAATCCGATCTGATGACCCGAAAAGAGGCTGCGGCTTATCTAGGCATTTCTGAAATCACGCTCGCTATATGGAAGTCGACTGGCAGATACAGTGTGCAAGTTTATAAGATTGGCAGACTAGCTAAGTACAAGAAGGGTGATCTAGATGCATTTATTGCATCCAGATTGCAGGCGTTATAATTCGCTGTTTATAGACGTCTTCTGAGAATTGCGGGCAGCCCTGCAATTCTTTTTTTAATTCTGAGCTCAGCAAACATAGATAACGTAGCCCGCCAAAAGCCATCGTGGATGGTTGGACAATTAAACCTAACTGGGAAAAGACTTTGTCAGAAAACATAGTTTTGCATCGCAGCATCTTAATATCCCAAGTGGCATCATAAGATATAAACATATAAGCTTAGGTAAAAGAATGCTTTAAATTCGATCGGTTATTGATCGGTTAAAGGCAGTTTGCCTCCCCCAAAAAGAAGACCGGTATTCTGCTGAAACGTAGATGGTGGGCGAGAAAGGACTTGAACCTTCAAGGATTGCTCCACTAGATCCTAAGTCTAGCGCGTCTGCCAATTTCGCCACTCGCCCGCGAAATATCCACGTCTATAAGAATAACATGTCAACAGCCCAATTGTCCTCTTGGTTAAGGCTCACTTAACTACTTCTACCGAACATTCGGACCAGGTAGCAATAGCCTCAGACACACTGCCTATAAGAATGCGGTCCATCCAGTTTTTACCGCGACTGCCAACAATAATTAGTCTAGCTCCCCATTCTTTGGCTTTTTCAACTATAACTTCCCTGGGGTCTCCACCAATTACATCAAAGGACACCTTGCACTTAGGAAGCTTAGTCTTTATAGAATCCGCAATACCCTGTAAACGATGGTGATTGGCTTGCACTTTCTGATTGCGTTGAATTTCTAAAGACTCAATTTCATGACTGTCTTGAATATCATAAAAATATTGTGTCAAAGTCGGTATAGCAGTTAAACAGAGAAATTCAGTGCCATCCTCCCATGGGCGGCTTATTGCGCTTTCAATCACAGTGTTACAGACTGCAGAATCATCCAGAGATAACACAATTCTTGGAGTTAAAAGCCGTACCAGTCATTTGTCTGGCAATACGCATAGAGCAGTCAACGGCAACTAGTACAGAATGTGAGACACTGCCCAATAAAACGCGTGCAATGCCTTTGCGTCCGCGAGATCCCATGATGAGGAGATCAGGCGACCAGGAATCAGCAAATTTGATAATTTCAGATTTTGGATAACCAAGCAAAACCTGTCCATCAATTTTATATTTGTCATCAAATCCACGTTTTAGCTGATCGACCGAGGGTTCGATTATGCACTTCATTATATTTGATTGTTGATCGCGCGTGGAAGCTATAGAACTATCAACAACACTGATTATTTTGAACTCGGTATCGTCAGGCCACACATATTTAGTTGTATTTTCAATAGCATAACCCGAGTGCTCTGAACCATCGCTCGCAATGAGTATTTTCATAAGCTATTACCTCAGATAGTTCTATATTTTAGACTAGTTGGATCTGGAGAACATGCTTTGAAGTCGTTAAGGCCATCAAATTCTATTGTTTTACCTTCTCGCTTCCAATCTTCGCGCATTGTATCAAAATAAACATTCATCGAGTGATCAACCAAATTTACTGATTGTGAAAAATGCAATACTAGCTTTTCAGTATTCTTTGACAGTGAGTCTAATAGGCTGCGTACTTTAAGTGAATTAAAACAATCAATCGGTCCAGAAAAATATACATGGGCTACTCCATCTTTAATTTCACTTTTTTCTAACGGAGACTTGAAAAGCACCTTAATCACGTTGAATAAGCGAGTGATCGGGTTGACACCACTGCTAGCACCAAGGGATTTAAACTCATACCAAATTAAGACTAAACATTTAGTGACCATACCAGCACCAATGCCAACTAATAAATCTGACATGAGTGTTACTACGATGGTGACAAAAAAGACTAGGAGCTGAGCTGAACCCAAGTTACTCATGCTACGCCATTTATGCAAACCTGCTAATTTGTAGCCGATGTGCATTAGTACAGCTGCTAAAGCGGCAATCGGAATCATTTTGATTAAGCCACCAGCACATAAGATAAAGAGAACAAGAAATAAAGCATTGTAGAAATTCACCCAAGCAGTTCTGCCACCTGAGACTATGCAGGTAGTGCTTTTGATAATGCCAGGAATAATAGTTAAACCACCAATTAAACTAGAGCATATGTTTGAGATTCCCATAGCAAAAAGGGTTCGATCAGGGCTGGATTTTCTATGAAATGGATCAATTCTATCTACAGCCTGGATTGTTGCTAAAGACTCAGTACCGTCAATAAAAGTTAAAGCTAAAACAAAAACAACAATTTTTGGTATGAGCGAAATGTCAGCAAAGAGGGCATGAAAGTCAGGGGAAATAATGCCATGCTCAAGAGGATTTGCGGGCATTTGTACTAGGTAGCTGCTATCAAGGTGATAAAGCTGAGCAAGAATAATACCTACAGCTACAACAACGAGTTGCGGTGGGATATAGCGCAATATGCCGCCTCTTAATTGCGGTGAGCTTAGTTGAAACAAAAGCAAAAGACATATAATGCCAATTGAAAATACATTGGTTTGTAAGTGATGAACCAGTTCGGATGGTGTCTCAGCCATAATCGAGAAAAATTCATGGGCATGGAATTTGCTGCCAATAAAGTTGGGGATTTGCTTGGCAAACAGAAGACAACCAATGGCTGCTAACAGGCCGTGAATGGCCGCCGAAGGAAAAATTTGAGAAAATTTTGCTGCTTTAAAATATGTGAGAACTAGCTGAATTAATCCAGTCATGAGAATGATTCCAACTACCAAATGGTAGCCCAGTGTCATATCCCCTTTTCCTAGACTTGTAATAGCCGTGAACAAAATTGGTGCAAGCCCAGCTGCTGGTCCACCTATGGTTACATAAGCACCGCCAAGAAAAGAAAACACAAGTCCGGCAACCACCTCCGAAGTAAGTCCACATATAGGTGGGGCGCCAGAAGCAAGAGCTATGCCTAACGATAATGGCACTGATACAAGGGCTACAACTAGCGCTGCAAGTATGTCCTGACGCCAGTGCTTAAGTCCTTTCAAACCATTTTGGGGTGCTTTCTACACCAAGTTTTTTGTAGTTTTTTCTGCCATTTCGATGGTATTGAGTTTTACATTAGATTTAAAGTGATTGCATTTAGATAATCAAGTGTCGAACTATTATACGCCTTACCCTCAACGTTTATAAGATCGCTTGGTCAACTGTGCATGACCGAGTTAAGCAGTCTTAATTTGCTAGAATTGCACAGTGGTTTCAATCGTAAGGAAATTATGGAACTTGCTAATAGGTACCGATTAGCTTATCTACTTTGTTTATCAGCATTTATATTGTGTTTGCCAACACTTTCGCTTTCTGCTGTAAGGAATACTAAAGCAGGAGCATCTTCTTATGTGCGAATTCCATTGCTCTATATGACCGATAGAGCAATTTCGGATCAAGGTTTTCTCAATAAACGAAAACACGAAAAGAATTCTATATATGAAGTCTATTGTGGTTCACTTGAATACACTGTGGATAATGTAGAGAATAAGATTTTGACAAGCGCTCAAGAAAAATTAGGCTGGCATTACGAAAATAAAAAACCCAAATATCCACTTGAACAAATTACACTCGACAATCCTAATAGCAATACTAATTCATATGAAGAATTTAGCAAGGTAATTATAGATACGGCTAAAAAAACTGGTGCCAAAGAATTCTTTATATATTTGCATGGTTATAACAATCCTTTTGCTGGTGGAGCTCGCTCGGCAGCAAGGTTTGCTTATTGCGCCGAATGTCCTGTCATTCTATACAGTTGGCCATCGGCTGGGAAAATTCTTCAATATTACACAGACATTGGCAATAACGAATGGAGCCAAGAACATTTCAATCGCTTTTTAGAAGAATTGTTGGCTATAAAAGAAAAAACCGGGATTGAATTTAGTTTGTTTGCTCATAGTATGGGGATTAAGCTTGCTGTAAGAGCTGCACCGGTAGTGAAAGGCAAAGAATTATTTGAACAACTTTTTCTGGTTAATCCAGACTTTGATGCCTGCACTTTTGTGCATTACGTATCTCGCTTTGCCGCAGACAATAAAGAGAATTTGCAAAATGTGGCAAAAGCAAGTTATATGACTTCTGAGATCCCAGCCACATATTGTAAAAGGCTAAGGATTTTATTTTCTAGCAAAGATAATGCTTTACCGATTGTGCAGTTTTTATTTGGGGGCTATACACGTTTAGGACAAGGGGCAGATGAGCTATTAGAAAGACTTTTTGACAAAGCATCATTATCTTCTGACGAGAAAGCTGAAGACGCCAAAGATCTTAGTGAATTTAGTCGCAAACACCCAGAAGAAGAAACAGATGAGGAAGAAATAGCTAACTTAGAACAAAGTGGTAATCGCAGAGCATTTGAATGGATAGACTATGCCACATTAGATTATGGCTGGTTGGGACACAGTATTCCCTTTAAACTTGTTGCCAATCTTTGGGCTTATGACAAGCCTGGCGATAAATTTACTTTAGAGACTTGTGAACACGGTTCTTTTAATCGCTTTACACATTTTGCTGCGTGGTTCTTTGGCATACCTGAACATGTCGGTTCTGTTGGCACTTGCGAAAAAGTTGTATTACAGAAATAGAATTTGGGTCATGGAGGATTCGAACCTCCAACCAATTGCTTAAGAGGCAACTGCTCTACCATTGAGCTAATGACCCATGCCATATTCGTCACACATATACGGACAAATATTATAGCTGGGAAAATCGCGCCCGGTTGGATTCGAACCAACGACCCTCCGCTTAGAAGGCGGATGCTCTATCCACTGAGCTACGGGCGCAGTGCGCAGACCTTAGTATTTACCAGAATAGAGAAAATTTTAAAAGCTCATGCTTCAATATTATCTGATGTCTAAGTCTCTAAACGGCCTATAGAGCCTATTTATGCGACTAAGAAGTAAAGCAAGATTAAGTAGCGCTAAGCGTATTTCGATTCAACAATATTACTTGTATATACCATGGACAGTAAATACTGCTAGTGTCGCCGAGAATTGATTTTCGTCCGACAGATAGGATTAATCGGCACTAATTTACACTCTGAAGTATTTGTTTCACTAAAGTGATCATTGTAGAAAAGCCGCATAATGCCTTAGATTGAGCCATTTAAGGGAATAATAAGCTAATGCTAATCTATAAAATCATGAAGAAGTGCTTAAAACATGTAGTCCTTAACCATCCCTTAAACGGCGTAAGCAAATACTTATTCCATGATCAATCACTGATCATGAATTTATTCGGGTTCCAACAGTTAAGGTGAAAAGGATATTTAAACAACTATGATTTGGTTAATGACACTAGCTTTGTGTGTAATCTTATTTCTTAGCTTTGTAATGATTGTCAATCCGCAATTAGTATTGCCACCGTTAGCTGAATACTGGCGGAAGCATGCTCACTACCGTCATCATCATTAAGTCATCGGAGGTTCTCGGTGCCATCAGCTGCAGCTAATATATTCTTTATTGACTTTTTCTGTCGTCCTTTTGCGAAAATTTTTGAAAAGATGCCTTTCCTTATGCTGCTTATTTTGTTCTTGCTTTATGGAACAATTGCTTATATTCTTTTGCGCTCAGCTTACATTGCTGACAGTCAGCACTAATAACTAAGACAGCTAAAAAGTCATGATGTCCAGAGGCTCGGGGTTTATTGCTGTTTTATAGCAGAGTTTGATTTAGCCAGATTCTACTGAGCGCAGCTCAATATCCAGTCTTTCGCTATGTATATCGACTAAGCCTATATAGAGTTCAATAAAGTTTTTAACGCCCCCAGGAGAAACAGTTCCTTCTATTGTGTAGGAACCTTCATTCAATTTATTACCTAGATAGTCATAAGTAGTGTATTTAAATTGAATCTCTTTGATTGGCACTCGATTATAATTGGCTACTCGTACCCAGGCTACTGGACAATTGATTACCCATAATCCTGAAACATGCCAATCTACCAGCTCAATATAAGTGTTCTTAGTTAACTCAGGGTCCCCTGTTGATTCTGAAGAACAGCCAGAAAAAGAGCAGGCAATGACGACTAAAGACACCAAAAGACCAAGAAAACGTCCTGGTCTTAGGGCATCAAATTTACATAACCAAGGTTGTGAAGAATGGCTAATAAAATTAAAATCCCTAAAAAAACGAGAATGCTGAAAAAAATTGGTTCGCCTTCGTAAAACATATTTCCGTCTTAGAATTAAATACATTCTATCAACGAATGATAGTTTAGAGTCGTTTCCATATTGCAAAATACAAGCAAATTTTAAGCCTTAAAAGGAAAAAAGTGAATTCGCCAGACAATTTGAACAATTTAGCCACTTATCTTCCCCACGGTTTGCTGAAGAATAGTCATCTCATGACTATAGTGCCAGGCTTTTTGCCTCAAAATAATTCAATTAAAGGTTTAAACGAACAGTCTTTGCTAATACCTGTTGATCAGGAGTCTACAGTTTTAGCCCATGCACATATTGATAAAGCTGTAGATCGCTGTTTAGTAATAGTGCATGGACTGGAAGGCTCAAGCGAGTCGTCTTATGTACTGCGTATAGCGCAAGAAGCATTGGCACTTAGATACAATGTGGTGAGACTCAATTTACGAAATTGTGGCAACACACTTCATCTCACACCTACTTTATACAATGCTGGGCAAAGTGAGGATCTTTTCAAAGTCTTAGATTGGCTGAAACAAAATAAAGGACAAAGCAAACAATATGTAATTGGTTATTCATTAGGTGGAAATCTCGTTTTAAAAGCATTAGCTGAATTGAACAGCGGTAGTTCTATAGAAGCAGCTTGTGCTATATCACCTAGTATTGATCTTTCAGCTTCTGTAGACAGTCTGGCTATTGGTATAAACAGAATTTATGAGTACTATTTTTTACGCAGTTTAAAAAAGAAAATCGTAGCTAAACACAAACTTTTTCCAGAACGCTATAAATTAGGAAATCTAAGCAAAGTCAATAGCATACGAGACTTTGATGATCTATTTACTGCGCCTATTGCAGGATATAAAAATGCAGCACATTATTATCGCTCAGCAAGTGCATTACCGCTCCTAGAAAAAATAAAAACCAGAACGCTAATCATTGCCGCTCAGGACGATCCACTAATACCATTCAAATCATTTACTAATATCAATAACGCTCATATACAATTACTTGCGCCTGAGCATGGTGGTCACGTATCATTTTTGGCAGACAACGGCAGCAATAATGCAAATGCTTTCTGGGCTGATATGCAAATACTTTCATTCTGCTGCGAACAGTCCAAGATCAAGGAGAATACTTTTAATGTCTGATCTCAAAACATGGTTAGAGCGCATTCTAAAGGCTGGCTCAACAGAGGAAGTTTTTGGTGTTGTAGAAGAATTTCGTCCCCTGCCTTGGACTGATGAAGAGCGGTCCTCTATGTCAAAAACATACAATGCAAAGCTGTCTCAATTTAATACGAGTAGTCATGGCAAAGAAGGTAATGAGACAGAGAAGAGCAAAAAGCGCAAAGACTCTAAAAATATCAGCAGACAAGATGCCGGCAATCAACGCGGTGAATCTACGTCTGCTGATAAAGAAATAGAGGAAGAAGATCTAGCCTAGTTATTTTCTGGTTTAACTTAGATAACTATTCAGCTCTTTTATCCAACATCTTTCTGTGAAGCTTGTCGCTAATTTTGTTTAGATCTTTTTCTAAAGTGGTGTTATCTTCATAACTCAATTTGCCACCATTTTTGTTTTTCATCTTTTCTTCTTCTTCTTTTACTGACTTAATCTTGCCTTTGAGATTGTCGGCTTCTTTAAGAGTCAATTGATTATCTTTATAGGCTTTGTCGATTTTCTTTTCTAGAGCAACTTGGCGATCATAGATTGTATATTTTCTGGCTTCGACCGAGTTACCCACAGCAAAAGCTATTACCAGCGAAAGAGCGATAATCAAATTCGGTTTCATCACTTAATTCTCCTCATATTGGTTCGTATATATTGAAGCGATAGACAAAATGCTATAGGACTAGAGTGTACTACTAAATAAGACATTGCACGTTAACAAGCAGTGAGATTCAAATCCTGGGCAGCAATCTGGGTTAAATGTCTCTCAGCGACGTATACAATCTATTATATATTGTATACAATACAAGTAATTTTGCATACCATATCTAAACTTCAATGGATGATAGTTTTATGGCGCGTTTGAAAAAAAATCTGGTAAAGCCAATAAGGATTTCACGTGATAACCTTCATAGCGAATTACGCAATAAGCTGATTAAGCGTGATTTGGAACCTGACTCACGGATTATCGAATCACAATTATCAGAGCAATTAGGCATAAGTAGAACTCCTTTAAGAGAAGCTCTTTTTAAATTAGAGCGAGAAGGTTTTATTAGAAGCGATTTGGCTAAGGGTTTTACAGTCAACCCATTAAGTAGTAAAGAAGTGAAAGAATTGTATCCCATTATTTGGACACTGGAAGGATTAGCTATTCGTTTAGCAGTTCCTTATCTGCCGAGTATAGTTAAGGATTTGAAAGGCATCAATCAAGAACTCGCTAAGGCAACCAGTGCAGAGAAGATTATCGCTATCGATACACGTTTTCATGATGCAATTACGCAAACTTGTCGAAACAAACATCTTATAAATCAATTGGCAATACTCAAGCACCTTGCACAACGATATGAATACGCCTATATGCAAGACAGTAATTGGGTTGAAGATTCAATAGAGCAACACAACCAAATTATTGAAGCATTGTCGAAAAAGAATTTCGATTTGGCAATAAAAGTGATTGAGCAGAATTGGCGCTTGGGAATGGATCGCATATCAACCTGGTTAGACTGGATACAAGCAGAGGAGGTAGACAAAAAATGAACCCACCTACAACACACAAATTTGTCGTCCTACTAAATAGTCCATCTTGCAAAATAGCTTTTTAAAAACGGGTAATTGGGCAGTGGGTTCTGAAAAATCATTTTGATATTTTAC
>DAIDIP010000040.1 GCA_027451745.1 Candidatus Melainabacteria bacterium
TATTTCTGAAATTGGCAGCACAGCCCTTCTCCATGAAAAAGATCAGTGGAGAATATCACACCCGCTCATAATTGGCCGTCATGACATCAGTCGTCTAAGACTTTTGCCAAAGTCCAGTTTGAAAAAGCCTTCATGCAAACATAAACTCAAAAAGCGATAATTAGAGGCATTTATATATGCGCATTTTATATCTTTTGCTCTTTGGTCTTTTGCTCAACATATTAGGAGACGGCAAAGTAATGTCTATGCAAAGTGTTTCTAGCATGCAAAAAGTAATATCGACACCTTTTGGAAAAACTAAGCATGGTGAATCGGTAGAGCTTTTTACTCTTACTAATAGCAAAGGCACCATCGCTAAAATTATGACTTATGGTGCCACTCTTACTGAATTGTGGACACATGACAAAAATGGCAAATTGATAGATATAGTTCTCGGTTTTGATAATTTCAAAGATTACGAACAACTTGTTCAACGCACTTATTTTGGTTCAACTGTAGGACGTTATGCTAATCGCATTGGTGAGGCCAAATTTTCTTTGGATGGCAAAGAATACAAATTGTCGCCTAATAATGGACAAAATATGTTGCATGGCGGGGCACAAGGATTTGATACACGAATATGGCAAGCAGAAATATTGCCTAACAAAGATTCTGCCAGCGTCAAATTTTCTTATTTGAGCAAAGATATGGAAGAAGGATTTCCAGGAAATTTTAATTGCTCAGTCATTTACACTTTGACCGACAATAACGAATTAAAGTTAGAATACGAAGCAAAAACAGATAAGCCTACTGTTGTAAATCTCACTAATCATGCCTATTTCAATTTGTCTGGCGCTGGTAACGGCACAATACTTGATCATCTTATGCAAATAAATGCTGATGCCTACACTGAAGTAAACGACCAATATATTCCCACTGGTAAAATAATCAATGTAACTGGAAATCTTTTTGATCTAAGACAAGCTACCAGAATAGAAAAAAACATAGAAGCAACCAAAGGATATGATGTCAATTATGTTTTGCAATCTCAAGATGGCAAACTAGCTCAGGCTGCCATTGTGTATAGCCCTCAAACCCAAATAGAATTAGAAGTTCTTACAACAGAACCAGGCTTGCAATTTTATCCTAGTGTTTATTTAAATGGCAGCATTCAGGGTATTGGTGGTGTTTATCCAAAATATGGTGCTTTCTGTTTAGAAGCACAGCATTATCCTGATTCTCCTAATCATGATAACTTTCCTTCTACAATACTTAGGACTGGGCAGATCTATACACAAACTACTGTTTATAAACTAAAACAAAAATAGATCTATCTAGTCCATCAAAATGTTCTCCTTGTCCCATCATTTATTCAATAAAATTCAATCTGTTTTGCAGGGCGAACTAATCAGCGCTAACTTTTATTTTCTATTTTTGTTAGAGATTGCTAATCGCTAACATTCATCTCTACAGGCACCCGACGACGGCCCCAGTCTCCAGGTTTACTATTTTTTGCAAATAGTCCAGGTATAATTTGTCCACATTTTGCACATTTATTGTTTTTGAGATTGTATTGTCTTATTTCATACCAATCTCTTTCAATTAAGTTTGTTTTACAATGAGGGCAATACGTGCTACCGCTGGCAGTATCATGCACATTGCCCAAATAAACATATTTAAGACCAGTTTTAATAGCTTGTTGTCTTGCTCTTATTAACGTCCTTTGCGGTGTAGGACCCCTGTCTTGTATCCTGAAATCCGGGTGAAAGGCAGTAAAATGCAAAGGCACATCGTCTCCCAGATTATTCAAAATCCAATCACACATACGCTCTATTTCTTCCACTGAATCATTAGCTTGTGGAATTATCAAATTGGTAATTTCGAACCAAACATTGCTCTCATGCTTGAGCCAACGCAAAGTATCGAGAACCGGATCAAGATGAGCTAAAGTAAGCTTTTGATAAAACTCTTCTGTAAATCCTTTTAAGTCTACATTGGCTGCGTCCATAACTGAATAAAATTCTGGACGTGCTTGGGGCGTAATATAACCAGCGGTGACTGCCACAGTTTTTAAGCCTAATTCATGACACGCTTTGGCTGTATCAATAGCATATTCTGCCCAAATGACTGGATCATTGTATGTAAATGCCACACTATCACAACCAAGTCTTTTTGCTGCTTGGGCAATATTTTCTGGGCTTGCTTTTTCACTTAAAATTTCAATTTCACGTGATTTGCTTATAGACCAATTTTGACAAAACTGACAGCCCAAATTACATCCGGCTGTGCCAAAAGATAGAATGCTTGTGCCAGGCAAAAAATGATTTAAAGGTTTTTTCTCTATAGGATCTATACAAAAACCAGTGCTTGAACCATAAGTGGTAAGTATCATTTCACCACCTTCATTTTTGCGCACAAAACAAAAACCACGATCGCCGTCTTTTAACACACAGGCGCGTGGACATAAATCACAATGTATAGCCTGTTCTAATTCTTGTGATTGTCCGGTAGGCACATCAACATGATGCCAGTAGCGTCCAGGGTAGGCAGACGAGGCTTCGTTTTCTTTATCTTTATGTTTATTGCTAGTCATACTTCCATTGTCGTATTTTCTTTGACCATAGAACAACACTTCCATTTTTTTTAATCATTCTTGGTTTCGCTTTTCAAAGTCTATAAAACAAAATAAAAAAGGAGCCCAAGTCGGTATTAGCGACTCGGGCTCCTAAGACTCTTCGATCATATGAGGACCTGGTGGTCTAGTAAGTTTTGATAGCCGTGCGAAGCATCTCCAAGGCTTCGCTTTCGATCTGACGGATGCGCTCCTTGCTGACATGGTGTTTATGCCCGAGATCTTCGAGCGTCATTTCTTCAGCGCCCTCAAGACCGAACCGATGAACAATAACATCACGCTCCCGAGAGTTAAGACTTTTGAGTCCTTTCTCGCAGACCAGGGCTTTCGCCTCATTGCTCAAGACCTCTCGTTCGGTCTTGTCTGGCTCTGTCAGAAATGGCAGAACTGTGTCGATGGTCTCAACACTCGTGAACAACCTTTTCCAGGAGCCCTCCTTTGGAATGAACCGGGCAAAACTGTGTTTGATTGCCGATGTGGCATAGGTCGAGAACCTATTACCACGGGCGAAGTCGAATTTTTCGACTGCTCGGATCAAAGACATGTTCCCTTCGGACACGAGTTCGAACAACTCGATCTGTTCGTTGTTGATGTATCTCTTGGCGATTGCAACCACCAGGCGCAGATTGGCCAAGATGAGCTCGTTCTTGACTGCCAGTGCTGCGGCAAGAAGAGACTCGAATCTACTCAACTGAGCCATAGATGGCATCAGCTCTGAGGTTTGAACGGTGTTTTGCAACTCCTTTGCCAGGTACAGCAAGAAATTCATTTTCCTGAACAAATGAGCTTCCTGCTCGCCTGTCAAGAGCGGATTGTTGTATAAGTCTGCCAGGTATGGCGGCAGCCCTTTGGGAGCCTTGGTTCGGAGTTGACGCTCTGCTGGCATTTCACAAAGCACTTCCGACCCAACGGCATTCTCGAAGCCAGGGTTTGGCACGAACTTCACCTCTGTTTGCCAAAGCGAATCCATTGGCGAATGTTGGGCTGCTGCATTCGTTGGATTGGAGGAAGACTGAGGACGCGATTGGCGCATCGACCAGAAGTTTGGACCGAAGTCGATGCTCGGACCATGATTGTGGCTCACTCCCAATCGTGCCAGAACTGTCAGATCTCTTGAAGCAGGGATGAGGCTTCCGCTGGTCGATGTGTTCTTGTTGCTGTTGTCGCCACCGGTAATCTTGCTGATAGATTTGGCCATCGTTGTCGGAATCTCCTTCCCGGACAACCGGGATAACATGGGGAATTAACCGAACACTGAAACTCCGAAACTGATCCTAAGTCCGAACAGCAAACCCCGCGTTATAGGCAAATAAGCCTAAGTGAAAATTCACTAAATCGAGAGTGTATTGATTCTGTAGGTGTCCTCGTGATTGTAATTGAATTGGAAAAACTCATCTTTAAGATGAAACAATTGAACTAGTTAAGTCAATAACTTTTACAGTTTTTAAGCGCCTGAGTAATTAATCTCTGCCTGAACGGCAACACTTCAAACTCTATTTCTTTGAGGCAAATAGCAAAAGCACTTTGCTTTGAGTATGCTGATTATTAAAAAAACGAAGGCATTAAATGAGCTAAGTGTATTCGTGCGAGCTAGCGCAAAGAGAATTAGGTTTTCAAGCTTTATACGTATTGTATATGGCTTGATTCTTAGACTCTTAAATCCCATATTTTTCTAAAATGCTTTGCCATTGATTTTGGGATTTTAAAATTAGTTCAACTACTTCACGCAAAGCACCCTGCCCACCCACTGCTTGAGTAATAAAATGTGCATACTGCCTGGCTTCTTGCCGGGCGTTAGCAACAGCACAGGCCAAGCCAACTCGCTTTAGCAGACATATATCGGTAAAGTCATCACCAATATATGCCACTTGTTCTTCATTTAAAGCAGACTCAGAAAGAATTTTTTGATAAACACTTTCTTTTTGCAAATTATCCTGGTACACATATTTGACAAACATGTTGGCAGCCCGTATGTCAAGAGCGTGTGATTTTCTGCCACTGATAAAGCCGCTTTCGATGCCAACATCTTTCATGAAATGAAAAGCTAATCCGTCGTGGGAATCAAAACCTTTGGTTTCCCAGTGCTCATCGCCAAGTGGCAAGTAATATATTTTCCCATCTGTAAGTACACCATCAACATCCATGAGCAATAATCTTATGTTGCTGGCTCTGCTTATAGCTGCCTGGGTCGGTATGGTACCACACCAAGATTTATTACTTGCAGGACTGTTAGTCAATTTAGAAATCTCCTCTTACATTAAGTTTATCAATATAATCAGGATGCCAGGTAAAATACTTCTGACAATGGTAAAAGAACACAACAGCAATTATTCAAACAGATGGCACGAAAATTTATTGCTTTAAACTATATAACAGCTTTGTCGCTTTTCTTTTTGCCAAGTCAAAATCTTTTTGCCCAAACAAATGATGCCAGTCCCACAATTGTTAATCAGAAACAAACATTGAGCGAGAATAATAAGAATAAAAAAGCAGAAAAAACTTTCCAAATAGTGGACATAACTAATGTGTCTGCAGATGATCCGTTAACAGCTGTAAAAACAATTACTCTTGCTAAGAATGTCAAAACAATCAAATGTGACGTATTTATAGCTGGCGGTGGGCTGGGCGGTGTAGCAGCAGCTCAAAAAATCTGGCAATTGAATGAAAAAGTCAAAAATACTGGCAAGCTTCCTTTGCGCGTCATTTTGTCCGAAGAAACAGACTGGTTAGGTGGACAAGCAACAGCTCAAGGTGTATCAGCTCTTGATGAAAATTACTTGGTAGAAAGTACAGGGTGCACAGCAAATTATCAAAAACTTAGGCATGCAATTCGCAATAATTATAAGAGTAATCATAAACTTACAGAAACCGCTGCTCAGCAAAAATATCTAAATCCAGGCACTTGCTGGGTTAGTCGCCTAGCATTTGAACCCAAGGTAGCCTTAGAAGAAATTGATACTCTGCTAACTCCAGCCTTTGCCGATTCCTCTCTGAAAGTTTTTTATCGTCATAAACTTTTTTATGCCAAAAACCGTCGTAAAATTTTCTCCTTCCTTAAAAATAATCCAGTTAAATCTGTTTATTTAGCCAATCTTGATACGGGCGAACAACTAGCTGTGCGCGCCAAAATTTTTATTGATGCCACTGAATGCGGTGATCTGCTTCCGCTGGCAAAGCTGCCTTATACCAGTGGTGTTGAGTCCAAAGATACAACAGGTGAATTGCATGCTCCTCCGTATGCTAATTCAGACAATGTACAAGATTATACTTATCCTTTTGCCATAGAATTGCGCACCGGCGAAAACCACACAATAACCAAGCCTTCTTTATATGATGAATTGCTGCAACAAGGACAATTTTCTTTTGGCAAATTTAAAATGTTTGCCGATTCTGAACGCGACACCCCTGAAGGCAAGCAAAAATTGTTGCCATTTTGGACTTATCGAAGACTTATCGACACAAATAACTTTACTGGTGGCGACTACCCACATGACATATCAATGATCAATTGGTCAAGCAATGACGTTCGTGGCAAGAATTTTATTGATAGACCTGCTGCCGAAAAAGCCAAATATCTGGCTTTTGGCAAATTAGTTAGTCTAGGCTTTCTTTATTGGTTGCAAACCACCGCTCCACGTGACGATGGGGGCATAGGTTATCCTGAATTAGCTTTGTGTCCAGATATTATGGGCACACATGATGGTTTATCTAAACACCCGTATATTCGCGAATCAAGACGTGCATTGACAAAATACACTGTTGTTGAACAAGATATTGCAGCATCCAGCAATCAAACAACCCGTAGGGCTAAGCTCTTCAATGACTCAACCGGCATTGGTCTTTATCCAATTGATATTCACGGTCATGAAGAAATACCTGGCGCTGGACAAGCATCAAAACCGTTTCAAATTCCACTAGGCAGTCTTATTCCAAGAAAATATACGGCTGTTTTGCCCGCATGTAAAAATATTGGTGTCACTCATATTACCAACGGCGCTTACCGGCTTCATCCTGTGGAATGGGCAATTGGTGAAGCGCAAGGAGCCCTGACTCACTATTGTCTTATTCATAAAGCTACTCCTGAACAAGTTTTTAATAACCTTTTATTGCTGCGTGATTTTCAGCGTTTGCTCATAGAAACAGGTGTCCCAATCTATTGGTTCAATGATATATCACCAGAACACCCAGCATTTAGTGCTGCTCAATATTTAGCCGTGGCTAACATTATGCCAGGCGACAAAGATCATTTAAATTTTCACCCGGACAAACCCATTACTCATGCTGAGGTTGCTTATGCTTTAGCAAAATTGTTTTCTTTAGACACTGATCAAGCTGTTAAGTCTTGTCTTGACTGTGGTTTATTTGCCGCTCAAAATGACCAAACAGTTGACCCAGGAAAGCCTTTGAATAATGCTGAGCTCAAATCAATTGCTGAACACAAATTGTTTAAACATATAGAAGCAGCCCAAACACTTCTTAATCTCGATGCGGCTAATGATAGTTCGCTTACCCGCGCCCAATTTGCTATTTGGTTATTTACCGTCGCCCAGTCCAGACCTCTTTTCGGCAAACTCTAGATTGGGCTTTTCAGTTTGATTTTGTTTTTGACTTTCGGCATAGGATATAACAGCGCTTTCATATTTTCTAAAAGGTGGCCACCAAATTTTTTGATGATGTTTTTTGAAATCTGTTTTTATTTGTTCTGGTGTCCAATTCAAGTCAACCATACGATAAGCAGCTAAATAAGCGCTCGCGCGATCCATGTCTACTTCACAAGAAAAAAAACAAGGCAGATTTTTTGGATCTTTAACCAGCGCCCGAAATTCATCCAATTGTTTATTAGTCGGAGTCAGAAAAACACCAGTAGGAATCTGAATCCATTTCATGCCCAACTTTTCACAAAGTTTAGCTTTATTCTTTTGCGGATGAAGGCGCAATGAAATAATAGTCTTTATGCCTCTATCGTGTAGCGCATAAATGTCTTTTATTTTTGGATCTGTACCGCGATAAAGACCAGGCTCTACTTGCTGTGGCTGTGCATGTATAAAAGCGCCATACAAAACAGCAAATTGCAAAAGGAATGTTTTTATGTCCATTGCTATGCTCACCTCGAAGCTCTGCTGCATGGCATTATGTTATTACAAATAAGGATTGTCGCCAATGACCGCCCGAACTCCTTTGACAATTTCCCATATAAATTTGTCTGGCAAAGCTGATCCTATTGGACCTTTGGGATCTAAGCAAGTTTTTTCTATATTACTAACTAAATCACAGCGCGCGTAAGATTCATGGGTGAGTCCACCTTCGCCTTTGGGAACTACCTTATGAAATGGTGGGTGGATATTTTTTAGACTGGTGCTTAGCGGCACCACGATTATGCTATCCCAATTTTTGTTGCGTGGATTCGTGGAGATAACTACTACTGGTCTAGGCAAGTGTGGATCTTTAGGTGTGATGGGATTTTGTTTAATCCACCAAATTTCACCACGTAGTGGTATTGGTAGCGATTTGTGTTCTTCTGCTTTGTTTGAAATTTTTTTTGTCATTTAAAGGTTACGCAAAACAGAAGCAGTAGTAGTAGCATTCCAAACCTTTGCATCTTTATTCATTTCCGCAGCTGCAACAGAAAAATACTTTTCTTCTTCTTCTTCAGCTAGTTTTTTCAGCCATAATTCAATAGCGCTTTCTACTACATCACTACGGTTGAGTTTTAGTTTGGCTGCCTGCTCGTCCAAAAGATCAACCAGTTTCTTGCGCACACTGGCAGTAAACTTACTTTTGCCTTCTTTGTTTTCCAGCTGCATTGTCATATTGTTTCTCCGGCGATTCGCACCCCATATCGTATGCCATTATAGCATACAATATATCATCCAAGGGTAATACTGTTTAACCCCCTCTTTTAGGGGCTACAGAAGAACACAGGCCTCAGTCCTCATATGTTGTTACCTTGGCACGACGAGCTAGACACATAAAACAAGATGACTGATAGGTTGATGTCTCCCAGGATCTTCATTGAACAAGCTATTCCTTAGCACGACTTAAAGTTTGTGGCTGTATTAAAAGACAAAGACATAGCTATCGTAATTGCACTAGCTATTAAGCGCCCACCCTTACATATTAGTCGTGGCAAAAACGGAGGTGAGAAAAGAATCTACTTCCTCTTTCGTTGGCAAAGCTGGGATGGCTCCTGCTTTAGTACAAGTAATAGCTCCAATAGCATTTGCTCTTTGTACTATTTGCTCTAATTGTTCAATGGCTAATGCTTCTAAAATGGTACGGCAATTAGATTTATCTAGCGCTGAAGCGTTTCTTTCTTTGCCGATATACTGTAACAATCCAGCTATAACACCTGAGTTAAAGCCATCTCCAGCACCTGTGGCTTCCAATAAATCAATTTGAAAACCGCGCACATTTTTACTACCACCAGCATGAAAGAACATAGCTCCACGCAGGTCTAGCGTAACAATTAATAATGGAAGATTATGTTCTTCTCTTAATTCTTGAGCAGCTTCAATTGTGCGTGAACCTGTGAGGAATTCTAATTCGTCTTCATTGATTTTTACTACATCAGCCCAAGACAAGCTGCCTAAAATTGTGTCTTTGCAGACTTGAGCGCTTGGCCATAATCCCAGCCTAACATTTGGATCGTAAGAAATAAGCATTTTATGCTTTTTAGCTAATTCAACTGCTTTCTTAGTTGCTTCAGCCGATGGATTACCAATTAAAGAAATTGAGCCAAAATGCAAAACACTTGCTTTAGCAAACATATCTTCTTTTAGATCGCTAGGCTCAAGACGAGCATCAGCACAGGATATTTTGGTAAATTCAGCTAATTTGCGATCACCATTTTGCATAGTTACTACGTATGCCATGCGTGTTTGCGCTTCTGGATCCTCTACTACTCCAGCAACATCAATATTGTCTTCTTCGAGAACCGACTTAAGCCAGCGACCAAAATTGTCTTGTGAAACGCGGCCAATAAATCCAGTTTTTATACCTTGACGAGCTAAACCAACTGCTGTGTTTGCCGGAGCGCCGCCGGGTGCTTTAGTGAACGACTGTGCTTCTTCAAGTTCAGCACCTTGGGTTGTGCATACCCAATCCACAAGAATTTCACCTAAACACAAAACATCGGACATGTTTTTACCTCGCTAAAAACTAAATGAATTTTGCAGTGTCAAGTTTTCGCTAAAGACAACATTGTTGTGCGATCTCTTGGCTATGTGCTAATGCCAAATTATATAGCCTCCGACGATATTTAGTCACGTACAAAAAGAGAAAAATTCTAATAAAAAAAACGAAACGACCCAAAGAAGGGTTTTATACTTCTCCGGGTCGCCTGTTCGTTGCTGTCTTGACACCTTTCCTTAAGATTAAGACGACTTGTCTTCGACTTTGAGCTCACCACGGGCTGCTTGCTCGCAGAGCTCAAAGTTTTTGTTGTTGCATAGCCTCGTCTGGATGATTGTGATCCCTCCTTGGGTCATGCCCGTGATCATGGCGAAGCCCATGAGGACACCTGGGCTGACGCGCAGAGCCATGACCACCATAATGGCGATCAGGACTACAGTCTCAAGGATGGCTTGCGGGCAACCGTACCAGCACTTGAAGCGAGGCATGGCTTCTTCTGCTGCAGGACCAGCCGCGGTGGCGTAAAGGCTCCTGCGGGCGTGGCGCAAGCGGGACATCTGTAGGCACTGACTGAAAATGTGAGCAACAGTTATGGCCGTTATCATGACCGCTGCCAACCAAAATCCGTTGTTGGTTCCGCTCATCATCCCCATCAGTGCGGGGATAACCATTAGCCAGTTGATCCGAATGCAGACCATGTTGAACTTGCGTGACTTTGCGGTCTCGTCCTTGTCGCGCTTGAGAGGATTCATGCGTGAATGTTCCCATGAACGAGTGTGGTGCTGACGACGGAACCGTTCCGTCGTCCTTTTGTTTGACCAATGGCGGAGCAGCTTGTCGATTAGCTCGACGCCCCCGCTACTATCATCCGCTCCACTAGTCGCACACACGGCGACATTAACACCAAGCAAAGTACCGTCGTCAATGACGAGAAATATTACTTTGGTGTTGTTCTAATTGAAGTGGTTGAAACTCTTTGTGGATTGGATGATACAGCGATGGATTGAGCTGAATGAAAGATGTCAGCAAAAACAATAGTTGTTTTGCATAGGTCTCAAGTGATCAATTTAGGCAGTTGAGGCCGAAAAGATTCAGTCTATGAGCTTTTGATGAAAATTAGAGGCAAACCTAATTGCACCGTAAGATATAAGTTAAATAACTATATACTTATATCATTAATCTTGACAATCACGAATAGCGCAGCTAGCGCAAATGCGTAATATGTGTTGTTTGTATGACTTTTTAGCGTACTGAAGCTTTGGTGAGCCCACATAAACCTGTATAGTCTTTGGAAAGCAAAAACTTTATTGGTTCATCTTCTTCAATCGCTTTCATCGCCACTTCTCGCCCAAGAAAACAATTGTCTGTGGCATCATCATTTAATGAACTAATTTCACCAGCCAATACTTTGCCATCTTGTGGCACAGCAGAGAATTGATGGCAAAGCCTCGGCGGCAATTCCACACTTTCACCAGGATTAAGAATAAGGTCTTCACCGGACTTTAATTCTCTGGTGACACCATCCACTTGAGCACGGACAATATCATTGGTCATTGACATTTCATCTTTGGCAGCCCAGGCTAATTGTACTTGTAGTCTTCCCCCACTACGATTGACTAAGTCTTCTGTTTTCATCCAATGGAAATGATATGGAGTAATCTGTCCAGGGCGGACAAGCATATATTTTTCAGCATAAGTTTTTGTTGTAGCAGGTTTGTGATTTTTAAGACAACCATTACGCACAACAAAAATAACCAGACCATATTTTTCAAAGTCACCACTGCCAAAATCACTTACCATCCAGCCTAAACCATGATTGCGAATTTCATTCATTTCACTGCCTGCATTTTGCCATTGTTCCAAATCCCAAAATGCCCACTTTGGTAAATGACATTTTGCTTGCGATAGTTGTTCTCTGGCTTCCTCAATAATGCGATTTATTTGACTGCGTTTCATAGGAGTCCCCCTAAACATGTCAGCGTAGATCATAGCAAATAAAAATACAGAAAAGAAATACCAAGAAGAAGCACAAAGGAGTCAGAGAAGGGCGAGGCATTGTGCCCCTTCCTTCCCTAACTCCTTTGTATCGATGGCTCGGGATTTTATCCCTGCACAACGAAAGTCAACGCATCCTTTGCTCCCCGTTCATATAGCATCTTGAGCAACAGTTGGACTTCCTCGACGAAGCGAGTTGATCGTCCAAGTTCGCCGAAGATGTCTGCGATCTCGAGGATGGGCAGGGGATTTTCTCGATGCTGTTTGGCAAGGGCGTTCAACGCAGGGCCTTTGGGGTCTGTGATCTCAATCACTGCGCCCTGCTCATCGACCCCATTGAGGAAACGCAGCCAGGCCGCAACGCAAAGCGTGAGTCGGCGTAGGGAACCATTTGATCGCAGCGCGTTCTCGATGGATGGGAGAATGAATTTTGGCAACTTGGACGAACCATCCATGCAGATGCGCAAAGCGGTGTCTGCGATCATGGGATTGGCAAAACGCTCCAGGACCGATGCCTTGTATGCAGTGATATCGAGTCCGGGAAGCTTCGGAAGATGCGGAGTCACCTCAATGTCCAGCATCGACGCCCACCTGTTCCCAGGGCGGACGACCGTTGCAAAAGCGGTCCTCAACAACCCACTGACGGAACGGCTCATGCACAACCGGGTGCTTGTCGTCAATGCCGAAGGTTTGTCGAAGGAATGCGATGGTCTCCGTGCTGAAACCAGGGGTAATCCGGTCCACCATGCAATTTGGGAAGGCGACATTCCCATCGACCCAATTGGCGAGATTGTCTCGACCAGCGGCCTGACAAAATGCCAGAAGCGTGCGCTTGGCGGTGTCGCCATTGCCCTCCAGATTGTCGCAGGAGAAGACGGTGAACGGTGCGAGCCCTGCCCTGCGTCGACGATCCAAGGACTCGGCCAAGTAGCCGAAGATTGTGTGTGGACTGCCGGGGCATTCGAGATCATGGCGAATACCTTCATGATCGAGCTTCAGTTCGCCAGTGCCCGAATGAATGCAGTAACCACCTTCGGTGGCAGTCATCGAAACGATGCGTGTTTCTGGAGCAGCCATCTGCTGAAAAACCATTTCGGGATGCTGGTGCCCGAAAAGGTATTTCACGACGCTGCCGATGATTCGAGCGGTACTCTTGTTGGCGTCACGCCCCACAAGTGTGTAGAGGCAGTCCTGGGCGGACATGGCCTCATACACGGTCGCATCTCCAGGCATGGTGCCGACGCCGCAAATGCCCCAATCGCCGGAGCGGAGCTCCAGAAGTTGATCGGCGTAGAACGCCTGATGGGATCGATGGAAGTTGCCAAACCCCAGGTGAACGATGCGGGGAACGACCTTTGATCGGTCGTATCTTCCGCTCATCACATTGTCCGGTGGTTTAAGCCACAGTTGAGCTGAAATTTGAACGCTCATCGAGACCTCCGATTCTGATGGTGAAAAGTAATTGAAGGAATGTTTGGAAGGGTTACGGCATTTCTACTTTCGCCCTTCCATTGACCCATCGTTACGCTTATCGGGACGTAACCGTTCCAGCAACCGCATACTTGCGCTGACAGGGTAGATTTGCCAATATGAATTTGCTTCAGTTGCTTTCAGCAAGTGGAGCAAGAGCAGTTGGTAATTCAGTGCGGTTAAATAATGTCAGCTTGTTTCAGTATTATTTTTTCCAGATTTCTGCAATTCTTTCCATTTGTCTGGCAGGAACTGATCGATTTGGGATATTGGTGTTGCCGGCAGACGGGCAAGTGTATCTTTAAGATAATCGAATGGATTTATTTTAAGTCGGCGGCAGGTATGAATGAGAGTCATCCAGGTAGCAGCAGTATGGCCACCTTCAACAGAGCCAGCAAAAAGCCAGTTTTTGCGACCCAGGACAGCGGTTCTCAATCCATTTTCAGAAGCATTGTTGTGGCTTGGCACAAATCCGGTGTCAGCATACAAGCAAAGTGCATCCCACTGATTTTTCAGGTAAGTCAAGCCTTTGCCCAGAGGAGCTTTTGGCAAGATGCTTTGGTCTATTTCATCAGCCCAAGATTTAAGTATTGCCAATTTGGGTTTGGACAGGCGGTGTCTGAGGTCTTTGCATTCTTCTTCAGAAAGTTGTGCTGCAACCCGCTCGATATCAAACAGGCTTTTGATGATAGCCAGAGCGTAATCAGCACGTTCGTCTTCTTTTCTGGCTTCTTCAAAATATCGAAACAAATGTGCCCAGCAACCGGCTTTAGTAGCGCCACCTTTAATGACACCATTGAAAACATCGGCACCATCGGTAAGCAAAACTCCTTTAAAGCCGGCAAGTACTTTTTCTGGATGCTCTCCTTTACCAGTCTCAGTAAATTTGTAGAGTATATATTTTTCGTCACGATAGAGCCAGGTAGAGCCATTATGCGTTTTGCCGAGACCTTTTTTAATTACTGGCATTGTAGTGGAATCAGATTGCATGAGGCGAGATACGAGCATGAGCTGGTGCATACGATTAACGATAATATCAAGCATATCGGCAGCTTCTTTGAGCCAGCGACACATGGAAGAGCGGGCAATAGGAACGCTCTGGGCAAGGTATATTCGCTCTTGCCGGTAGAGTGGTAAATGCCAATCAAACTTAGATACACCTATATGCGCAATAAGTCCAGGTGTTGCATAGCCTTTGTCGATGGGCTGATATGGCTTAGGAGCCAGTTCAACTTGTCCTTCACAATCTGCGCAAGCGTATCTATGTTGTACATGCTCCAGCATTTCAAAGACTGTTTTGATAATATCAAGCTGGTAGGAGACTTCGAAACCAATAACTT
Source organism: Candidatus Melainabacteria bacterium (assembly GCA_027451745.1). Lineage (GTDB taxonomy): Bacteria > Cyanobacteriota > Vampirovibrionia > Obscuribacterales > Obscuribacteraceae > JABDBL01. The sequence goes on from DAIDIP010000040.1 coordinate 14,548, forward strand.
TTCTTGGTTTGTTACAACCAGGACAAGCAAGGGCTTTCGCTTCGATAATTTTGTGTTCAACCTTGCGTTGCTGTGGCGCATTTTTAGGAGTTGTTCGTCCGCCACCACCATTTTTTGTTTCTTGAGGAGCAATTTTCAGATCAGCTTTTTCAGCTTCAAGTTCGCTAAAGCTTTGATCGTAAATCACTTCGCCTGTGCCGGTGAGGGAGGCGGCTGGTACTTTAGCTGAGCTTTTGCCAAAGATCATGCGATTGCGTCGGCGTAATT
>DAIDIP010000041.1 GCA_027451745.1 Candidatus Melainabacteria bacterium
ACTGGTACTGGTACTGGTACTGGTACTGGTACTGGTACTGGTACTGGTACTGGTACTGGTACTGGTACTGGTACTGGTACTGGTACTGGTACTGGTACTGGTACTGGTACTGGTACTGGTACTGGTACTGGTACTGGTACTGGTACTGGTACTGGTACTGGCAATACCGGACCCTACGCCATCATCGGTGGACAGCGGGTCAACCTTGCTGGACATCTCATTGGGACTCCAGTCTCGGTGCTCTACAGATACACCGTGCCTCGCCTCACCCATGTCAAACTCGGACGGGGCAAGCGTGCACAGAGGATCCCTGCCGTTCTGGCTAGCAAGCCGCCACGCATTAAACTCAGACCACCGGTCTTGACAGTCTACATTGAAGACGTAGTTTCAATCACGACCGTGGAAGTGGGAAGCGCCATCTTTCCTCCATGGACTCTCTTCCGCGTCTACTCTGCCCCGGGAAAGTACGCTTCAAATGTCGTTTGGGCTCTCCAGAATCCCGCTCTGGCTGGGGTCCTCGCCAGCGTCCAGTATGCCTGAAACCAGTTAGCTAAACCCGAGTTGGACCCGTAGTCATTTGCAGCCCAGGAACAAGTAGATTCTTAATCAAGGCTCTACTCGTTCCTGGGCCATTTTTCTTTTTGGCTCCTTGAAGTCGAATTAACAAGTTGAAAAAATTGTTTATTCTTTCCGAAGAGCCTTTTCAAGAGCCGTTTCCAAAGTAGAAATTTTTGCTTCTAATTGTTTTTCTCGATCGCTTGTAATGCTGGCTGCAAGTTTGGCATCTTGTACTTGCCAATCACTTTTTATTTGTTCTTGTTTTGCACCGCGTCTCATTGACAAGTAATCAGATACACCGGCCAAAAATCCTATTACCAAAGATAGAATTACCACAGCACCTAGAGGCAAAGTAAAAGCGCTGCCAAATAATTGCAGTATTGTTGGCTGCCAATTACTCAAAGCCAAAAGCACAAAAAACGCAAAAGCAATCAGACCAATAAACGCTACAAATTTACTTGAGCGTAAAACACATGGTGAGGCACAAATATTTTTATCAGTCATAGTTTTTCACCGTATAAAGTTAGTCAGTATTGGGTCTTAGATTTTGTCCACTTAGCACAATCTTATTATAGACTGCGTGCTATTTAATATTCGCTTCGCTAGCTGCGCTAACTGTTCGTACAACTATTAACATACCAGGTGATCAGTCAATTTATTTGTTAATGAGTTTTTGAGAAAAATCTGGAAAAAGTTTGGCTATTAATGTTGTCAGATCTTGAGGTATTGGAGCAGTAAATTGCAAAAGTTTATGAGATATAGGATGTTCAAAGCTGAGCTTATAAGCATGCAAGGCTTGACCAATAAGTCCTAGTCTTTTTCTGGCTGATTCGCTGCCAGTAGTTTTGTGATTGTAAACAATGTCGCCTACAACCGGACAATTCAAACTAGCCATGTGAACACGAATTTGATGCGTGCGCCCAGTGTGCAAATTCAACTCAGCCAAAGAAAAATATTGGCGTATTTTGGTAATCAAAGCATCCTCAGCTCCAGCTAATACCTGGTATTCGGTTTGGGCATTTCGTCCTGTTTTTAATATAGTCATCTGGGTTCGCTTAGTCGGATGCCTGCCTAAAGCAGCGTCAACCGTTCCACTCTGATTGGATAATCTGCCTTCCAAAATAGCAAAATAAGTTCTCTTTGCTTTTTTGCTTTGTATTTGTTTGGCTAAGTGTTGATGAGCTTGATCTGATTTAGCCACAACAAGTAAACCAGAAGTGTCTCTGTCTAAACGATGAACAATTCCTGGGCGCAGAACACCGCCTATTCCAGAGAGTGTTCCTTGCATATGATGCATAAGAGCGTGAACAAGAGTGCCAGCATGCACACCAGCCCCTGGGTGAGTTACCATGCCAGCGGACTTATTCACCACCGCTAAATATTCGTCTTCAAAAATAATATCCAGCGCAATTGGCTCAGGCTGTATATGTGAAGCAACAGGAGGAGGGATAGTAATTTCGATTATCTGTCCAAAACGCGGTTTATATCCAGCTTTTTCTATTTTTTTGTCTACAAGAATTTGACCATCGTCAATTAGCTTTTGTATTTGAGCACGGCTAATAGTGCGCATTTGTTCAGCAATGAATTGATCCAATCGCGGTGCTTTCTTACCTGAATCGGTATTGCTGCTCTCATATTTGAAAATAATTTTGTTTGAGTGATTGATTGTTAAATCCTTTGCGAACCCAGCACAATTGTAAAGCATTCAGTTAATCCAAATTATCTGAATCGTGGCTGATAGCTGAGTTAATTGTAAAGAATCTCTTTAATGTTAAAAGACCGCCTTTGTATTGGACAGTCGTTTCTCCATTAAGCGTTTGGCTTTTTGCCAAAGTACATTGAGATTAGTAATAGTCCAACACCTGTATCTATCAATGCATCAGCCACATTGAAAACAGGGAAATTTATAAAGGCGAATTCAATAAAATCAGTCACACGACCACATAGGAAGCGTTCTAATAAATTGCCCGCAGCAGCACCAATGATAATTGAAAGACCAATTTCTTCAAGCCATGAAAATATAGAATTGGGACGCCGATGACGGGCAATATAAAAACAAATAAGACCAATAAAAACAGTGCTGGACAGAAAGCGGGCAAGAAGCTCATTCTTGTTCACCAAACTAAATGCTAGACCAGTATTGTCTACCAGAACAAGATTGAGTAATCCAGGTATAAATGTGTGGCGCATGCCAGGCTCAAGCGCTGCGTGCGCCCACAATTTGCTTAAGTAGTCCAAACTAAAAGCAGTCAGCATACAAAAAATACTGAGAGTATAGAGCTTAACCTTAGGCACTTACACAGAACCTTTAACGCTGTGCTTTGGTCTTAGATTTGTGCACAAAATTATGTTTAATTGCTGGCTTAGCTGGAGCAGCAGTACCAGATTTTTTGCTTTCAGTTTTGCTGGTATTGTCTTGATTGCCTTGTTTATTAGCTTGCTCTGCACCTTTATTAGTGCCGGTTTCTTGAGCGGTTTTGTCTTTATTCTTTTCTGCGCCTTTAGCTACTTCTACATCTGGCTCATCAGTGGTAGCAGGTACTATATTCATACGTCTGGTGAGAAATTCTAGTCCTACCAATGAATTTCTGGCTGCATTGGTGATACCCAATGTGGTCATGAGCAATTCATTGTGATTAGTGGTATTAGCTTCCATAATACGCTCTAAAATATAGCTATCCTTTTGCAAGGCATTAGGGTCTAATGGTTTCCAGATTTCGGTGGCTGGAGAATTAGGGAATACAGCCTGACTGCTTGGATAACGTAAGTTTTGACTAGTAATTTCGCCTACGGCAACTAGTCCGGTGGGCAGTTTGATTTCTAATTTGGCCGAATATTTTTTGCCTGCTTTTACTTGTTCAGGAGCAACAAAAAAAGTGTCCATTTGTTTGGCTAAGCCATAAGCTACTTTTACTTTTTCATAGTCAATACGATCGCCAATAATTTTCCAGCCATCGGCAAATTTGCGCAAATAAAGCTGTCCTTCAGAAACTGAGTGCAGCTCACCCTTACCGTTAATACCGGTTATCTCTTTAGCGGTAGTTCCAGAAGCAACATCACGCGAGTCAACTGTTGCATAATTAGCTTCAATTCTAATTTCCTTTGTTTTCGAAGCAGATTTGGCATCGGGATATTGTTCCCAAAAATCTTTGGTTAAATCAGTAACTGCTTTTTTGTTTAAACCATCATTGTTGACATAATCATCAGAATAATTGCTCATTAATGCATCAAGATTATGGCTATTCCACTGATTTTCGACCGTGTCCAACAAGTCTTGCACTTCTTTACGCTCGCTTGAATGATCAGCAGAATCAATATCTAGAAGAAAATCATTCTTGGGAGCAGATGAAACCAAGCCAGCTTCTAAAGCATTAGCAGGCAGCGAAATAGTAGGTATTGCTACAAGCGTCATAGCGAGAATTATTTTTTGGAATTTGCTATTTGTTTTCATTTTCTTTCGATATCCTTCTCAATACGTTTAGGCTGTCACCAAGAGTTTATTCATAGCTTCTACGTTTTCTTTGATTGAAGCGGCAGATTTTTTCAGCTGGGCTGATTCTTCGGCTGTCAATTTTAATTCAACTATTTTTTCTACACCGTTTTTGCCTAAAATTACCGGTAAGCCAATATAAATATCTTTGATGCCATATTGTCCTTCAGCCAGTACCGAACATGGCAATAGTCTGCGTTTGTCTCGCAAAATAGATTCAACCATTAACGCTGCTGAAGCCCCAGGAGCATAAAAAGCACTACCAGTTTTTAGCAAAGCGACTATTTCTGCTCCGCCATCACGTGTACGTTGAGACAATGCTTCGATTTTGTCAGTCGACATGAGTTCAGTTAAAGGCACACCATTAACGCTAGAGTATCTAGGTAAAGGCACCATAAGATCGCCGTGTCCTCCCATTACCATGCATTTAATATCTTCGGCTGACATTTTTAATTCTTCAGCAATAAAAGATTGAAAACGGGCGCTATCAAGCACACCAGCCATACCCACAACTTTATTAGCAGGCAGACCAGTTGTTTGTTTGGCTAAATAGGCCATTACATCTAATGGATTAGTTACCACTACAAAAATGGCATCTGGTGAGTGCTTGTGTGTTTCTTTAGCTACACTTTGCACTATATTAGCATTTGTTTTTAGGAGATCATCGCGCGACATGCCTGGTTTTCTGGCAATGCCGGCAGTAATAACAACAATTTGAGAATTTTTTGTATCAGCATAATCTTGAGTACCGAATATTTTTCTGTCATTGCCAAGCAAGGGAGAAGCTTCAAATAAGTCCAACCCTTTACCCTGTGGCAAACCCTCTACAACGTCCACCACAACTACATCTGCTATATCTTGTCCGCAAACATATTGCGCCACTGTTGCGCCTACAAATCCTGCGCCAACGACAGTTACCTTTGCCACACTATTCTCCTTGTGCCTGCTGCACCACTGTTTAGATATTTCTATTAAAGATAGCCTATTGGCAATTGCTTATGCATTGAAGGAGTGCTCTATAGACAGACTAAAGTACTAGATTGTTACGTCTAGTTCTCTATAGCTCGCGCGAGCAGTGTTTAATTGTAAAGCCTTCTTTTAATTTGACTAAAGATAGCTTATTACAGGCTAATTTGAAAAATTAGTGAAAATGTACTTCTGTTCTGGTTTATTACATTTTTTATTGATGTTGTAGTCCTCTTGTGACTACAACATCAATAATATAGATCTAGTGGAGAACCATATGAGCACAGCCGATACATATGTTCGCGCCCGTATTGATGCCAAGACCAAAGCGCGTGCAACTAATGCGCTCGAGGCTATGGGATTATCAGTTTCCGATGCTATCCGATTGCTAATGCTACGTATTGCTGATGAACACCGCCTACCTTTTGAAGTTAAGGCACCTAATACGACTACTCGGAGGCGATTAACGATTGAGCGCTCAAAGGCATTTAAACGCGACTACAAACGTGAGTCAAAGACGTTATCATACTATGCTTGACTCTGAGCTGATAACTGTTCTACCAGCTCTGGCTAATGTTTGTCATTTTTAGATCCTTTTATTTTTTTAAATGGGCAATTATAAATTAGCGCGGCTAGCGCCAATAATTTCTATATTCTGTGTGGAATAATTTTAATAGGTATTTGTCCATTTTTTATTTTTGGTTTTATTTTGGCGGAAGGCAAAATCAAGTAGCGATGAAAAGGTTATCAGCCTCAGCTTTAGCGCTTGTATTTTTGACAGGTTCATTTTTAACTCCTGTTTTAGCCCCTGCTTATGCCAGTTCGTCAGCTTTGGGTCCAGATAGAAATGTTTCGTTGAATGATAAAGATGATCCTACTAAAGCACCAGAGTCTTTGCCCCCTGCGCCAATGCCAGAATTAAAATTAGACTTGCCAAAATTAGACCAGCCAAAAGAATTACCGCCGGCAAAACATAATCCGCTCAAAGGATCTGTTCAACACCAAGAATTGTTGAAAAACAAACAATCGCCCCCACAATCTACAGGTACGGCTCAATTTGATGGTAATCTTCGTCAAGGAGTTTTGGATGGTAATGCCAATAAAAATCAGCTAAAGGGCAGCGCCGGCAATACTCGCTTGAAAGGACAAAATGAATTAGGGCTGGGCATTATTGGAGTTAAATTTGTTATGGGCTTTGGCAGAGCGCCCATTATTTATGAAGTATTTCCTGGCACACCAGCTGCAGAAGCAGGTATGCACGTGCGCGACATTATTATTGCTGTCGATGGCATCCCAACAATGGGACTTTCTAAAGACGAAGTCTATAACATGATTGTGGGACCGCCTGAAACAACGGTGACAATTTCATACAAGCGCAAAAATGATTTTCAAGTAAAAACAATGACCCGCATGGACTTGAATAAAATTATTGATCCAATGTTACGTCGTGACTATTTAAGAATGTGATAAATTACAATAATACTCAGTCTTTAGATAAAATTACCAGTCAAGAGAACAGGCAGCAATTAATGCAATTATGTTTTGACGCCACCAGATTCGGTACCGGTCTTGATGGTGCAATTGGCATTGCTGCCAGCCGAGGCATTAAAGCCATAGAATATTCTTTTGCCCCTTTTTCTGTGCGAGTCAGTAAATCTGGCAGTTCAGAATCAAACGGCTTAAGCGAAAAAGAACTAAATTCACTTGAAAAAATCAGACAAATGGGGCAAGAAAACGATGTAAGCATAGCTTGCCTCAATCTTGATTACTGCCTAAACTTTGGCGATAAAAAGCCAGATAAAAACTTTGGCAAAATGCTTAGCAAAATGGTCACAGTAGCAAAAACTATTGGCTGTCCTAGGCTAAGCCTTTCAATTCAACCTGGAACAAATGGTTGGCTAGAAGAAGCAGAAAGGCAAATTAATGCTTGTCAGAGCGAGCTAAACAGCGATGGATTAGCTTTGCTTTTGCGTCTATCCACGCCCAAAGAAAATCAAGGAAAGTCGCTAAAAAACTGGATAGCTATGGAGCCACAAGACTGGCGCGATTTGATAGCAGCTTGCCCAGGACTTAGTTTAAGCTTCTCGCCAGCCGATTGTATCTGGCTGGGCATAGATTATTTAAAGATTTTGTCTGGTATTGTATCTGGTATCGACCATATTGAAGCACATGACTGTGAAATAAGCCGCACAATGCTTGCTGATAGTGGCATGTACGGCCCATTATGGTGGCGATATCGTGTGCCTGGTAAAGGTGCAGTAGACTGGACTCAGCTAATTGAAGCCCTTAAACTTTATGGCTACCAAGGCAATATTTCTATTCACTTAGACGATGAATTTGTTGCCGACGATCAACAAAGCTTAGAAGATGCATTAGATAGCGCCATAAAATTATTGAATCCTTTAGTTAAGGGCTAATCAGAAAGTAGAAAAAGAAAAGATGGGCAAAAAGGTCGGCGCTTTGTCCGACCAGTCTGCCCGATCTTATTAACTCCGAATCGACTGTGTCAGGAGGGGGCTAGTTGTCCCTAACCTTAGCGTAATCCAGCAGCTGCCCATCGGGCGGATGAAAAATGATCACCCCGGTGTCAGTGAAAATAGCAATTCGCCCGTGCAAGTAGTCGCTGGCATTGCTGGTGAGTTTCAGCAACAACTCACGCCCGCCGTGCTTTACAAAATACTCGACAGCCGCACCGTTCCAATTTACGCCACGGGCCGCCATCCATTCGAAATGAACCCGCAGCTCCTCACCTTCCTTCCCCATCCACGCTAAGGGAATTGATTTGCCCCCACATGCCCGGTAATGTTCTGAATCCCCAGTTGCCCGCCCTTAAAGCAGTCCAGTTCCTTTTTTGTCACCATGCTTTCCCTTTCGCCTTTCGAATATGAGAATCCCCGCATGCTCGTGCACACGGGGATAGGAACATTGATAGTCTTACCGGCGCGCCAGCCAGTGACCGCCACGGGCAATAACGGAAATCTCGCTCGCGTCCGTGATCGCGAATGTCTTCGTCGTGGAGACGTCCCAGTTGACGGCAGTTGCACCAACGGCAGACGTAGTCCACCTTTTTCAGGTCCGCCCTAGAGAGAGCGAAGTTCCGCACGGCCTCAGGGTAGCACTCAATGAAGGGTGGCAGCTTCCTCCTCTGCGGGTTCAAGTCGGGGAATAGTTTCGCACAGTCGTGCGAACATGGCGAGGAATCGTTGCAGCGACTTATGGTAGTCGCGAGGGAAGGCAGCGAGTTCATCAAGCGCGATCACGAGTTCCTCCGCCTTTGGGGATTGAGGGTCATTTGTAAATCAATCTCGCGCGGTGTATTAGGCCGGAACAGTGACTTCCAGCACAACCGCTGTGATGTCATCCTCGGAGCGAAGTGCGCGGGCCGCAGCTACCATCCTTTCTGCCTTTTGCTCGGCGTTGCCACCTGTGGTGAGATAGTATTCAATCTCCCTGTTCCGCAAACGCGCCCCGGCAGGCGAGGCGAGTCCGTCCGAGCAGCTCAACCAGATACCCGGGGTGAGGATCCTGTGCTCTATGGTCGGACGGAACACACTCCACTGTGTATCGAAGCCGATGTAATTCGTAACCCACCCTTTCTGATTCTCCTGGTCGGTGGTGACTTGCCTGAGGATGGTTCCGTCGAAATGGTAAGTACGGCTGTCTCCCATGTGAAACAGCCACAGGTTGTTTTCACTCACGAGCATGAGCTCCATGAGTGTGCCCATGTCTACCAAGGTGGGATCTCGACTCACCTCGATGGTCATTTGTTGCTGGATCTTGGCGATCAGACGCCAGCCCCAGAGTTCCGCATGAGCATGAGTAGTGAGGGGCATGCTCTCAAGAATTGGCAACTGCGCCAGCGTACAATCGCTAGCGATTGTGCTGGCGATTCCACCGCCTGCAGTGCCACCCATGCCGTCGTAAACGCCGGACAGGACGGTTTGATTGCCGACCGCGCAAACAATTCGGTCTTCGTTGGGACGTGGCGTACCGGCAGGTGTGAACCGAAGGGTGTCTCGGGTAGCGGATCCAACCGTGCAGACGAATCCTCCGACAGTCGTTTGGAGCAACATAACTTTTCTTCCTTTCTCGGAAGCAGAGCAAAGGAGAACTGTGACACAGTTGTCACCGCAGATCATCCAGGTATTCATCGAGCTCGGGCGTGGGGGTGCCGTACTCCAGAGCCGTAGCCTTGAAATAACACGCGCTGAGCCTGAAGAATGGCTCGCAGCGATGGCTCTTGATGTCTTCTGCCCTGAGCTCGATGCCGTACTCTTGAACGAGTTTGTCGATAGAATCGACGACCGTGAGATCCTCGCTCGTGAGACCGAGGTTTTGAGCAAACTCCGGGTGCGACGTCAGAATTGAATCAGAGTCGGCAGTGCGCGTTTCAGGCGCAGCTGGTGTCCACATCACCAGAGACACCGCCACCAAAAGCGCCCGCTGTCGCGGCTCGAGTTGAGAGCGGGGCAGACTGAGGATGAAGGCACCATGCCTCAGTACCACCTCTGGAGCGCCGTCCTCCAGGTCTGGGTCAACGCTCAGACGAGGGAAGGCTTCCTGAAGCCGCGGGAACAGTTTCACCATTGCTGCCAGTGCCGCGTCGTAGTCCGAGGGAAGTGCCGCCAGTTCTTCGAGAGTGATCATGGTCTGTTCTCCGAAACGGGTTTGGCAAAACGGGAAATCTATGATCCAGCGCTCGTTTCAATCATCGCATACACCCATATACTGCAATGAGCAGACTCATTAGCAGCGTTGAATTGGGTGTAGGGTGGATTTACTATAAGCTCTAGACGAAGATTTCCTTGGGGATAAGATTGACGAGACAATTCAGCTTGTCATTTATGCTTAATAGAAATCAACTAAGAAGGTAATATCTTTTAAGTAAACAATGTTTTCTATTCCACGGGTATGAAGGCTAATCAGCTGCTCTATGGGCGTTTTGGCTAATAACCAATAAAATAAAAGCTTGACCATTAGCTACTTTACATCAAATTAAATAGGTGCTTTACAACCCTGTATAGCTAGCGCGAGCTTATAATCATGGCATTACTAACAGGATTTGGTTTTAAATTGAAAAAGCAATTTGATCGCATACACTTTTCCAATAAGCAAAAATTGTCGCACAAACAAAGATTGTGTCTAACAACTTGTACTTTGATGATTTTTGCCAGCAATACAGCCTTTGCTGCAGACACCAACTCCCCATTAACAAAGCCGCAAATATCTGCTGCTAAGCGTGGCAACAGCTATGCCAAATCAAGCAAAGCAGACAAAGCGCAAGCAGCGTATCAACCAGCAATTGATCAAGCTGTGAGTGTTGAACAATGCTTGGCACTGGTAAAAAACACCGAACATTTTGGCAGCGTTCTTGTGCCAGTGCGCCGCAATTGTTTGAATAAAGCATTGCATTTAGCAAAAACACAAGACGAGTATTTTGAAATTATTTCTAGTGCGCGGCAATGCCAGCTCTACGAAATAACCAAAGAAGCAATAGACTCGCTGATTGCTAAAGCTGACACTCAAGAAGACTTACTTACACTAGCCCATAAAGCGCAAACGATGGGCTTAAATGATGTGGGACATATTGCAATGCAAAAGCTTTATACAAAAGCAGATACCATGGATGACAAAGTGGCTTTTGCCAAACAAGCCAAGCTTATGGCTATGGAAGACTTGATGCGCCAAGCAATTAAAGATGCTATGGATGAACAAAACGGCGCTCATAATCTATGCTATTTAATTTCGGCTATTGAGCCATTAGAACAACAAGACCTACAAAGAAAGATTTTGCGCAAAGCAGTTTATCAAGTAGAAAGTCCTGAAGACTGCAAAGAAGTTTTTGATATGGCAAAGCGTTTGGGACAGCAAGATATAGTAGAACTTTCTGCCTATAAAGGACGCAAAATGCTGTTAATAAGACAAGCACAAACTGAGCAAAGTGAATTAAACGATAGAGAAGAAGCAGCAAGAAGAGAATCCGAAGCAGCACAAAATCAGACGCCAGCCTCAGTAGAAAACAAAACACCTGCACCTACCGGTCCCGGGTTTTAATTGCGCTATACAGTTTAAACAATCAATTTGGATAGTAAGCTTAGAGCAAAAGCGGCGCTTTAAATTTATTTGCTATAAAGCACAATAATTTCAAAAATAGCAAAAAACCAAGCAAATGGACCAGCTATTGTGTAGCCAATTAGTTCAGCCCAGTTAACTTCTTGTCCGTCCCGCCAGTCACAGTACATTAAAACGCCAGTAGTAAATGGAATAGTAATGAACCATCCCATAATTCCTGCCATACCAGCGCATATTAAAAGTATTGACCAAAAATCCACTTTAGGCAACCTCCAGCGGCCCTTTGTCTATAAAGTAACTCCAAGAAGGCATTTTGGCAATCGTAAAAATACTAATATGCCATTAATGAATGGTGTTTTTAAGGGTTTTTGCTTACTGGCGCTTTAAGCGTTTACCAAAATAATAAACAAGAACAATAGTTAGCAAAATATCCAAAGGAACTAAAAGAGCTGACAGAGACAAAAATGATTGCCACCAATTAGAATTTATTTGTCCACTTTCTGTGATAAATCCAAGCGTGGCACCTAATGATTTTGACCAGGCAGGAGTTATTGAACAGTTGAAAACAAAAACTGTAAGGAGCCATTTATTGCACATCGAGCCCATGAAGCCCTCCTGGTATGCCAACACTAAGTCATATATGTTCCCATCATAGCCTGAGTAGTAAACAAAAGGTTCCCTTGTAGTAGTGATTGAAGAGTGATTATCGCCAGCTCACAAATCACCTGGCAGTGGGATTCTAGGCATATCTTGCTGGCAAGTTTAAATCTGGCGAGAGTATTGCATATTACTTATGATCAGAATTAAGTTGCATCAAGCACTAAATTAAAATCAGTATCACAATATTTAAATATCGATGGCAGATGCTTGCCTTTACAACTGTCAATTTGCCAATGTAAGTTGATCCATCTTTTCTTTTTCAAAAAGGAGCATTTCCCGTCCAGACAACCTGAAACAATCGCAAGCATTTGAAAACACCGTAGCCTAGAAGGGCTGTTACTACACGTCTGATCGAGGAAGTCACAATGCCGATAATCACCAGAAGCCTGTGGGGACTGAGTGATTTTGATCCCGATCAACCATCGGACTTGGACCCACTGCGTGAGTGGCTCCAGAAACGATGGGGTGCAGAGCACAGACACTTCCAACGCTATCATAATAACGGGATCTGCTCACAGCAAGCTGATTCAGATCCCACGATTCACGCAGTCTTCGACACGACCATCGCGGCGCAAGCTCGTTATGGCTACTTGGACGAAGATGCGCTTGCGCAATTACAACTTCCATCGCCGGTCGAGGATGGCTTGTTGCTCTTCGCCTCCTTAGACCAGGAGACTCGCGACGAATTCTATTATTCAGCACGCCGCGGTTTACCGCTGCTTGGTCAACCACAAGCTTTTGCTCGCGGAGTTAACGAACAACTCCGTTGGCTGGGCTTTACGTACGAGTCCACAGCCATGCTTTTTCATGTCGCCGGTGCCAGTTCAATCCAGGCGATCGAATACGCAGTAGATGTCTGTCCCTACGTTAAGGGAAGCGTTGAGGCAGTGCATCTGTTGCTCGGGCAACTGTGGAACTCGATGCTCGAGGCTGAAGAGATCATCTGTGCATTGCGCGGTTTTGGTCTTCCGATTCCCAACGTGGGTGAGGTGGACCCCATTATCTGGGCCGGTTTAGTAGCGTTTTGAGAGAGAGTTCTTTTTCATAAGTGGTACTAACCTA
>DAIDIP010000042.1 GCA_027451745.1 Candidatus Melainabacteria bacterium
ATACGTCTCCACCTGCCACCATTAATTTCTACAGCAAATAATGGTTTAGCAAAAGATGTACTTGGTGGAACGCTTTCGAAACAAATTCATACTGGCAAATCTATACCGTCAGCGCAAGTATGTGGTTGCTGGAACGGTTACAAACAAAATGATTAACCCTCTAAATGAGGACCTTATGAACTCCACAAAGCATGTCTAAAGCTCAACGAAGGAATTGTCCCTGTACATTTTGCTTTATGAGCAGCATAAGAAAGAATAGCTTCTACTTGAGCTAGATAATTGACAATATACTGGGCACGATATCCACGCTGTATGAATGCTTCCAGTCTTAACCAGTTTTTTATTGTTTCATGTAGATCAGCTACCTGTTTACGCAATTCTTCAATTTGAGCAACACTTGGATTAGCAGGTAATTGATGGACATATTTTTGCATCTGTTCTATTTGAGTCAATACTTGATTGGTACTTGCCTGGTCCGACAAAATGTGTTTTTGCGGAGCATGTAAATATCGATTTACTAAACCAACAAAGTCATCGATAAGAATTCGACTGGCCCTCAACGGATCTGATTGGGGAGTCAAAATAGGCTCTTTTCTATAAGGCCCAGATCTTAAAATATTGACCTTTTTATCATCTAATTGCGCAGCGGCAAATAGTGTCGTACCTAAAGTGCCAACCGCTCGTGCGGTGTCCAATTGTTCTATCAAGGCAGCTGTATCCAATTGTCTAATTAGCAATCCTGGATAAACCAGTGCTTGATCACGAGTGGACTCACGAACATAACTAGCCCCAATATTTAATTCGTTGGCAGTAGTGACATATGTCATTGGATTGAGTGTATCGACCCAACCATTGTTTACCCATACTTCCCATTCTTGTTGGATAGCACTAAGACGCCAACGTTTAGGTAGTGCATAAACAGCGGCTGAAATTCGCAAATTCGGCTTCATTTGCCTAACCATAGCGCTAACTTCTTGAACAAGATTTGTTACTTGTTGAATTTTCCAAGCCTGCCAAACTTGTCTTGTATCATCATCAAGTCTATCGAGATTCATTCCAGTAGCTGATTCAAATCGCATTCTGCCACCCCAGTCAAAACCCATTTCGGAGTTTTTACCATTGAATGGATAACGGATGTAATCTAATTGAATTCCATCTAGCGGATATTTGGAAATAATCTCACTAATAAGATTTTTGATGTAAGCACGTGCTTCTGGACAAGATGGGTCCAGCCAAAATTCGTGTTGTCTAGGCGGTGTTAGCGATCCAGTTGCTGATTGCAAAGCCCAGGCAAAATCATATTTAGATAAAACTGGTCCAGGATAATCTGGAGGCTTACCAACTATAGGATTATGTTTAGCGTTCCCTACATTGAAAGACCATAACCAGGCATGTATTTCCATTCCATGCTTATGAGCTTCTTTAACTGCAGCATCCAATGGATCCCAACCAATAGTGTCAGGGTTTTGCACCCCAACTTTGCTAGGGAACATTGTAAAGCCAGCATTATTAGTTTCAAAATAAACCACATTGAAACCAGCTAATTTGAGTCGATCAAACAATTTAGCCATTCCCTTAGGATTGCGCGCATTAAGAATAGTGCCACGATCAAGCCAAATATTGCGCGCTTCAACTGGTCGAGTTGGCATAGCCATAGCAAAGGCTAAAGCATAATCTTGCCTAGCGGCTTGCAAATATTGATCGGCATCAAAGAATCTTCTGTCTCTGTAAGCTTCGTCGAATAGTGTCGAGTTTTTGACAGCTGAATCATAACGTTCTTGGATAAGTTTAAAAGCTACAGCTAGATCGGCTTGTTTAGCTGTTTTAATCGCTTCATCAGTTCTTTTGAGTAAATATTCCAATTCTTGTCTAAAACCTTCATATTCAGCAAAGCTAATCTGTACTGCTGCTTGCTGAGAAACACCAGGAGAAAGATTTTCCAACCCGGCCGATATCAGGCTTGAATTACTTGATATAGAACCCTGTAAAGCTGGTGACCAAGAAATGAAAAGACAATTTCCAAGCCGACTAATAGCTGGACCTAGATCTTTTCCAGTCAAATCCTGCCAACGAGCAAGAATTGTGGACTCGGTGCTTGGAGTAAAATCAGTTAAATCACAACCAACAGGAAATTCATCAGTATTGATTTTTTGCGGAGCATTTGGCCAGTCGATTTTACGCTTTTCAGTGATATTGATATTTCTTAGTCCTACAACACCTGCCATTTGTTCCAATTGTTTGGCACCTTTACCAGCATTACCACCAGCCTCAGTAATCAAAATGCGCCCACCTAATTTCTGATACTGATCAAGGGCATTCACAACTGTCAGAGGCAAATCAACAAGCAAGGGAACAATGATCACTTTGTAGCCACCAATACGGGGCTGTCCCATTGTTACTTCCCCATCAGATATTTCTTCATAAGATACATTTGCCGCACCAAGGGTACGTGTCAGACTTGCCCAATCTTCGTCAAAGTTGCCAACGCTTTGCTCTTGATATTCTTGTTGATTAGAAGCGCTTCTTAAAACAGCAACCGGTGATCCGGCAAAAGCATACGGAGAAGAGATAAAAAGGCAGAAAAACAAGGCAGTAAATAACAAAAACAAACCTAGTGATTGTCTATATGAAACTACCCATTTGCCGATGCGATCTATATAAAATGACGATCTGTTCATTATACTTTCATCAGCATTACTTAAAGTCACTCTTGCGTTCTCCTTTTTCTGATTATCGGTCAATACTTATTCTATCGTCTGCTTTTGGCTATTCTTTCCAAGTTTCTTTGATTTTCACGCTTGGAAATAGCTTGTCGTTTATCGTGCAACTGTTTCCCCCTTGCTAGCGCCAAATCAACCTTTGCCCAATTACCTTTAAAGTAAAGTTTCAATGGCACCAAGGTAAGTCCCTTCTCTTGAGTTTGGCCTTTTAGTTTATTGATTTGTCGACGATGAAGGAGTAGACGCCTTTTTCTTGTCGGTTCATGATTAAATCGATTGCCAAAATCATAAGGAGAGATATGGCATCGATAAAGCCAGATTTCATCATCCTCGATTCTGGCAAAACTGTCTTGCAGATTGGCTTTGTTTTGCCTTAAAGCTTTCACTTCAGTACCTGTCAAAGCAATTCCTACTTCTAGCACTTCTAATATTTCATAATTGTGTCGTGCCTTGCGATTGTCAGCGACTAACTTATTCTTTGGTGCTTCAGAATCTTTCGGCTTTGCTGGTTTATTGACTTTGGACATTTTCTTTGATTTGGACTTTAGCTATTATGAGTAGTTTACATTCTCGGCAACATAAGTCTTAAAAGACTTGGTCCGCATTTGTCTTGTTGTGTGGATACCTATTTTAGCCGTATTTTTGATGTTATGATTGGCTTTAGATAAAGCATTTGTCTGCATAAAATCATGATAAAGATAGAGCCATATTTAGCTACCGATTCAACACAGGTGCGCGCTCTGTTGCGTCATCAAGACGAATTAATGCCTTATGAAGCTTTTTGTGCTGAAGAAAAGTTGTTTGGCAGTGGACTGTGTTTTTGGCAGCATTGGCTACCTTGTCGTTATCATCTAGCTCCAGCTATATATGTAGCAAAAGAGAATGGCATAGTTTTAGGATTAATATCTGTAACAAGTCTAGGCAAAGCAAATACTTGCTGGCGAATAAATCATTTGGTTGTGCACCCTAATCACCGTGGATGTGGACTTGCCCAAAAACTTATGCAATATATTTTTGCTCTTTTTGGTAGCCAGGGGGTAAGTCATTTTGTAATGGAAATTCACTACCAGAATTCTGGCGCCATGGCTTTATTAGGTGGTCTTGGTTTTAGACGAGCTGCACACGTAATGCATTATCAAATGCCAAGTGATCGTGGTGAAGTGAATAACAGCCAAGAAGAGGCAATTTTTAGATGGGCTAAAGTCGAAGACCAAGGTGCTCTTTATCAATTATTTCAAGACTCTTTGCCCTCAGATTTACGAACAGTCTACTCTTATAAAGTGGAAGACTTTGTAATCGAATCCAGTCCTAATGATTGGTCGGCTAATTCTATCAAACAGTTAATCAAACGCAAAAATTGGTACTGGGTAGCCCATAACAGTGAACGCAATGTCCTAACTGCAGCCATTAAAGTTTCCACTCACAGAGCTGGCGATTTTCACGTTGACTTTATTATTCATCCTGGTTGGCAGCATCTGGCTAAAGAAGCCGTCAGTTATGCAATGCAAGCAATTGAGCGACTCAAAATGAAAGGGATGATTATTGCTAAATCATATGATTATCAAGCGGTCGCTGGTGAAGTCTTAGAAGAACTTGGCTGGCAAAAACAGGGAGAATTTTTACTTATGGTAAAGGAGCATTGGCTCCGGGCTAAGAAACGATCATTGAAGCTAGACACCACTGTGACATTGCCTGGAATAGCTAAGCCTGCAATAAATATGCCTTATCAGCAACACAAATAAATTGTTAAGATTGCAATATCCATTTGCATAAGGCGTGCATGCGTTGACTTTCATCCTGGCAGCTAGTTATTATAGCTATTCTCGTTATCTGTGCTTAGGCTGATTTTTCAAAAAATTCTTTGAATCAGTTTGTTAACATAGCTAAAGCACTGCTAGTTTTGCCATTGGGTTTTCCGATTAGGGAGTTTAAATTGCCGACAATTAATCAGCTTATTCGCCAAGAAAGAGCGAAAGCCAGCTATAAAACTAAATCACCTGCACTAAAGTCTTGCCCCCAACGCAGAGGGGTTTGCACGCAGGTTAAAACACAAACACCTAAGAAACCAAATTCTGCCTTACGTAAGATTGCCCGTGTGCGTCTTACAAATGGACAAGAAATTACTGCTTATATCCCCGGTGTCGGACACAATTTGCAAGAACACTCTGTGGTTTTAGTTAGAGGCGGTCGGGTAAAGGATCTTCCTGGTGTCCGTTACCATATTATTAGAGGCACACTTGATACTGCTGGAGTGAAAGATCGTATGCAGAGTCGTTCTAAATATGGTGCTAAGAGACCTAAAGAAGGAGCCGCCGGTAAAGCTCCTGCTAAGAAGTAGAAAGAATTAATACAAGGAATTTGTTATGCCACGAAGAGATGTTGCTGAAAAGCGAGTTTTAAATCCAGATCCAGTGTTCAATAGTCAAATGGTGCAGCGTTTTGTTAATCGTATGATGCAACGCGGCAAAAGAAGTGTGGCGCAAAAAGCATTTTATGAGGCTCTGGAACTGGTCAAAGAACGTACAAAGCAACAAGATCCTGTTGATGTATTCAACAAAGCAGTAAGGAATGTCACACCGTTACTCGAAGTTAAAGCAAGACGGGTAGGCGGTTCTACTTATCAAGTTCCAGTGGAAGTAAAACAATCACGCGGAATGGCATTGGCTGCCCAGTGGTTAATTACAAATAGTCGGAAACGTCCAGGACGCACTTTTGCTGAAAGACTTTCTGGTGAATTATTGGATGCTTCGAATGGTACTGGCGCTTCGGTACGCAAAAAAGACGAAACACATAAAATGGCAGAAGCTAATAAAGCATTTGCACATTATCGCTATTAAAAGATTTGCCTTTTATTTATTAGATAGACATCTGGCCGATCTGTTGTTATCAAGTACGGATTATGGGAAATAACGCTATGGAAACAGTTACTGAACAAAATAAAAAGCCAGCTGAAAAAGGAAATGAGAAAAAAGTGAGTAATCGTACAGTACCTCTTGAAGAAATTAGAAATATGGGCATTGCCGCCCACATCGACGCAGGTAAAACAACCTGCACTGAGCGTATTTTGTTTTACTCTGGCTTGATTCACCGTATGGGTGAAGTACACGAAGGCACATCAGTTACCGACTGGATGGCCCAAGAGAAAGAACGCGGTATTACAATTACTGCTGCTGCGATTACCAGCCAGTGGAAAGGTAAGCGCATCAATTTAATTGATACGCCTGGACACGTTGACTTCACTGTAGAAGTAGAACGTTCAATGCGTGTATTAGATGGTGTTGTAATTGTTCTTTGTGCTGTAGCTGGTACACAACCTCAAACAACAACAGTTTGGAAACAAGCCAATCGTTATAAAGTGCCTCGTCTTGTTTTAGTCAATAAAATGGACCGTCAAGGTGCTGATTTTTATCGCGTTTTAAGTCAAGTAAAAGAAAATTTGCCTGGTATGACCACAGCAAAAGCAAATGCTCATGCTATTCAATTACCAATTGGTGCTGAATCGGAATTTTTAGGCTTGGTCGATCTGATTGACCGTAAAGCTTATCTATATGAAGAAAACGACCCTCTGGGTAAGAGCATTAGAGAAGTGGCTATTCCGGCCGACATGCAAGAAATTTCTGAAAAATACAGAAAAGAATTAGAAGAAGCTGTTGTCGAAACAGATGATGCTCTAATGAGTAAATATCTAGAAGGTCAAGAAATAAGTGTTGCTGAATTGAAAGCAGCTTTACGTAAGGCAGTTTGTCAAAACCAAATTATTCCAGTACTTTGCGCATCTGCCTTTAAAAATAAAGGCGTACAACCATTATTAGATGCCATTATTGATTATTTACCATCTCCAGTTGATGTAGAGTCGGTTAAAGGTTGGGATGCCCATGGTGAAGAATTAACTAGAGGCTGCGATGAGAACGAGCCCTTTGCAGCTCTGGCATTCAAAGTTATGACTGATCCGTTTGTAGGTAAACTCACATTCTTGCGTATTTATAGCGGTACCCTTACAGCTGGTTCTTATGTGTTGAATAGCACTAAAGACAAACGCGAACGCATAAGCCGTTTGGTGCAATTACAAGCTGATCAAAGAACAGATGTTCAAGAAGCATATGCTGGAGACATTGTTGCTGCTGTAGGTTTGAAAGATACAACTACGGGTGACACACTTTGTGCTGAAGGATCACCAATTATATTGGAATCAATGAAATTCCCAGATCCAGTTATCTCTGTGGCTATTGAACCAAAAACAAAAGCTGATTCTGAAAAATTGGGTGTATCTTTAGGCCGGTTAGCTGAAGAAGATCCAACTTTCAAAGTACGCGTAGATCCAGAAACCAGCCAAACAATTATTGCTGGTATGGGTGAATTGCACTTAGAAATTATTGTCGACAGATTATTGCGTGAATTTAAAGTAGAAGCCAATGTAGGCAAACCACAAGTTGCTTATCGTGAAACTATGCGCAACAAAGTTAAGCAAGAAGGTAAATTTATTCGCCAATCTGGTGGTCGTGGTCAATATGGACATGCTGTGCTTGAACTTGAACCTCTTGAACCAGGCACTGGTTTTGAATTCGTCAATAAAATTGTTGGTGGTGTCATTCCTAAAGAATACATTCCAGCTGTTGAAGACGGTGTTGTAGAAGCAATGGCAGGCGGTGTTTTAGCTGGTTATCCAGTTATAGACCTACGTGCCACACTAGTATTTGGTTCATATCACGATGTTGACTCTTCAGAAATGGCATTTAAGATTGCTGGATCTATGGCTTTTAAAGAAGGCTTTATGAAGGGTAAACCTGTATTGCTTGAACCAGTTATGAAAGTTGAAGTGGAAGTACCTGAAGAATTTATGGGAGACGCTATTGGTGACATATCCAGTAGACGTGGACGTATTGAAGGTATGGAAACCATAGATAAACAATCTAAAGTGAAAGCACTTGTACCATTATCTGAAATGTTCGGTTATGCCACAGATATTCGTAATAAGACAAAAGGACAAGGTACTTTCGTAATGGAATTCGAACATTATGAAGAAGTACCAACCAATATCGCCGAAACGATTATCAAAAAAGGCTAAACGCTAAGTCGCTGCAATCAGAAATCAGATCACTATAAAGGCTGATTTTAAGCCATTTATATGCTTGTACTGCCCAAGTATATGTCTCATATGCTTGACATTTTCGTCTGAATAGCACGATTTAAACTAATTCCCTTCCCTAACTCACTGTGCAAGTGAAATAATTGAACTGGCGGATATTTTACTGTAGGACTTACGAACGAGCCATCATTTCGTTCAGGTAGTTCATCATGTTGTTGTTGAATAGAAAACAAAACACCGGCTATTTAGTAGCCGAGATAGGTCCTATTTTATGGATCACATTTATGTTCTTTACCTTACCCTTAATTATGTTAGGGTCATTAGGGTTAAGATATTCATTGTTAATGAGTGCTGTTTACTCAACGGCTGCTTCAGCCTCACAATGTAGAAGTTTTAGCACAGATACTTCTAGTTCAGAGCCATCTGCCACCACTTTAGTTAGCCAGAATTTAAAGCAAACCCTAAGTACTTATTCGGGCATTACTTTAAATCGCGTAGACAGTTATATAGTTATCTGTCCTTTAAACAGTTCATCATGCACTAAACAAACTACACCATTAGCAGCTCCTGCTGATACAAGTGCAAATGCATATAATCTTGAAATAGTAGCGCAGGCGAGCATCAATCCTCTGATGATCTATCCGTCCAAAGGAATTTTTGGCGATATTCCAGGGCTCACTAGTCCTTTATCTGTGCAGGCAAAAGCAGATTCTTTTTTTGAAAACACTCAAGGATTGACTCAATAAGAACCCAGGAATGAGCCCTATGATAAAAAAACCAAATCATGGAAATTATAGAAATACAGGTAGCGCTTTCATTGAAATCTCGGTTGCCTTTTTAGTAATGATAATACTTACGGGGCTGGGGCTGGATCTGACTCTCATAACCTTAGGCATGTTTTTAAATGATCAAGCCTGTCGCGATGCAGCTAGAGCAGCTGCTCAACAAAATAATTCCGCCAGCGCGTTGACAGCAGCACAAACACAATTAAAGGTTCATGCAACTGACGGCATATTCATAAGCCAACCAATATTAGTCTCTCAAACCTCACCTAATTTTGTTTATAACGATTATGCCGGAAGCCCACCGGCAAATCAGTCTTCTTATGTAACGGTAACAACTTCAGTCAATATTAAAATACCGGCCCCTATTTTGTTTGGCAGTGCGGTTTATGTGGCAGCTGGAAACATCCAGTTTATTCGTCGCTATACCTATCCAATTATCAGGATGAAATTCTATGGTTAATTATATACGCGCTAAGAATACAATATTTTTGAAAACTACCGTTCGCAGACCAAGCGGACAATCATTTATTGTTTTAGCATTGGTATTGAGTATAGTACTGCTAGGTCCGTTAGCTCTACTTGGTTTTGAAATAGCTCGCTATTGTCTCGTTCATCAACAGCTACAAGCATGTGTTGAGAGTGCTGCGTTAGCCGGGGCAGCAACTATTGCTAGCTCCAATACAACCGACCCTACCACCACACAAAACGCAGCAATGGCCACTGCCCTGAATATGTTTAAAAACAATAGCATTTTAGGGCAGTCTTTAGCCAATACAACCCAATCTTCGACTTATCCCTTGCAACCATCAGGGAATCAGGCAAGTGTATACTTCCAATTTCTTGATCCAGTGACCAGGCAAGCTGTTAATTTAGGCAGTACTAATGGAAAAATCTTACAAGTTACTGGAGCATTTGGCTTTGTGCCAATATTTCAAAAATTTGTCGGCTTGGGTTCGTCGTATGTGGCTGCTGCAACCTCGAACGGTGGTTTGCCGATGCTTGATCTTGTACTATGTTTTGATATTTCAGCATCAATGGACGATTTCACACCAATTTCAATAGTTGACAGATACAGTAACGGCAGCTTGAATGCTTATAGCATTATCAATCAAGGTCCTTTATACACCGCATTTAAAGCCACAAGTTCAACGGGCACAGCTGTTAATGCTACATTCCCACAAGGACTGGATAACAGTTACGGATCAAATGGAGCTTATACTTTTAGTAGCGCAGCTCGCGGTCAAAACTATAATGCTATTGCTCCAAGCTCAATGACAACTAGATTTACGGATGTAGTAGTAAACATAGATGGTACAAATACATTTTCTAGTGGCATCACTGTAAATTATGCAGGAGCTGCTTATAATTTCCCAGTCAACAATATTGGTTGTTTGGTTGAAGCGGCCCGAGGCAATTTAGAGTCCACTACGGTAGCTACTGCTGCTGGTGTACCATATACCACCTGGGGAATCACGCCCAAAACGGGTTATTATCAAGCTTATTTGCAAGCAGCTAATGTGCTACGTCACCCTATTGCAGATGCTATATCAGCGGCCCAGAACTTTTTTACGATTATGAATAATGATTGTGACGTGCATTTCGGCTTAGTAACTTTTAGCAGCAGTCCAGGGAGTTCTGCCAATTCCACGGTCAGACCAGATTCGGGGAGTTCGATAGGAAACATCACGGATCAATCATCTTCTTATATTTCTAATGGTTTTCCAAGTGATCCGTTATCGCCCTTGCCACCAAATCCAACTATAAATCTAAATCCCACTTCAGGCCCCGCCTATAGTAATTTTTCTACGGTGAATACTTCTATTCAATCGGTTCTTGCTTATGGAGGAACCGATATCGCCGGAGCTCTAAAAACTGCTATCAATCAAATGAATAGTACATCATCAGGTGGTTTAGGACTAACAAGGGCCGGGAGCACAAAGGCCATTGTTTTATTTACTGACGGACTCCCTACTGTATCTAGTTTAGGTGGAAATCCTTCCACAGATGCGAGAACTGAAGCTTCGGCAGCTAAAGCGTTGGGGATTCCGGTTTATTGTTTAGGCTTATGCTTGGTACCAAGCTTGCAAGCATCGCAAACAGCCATTTTAACTGACCAAAATTCAGACCCCAGTACTGGCGGTATTGCAGGAATTTCAGGAAATGGCGCCACTTATTATCAGGCTACTCAATTGTCAGAATTGAATTTGATTTTCGAGAATACTGCACGTTCTTTAGTTCAGCTTGTGCGCTAACCCACAACCAAATTAAAATTTGGTTGTTATATTAGAAACATAGTTGATAACAAATAAGCTGTTTAAACATAATAATACGCCCAGCACTAAGGACCCTACTAACAAATCCCAGACCAAAACAGCCTGACGTTCAGACAGCGTAATAAGAATGCCAAGGCGCTTCATTATAAAAGTAATGATGGTGCCAAGTAACAGTAGATCAAGTACAACAATAAGTTGTGGTTTAAGTAAAAATGGTGGACAAAAAATTAGCAGTGTGGCTAATAAAAGACTCACACAGACAGTGATATCAGTTATCTTGTCTGATTTTCGAAACTGTTTGCGTTGCAATCCGCTGACATATTTGAGAGCAGTATAACTGCTGTCCAGTGCTGAACGTCTTCTTTTGAAGCCTGCTGCGTTTACTTCCTTAATTGTGTTACTTTCTTCAGACATAGGCGCACACTCTATATTAGGTGAATTACTATACCTAAATTCATCATATCATCGCGAAGCACAGGCTAAAGCACCATACATGGTTGCTGCTATACAAAAATATTAGTCAGTTTTATAAACTCCTCGTAATTAAATCTACTTAAAATACCCATCATCAGATCGAAGCAGCTAATGCTATCGGCTGTGAAGTGAAGCAAATAGCCAAGTCTCTAATTTTTAAAACAGCAGACACAGGCGAAGCTGTTTTAGTTATCACATGTGGCGATAATCGAGTTGACGAAAAAAGATTAGCAATATTATTAGCCATCCGATTACAAAAGCTAATGCGGATTTCGTAAAGGATTTTCTAAGGGTTGCAATGCTTTTTCCTCTAAATCAATATAACCAAGGTCATATTTCATAAAACTGACTAA
>DAIDIP010000043.1 GCA_027451745.1 Candidatus Melainabacteria bacterium
GATTACCCAATACATCATCCTTGGCAACGGGGCAAAATAATTATTGCTCCAAGGGGCTATTTTCACCGGTTTACACACGAGATACTATTCTGAGCAGCCAACTCTACTTCGCTATTCGTGTCCCGCATACTACAAGGCACCACAACATAAGCTTGCATGCCAAATTGCTGAATATCTTCATTGAGACATTCGGCAAATCTAATCATCCCTGCTTTTGCTGCTGAATACACGCTGTAGTCAGCACATCCTGGCTCTGCAGCTAAACCTGCAATTGAAGAAATGAAAATGATTTTTCCAGATTTTTGTTTTCGCGCATGTTCAACATAAACTTTGCTAAGGTATATCGCTCCTCTCAAAGTAACATCCAATTCAGTGTCAATATCTTCTTTAGAAATATCAGCTATCGTAACGCCCCCAGTGTAAGCAGAAGCATTATTAATTAGCACATCAATATGTCCAAATCGTTCAAATCCTGCAGCTATTGCTTCTGCACATTGTCTATAGCTAGAGACATCTAATACATGCCAAACATCTTTTGATTCCGCATGCTTAGGAATCGTTCTAGTAGTCGCAAAATTTGGTATCCATTCTCACGAAATCGCCGTGCTAACTCTTTACCAAAGCTCCCTGCTGCTCCGGTTATCATCACAACAGGTTTTGCAATATTTCGATCCGCCATACAACCTTTCAAACGATATAGAATTTTGGAAACAGAATGCCCCAGTAACAATTATAGTTTTAGGTCATTGTATTACGTCCTAGTGAGGCGCTCAAACTAGATACTTCTTTACAGGGTTTGTATAAATCTTTCGATCAATTTATACAAATTGATGATAGCTACATCATTCGTAGTGCCGTAATCGCCCGTACCAGTTTTATCTCCAACAACCCAACCGTTTCAGGAGAATACGTTCCCCAACTCTTCTTTTTTATAAGCTATTTTTTCATCAAGCAAATGTTTATCGAGCATACTTTGCTTAAGAATTGCTGCAACAGTCATGAACTTTGCTGTACTACATAGCACAAAGCGTTCTTTAGAACGATATTGTAAGCGTGTACAATTTGCAGTATCTAGCGCCGATAAACCAATTTCACCTTTAGCACAGAATTCAAGAATTGAAAACTCCTATTATTAAAGTGCAGTCAACCGGTATAACTATTGATCTGCTTGTTCAGCCAGGAACAAGTCAGAATAAATTTATAGGTCAACATGGCAATCGCTTAAAGGTTAAAATTACAGCAAAAGCAATTGATGGAGCAGCAAACGAAGCAGTGATCAAACTACTCAGCAAATATTTCAATGTTCCAAAAAGTTCTGTGCACATACTTAGAGGATCAACTGCCAGAGAAAAGACCATAGAGATTATTGGTAATCCAACAATACTTGCTGACGCCGCCGAAATGCTGATCTAACAAATCTCAGACGTTGTCTTAAAGAGCAACAGCGATATACTGTTTTTTAGAAGTCACTTACCCTTTTCTAACAAACCAATCAAGGATCACACATGCATATTAGCTTTTTGGAGATTTCCACCAAATTACCTAAAGCAAGCCCTCTGCTTTTTCTTATCGGCGAAGACAAAAAATTCCCTCAAGCCCTAATGGCTTTGGATAAGAAAGCTGGTGGCATTATGGCACGCGCAATAGCAGATAGCAAATTTGCCGGCAAGAAGAAACAATTTTTAAGCGTACCTGGCATTCAAGGTTGTGGGCATATTTCACTTATTGGTATCGGCAAACCAGCCGATTTCAAGAAGCTAGATGCATTAAATCTAGGCGGAATGCTTGTGGATAAAATAAATGTACTGGGCGTCAAGACTGCCACGCTGGTACTCGATCTGCCTAAAACCGGCAACATAAACCTTATTGAGACAGCAACAAAAATCGGCTTTGGAGCACAACTAAAATCCTATCGCTTTAACAAATATCATACTAAGCAAAAAGCAGAAAACAAACCAACCTTTGAATCTTTCACCATTGCCATGAAGGGCGCTAAAAATGCAATAGCTGCCTATAAACATTTCAATTCACTTGCTGAGGGTATTTATCTGGCTCGAAATCTTATAACTGAACCAGCTAATGTTCTTTATCCCAAAGCATTTGCAAACGAATGCAAAAAACTTGCAAAATTAGGAATAAAAATAAAAGTTCTTGGCGAAGCTGAAATGAAAAAGCTCGGCATGAATTCTCTACTTGGTGTTGGACAAGGTTCAGTGCGCGAATCCCAATTAGTAGTAATGCAATGGAGCGGTATAAGCAGCAAAATAAAAGGACAAAAAATAGAACCATTAGCCTTTGTTGGCAAAGGTGTTTGTTTTGACACCGGTGGTATTAGCATCAAACCAGCAAGTGGCATGGGAATGATGAAACGGGATATGGCAGGAGCAGCTGCTGTTACTGGACTTCTATACTCACTAGCAAAACGCAAAGCCAAAATAAATGTCGTAGGAGTAATTGGTCTTGTAGAAAACATGCCAGATGGCGATGCTATTAGACCAGGAGATATATTGCATTCTATGTCTGGACAAACAATAGAAGTACTCAATACTGACGCCGAAGGTCGTCTTGTTCTTGCCGATGCTCTATGGTATGCGCAAACAAATTTCAAACCTCGGTTAGTCATTGATCTGGCAACGCTCACTGGAGCTATCGTTACAGCCTTAGGCACATCGCGCGCCGGGTTATTTTCAAACGATGATAAATTAGCAAATCAAATTTTTGAAGCAGGAAAAAAGAGTGGAGAAGAAGTTTGGCGTTTACCATTAGCAGAAGTATACGACAAACAAATTAATTCAGAAATTGCCGATGTACAAAATCTTGGTTCGGACAGCGAAGCTGGCAGCATTGTGGCGGCCCAATTTCTCCAGCGCTTTATTAAACCTGGCACTCCCTGGGCACATTTAGACATTGCCGGAATGGCGTGGTCCAAAAAAGAATTGGATACCTGTCCAAAGGGAGCCACCGCTTATGGAATTCAATTGTTGGATAAACTAATTAGCGAATATTATGAAAGAAAGTAGGCTTGCGCAACACTTTCTCATTTTCGTTACAGAATTGCTGTTTATAAACAATGCAATTTAGTTTTTCGATTTTCAAATATTCGGCTCGTCCATACATTTTCATTCCGGCATCGTTCATCATGCAATAAAACATGCTTCCACCAGCTTTAATATCTCTCCGAATAAGCTCCATTTTGAACCCCTTCGGCTATGTTTATGGTTAGAGTGGTCTTCCCTACACCACCCTTATGATTAAACAAAACAATTAGACTACCTTATTTTATTCCATAAATATATCTGTATAAGTTTTATCCAGTTTTGAGTTGTTCTAAATTGTCCTGGATTGGAAAAATATGTAGATCTAGCATCATGCATCAATTGATCATGTAATTCACGAATGAAACGAAGTAATAGATGCTTATGCTCACTTAAAATTCATTGGCTATGAAGGCTGTCTTTAATGAGGTTGATTAATCATAAACGTAGCAAATTCTTCAAAATATTCTTGGAGCAAGGGAATATGCATTTTAAATTCAGGCACTGTACTTAGTGCCACAATCATATTTGCCATCCAGGCATCTTTTTCTTTCACACCTATCTTAAAAGGCATATGTCGAGCTCTCATGCGCGGATGACCGCGCTCATTACTGTATGTTGTCGGCCCTCCAAATCTTTGAACCAGGAATATAGCCAAATGTCGCTTTGGTGCCATCAGATCCTCGGGATACAAAGGACGTAAGACCGAATCCTGCTCGACTCTTGAATAAAATTCATCAACCAATTTGTAAATCGGCTGTTCTGAGCCTAATGTTTTATATATCTGACTTACCGGATCCTGCATAAATCTGCCAACACATTTTTAATTCATCTTGTGCAGACTCCAGCCCAAGACTAAGTATTATTCTATCATTTACATCCTGTTGTGAACTAACCACTTACAAATATTTGAAGCTTGTTAGGAGTTAATAGTCAGAGACTATTCATAATATATTCAGCTGAGATCTTTTGCTAGTTTTTTTTACTGTTCTATTTGAGATAAATTTTTCGCCAGTACATCAAAGAAATAATAAGCCACTCCAAACACAATTATTATTGCTACCATAGCTAATACAACCGTCGGTGGATCACGTCGAGCAAAAACTAAGTTGGTACTAAAAACACGAATACAGGAAAAAACAGCAATAATTGTACAAGCAATCGACAAAGCAGCAGATAAAGATTTTTCAGATTCAGAATATTTGCCTAATTTCAATTCTTCATCAGCAAGTTTGAATTTATTATGCCATTCTACCCACAAAGGATTCGATACACTTGATTCTGATATTTAATTTCCTTGAGCTTCCATTGCTTGAACTGGTTTTATCGCCCAGAGATTTACAAAGACAATATACATAAGAGTAAAATTTACAAATTTGCCGACTTATTTCAATACCGCATTGGAACTCATGTACAATCATACAGATCATAAAATCGCTCTGCAATAGCAGCATGAATAGGTCCAAAACATGACTAGGATATTTGACGAAGATAACCCCGCCGAATCATTCCAAGAGCTCATTTCGCTTCTTTCGAGCGATCCTAATAATGCATATCCTGGTGGTGTTCTCGAAGATGATATTAGAGAACTTGAGGAAGAGTTAGCAGCTACATTTCCGTCTGAATACGTTCAATTTATGCAAAATTTGGGTGGCGGCAATTTTAGACATGTCCGGATATACAGTATTACTAGTGAAGATGAAACATTTGCCAATTTCATGGAACAAGTGACTGTCTGCACACAGTACATTTCTTTGGTCTTAAGCGGTGATCTTTTGCCTTTTGCTGATGATTACGAAGGTAACATATTTTGCTTCAATTTAAGTCATGCGCGGGATTCTGAGTATGAAATCGTTTTGTGGAAAAGTGAATTTGAAGATGATGACGAACCACAACATATTGCATTTTCCTTTTCAGAATTTCTCGAAAAAATGGAACTGAGGTCTCGAACATAGCCCTTGGTCATAGAGGTCAGAAAATGAACGGCGGCAGTCCAGCAAGTTACCAGAATCCGCCCATTCCATATCCACCCATTCCGTATCCGCCCATTCCATATCCACCCATTCCGTATCCGCCCATTCCGTATCCATAGCCAGGCATACCCATTCCGTATCCGCCCATTCCGTATCCATAGCCCGAATATGACATAGCTGTAGCAGCACCCTCTGCTACTCCTACAGCCACAGTCCCTACTGCGCTTGCTAGCTTATGTAACCAGGAGTGATGACCAGTTTTGTTTCTATAAGAAACAGTATGCCCCGTTCCCAACCGCTTATCGGTATATGCGTTCGAGCTGGGCGTTTGATTAATGCCAGATATAACAGATGAAATTTCTGCTTTATCTAAAGGGTGCAAAGTATCCCAGAGTTTGGCTACTCTGTCGGATAAATTAGCCTTATGATTTTGCTTTTCATGGTTTTCCTTTAACACTCGCTTTTCGAGCATCTTGACCCTAACAGATAAGGGTCGGTTAGGATATGTGTGATCAAATATCTGAGCCTCCATCATCGCTACTAATTCATTTGCGCTGCCAATGAATGGAGCTGTTTGAGGAAATGCTGCTACGTTTTGATTAGCACTTGTGTTGATAACACTATTGGGAGCAATTGTAGTAGTCATAGATGAAGAAGGAGGCAGACTTGTGTTAGTTCCCTGGTTGTTCGTTCCAGAATTGAAATTATCCGTATTGCGAAAATTAGAGGATAATTTGCTTGCTTGTGTACTATCTTCCGAGCGCTCTCCATACAAATCATGTCTGTCTGCATATTCATCCAATAAGTTAACCCGCTGTGAAAGGTCTAAATTATTTGACGGACTACCAAATGCTTTTTTTTCCAATCGACTCAAGCGTTGTGTCAAACTATCATCGGTGTATGTACGCCCAAGTAATTCTTTCTCCAAGGCGTTGACTCGCGGATAACAGGTGTAATCAAATGGACTATCCAAGTCCTCATTTTGGTGGTTTTCAGACACCGAGTCTTGATCTGGCACGCTCTTGTTTGTTGTTGATTCTGTCTGTGTTTCTTGATTGACAGTAGCAGGGCTAGACTGAGCAGTTTCATTAGATGAGAACTGCGGCATTGAAATAGGATTTTCTGTTTGAAGTTCTGTGTCTTTGCTGAGTTCTGGCTTGGTATTACTAGAAGCTTGATTGGGAACGGCGGCTAATATACGCTGTAGCCGCTTGTTTACTGAACCTGATCTAGAGGAACCAAAAATAAATTTCTCTAGCCGATTGAGGCGATCAGATTCGCTGTCTTTTTTGTAATCGTGTTCAAAAAATCTGTATTCTAACTGAGATAAATCTTGATCTGTATTTTTCTGTCCAGAATTATCAGCCGGAATTCCGTTTGCTGATACAGCTAATAAATTCACTA
This sequence comes from Candidatus Melainabacteria bacterium, assembly GCA_027451745.1. GTDB lineage: Bacteria > Cyanobacteriota > Vampirovibrionia > Obscuribacterales > Obscuribacteraceae > JABDBL01. The sequence goes on from DAIDIP010000043.1 coordinate 6,413, forward strand.
GCATCACTAGACAAAACATTGCTGTTCTGAGGAACAATCGAGAATTAAGACATTGGATCATGTAGCGATTGTATCAACTCTATGTGAAGAAATTGTGCACAGAATAATATTTAGCTATTGCCAATTTAGAATCGTTAATGACTAGACCAGACAAGTGAATAGATAGAACTGGCCATTTAATAGAATCAAACAGAGCGATTAATTAACTGGTGTTAATTTTTTTTAATTTGTCATAGTTTTTATCCTCACACTTGTAACTATGATGAACTCTCATATTTGAGCAAATAAAGGCAATGACCATGATTAGAAGTTCAGACACCTCGTTCCTTACCCTAGTTACCACATTAACAGTGCTCATTAAATTTTTCCGTCAGTGATGTTGAAACTAAACAATCATTCAATCAATGTTAGCGATAAAAAAACACAAGTTCTTGCCCAGCTTACGGCTAATGTGGACAACGGTGGCGAAACTCATCAATCCAGTGGATCAAATTTATCTGTTTTGACAACATTTAATCCATGCTGCTAAAGGTGGTCCCGATAGTGGCATGCCACATGAAAATAAATGGTGCCGATCCTGATTTCCATCGTCATAATTTATGGAACGCTATCAAAGAAAGAAGGAAATTATCCTGAATGGGAATTAAGTATGCAGTTTTTGACGAAAGCATCGCCAAAAAATTCCAATTTGATTTTTTAGATCCAACAAAAATTATTCCTGTTCGTCGCGTTGACTCACAATAAACAACTAAAGAATTTAGCTCAAACGTTCTTTTATAATTTCGGCACCATATAAAGTGCCTCAAAACACTATAATTATCTTCGCGTTATCAAACGAGGAATAATAAACGGAGTATGCTGCTTATAGAGCAAGTATTCTTCTCCGAATCGTTCTTCTAATTCTTTTTCTTCCACTAGTTTTATATAAGTAATAATGACAGTAAAAAAAATAACAACGCCAACAAGCGCCATAGGACTATTGGCAAGAAACGCCCATCCCAATAACCAGAATATGGCACCAAAAGCCATTGGATTACGCGTATATTTATAAGGCCCTGATACCAATAAAGTTTTTGTTGGCACCAACGGAAAAGAAGTCCCTTGTCCATAAATATGCTGCATCCAAATTGACCAAAGCATCCATACTAGTCCAAGACAAAATGCCAATGCGGTTGGGGCCACCATTCTCTGTTGTGAGAACAGAGTGCCTAATGAAAAAACCAAATCCAACCATCTTCCTATAATAACTAAGCTTATTGGAACAATTACCAATTTCAACAAAGAACCCAATACAACAGCAAGCCCTATTTGATAAGGTTTATAACTTTGCCTAGAACAAGCCACAAAAAATTTGGTTAGCTTATCCACTTGTCGTTTTAAAAACATATCCTATACACTGAGATATGGACACAGCGACACTATTCACGTAAGTGCCTTAAATAATAGCATCTAAATTTAATCTTCAAACACTCCGTCCCATTGTTTTATGATAAAGACCACCATTCAAATGAGATTGAACAATGTTTCCTATCAGGGATAATATCGAATCGCAAAGCGTGCCTATAATTACCTGGCTGATTATAGGCTTGAATGTGTTTGTTTTTCTAGTTGAACTATCAGTTGGTTCAAATATAGAGTCGTTTTTGCAAACTTACGGCCTTGTACCTGCAGACTTTTTCACTCATCTTGGACCTGCCGAGGCAACACACGTATTATCTTCAATGTTTTTACATGCTGGCTGGGGACACCTCGTAGGAAATATGTGGTTCCTCTATATTTTTGGTGACAATGTGGAGGACCGCATGGGCAGTATCCGTTATCTCATTTTTTATCTTCTCACTGGGCTATGTGCAGTCTTAACTCAAACATTTATAACACCGGGTTCTCACATTGCTATGATCGGTGCTAGTGGCGCTATTTCTGGGGTATTAGGTGCATATTTACTTTTTTATCCTCAAGCAAAAGTTTTAAGCCTTGTCCCGATGGGATACTATTCGCGCACTGTAGAAGTACCTGCTGTTTTTTTCTTGGGACTTTGGTTTGTTATGCAATTATTTACCGGCATATTACCGTTAGCTGCTGGTATTAGCCAAGATAATGGTGGAGTGGCCTTTTGGGCGCACGTTGGTGGTTTTTTATCAGGCGCAGTATTATCTAAATTATTTGACCGAGCCTAGTTGGCTGGCTTGCATAAATTCAGTTTGGCATCATCCATTCTGCCTTTTCTTTTATAGGCTCTGCCAATGCTGCGTGCCCTTTTGCCAAAATTATTATTTATTCTGTCAACTTATCTTCAATCTTTAAAAGTTTAGTATAAAGATGGGCAATAACCATGCTATAAATATGTCTTGACTTCTTTATTGTATGCGAGGCTTATGGGTAGTAACTTATCCGACAAAATGGCTGACTGCGTCAGTCCTAAACATTATTTCGGACTATTAGGGAGCGTTCTGGGCTTAACAGTTTTGGCTCCATTAATTGAACACTTTATTTGGGCCAAAGTAACTATTGGGTTTATGATGGTTGCTTCTTTATTGACTGCAGCTCTGGCCGTGAAGAGCAAGAGTAAAATTTCATTTATTGCTTTTTTACTTGCCTGCTTATCAGGGGTGATGTGGGTATTAGCCTTTTGTGATCATGTTCCCCCTTTCGAGACTACAGGATTTCAAATTGCTGCTTATGCTGTTACTTTTGCATTTTTTGTTATCATTTGCTGCATTATAATGCAAGATGTATTTAATGGCTCAATCACTTCCAACAAAATATGTGGAGCGGTCTGCGTATACATATTGACTGGTTTTTGTTTTGCCATGCTTCACATGATTATTTGTTTGGCGGATCACAATGCATATCGCAATAATTACTTCGGCGTGGACAGCACCAACAGTATGGAAGCCTCATACAATTCTTATGTTGAACGTTATCCTCTGTTTGTATATTTTAGCTTTTGCACATTTTCCACAGTCGGCTACGGAGACATTGTGCCAATAAGCCGTGTTGCTCGCTCTCTTTCATTTTTAGAAGCTACATTTGGACAGCTTTATTTGGCAGTATTAGTAGCCCGCTTAGTTGGACTTCACACAGCCACTGTTAGCTTGCGCAATAGCAGAAGAGAATCATTGTCTCTTCCAGAAAAACGAGAGCTCGTAGGATCGAGGAAATAATCTCCCTGGCCACTCCGCTTAACCTAGATTAATTATGGAGATGTCATTAGATTATTTAAATCAATGAGGGCAATATCTGATTAAAATACCATTGAAGTATTTCTGCCTTCAACATATTATTGACATCTCCAAACAGATTGGTCGTTATTGCATGCTTATTCCTTACTTGAATCGACAAATCGCTCGTCCAATCTTTATCTATTTTTTGTTGTTCATTTTTTTTCTTAGCTCGTCACAAAGTAGTTTTGCCAACCAAGAAAGGTTGGCTCTAATCAATGTGAGCGTTGATTCAAGCATAATGCAGGCACCCGATAATGATATTTATAATGTAAAAGTTTTGACCGGACACTTGCGCACCAAATCCGGCACCACAAGAACCTATACTCTTTATCTGCCAGAAAAAAGTTCTGTTTTACCAGCTGCTCCATATCCACTGCTAGTTCTTGTTCACGGTTTTTTAATGACCGGACATCAACACAGCGGCAACGCTAAATACTTTGCCCAAAGAGGTTTTGCTGTTCTTACTCCGGACATGACAAAAATATTGCTTGGCGATCAAAATCGTATGCGCAATGTCCATGATATTTTGGATCAAATAAGTTGGCTTCTAAAAGAAAGTAATTCAAAAGCCTCACCATTTAATGGCTTAATTGATTCAACTCGCGTTGGTATAGCTGGCAACAGTGCTGGCGGAGCCGTTTGTTTGGAAATGATCCTCGAAGCACAAAAAGCAAATATCCCCATTCATGCAATATGCTCATTGGATGGTGTTCCTTGGGATAGAACAAAAGATCTAATGAGCAGTCTAAAACCTGTCAATATTCTCTCCTTAAGAGCAGAACCGGGTTTATGTAATTATTACTCTCGCATGGTCCCTTATCTTAAATTACTGAAATTCCCATACAACGATGTGAAAATAAATGGCGCTCATCATTGTGATGTAGAAAATCCAACTACTCTTGGCTGTCGCTGCGTATGCGGCAAATCCAGCGCCAAGTACCGTAATGTATTCCAGCATCTTACTTATTTATACTTCCGAGACACTTTCAATGTCCCGGCTCAAGCTTCCGCTCCAAGTGAAAATTTCATTGAGGCTGTAGCTTCGCTTAAAAGCAATGGCCTAGCAATCGCCAATTTAAATCAGCTTAAGCCCACACAAATAGCCGGAACTCAACAATCGCAGTAACAGTTGAATGTCCTATCTACAGCCATTTTCACACCACGTACTGCACAATTAAAAACGTAGTTGAAAAGACCAAATGATAATTGTTATTGATCTATTGACGATTATTTGGTTTTAGGACTTACGATCATGGCTGTATCCCTAAAAATGGCCCACAAGAATGGAGAAAATACACTATGACAACAGCAACTAAAACTCCTATTAAGGCTACCTGGCCTGTTAGCAAAGTACAAGAAAAAGCAGCAACTCTAGCAGCCAGTCAATGCTTAGCCGCCTTTCAAGTTCTTTCAAAATACGGCGAAGAAGCTATCAAAGAATACCAAGCAGCTGCAAGAGGTTTCAGAGTAGCTCATTTAAAAAGTCTCGGTGTCAAAACTCCTTTAGAGTTAGCAACAGCCATGGCTGAAACAGAAGCTAATGTATTTGGCAGTCAAATAGAAGTATCAGGCGATGATCAGTCTGCTACTTTAACTTACAACTCATGCGCTATGTGGAATGCCATGCAAAAAGTTGGTAATTTGACTCCAGAACAACAAGAAAAAATGGGTAGTGGTTTCCAATCCTGCATGCAAGATCTAGCCAAAGAATTTGGCTACAAAGCTAATGTAGAAATGGAAGGACAAACTTGCGCAGTTAAATTGAGCAAGTAATCTAAATTCTGCTATAAATTACAAAAGAGCTTAGTTAATTAACTAAGCTCTTTTATTTTAGGATATAGACGTCACTAGTCCCTTATCCAAGGCATAGCATGATGGGCAGATATTGCCGTAACACTAATTTACTGGACTTTGGCAAAAGTCTTAGACGACTGATGTCATGATGGCCAATTATGAGCGGGTGTGATATTCTCCACTGATCTTTTTCATGGAGAAGGGCTGTGCTGCCAATTTCAGAAATA
>DAIDIP010000044.1 GCA_027451745.1 Candidatus Melainabacteria bacterium
TAAAATATCAAAATGGTTTTCCAGAACCCACTGCCCAATTACCCGTTTTTAAAAAGCTATTTTGCAAGATGGACTAGATATAATTTTTGCTCCGGTAAAAATCCTCGGTAATAAAGCTCCATCCCTAAAGGAACAGTTCTTGCTGGTGAAACAAATGTAGAAACAACTATTTTTTGCCCTAAACAATAACGATGGTTGACATAATCCCAGTACCAAAATACACCATGAATCTGGTCGCCAGAATGATGAATAAGCGTTGAGTCAATTGCAATTACTTGAGGACTAATTTGTTCAGCTGGCAGATTCTTGCTAATGCTTTTACTGGTAAGCATTTACGACAATACGCCAAATAATTACAGCCTCCTGATTTTTCAATTTATTGACATTTTTTTCTCAAAAATCCATCCATCCGTGCTCTCAAATAAAGCGACAAATTTATACCTTATTCAATACTTGTCTTTACTTCAATGATAGACTAAGCTAAGCTTAGCTAACTTAAGGAAATAGGGTCATGCCGCTGCATAATATCCACGAAGCCAAATCTCAACTTTCAAAACTAATTGAACAAGCTGAACTTGGAGAAGATGTAGTCATAGCAAAATCAGGTAAACCTGTAGCCAAATTGATCCCTTATCGATCCATTCCTGGGTCTGGTAAAAGTGGCCAATTTGTAGGACAAGACAAAACTGACATCAACGATCTGTCTCCCGATATTTCTGAACACATAAAAGAAATGCGTATTCTTGAAAATGAATTATTAGAGATTGGTAAGCGAAATGCTGCCCGAAAAATTTTGGATGCTAGAAGCGCTAATGAAATTCTTGGTTATGACAATGATGGTTTAGCGAGCGGCTAAAAACCATAAAACAATTTGAGGCGCTAAATGATAATCGATACCTCAGCAATTTTGGTTATCCTATGCGGTGAGGCTGGCTCGCTTGACTACATTCAGGCACTTGCGCCGGATACTAATAGATTAGTATCCGCTCCAACTATGATTGAAACAAGCATAGTTTGCCTCAAACGCTTTGGTGAAGTAGGACTCAATGAGCTTGATCTTTTCGCCTATAAAGCTGGACTAAAAATTATTCCCTTTGATGATGTTCTCTATAATTTAGCGCGTAAAGCATTTGCTAAATATGGAAAAGGAATAAGTGCTGCTGGTTTAAATTTTGGAGACTGCTTTACTTATGCCTTAGCTAAATATACTGGTGAAGCAATTTTGGCCAAAGATCCTGTTTTTGCTAGCACTGATATACGCATCCTAGATGTAGAAGACTAGATGAAAATTAAAATATTTAGCGCGCCTGCGCTATTGATAATGCGTTCACTTTAATGAAGTAATGAGCGTTCGCGCTAAGAGTAAATCGGCAATTTAATGATGCTAACCCTTTTGCGCTAGTTGTAAATGGCGATTCTAATCGGGCTAGCGATTTTGTGCCAACTGTGAATAGAGAGTTTAATGTATAGCTTTTTGTCTACGCATTATTCAGTTGACTTTCAAGATAATTGAGACTGAAGACAATCAATAGCTAATTTTCTTTCTCTTGCCCGACCACTTCTAATTGCATCAGTAAGTGCTAACAGCTCATATAAGTGTGGGTCTTTGAGCGCGGCTTCTGGTGCCGATTTATACAAAGGATCTAAAGCATAGCCGCGGCGATTGCCTTTTTCATGGGGACACACAGGTACTAGATCTTCTTCATCATAAATGAGTTGCCTACTTAGTGGGGCTGCTGCATAGGAGGTGCAAATCCCGCTACTCACACTGCCATATTGTGTCAACTATGTCTCCGTCCGCTCAGTGGAGGAAAAACATAGGGTAATCCATGAATTAGAAATCCCAGCAAAGCAGCTTTTCTTGGTTTTTCATTCTCGTTTAAAAGACGACTTTTTCTTAAACGATTGAGCCCACATGTACTTCTGAGGCACTCATATTGAGCTCTTTACCAGGGGCGGGGCGGCACGAGAAAAATGCTTGTCGCCTAAGCTGACAAGTTTTAGAGCTATAAGAATATCTTGTGATTTGAGCATAATTTTTAAGATGACGAATTTTGCCTACTGGCAGTTTATATTTGGTATTCGCGATTTACGAATACCATACCACGACTAATCGACTAGCTCCGCTATGCTAGACACTTATCAATAGATTCATAATCAAGTGCTAGCATGGCTTCGCTAGCCAAGTATCACTCTTCTTATTTTCACAGTTAGCGCTAAGAATATACGGTTGTAAAGCAGTTATTTAATATTGCCATAACTATTGAAATTACTTATATAGATTCTTATCTATTTGGGGCAAAAGTCTTAGCAACGCTGCTTTGCCTGACTAGTTCGGACTTTTGGATAATCTACCTTACCGAAAGATTATTGTTACTCCCTTACATAGGCATATTGCATTTACCAAGAGGAAAATGGCACATTTGAGTATCATTCACATATCCATCTCAAGCCAATCGAGAACAGCTAAGCAGAAGCAATCCCCTAGACCAATTTCCCCAAAATCCATTATTCATAATGGGGAAATGAAACCGTCTGGTAATGACGCCAGTTTTTGTGGCGCCACTGCTTAGCTCGGAAGGCTTGAGATGGCAACTATAAATTTCAGCATTCGAATATGTCTGCAAGGAAGGTCAAACTCCAATTGCCCCAGAGGAATGGCTTGCTACGAGGTAATCTTTTGTGTTCCCTTCACCAAGTAGTAAGTTGCGTGTCCTACTGTTGGTTCAAGTCCAACCGGAGCGCTGAATCTATAGAATCCCCTATCCAGACCATCCTCTGGTGGGGCCGGTGAAAATCCGGTGCTGGTCGGACCAGGTATGGGGTCCGACTGGGGAATGTTTATCCAGTTCCCTGCGATCGGTTCTTGCCAGGAACTAATCGCATACCACAACTCCTTGATAAACATAGGAGTACAACCATGGCACGCTCTTTCGTTGACGCTCGTAAGCACGTCTCCACTCGCTCTGGCCGTTTCGATCGGTTCCCGCTTTATCTCTTCGTTAGAACTAGCCCCCAACCGGACCCCGTCGCCAGCCCCAGCTCATCGACCAGCGAGAGGAGGTTCACCCCTATTAGCGCGCGTCCCGAACACCGTGTCCAGAGGCGCGCTCAGCCTGCAGCCACGGGAAAGAGAAAGGGTAACAAGAAGCAGACTGCTGGGTACGGCACCCTCCAGGAATACATGCGATTGACACGTGGTACTTGCTCAGTCTTGGACGCTGCAGTCCAAGCGTGACCCGTCATTCATTTTGAGCTAGGCACCACAAACGGTGCTTAGCTCATAAGGCTTATGGCAGAAAGGAGGTTATAATGGCTCCCCCTCAATCTGAGGGATACAAGCCGTATCAGGTCAACCTCCACCGAGAGATCAAGGAAGGGAAAAATGGGGGCATTGTCACTGAGGACATCCTGACCTTGTCCTTTGGCAGTCGCGCCACCAATGACGTGAACTGCGTGGCTGCTGTACGGAGAATTGAGGAGCTAATCGCCACCGGAAGATTCGCCTCTGGTGCGGATTTGCTTAGGATCACCGGACCATCGGCGATTAGCATTGCCTTTGGCCTCGGGCTTGCGCTCCAGCCGGTCACCTTTCACTACAAGGAAGTTGTGATATTCGACGGGGGTCTAGCTAGATCCAACGATGGCAAACCGCCGTTCATTGTGGTTTACGCTGCCCCTGACTCACAACACACGGAGGGCGATCGGGTCGGCTAGTATGTTTTCACTTCTACTTACCAGGCACCGCCTCAACAATTCCCTCAGGAGGCGAACGGCGGTGTCGTCACTCAACAGGACTTCAACATGGCTCGTGGCAGGAAGAAAACCGGAGTGCCCATCAAGGGCGGACACACCATCACGCTGGCTACTACACGAGGTGCGCATACGCCGGTTCACACGGCCGCGCTTCATGCTAATGTCGGCTCGTTCAGTTGTGGTAGGGCCCTGTCGGCGCAACCGCGAAATGGTAACCAGCGGACGGGAGAAGAGTCCCACGACGACTATAGGGGCGCGGGACGATCGCTTCTGAGTTGACACCATACCCCTGTCGTAGCTATCAGCCAAGCAACGTTGCTTGGCTGATTTGTTCCAGAGCCCAGCTGTTCATGGCTGGGCTGTCTCCTACCCAGCCGGCAAGACCGGCGGAGGGCCTTCCTCGTATTCGGACAATGGCATTTCTTTCGTCGGCGGTTTATGCGCTGCATGAGCTGAGCTATATCGATGAACCATCTCAAGACAGTTAGTTGAGTGATCCCAGCCGGCGTTCGCTCACACACTGAGCCCGAACCACATCGGTGGTTCGGGCGTTTCTTTTAAGAATTTTTGGCCTTTTTATATTACCATCACAACTTTTCCGTATGACGACAAAGCTTCATCATGGGTTAGTAAATGAGCTGTCTCACAAAGGCATTGGGCTATGAGCATGCGGTCAAAAGGATCATTATGATGCAAAGGCAATCCAGCTACCTGGACGGTGTGCAACAACTTAATGGGTAAAGGTTCAAAATCATCAATTGTGATAGCTTCTTCAAGCTCAGCAACATCAATTTTGATTCTTCCCAGCGTTTGCTTGATCGCTATTTCCCAAAAACTGGCGGCACTGACAATGATTTTATTTTGTGTGCTCTCTATTAAGCGCCGCGCTTTATGAGATAGTCGTTTGTCATCTGTTACCCACCATAATAAAATATGCGTGTCAATAACTATTTTCATTCAGCTATTCTTCAAACTGTGATAGCAAGCCAGAAGGCAATGGTGCATCAAAATTGGCACTCACTCGCACTTTGCCTTTTAATAAGCCGGGTTTACGTTTTTTGCTATCTTCCTTACGCAAAGATACAAGTTTGGCAACTGGCTTACCAGACTTGTTGATGATTATTTCTTCACCGGCTAAGACTTGAGCAAGAAGTCTGGACAAATGAGTTTTTGCTTCGTGAACGTTAACTGTTTGCATATTATTAAACTAAGTTGACTAAGCCTAATTTTATTGTAGGCGAACGTGCATATTCGAGCAAGTTAACTATTTATCGCCCTTGCCGCCATCACCTTTTGGCTTAAAATCTGACGCTTTTAAATTATCAATAAAATTCTTGAATGCTTCTGCTTCTTCTTCGTCTTTTTCATAATCAGCTGGTATTGTGCCATCAGCCACTACCTGGGCAGAAACAAATATTGGCGCTTTTGCTCTTAATGCTAGAGCTATGGCATCAGACGGACGAGCATCTATAGAGCGCGTAGTATCGAGCTTATGTTCTGGATCATCAATAAGTAAAATAATTGTGGCGTAGTAAGTGCTGGCTTCTAATTCATTAATTTCTATTTGTTTTACTTTATAGCCTAAATTAGTAACTAAATTCAAAAGCAAATCATGAGTAAGTGGACGCTCCGGTTTATGGTTGTCGAGCGCTCGGCTAATAGCTGTGGCTTCCGGTGCCCCAATCCAGATAGGCAATGCCCGTCTTTTAGTACTGTCATTTAAGATGACTATTGGATGCCCATTTCTGGCATCTAGGGCAATTCCGGCTACATACATTTCAATCATTGATACTTCTTTGTGCTTCCTGTAGTTTTCAGGGAGCATCTTTATACAACATTGAAGGGCTTCCCTTGAGAATAGTTTATACCTGTTTTGCCTCCCTGAAAATGCCCATCTTTTCTATGTCAATACTATTCCCAGCTTCCGGGGTGTTAGCTTGTGTAAATGTAAAATTTGACTCCTATTTTTCAGCCTATTATTATTGGAGTCTTGAACCGAATATATAAAGGCGAGGCAGCCTAAAGTAAGTTGGAGATGCAGCGAAGTGAACAGCGGCGAGGCAGCATTACTTTTGAATGAAAGTAATGAAGCGAGGGCGCCGATTAATGCGAGGCGTCCGAAGTGGAATGAAGGAGGGTACGCGCGTTGAGCCGAGGAACGAAGGCGAGGCAGCGCTTATAAATAAGTCCGGATGGCGGAACTGGTAGACGCGCACGTTTAAGGGGCGTGTGGGCAACCGTGAGGGTTCGATTCCCTCTCCGGACACCATTTTAATAACTGCTTGCTTTGCCTCAAACAGGGGGGAATAGGAATTACAGCGGAGCGAAGGGCGGCGCGCGGAGCCTAGACGTCCGAAGCAAAGCGTGGACATGCGCGTCGAGCCGAGGTAACGAAGGCGAGGCAGCGCTTGGTAAGGAATTTGCTACAGTGTCAGATCAACAAGACCCCCACTATTTAGGCATTATCACCCAAGGCTCACTAGCTGGCGGACTGGAGATGAAGCTTGATGGCGCCAATTCTGTAGAAGATCTCCGCGTTGGGCGCTTTGTTGTCATTGAAGGCAAACGCACACGCTTTTTTAGCATGCTGGTTGACATTAGTCTTTCTGCATCTAACCAATCTTTTCTTGAAGATCCGCCTCTCGATAATCCTTTGGCATTAGCTGTGATTCAAGCAGGCTGTGCTTATGGCACAGTTAAAGTACAACCTATGCTGATGCTTGAAAATGAGGCTTCGCAAGGCACATCTTTGCGTCCGGTTAAAACTATTCCCAGTCATTTTTCGCCGGTCCATGAAGCGGGTGAAAAAGATTTTGCTTTGGTTTTTGGCGCCGAAGATGAAAAAAATAATGAAAATTACTTTTTTAACATTGGCAAGCCGATCAATATGGAAACCCCGGTTTGCTTAAATCTGGAACGTTTTGTCGAACGGTCAAATGGCATTTTTGGAAAATCCGGCACAGGCAAATCTTTTTTGACCCGTATTTTACTTTGTGGTCTCATCAAAAAAGATGTTGCCTCAATGCTCGTTTTTGATATGCACAACGAGTATGGCTGGCAGGCATTATCAGAAAATAAATCGCAGCCTCGCGTCAAAGGTTTAAAACAATTATTTGGCAGTCGCGTAACTGTATTTAGTCTTGACCCTGCTTCGTCTAAAGCGCGCGGCATACCAGACCCGCATGAATTATTGATTGGCTACAATCAAATTGAAATTGAAGATCTGGATTTACTCAAAGAAGAGCTAAATTTATCTGAAGCTACTTTAGAAAACGCCTATATTGTGCGCGAAAAATTTGGCGCCGACTGGATTGCCACGTTGCTAGATATGAGTGGTGAAGAAATTGATGATTTCACCATGAATAATAAAGGTCATCCAACGGCTATTAAAACCTTGCAACGCCGCTTAAATACAATTGTGCAAAAAACAGCTTATTTGCGCCCGCGTGTAAGCCAAAATTATATTGACCAAATTTTGCGCCATATAGAAGCTGGCAATCATGTAGTTTTAGAATTTGGCCGCCAAAATAATTTATTGTCTTATATGCTTGCCACAAACATTATTACCCGCAAAATTCATGCTGAATATGTACGCCGCTGTGAATTGCATATGGCAGATCCAGACAATGTTCCGTCTCCTCGCAAACTAACAATTGTACTTGAAGAAGCACATAAATTCTTATCTCCTCAATTAGCCTGCAGTACTATATTTGGTACCATTGCCCGTGAAATGCGTAAGTATGCTGTAACTTTATTAGTGGTTGACCAACGCCCTAGCGGCATAGATAGCGAGATTATGAGCCAACTTGGCACACGTGTAACAGCGCTATTAAATGATGAAAAAGACATAGATGCAGTGTTCACAGGTATGTCTGGCAGCGCTACACTTCGCACAGTGCTTGCCCAATTAGATCCTAAACAACAAGTATTAGTAATGGGCTATGCTGTGCCTATGCCTGTTGTAATCCGCACCCGTTCATTTGACACTGATTTCTATAAAGCAGTATCTCTTGATTCTTACTCCAGCATAAGTAGCAATGAAGATAAATTAGACAACGAATCTATTCGCCAACGCGCTGCTAAAGCTGCTGAGGAAATATTTGGCAGTTAGCGACAAAAGGAAAAAGTAGCAAAAAATACAGAAGCAACCTAGAGACTCGGGTTTTACCCTCACCCCTTTGTCGCTTCTGTATCGGACGCACTAACTATAACGAGTCTCGCCAGGGACATCATTCATGATAATCATCCATCTCAACCCTATTCCTCCAGTGGTGTGAGCTTCCATGCTAGAAGTCCGGGAAAGCTGGTGCTAGGCTCGGAATCCAGCTTCCAGCCCTCGCGACCCAATAGCTCGATGAGAGCCGTCAGGTGGTAGCTGCCATACTCTTTGGGCACCGAGAAATTGAGCTTGCTCCACTCGGCGGTGCCAAGCTGCTCGACCTTATCGCAGAGGTGGTCTGCGCACATTACCAAAAGCCAGATAGCCACTACGTCCGCCGTGGGATCGATTGGAGCTAATCCTGGGCTGAAATACCGACAGAACCCATCGACTGTAGCGCGATACGAGGAAAGCCCGATGTCACCCCAGCTCTTGAGCTGCTGGGGTCCGGGGATTAGTACATCTGCCAGTGCCTCAAGGACACTCTTTGCTGCCATAGTCATGTTCTCCGTTAGTGCTAACCCGCTTTGTTCGTTAGTGGGCTGAGCATGAACTATTGAATCGAAGTGAACAGCGCCGACCACACCGTGTGGTCGGCGCCCGAAAGACAAAAGCAGGAATTTCACTTGCTAGGACGCTGCCTTTTCACGAAGCGAAGCACCTCCAAGTGGCGCAAAACGATCGCGCCGTAAGTGTATATTGTCAGAGCGTAAGCATAACCAGTCCCCGGTAAGGAAAACGCCGTTTGCGATTTCGGCGCTTTTCTGTCCAACGATCCCAGGCTATGGTCATCTGGACCAGCAAGAGCACCGCCATCATCAGAACTGGTATACCGAAGATAGACAGGGACAGCCCTGCAAGTGGCCATGTCCAGACCGAGCCCGGAAAAGCCGCTGGCAAGAGCAGTGCTTGTCCGCCTATGCATAGCCCGCTCATCACTCCAGCCGATTTCTCCATCAAGCCATAGGGCTTGATTTCCAAAAGCCGGTAATTGATCGCGTAGCAGACATGCCCCACGACTGTCGCCAGAGTGAAGCAGATGGCAGCGTGCAGCGCGTAGGCTGCAGTGGCATCAAGACTCAGCCACCATCTCCAGGCGGCGAAGGGGCGGTTGAAGCACCATTGAACGACCTGCCTTCCTTCGGCGGTGTCAACGAGAAAACCGATGACCCACATTGCCACCGTGGCGGCTGCGGTAACTTTGACGATCAGCAGTGCTGTCCGGACCGCTGTCACGACTGCCTTCTGAAAGGCTTGAATTGTCTTGTTCGCTGCCACCACGGCGATGATTGTGGCGGCGAGTTTAGTGATCCTGATTTTCATGATCGATATCCTTTCCTTTCAAGTCTTGAGTTGAGTGGGGCTGAACCAGGACGACTACACCGAGCAGTCGCCTCGCAAGAGATCTGGAATAGAACGACAACGTTGTCGTTCTAACGAATTTTAGACGATGTCACTCAGTGGCGAGACTCTTCGGCAGTCCGCTCCCCAGGTGGATTAGGACCAATCATGATGGATGATCGTTGCTTCAGATGGGCTTTCACCCATTGTTGGCGACGATAATAATTCCACCAAGTTTGCAGCGCGAAGACGACGAGCACGCTGATGGTGCCGATAATCAACTCTTGTTTGGCCGTGAATCTGAACATGTACGATCTCCTCCTAAAGGAAGCACGGACAATGTAAAGTGAGCGCCACACTGATGAAATTACACAGTGAAGTGCGCTTACTAGGCTGGAAAGCAGGTCTTGTTGGCTTGGGGTGCGGGGAGGGGTTTCTCTTGTTCTATAGATAAACAGACGTATAATACGCTGGCATTTTTTACCTAGCAAAAGCAATAATTCACTTATTGTCTCTTTAGGTTATATGAATGCCCCAATATGCCCAGATAGCAGGAGCTGACAGCCTTTTTATTCGCTGACTCTTATAATAAACGAACACAATTTCGCAATTCCCCAAGAATAATAAACAAATTAAAGTGCTACTTTACAACTATATAAAGCTAGCGCTAGCCCTCTTTATGCATATCGCGTCTAAGCAGGGAATGATTTAAAATTTTGATTTAGTGGCACGCCATGCATATATACGTATGGAG
>DAIDIP010000045.1 GCA_027451745.1 Candidatus Melainabacteria bacterium
CTCCATACGTATATATGCATGGCGTGCCACTAAATCAAAATTTTAAATCATTCCCTGCTTAGACGCGATATGCATAGCGTACGAATCACTAATGAAATTAGCTCTTAAGACTATTTTGCCACTGCTGTTAAATTGCGTTTAACGCGCTCAGTCCCAGCTTTTATGATCGCCAAGAGTTCATCAGCATTTAAACTAGCTCCGCCAACTAATGAGCCATCAATATGTTCTTGCTGTAATTGCTCAGCTACATTGTTTGCTTTTACACTGCCGCCATAAAGTATTGGCATAGTGGCCGCATCAAATTTATTGCCATTGTCTGAAAAACGCGCATAAAGTGCAGCAACTGTTTTGCGAATAACTGCACAAACACGATTAGCTTCTTTAGCCTCACATGTATTGCCTGTGCCAATTGCCCAGACTGGCTCATAGGCTATGGTGATTTTAGAAAATAGGGATGTATCTATATCTGTCAGAGCAGCACCTACTTGGCGTCCAACAACTGCATCGGTTAAATCAGCTTCGCGCTCATTCAATAATTCACCTACACATAAAATTGGCGATAGCCCATGTGCTAAAGCAGCTTTAAGTCTTAAGTTGGTTGTGGCGTTTGTTTCACCAAAAAATTGACGGCGCTCAGAATGGCCAATAAGAACATATTTCACTTTAAGATCCAAAAGCATCAAGGGTGAAATTTCTCCTGTGTAAGCACCATCGTCATGCCAATCCATATTTTGAGCGCCTAATTTAACTGGCTTACCATCAAGTTTGGAACTTACCGTAGACAGGCTAGTAAATGGAGGAATTAAAACAATTTCCGGTTGATTTTTAGCATCAGATGAAAGGCCGGAAAGAATTTTTTCAGTCAGCGCATTAGCTTCCTTAGTGGTTTTATTCATTTTCCAGTTGCCAGCAATAATAACCTGACGTTGGGGATTCTTCACGATAATGCTCCTTACATGCAAAAAACATAAATCAGGCCAAGACCAAATTGGACTCCGAACTCTGATGTCTAAATATCATACTCACTTTTCTTTCACTGAGAGAAATGATATTGCGATTAATGATATTGTGATTCTTGCCAACGACTTGTCAGTATGCCGTTTTTTATTTTCGTTGCTCAAATAAATGAGCATTGATATCTTTTACCGCTTGATCAAAACCATTTATTTTTTCTACTTTTATTTTTGCTTCTTGCAGTTTTTTATTGCCTTCACAAGTTACAAATATTGGTGGTTCTGCCAAGGCATAAAAAACTTGAGCAATATCATTTTCTATAAGCAAAGCACTGCAATCTTTTTTGCCTGATGCCCGCACACTGCAGGGCTCTAAAGAACTATAAATAATTGCCCCTTCAGTTTTTATGCCAGCATCTTTTGCTTTTTTTATTACTACTGCTTCTGCGTGCCAACCTTCGCCAAACTCAAGTGTGTAACCACTGGCAATAAATTTGTATTCTTTATCTGCCAATATTGCTCCTACCCGAAAACAAGTGGGTTTGGCAGGTGAATTTTTTGAAACTTCAATGGCTTGTTTTATAAAATCTATATCTACAGCACTAGCCATACAATTAATTGAAAAATATGCCAAGATAATTGAAAAATGTGGGAATAATGCTAGGCATTTCCATTCCCATTGCTTACATAGCCATCATTGATAATATCTAAGACAGCCATATTGCCTAGATTTTGAACGTTGGCGATGCGCAGCCTATTATTATTATTGTTTTTGAAAACGGCATCATTTAATAATTTAGGCGCGGCACTGCTACCAATAAAAAATGGGGCAATGGCTAAGCGCAAACGATGGAAAATTCCTTCTGACAAAAACATAGTAAGAATTGAAGTTCCACCTTCAACAAAGAGAGAGTGCACACCCATTTTTTCTAGCGTGCGGACAATTGTATTTGCATTTATTTTGTCCACCATCAATATTTTTGCTGCTTCAGACAGCTGTTTGTTGATCGTCATTGTGCTATGCACTGGACAAAGAATAATTTTTTGTGTGTCACCTTTGACAAAAAAATCTGACTTTGGATCTAAATTGCCGCTGTGCGTAACTGTTACTTTGATAGGTTCAGCCGTTTGTCCCCGCTGCAATCGGTCTGCCACCAGTCGCTCAGAATGACATAGTAAAGATGGGTTATCTTGCCGAATAGTATTAGCGCCAATCAAAATAGCATCACACTTTGCTCTTGCAGCATACATATCTTGCAAATCTTCATTAGTAGATAAACGCTGACTGTCAGATCGATCTTTTATATGTCCATCGAGTGACATTGCCACTGAAACGTGAATTAATTTCATAACTTTGCTTGACTATTCAGAATAAGGGAAACCAGAGATAAATGTAGCAGGAGAAAGCCCACATATGAAGTGGTATACCCAATTTTATTGTCAATAGAACAAAATTTTTTAGCTGCAAAAAACGAAAATAAAAAATAACTGCAAATAAAAATAGAAAAAAGACCCTGAGTACCGGCTGCAGACTTACTCCACGCAGGGAGCTTGTCTATAGCCGGTAGTCTCAGGTGCTCAAATTACAATGAGGCGTCGTTATTTATTAGCAACGACCGCATGGCACATGCCGACGATCCCGGCATGCAAAATCAATTTACTACCTGCATTGGAATTCCGGAGTCAACCGTGAAGCCAATTAAGGTCGCTTTGCGTGAGACCCAAACCCCCTGTACGTAGCCAGCGCCGGAGATTCGACTGCCGCCCGGTCCAGAGACGATCTTCGTTTTGGGTCCGATGGTGACAAGCCCAATCGGCTGATTCTTCGAGCCGGTGACTCTCAGATTGCCGCCAAGGATTTGCGTACCGTTCAGGGTCACGGATGGTTTGGCCGCTGCGCCGGTGACGGACAGGGAGACCTTGTTGAGAACGCTGCCCGAATCGGTGAAATTGGCTCCCATGACTTGGATACCAAACACATAGCCGTTGAACGATGGGGCGGTGAAAGTGTCGGAGTACACTTCCATCGCCACGTTTGTTGATATAAGAAGCGAATCGCTGATTGCATTTTGCGCCCGATCGGTGAAGAAGGTACTGTCGTAGCTTACGTATCTTCCACCGATGCCTTTTTCGCCGGTGAGAGTCACGCCGGTGAGATAGACCGGACTATTGTAGAATCTCTCTTCAGTCGAGTCATAGGTGCCGCCAATAGCAATTTGCAGCTGGAGCGGCCCGGAGTTCGCGTATGTGTTGCAGGACATTAAGGCCAGTTGTCCAGCTGGCACATTGACGACCAAAGCCTCCCCGCTGTTGTAGGGGTAAAGAGGGTTGACGAAAATATTGTTGATGCCCACCAGCTGAGTGTTATAAGCGAAAACACCTACCCCAACTGAACCGGACACAGCGTAGTTGGAGAATAGGTTGCTCTGTAGAGCCAGCAAAGTTGGGCCAGAAACGTAAACCTGGGCATTATATGGATTGTTAACACCCGGTCCGACAAGAGAATTGCCGGTGAACAATGCCATATCAGCTCTGGTTGCAGTGACGTAAATGCTGGCATTGTTGCGGAAGGCACTGTGATTGACCCAGAAGTCCTTATTCGGCTGGGTGTAGTTTATGTTGATGGTACTCCCGGTTGTGGACATGTTGAACAAGTCGTTATTGAGGAAGACGGTGTTGTTGTAGGCAGTCACGGCGTGAGCCATGCTCCCATTGGGATCCACGAACTGAGAGTTCGCAATGTACACAATCCCGGCAGGTGCATAGGACTGCACCACGGAGTAGCCGATGTCGGCAACATCGTGGATATTGGTGAATTTTGCGCCATCGACCTCGAAACTACTTCCTCCACCGATGTCAAAGACGCCTTCAGGTAGATTGTCGAAGCTGACATTATGAAATGCGCCACTGCCCACACCGGCATAGCCGGTAAGCGGAGCGCGCACTTGAATAGCCGGACCAGTGAGCAGCGGGTTACCGTTGCTGTCCACAGCACTGGTGATGGTGAACGTGGACTTGCCTTGTGGACCAAGAATCTGCACACCATTTGCGTGGACTGAGAGCGGATTATGCAATGCCAGAGTTTGCCCGTCGAGACTAGGCGAGATGATAATGTCAACGCCGTTTGGGTTGTTTATCACTGAAGCCGAGGTGAGGGCCTGGCGCAGCGAACCGCTGCCAGTGTCATTGGTATTTGTTACCAGTAAGACATCGGGCACGCCTGCGGTGAGCAAGGATCTTTCTTCAAGAGCCTCAAGCACCACAGGTCGACAGACAAAGCGCCTACGAGCCGCCCGTCTTAATGACCTGCGTCCAGAAGCGAAGCTGGTGGAAGGGCAGATCAGGCTTGAAGCAACGCCGGTGATAAGATTCGCGATCATAGTAGCTATTCTCCAGTGCTTTTGCAAAATGCAGATGCAAGTACTCACGAACATCGCGGGTACTGAATAGAAGTGTGTTTGTTGTTATCGTCGTTGGCTCCTATCACAACACTGTGATGAACCAGGAGCCACAGCTCACATTCCTCCTCTGAATTATTCCTTTTTTCGATTCTTCCCTGATTCCCTCTAACGCATGGCGATACAACAAACACTTAAACTTGCCAATTATTCAATTGCTAAATCAATCAATAAATGCAAAATATTTAGATATGTTAGAGATCGGCTATTTATGCGCTAGGACGATGGTAGCTAATTTTTCTAGAGGGCTTTAACAATTAATTAGCGTGCTGCTACTAAATTAACTCGCTGACACACATAGCATAGCTAGCGCTATGACATGTACAGACGGCATGATTACACTAATTAATTAGTTTTTGATATTCCAGCAACCTAATATGTACGTCAATTTTGTGCGTGCAAAAAAGAAAAAGAATTTAAAAAAGAAAAAGAATTTTCGAAATCAAAAACCAAATTCTCCTAGTGAGAGCCCGATTACTCTCACTTTAAACAGCATTCTTTGTTTGCTTTTCATTGTCTTACCTCCTCTCGTTGAGCCCTGGAATCGACAATGCGTATAGGCGCGGCCACCCATGTGACCGCGCCTTTCAAACTGTTACTAGCGTCCTGGCTTTGTCAATTACTCCGGCTCGACCCGGAATACTTTCACGTCGGACGCATCATCCTTATTTCTCTTTGCCAAGAGCAGGATTTTGTGAAGCGCCTCGAGGGACTCGTCGGACACGAGCGGCGAACCACTCAGAAGGAATTCGAAGAGTTCTTCGAAGCCCTCATGGACGACCGCGACGACTTCGTCATCCACCCTTGGTCCTCCCACGTAAAGTCGCTTGAGCTTCCAGCCCCGGAAGCGAATGAGATCCTCTCCTGTGACGTCGATGTCATGGATGACGAGGCTGCCGACCGGCTGTAGTCCACCGATGTAGCGCAGCCCTTCCGCTGTGACCTTGGTCCTGCCAATGGAGAACCGCTTAAGACGAGGCTCGCCGGACTGCATGAGCGGTGCGAGCTGCGCAAGACCGAGGTCGTCGAGGTTAGTATTGTGCAGAAAGAGATTCTGCAGTTGGGGCAGTTCCGTCAGATGCTGCAAGTCGCTCTGGTTGGAGAACTGGACCCCATCGAGAATAAGTGCGGTCAGGTTGTGGAAGATAGGCAGATGGACGAGGGCACCGCCGGTGTTCGTCTGAGTGAGGTCGAGCCTCCTCAGGAACGGAGCCAGTGGACGCAGTGCGAGGATATCCTTCGCCGTCACCGTAGTATGGGAAAGGTCGAGCCTGGGCTCTTCTCGCCGGGCGACCCAGGGATGGTTCGTGAATGAGAATACGCCAGGTCTCATTCTGAGCTGTCTCCAGAGGTTGAAGCGATTGGCCACGTTGATGAGCGTCGCGACGTCAGCTTCAGACGGCTCTTCGAACCTATGATTCACTGTCATCGTTGCCTCGTGTCCGTTTGTGTTGTGCGTGCCTGAAAACATCCTCGCCCAGCTCGTCAACACGACGCAGCACACAGTTTCATGCTTTATCCGCCGCCATTGCGGATATAAAAAGCCTGAGAGAACTGTGCTTAATTCTGGGTTTATCTTACCGAAAGATAATAAGGGGATGAGTGTCTATATCTTGTCATCCTTGGACGCTCCAAAGCAAATTGCTTGTAAAAGTCAGCATTTTTTAAAAATGTCCTACTGGCGCTTGAAAACACTATATTTTGCCTTTGAAATATACGAACAATTAAACTAAATTCGCTATTGCTGGGACTTTTTATCAAATTAAATACTCTTTTCAAAGCTAGCGCAGCTCGCATAAGCTTGGTTTAGGCACGCTAGCCGCCCTTATAAGAGTCGAGCTAATGCTCTTCGCTCTTTGCAATAAATGCCAAATGTTTTTTGCTGTGGCTTATAATTTGAGCTTTGGAGATCAAATTGGAGTAGGCAATCAATGCATAACCCGCTGACAGCTAACCGCGTCAACAAGCCTACAGAAAGATTGCCTGAATGGGTGCGTCGCTCTGTATTAAACACTGAAGAAAATCGAGAAGTTCGCTCCATACTCAAAGAACAAGGTTTGAACACAATTTGTGAAAGCGGTCGTTGTCCTAATAAAGGCGAATGCTGGGCGGCTGGCACTGCCACTTTTATGCTCATGGGCGAAGTTTGCACCCGCACTTGTAGATTTTGTGCCGTCAATAAAGGGCTGCCTGGACCATTAGATCCAAGCGAACCACAACGCATAGTAAATGCTTGTCTAGATATGAAACTCAAGCATGTAGTTTTGACTTCGGTAAATCGAGATGATTTACCAGAGCAAGGCGCCAATCATTTTGCTGCTACTATTACCGCTTTAAAAAATAGCATCCCTAACATTACTGTAGAAGTACTCACGCCTGATTTTCAAGGACGGACAGACTGTTTAGAAATTGTTCTAGCTGCTAAACCAGCTGTGTTCAACCACAATCTTGAAACAGTACCGCGCTTATACAAACAAGTGCGTCCAGGTTCAAAATATGATCGCTCGCTTAAAGTGTTAGCCAATGCTAAACGCTTGGATTCAAGCATCCCCACTAAGTCTGGCATAATGTTAGGCTTGGGCGAACAAAAAAAAGAAGTAGAAGAAGTGTTGCATGATTTGCGTGCTCACAATTGTGACATTCTCACGCTTGGTCAATACTTGCGCCCCAGCTTAGATCAATTATCAGTTGATAGATATGTCACACCAGAAGAATTTGAAAATTGGGCAAATTATGCTCAACAACTAGGTTTTAGCAGAGCGCACTCTGGTCCACTTGTGCGTAGCTCTTACCATGCTGCTGAATTTGCTGAGACTGCATCTTGAGGAAAGCACATTAGTGCCACATTGTAATGGACAACGAATCAGCTAAACAAATAAATAATAGCAATGGCTCTCCTGATATTTTGGAACAGGCCAAGCAATTATTAGCAGAAGGAAGAATTGAAGATAGCCTCGCAGTGGTCAAAGGCTACTGGTTGGAAAACCCAGAAGATGGTGAAGCTGCGGCATTATTTTCTGAACTTATGAAAGAAAGCGGCCGCTCAGAATTATCTAAACGGTTAAACTCACTTGCTCAACAATTGCCTGTTGATGCTCCACTTAGAGTAGCAGAACCACTTGAACCTCCTTACTCTGAAAAGAGTGAGCCTGATGCCTCAAAAAATGAAAGCAAACAACCTGCAACCAACAAACCTGCAAGAAAAGAACCAAGCAGCAAAGAATTATTTGAAGCTGGCTACAGTTTAATTGATGCTCGTCAGCACGAATTGGCTGCCATGTTATTAAACCGCGCCGCACGCATTGCCCCATTGGAGCCTACAGTAAATTACGAACTGGGCTTTTCGCTTATGTCTATGAAACGATTTGAACAGGCTATCCCGCACTTTGAACAAGCCTTAGAAGTGGGAGCAGATTTTGATACCCTTCTCAATCTATTAGTTTGCTACACCCTAATTAGACAAGCAGATAAAGCCCAGCAAACATTGGAGAGAATGACCACCCTCACTCTAGACCAAGAACAAAAACAAGAACTATCTCACCGCAAAGTAGTATTACGTCGTTTAGAAACCATGCGCAGTAAATCCAAACTAACATCACGTGATTGGCTCTATGTTTTATACGGCAGCATATTACTTAGACCTTCTGCCCAAACTGATGAGAGAATAAAAGAAGATCCACAAAGCATTGGCCAAATGCTTGCTATTCTCAAAGGCGTATTAGAAGGACTTTCTGCTATGCCGGAACTAGTTGAATATTATGGTCTGCAAAGTAAACCATTAGCCCAGGCCTTGGGCGAATTCTTAGAAGTACCCATTAGCAATTACAAAGGATCTGGAAGACCAGAACATGCCCTTTTAACTATGACCTGGGCATCTGACATTATTGGTCCGCACAAAACATTTATGACCAAAGAAAAAAACCGCGCCATATTTAGCTATGCTTTAACCTGGGATGAGCCACTGCCAATAGTGCCAGAAGTAGTTGGTACTCTTGGCTTTGACGAACCAATGCCTTGGAATGAAAACACGCCCGCCGCAGCTCAAAAAAGCACAATGACTGATCAATCAAACTTTACCCCTGCTATACAAAAGGCATATAAAGCAATTCTTGCTAATGCTCGCAATTTAGAATCCGATCCAAAAACAATAAAAAGTGTGCAAGAAGCATTAGATTATTATGATGGCAAAAGAACACATCTTGTTTTATGCAATTCAGATGGTTTTGCCAGTCGCAGCGAATATACCGCTGAAATTATTGACTAGGCGGATTTTTACCATTATTATGCTGCAAGTTTTCCAGACAAATACATTGCACAATAACGATATGTAATCAGTGCTTCCGGATAATAAACAAGCACATGCAGCCAAAGCCTTGACTTGTTCTCCTGCTCTCTTCTGAGCATGATGCAACTTAAATATGTTCAAGCATATGGGCAAAAGCGCTACCCATGAGGGCTGCACTGAATCTATTGAACTTTTTCATCCAATTATCGTCTTTATATATGTTAGTGTAGGCAAGAAGAGAGAACATATGAACATATCACAAGCAGATTTCGAAAATTTTACGCGGAGCTTCTTTGCTTTTAGGGAAGAAGTTGTGTCTGGGTTTAACAATATAAATAAACGACTTGAAGTAGTGGATCAACGATTAGAAAAGATAGATCAAAGAGTAGATAAACTAGATCAACGATTAGATAAGCTAGAAACACGATTCAGAGTGCTGGAACAAAGAATGGGACTTTTGGAACAAAGAATGGGAGCCCTGGAGCAATCTTATGGCGGCTTCCGCAGCGATTTTGATGCTTTCAGAATCGAAACAGCAAATAGTTTTTTAGGTGTTGCTGAATATTTTGATCAACTAAACGATAGGCAATATGCGTTTGAAATCAGATTAATTAACCTAACAGAGCGCTTTGATCGATTTGCGCCTAGCTCAAATAACTAGCACACTAAGTACTCTGATTAGTTTTGCAAAAAGTTCAGAGAGCAAAAAAAGTAGAAAAATCCTAAAGTGGAATGCACCCATGCACACCACTTAGGATCTTTCTGGGATTCGTTCTGTTGCTGACAGCGATTAGCTTGGGCTCAGCTCCGTCGCTTCTGTATCCTGTTCCGGCTGAGCATTGTCTCCTTCCTGGGGAAAATGTGTCTTCTTGGTGGTGACTGCTTGTGGACCTCCTCTGTGGTAGCCTTGGATCCCTTGAGCTGTCAATACAACTGCGCAGTGCATGCCCTTGAGCACCTTCATCAAGGACTTGATCGCTCCCAATAACTTGGAGTTAATGAAGATGATAGACATGCAATATACAAAGCATCCCTTTTACGGAACAAGGCGTATGACGC
>DAIDIP010000046.1 GCA_027451745.1 Candidatus Melainabacteria bacterium
ACGGGGCAAAATTGCTTTGCTCTGGGAGGCAAAGTTGATTTTGGCGCAGGGGGCAACTTTCGACCGCTAAAATCAAACCGAAATATTAAATGAAAGACGAACAAATGGAAACAACCCTGATATTAGCTTTTTTGATTGGTCTTATTGCCGGTGTCATTTTGTTATGGCTGTTTTTACGTGGCAAACTGAAACAATCTACTAATACTGTCATTGAGCATCAATCAACATTGACGTTGCTAACCACGGAAAAAACTACTAATGCCGCACTACAAACAACTGTACAAACACAGACAACTCAATTGCTTGAATACAAGCAGTCTTTAGACCAAGCACAAAATCAAGTTGCTGATCTGAATATTCGCTGTGCCGTCGCAGAAAATCAGATTGCGGAAGAACGTAAGGCGGCGGCTGAAAAGCTTGCCATTCTTAATGATGCTCAATTGAAATTGAGTGATGCTTTTAAGGCACTCTCGGCAGAGGCATTGAAAAATAACAACGACTCATTTATCAGCCTCGCAAAAACACAATTTCAAACCTTTCAGCAAGGGGCAGAACACGATTTGGAGAAGCGACAAAAATCAATAGATGAGCTGGTAAAGCCACTTAAAGAAGGGCTGGAAAACGTTGATAAAAAAGTGCAGCAACTTGATCAAGCTCGTATTGAGACGTATACAGCGTTAAATGAACAGGTCAAAAATCTTGTCTCTATCCAGACAGCACTTCAAGGCGAAACCCAAAACCTGGTTCAAGCTTTACGGAAACCCACTGTTCGCGGACGGTGGGGAGAAATTCAGTTAAAGAATGTTGTTGAAATGGCAGGTATGGTCGAGTACTGTGACTTTGATCAGCAAGAGTCAGTGGCGGCAGAAAATGGCAGATTAAGACCGGATATGAAAGTCAGATTACCTGCACAAAAAATAGTTGTTGTTGATTCAAAAACTCCACTGGAAGCATATCTTAATTCAATAGAAGCAACCGATGAAACAGTTCGCCTTACTTACCTGAAAGACCACGCACGCCAAGTTAGGTCACATTTGCAAAAATTATCTGAAAAAGCTTACTGGGATCAATTTGACCAATCGCCAGAATTTGTAGTGTTGTTTTTACCGGGAGAAATGTTTTTCAGCGCTGCACTTGAGCAAGATCCTGGATTAATAGAAGCTGGTGTCAGACAAAAAATAATTATTGCTACGCCTACAACATTAATAGCTCTTTTACGTGCTGTTTCTTACGGCTGGACCCAGGAGAGACTTTCACGTAATGCTGAAGAAATAAGTAACCTGGGCAAAAAACTCTATGCACGCATTAGAACATTTGCTAGTCATATGGGCAGTATGCGAAATAGTCTTCAAAAGGCTATTGACTCTCACAATAAAGCCATAGGCTCACTTGAAGCAAGCGTTCTACCACCAGCACGGTCGTTAAAGAATTTATCCGGTTCATCAGACGATGATATTGAAACAATTGAACCTATCGAAACAATGCCGAGAGCAATTCAGTCTAATGAATTACTCTTGCCAGGGATCTCTGTAGATGAGGATATGACGTGAAACATTATATACAAGAGGTTTTTATTATTTGAGCCTCACCATTTACATTTGAAAGCCGAGTCCATCTGCCATTGCTTTCAAATAGCGTGAATAGGTTTGAGATTTGACTTCTCCCCAAGGCATTAGTTTCTCTTTGGGATAACTCAAATAGAGCAGTCTTTTGGAACGAGTTACGGCAACAAAAGCATTGCGTTTTTCTTCTTCCAGCGCAGCTCCCTTTGATCTGTAATCTGGAAGTGTTCCTTCAACAAGCCCAACAATAAATACAACATCAAATTCCATTCCCTTGGCAGAATGAATAGGTCATCAAAGCAATTCCATCTTGTGTGGGAGATTGAGTTGTTCCTAGCGCAACTTGAGCCAGGAATGAAGGGACACTATGGTACCCGCCAGACTGCGAACGTAAATAATATTCCCAATGTTTTCTCCATTCTGCTACATCCTTCATAACTAGCTCCCTCTCGTCTTCCTTCATTGATTGAGCAGCAGATTCGAGATAATCTAATCCCTTATGTAATGTGAAGTTTTCAGTAGTCCAATTCAGAGCCTCTATGGCGCCGATCACTATCGCAGAGGATTCACTATGAGCTTGATCTACAGCGCTTCTCAACATATCTCTACCAAAGCTATCAGTACGAGGAGTCGCGCTTAGGAACTGATCTGCTGTTTTCTTTATCCCCCACGTTTTTAACAAAATTCCCAAGTGCAGCCTGTCCATAGGATTAGAAAGGACCTTTAAGGCCAGTTCGAATTGCTCGACCAATTCTGACATACTCTCATATGTATCCATAGAAAGCTTCTTGTAATACTGCAGACCTTTATGTTGGAGTTGTTTCTCTATTTCGCTAAAAACAAACCTATTGCGCCCTAAAACTGCAATACGATTCAGTGTGATTGTACCTTCAACATCTGGATGTCCTTGTTGAAGTAATAGTTCGATTGTTTTGCTAACAAATTTTGATTCATCTTCCTCATCGTCAGATTGCTGGATTACAATAGCCCCCTGGATTGGCAGCTGTCCGTCCAAATGGTACGTAGGATCTAGACTTTGGGCTGCTTTCACTACTAACTGAGATGAGCGGAAATTTTCTGTTAACGTAATTGCCTTAGCTGCAAAATCTTTTTTGAAGTTATCGAGATATTTGGGATTTGCACCATTAAAGACGTAGATAGCTTGCTTGGGATCTCCAACAATCATTATGTTCTTATATTCAGTTCCGCAAAGCGCTTGAAGAAGCTGATATTGTGCTTCATTCAGATCCTGTCCTTCGTCAACACACACGTATTTGTATTGTCGCCGATAAAAATCAGCAATATGGGGACGCTCTTGAAACAATCGCCACGTTAAAAGCAATAAGTCATCATAGTCAACTGCTTGAGAGGAACGAAGTTCAGCATTGTACGCCTCATAAATTTTTCTCGCATCTTCATCATCTATTAACTCTGCGAACAAAAGTTTATTCTTTTGCTCAGCTATTTTGCGAAGCCATTGTCCCAACAATATATTCTGTTGCTTAGGATCTCGTCCTGCGCTAAGCAACCCGTATAATATATGATCCTTGCGTATAGCAGTTAAGAGAATTTCCTTTCTATCTTCAAATGATTCATAAATATGTGGTAGGACATCAATCCCAACAGTTTTACCTCTATTTGCAAGAACTTCCATGCAAAAACTGTGCAATGTACCAACAAACGCTCGTTCCCTAATATTTGGAACATCTTGGAGTCGTTCAACCATTTCGTTTGCGGCTTTGTTGGTGAAAGTCAGGGCTAATACTTTGTAGTGTTGTTGTGGTTGAGCAAGCAGGCGTCGAACTCTTTCTGTCAGCACACGTGTCTTTCCAGAACCTGGTCCTGCTAAGACCAGCAACGCTCCATCATTGTGCCCAACAACTTCTTCTTGTAATTTAGTGAGTCTAACTGTCATTTGGTATCTTATTCTCTTCTTTAGCCGAGTTATCAGCGTGAACTGGTCCAATATGCTCTTTTATTTTGTCCAACAAAGTCTTAATTTTTTCGGGGAATATTTCTGCCCCTCCCAGTAATTTCCCAACTTTTGATCCATATAAAGTTTTCCGCCCTTCTAATTGCTTAATGAGATCTGGCAATGGATCTGTTTTTTCTTTCCATTCAGTTTCTAATATAGTTTGATGTGCCTCTGACGTTGTACAAGAAGAAACTACCATCTTAATTAAGTGGTCTTTAGTATCCTCGTTAACGAGATATTTTTCAAAATTATCTCCAGATGGAAGTACAACAACTCGATTGTTGTTTACCGCTGAATCCTGACCAACAGAGGTAAGTGTTTGATCTAGTTTGTTAATTGCGTCTGCTTCCCCATCTGAAAAGATAAACCAAGGAATATTAAAACTATCGGCAAATCGCAAAAAAGTCTTATAGTCACCATATCCACCAACGCGCACCATTGTGATCCCCAAATCATTAGGATGCTCTTTCCAGTATGCTTCTGCAAAATCAGGAATTGCCATTTCTTCAGTCTCACCCTCAAATAATACAATAGCTTTGGCGAAGAGAAGTTCACCCCGTGTAGTAAGAATTTGTTGATCTATTTTGCGTATTTCATCCACTGATAGAGGATTTTCGCCAACCCCGTCTATTAGTGCAGATACCTTGACTTTATCCCGTGTTTTAAGAAAGTGCCTAATCTTACTGATTCGCGTCATACCTGCAATATATGGTGAATGAGTAGTCACAATTCTTTGGCCGGGCATTTGACTTGAGATTTGTCTAAACAAGGCTCGCTGAGCCTGTGGGTGTAGGTGTGCTTCCGGCTCTTCAAGTCCCAGTAAAGGATGCACTGCATCTTTACCAAACTGCTGCTGGCGCCATGTACTGTGTGCCCAAAAAGTTAGCACAGTGCCAAGACTGCGCGTTCCCATGCTTTGCCGCTGAAGTGGGAATGAAGAAGATTTTTGAGTAGAGAGCACAATATCTATGCCCTTACCTAAATCACGAAGATGCCTTGTGAGAGGTGTAATAGTTACTCCTTCTCGCTCACACGAAAGCAGGTTATGAAAGTTCCCAAGATGTATCTGGATGTGGGATAGTACCTTACTTCCCTCAACTATCTGGGCATTTATGCTAGACAGCGATTCTTCTAATTTCGTAACCTGTTCCTCGCTGAGTCCATGATCCGAAACCATGCGGCTCCACATTGAAGTTCTACTTCGAAGATCATTGACTATATCTCTCTGAGCATCTAATAAGTAAAATGCAAGTGGTTCTAATTGTATGCTTGTAATAGGGGCTACATCTGCTGGTTTTGATGATTCTGATTTGCCAGAATCTTTCTGCCATTCCTTTAGAAATCTTCGCTCGATAACATATTCTGCTTTTATTTGATTCCATTTCATCTGAGTCCGAATTACGACAAAGTCATGTCCATCATCATCTTGCATTACTCCATTGCCCCAAAGCGTAAGCCAAGAGCTACTTCCAGGAAATCTATTGAGAATTGTCCCTGAAACATCAACTGGCCTAAATAGCAAATCTATGGTAATTGCTCGTTCTCGTGGTGGCTCTGTTTCACCAACCGCTATAAAAATATCGTCGCGGTTAATGTTTTTTTGACCGGCTCCTATGGCAGCAAATAGTGCATCAACGAAACTAGATTTACCTGAGTTATTTTCGCCAATAAGCACTATATAATCGTCCATCAGCACATCTACAGACTGAAGACAACGAAAGTTTCTTACCCGGACTTCCAGCAGAACGATACCACTTTCCATAGGTGGGGTAAAAACCGTTCCAGCAGGACTTGCTATCATCTTTTTTCAACGCCTCTTTTATTATGGGATCGAAGCAACATTTTACTTTTATCAATCATATTAAAAACTGATCTGTATTTGTCCAAAATATTGCCTGCGTTATTCATCATTATCAGCACATGACTCTGCCACCATCAAAATAGGTTGTGCTGCAAGCTGTACCTCAGTGTAATCTTTAGGTCTTGTCGGGTCGGACCAGTTAACTGACCAAACTTCTGCTTGTTGCAAAACTGTTTGCACAGCGGCGTCCTGAAGATCTGGTGGATAACCGTATTTTTTCAATATCCGTTTTACCAACACACGAAGCCTGGCACGGGCAGGCTCACGATTCGCCCAATCGACGCTAATGTTTTGTTGTAGACTTTTGAGAAGCTCGTGAGCAATAAGCTTAAGCTTGTCATCGCCTAATACTTGCACAGCACTCTCATTCTCAGCTAAAGCATCATAAAAGGCTATTTCTTCTTCGCTGAGTCCTTGTTCTTCTCCGCGTTGCCGTGAAGCTCTGATGTCTTTTGCTAAGTTAATCAATTCATGAAGAACCTCAACTGTGGAAATTGCATTGCTGTGATATCGCGCAATAGCCTCTTCAAGCCGCTTAGAGAATGCTTTACTCTCCACTACGTTACTACGACTACGCGATCTAATCTCGTTGTTGAGAAGTTTTTTTAACGCCTCGAAAGCGAGATTCTTTCGTTGCATTTGTTGCACTTCAGCAAGAAATTCATCGGAAAGAATTGATATGTCTGGGCTTTGGAGCCCAGCAGCCTTCATAATATCTACTATCTCGGTAGAAACTACCGCCCGGCTTACGATTTGCTGAATAGCTAACTCGCGCTGACTACTCGTCATTCCAATTCCTGAAGTACTATCAGTCTTCACTAGAGCGGCTCGAATAGCCTGAAAAAAACCAACTTCTTCACGAATTTCTCTGGCTTCATCGCTAGCTGCTGCTAAAGCAAAAGCTCGTGATAGTCCGAGAACCGCATCCTGGTATCGACGATTTGCGCGCTTCTTACCCTTCTCATTCTCTTCAATTGCCGCCGACTCGTTCTGTTGAGTAAGAATCCATTCTATAGCTCCAGCCATAATCACTAAACGTTCCTTCGCCGTTTCAGTAAGTGCCTTCTTATACTCAAAGCCATGGAACATATCTCGTACGGCTTCGTAACGTCTGAGCATCTCTGTAACAGCAATTTCTTCATCTATGCCTGTTAGCTTTTGATCCTGTGGCGAGTATTGGCTTAACGCTTCTTTCAGATTTTGTGCTATGCCTATGTAATCGACTATCAATCCTGCCGGTTTGTCATGAAAAACACGGTTTACCCGTGCAATCGCTTGCATTAACCCGTGTCCTTTCATGGGTTTATCAATATACATTGTGTGCATAGATGGCGAGTCAAAACCAGTCAACCACATGTCTCGAACAATGATCAATTTCAACGTATCCTTCTGATCTTTCGCACGTTTTGCCAGAAGTTGCCTACGAGATTCATTTCCGATGTGTTGTTGCCATGTTTCTTGATCAGACGCCGAGCCGGTCATCACGATTTTTACCACACCTGAATCGTCTTCGTTCGAGTGCCATTCGGGACGCAGCTTAACAATTTCGTTATAGAGAGCGACACATATTCTTCTACTCATACAAACCACTATGGCCTTACCATCAATAGCCACAATACGATCTTCAAAGTGTTGTACTAGATCTGTTGCCACCATCGAGAGGCGCTTCTCTGCCCCTACCAATGCTTCTACTGTAGACCATTTTTGTTTGAGTCGCTCTTGTTCATTAGTTGCCTGGTCTTCTGTTATCTCGGCTATTTCAGCATCTATCCTGGGCTTCTCTTCCTCGTTTAATTGAATCCTGGCTAAACGGCTCTCATAGTAAAGAGGTACTGTTGCCCCATCTTCCACGGCTCTGCTAATGTCATAAATATCTATATATTCACCAAACACTGCTGGTGTATTGATATCGTCTTTTTCAATAGGGGTGCCGGTGAATCCTATAAATGAGGCGTTTGGAAGAGCGTCTCGCAAATATTTAGCAAAGCCATAATTAATCTCGCCGGTTTTGGCATCCATTTTGGCCTTAAAACCGTACTGGCTTCGATGAGCTTCATCTGCGATAACAACAACATTTCGGCGGTCCGTCAATATAGGATAAGTAGAAGAATTGTCTAGCGGTGAGAATTTCTGGATCGTAGTAAAAACCACTCCTCCTGAGGCTCGGTAAAGAATCCTCTGTAAGTCATTTCTGTCAGTGGCTTGAACTGGAGTTTGTCGAATTAAGTCACGACACATCGAAAAAGTTCTAAATAGTTGGTCATCCAAATCATTTCGATCAGTTATGACTACAATCGTTGGATTGGCGAGAGCAGAATTACGAACAAGTTGACCTGCATAAAAAGCCATCAGAAGGCTTTTACCAGAGCCTTGGGTGTGCCAAATAACTCCTGCTCTTCTGTTCCCTTGAGGTTCTGAGGCTGTTACCGTTCTTTCAACTGCGTGTTGGACTGCATGAAACTGATGGTATCCGGCAACAATCTTGTTGAGGCCCTCATCGCTATCAGTAAATACCGTAAAGTCCCGTAATAGAGATAAGAACCGTGTCTTTTCGAACACTCCTTCAATCAATGTGCTCAACTCTGGATATCCTTTAGGCGCAATAGTGATACCGTCCGTAGTTCTCCATGGCATAAACCTTTCAAGATTTGCCGAAAGAGAACCAATGCGGGCAGCTAATCCGTCAGACGTGATCAATACGCTATTTGTTCTAAACAATAATGGAATCTGAGCTTTGTAAGTCTGCAATTGGTTGTACGCTGCCTCTAAGCTTGCGTCTTCACTTCCTGGATTCTTAAGCTCTAGAACGGCAAGAGGTAGCCCATTCACAAAGATGACCACGTCCGGTCTGCGTGTGTGACGTCCCTCTATTACAGTAAGTTGATTTACTGCGAGCCAGTCATTGTCATTGGGATCATCAAAGTTTAGCAGCCATGCCTTTTCAATCCCTAGACTTCCATCCTGACGCGGCACCTCGATGTCTATTCCTTCAACAAGAAACTTATGCAATCGCCGATTCTCCTCAATCAGCGAAGGTTTTTCTGTCGCAAGAATAGTCTTTAGAGCAGTATCAATAGCTTCGTCTGTCAGGCTGGGATTTATTCGCGTCAGAGCTACCCGCAATCGTTTTTCTAGTACGACTTCTCGATAGCTTGCTCGCTCTGGTACACTGTCATCTGGCGAAAACATGTGCCCAATCTCGAATCCTAAAGCTGCCAGCCACTCTAATGTAGCTTCTTCAACATGGCTTTCTGCAATAATGTTCATACGGCGAACTCCAAAAGTTTTTCGGTTTCTGCAGGATCTAATTTCTCCGCCATGAGCTTGAACAACACAAAGTCTCTAAGCCGTATCAGTCTGCGCCTCTCATATCCATTGCTTTTAATGTGCTCAAAAATTGGTTCAACAATAGATTCAAAAATTTTGGAAGCATTTTCATTAGGTACGATTACATGCTGTTTGGAGACAAGTCCGGTATTCAAATTCTTTTGTACAGAACCGTCAGCAATCTGCACTAAATGCGAGGAAAGTTCTAATAGAACGTGATAAAGATAGAGCTTTGTTATTTCTCTCAAGTTTTTGAAGTGCAGCCATCCGTCGTGTATACACCCATTAAACTCTACGAATATTGGCAATCCGCAGGTCGCACTATTAGAAAGTATCAAATCGCCAGGGATCACAGCAACACTTCTATCTACACCCTTTTGCTTCAACCTTTCCACTGTTTCAAAAATAAAAGGACCGGCTGCTGCGGTGGCATCAGCAATCTTTATCCAAGGAATTTAGAAGTGGACCCCGAATTTCGGGCCACCTCTTGAGAGCGTGTAAAATGAGGGTTCTGCTCATAAATCAACTAGAAAG
>DAIDIP010000047.1 GCA_027451745.1 Candidatus Melainabacteria bacterium
GAATGGGATGAGTATCATTCTCTGGTTAAACAATACGAAGAGAATTGCGAACTACATCGCACGCAATTAGATTTAGCTGGGGAACTTGTTGATGAATGCGAGCGGCACTCAGTTTCTGTTGACGTTTATGTCTTGGATGGAGCATTTCTTGATATTGACCTAATGGACAAAATTGAAAGTTACGGGCGAGCATGGGTAACTCGATTAGCTAAGAATCGTCATGTCCAGTTGAGATCAGGAAAATTCGATACCGTTGAGGTGTTGGCAAAGTCTTTGCCAAAAGAAGCTTTTAAGCCTGTTACGCTCAAAACCAAATCTGGGGAAGAGCGCACCTATTGGGTATTTAGTACAAACACAAAAGTAAAATTCTGGGAAAAATTAAGGGTGGTGATTAGTTACGATAATCCTGAATTAGAGGGAGAACCGAGGTTCTTCGTAAGCAATAAACTGAATTGGACACAAGCACAAAAAATTCTTCAACCATATTTATTTCGGGATCCAAATTGAGCATTTTTTTCGAGATGGTAAGCAGGAACTCGGCTTTGAAAGCTGTCAGCAACGAAAGAAACAAACAGTTCTCAGGTATTGGGAGCTGTGCTTCGTAGCATACGCCTATTTGGAGTTAGTGTGCCAGGTTTACTATCCGGAAGGGATGACACCGTTTGAGATTGATACGATTGGACAAAAATGCCGGTCGATGGAAATGAATTTGCTGCAGGCTTTCATTACCACTATCAAGAACGTGATTCTCGAAGGAAGAGATCCAGAGGAGCTATTAGACCAACTAACAAAAAAACGATTAAATGGCTTCGCCTGCTGAGGCTAGCAGGAGCCAAGGCAAATGCATATCGGTATTGATCGCCAATACCACTGCTTACTATCTCTCTCAATGCCCAGCATTTGAGAGCATTTCCATGTCCCACCGTTATTTTAGCCAAAACTTTTACTAAAGTTCAGTTTAAAAATGGAATTGTTTTATAAAGCAAAAATGTGTAGAACAAACAATAATACGCTACGCAGTGCAAACTATTTTTATAAAGTAATTTTGCTTGCTCGCATCAACACTATATATAGTATTGATAGCTGGCTCTGCTATTGGAAGCAATAATAATTTTTTTGAGGTAGAAAATTGTTTTATAAATAATGGCAGTCAAATTTGAATTGGTCTATTGAGTTGAACGGGGGTGTATTATGCGTATAACAAAACTAGATGGGGTAATCGATAAAGTAGCGAACCAACAGGGATACTGCTTTACATATTTTGATCGCGAACAACAAAACTATGTTTGCTTTTCACCACTGACCAGTATCGAAGGTAAAGGCACAACATCAACGGAAGCATTCAATTCTCTAAGGCAACAATTGCTTGATATTAGACTCAATCATCAAGAGCACCCAGTTAAGCAAAGTACTAATAGAGTTACTATCACTGAACGACGAGGCTTGCGCGCTATTCAGCTATTGGAAGAAATGGCAAATGGTTCGCAATTGAAACCTTACGAAGTACTTGAGCTACTTATTTATTCCAAATATGTGGAATTAAAACAAGCCCCACAGAAAGCAGACAATTGTATTAACTGATCGATACGAAAGACAGCCAAAATCAACCCTAAAACAACCAAAGTAGGAAAAATAGGTCAGAAAAGGGCGCCAGTCCCAAATTGTTATTTGATAATTATCCGCACAACCTATAAAATTATTATGGGTTACGCAGCAGTTATTCAAACACACTGATTATGACGATTGAAATACCCCACACTACGATTGTAATGGCTATAAGTTGATAGTTCATACCAGCTGATGGATCGCCCGAGTTAGTCTGACAGGAATATGGGTTTTCAGAAATTGGAAAGTTATTTTCCAGTTATAGGCTATTTTCTCGCGCGAGAAAATGTGGTATAATAGGAAATATGGAAACAGAAAAAGAGATATTTCAATATATTCGTGCTGGCAAATTGGTTTTGCCGCCTCTTTCGTTCAAGCCCCTATCCTACCCTAAGAAAAATGATATTGAGGCAGGTATGTTGCTGGAAACTAATCGGCAAAATAAGCAATATAAGTTTGTTGCAGAAGTAAAACGATATAGTAGCGATAAAACTATTTTACAAGCTATTGACCAAGTTCGTCATTATGCACAAAAGCTAAAGGCCAATCCGCTTGTAATTGTGCCATGGCTATCTGATAATCAGCTTATTTCTCTTGAAAAGCAGGGAATAAGTGGACTGGATTTATGCGGCAACGGGGTAATAACGATACCGGGACAGTTGTTTGTATTTAGATCTGGGCAGCCCAATAAATTTCCAACGTCCAGGCCTATACGCAAGGTCTATGAGGGCACCAGCTCTTTAGTTGCACGTGTGTTTTTGCTTAAGCCTGAATACGATTCAGTTGTTCAAATACTGAATGAGATTACTCGTAGGGGCGGAAATATTACTCTGCCAACTGTTTCTAAAGCATTAAGACAATTGGAAGAGGATGTTATTATCTGGCGGGATAAAAACGAGATAAAAGTAGTGCAGCCTGATAAATTGCTTGATCGGCTCAAGGAAAATTATGAACCACCCCGGATAAGCGAATCCATGCGATGCAAGCTGACTATTGAAAAAAATGAAAAAATTGGGGCAATCTTAAGCGAGATCGCTAAGAAAGTCGGTATCAAACTTGTGCTTTCCGGCGAAAGCTCAGTGAATTATTATGCCACCATGGCAAAGGAACCGCTAGATTCATTTTATTGTACGCAGTTCCCCATAGCACAATTGAAAAAGCTTGGCGCAAATATAGATACTTATAGCCGTTTTCCAAACCTGGAGCTAAAACAGACTGATATAGAACCAGTATATTTTGACTTGAGGAATCAGGCAGGGTGCAATATCGCTTCACCCATTCAAACTTATCTTGAATTAGCCACATCGGATAAGCGGGGACAAGAAACGGCGCAGCAGGTCCGCCAGCAAATTCTTGATAATATTACCAAAGAGAAGAAGAGAAGCTAAAGATGGATGATCCGGCTCTTTATAATACATTCCTTGATTTGCACCACAAACTTGGCAAAAAAGGCTTGAACATTATTCTTGGCGGCGGATACGGACTATTTTTAAAGCAATTAGCCTTAATGTCAGAGCTAAGCGTACATACTTTATTGCCGATACAATCTTGGCCGAGGCCAAGAAGTACCTCAGATTTGGATCTATTCTTTCCACTTGAACTACTGATTAGCCTGGAAGAAATGCAGGCAGTACGAGCAACCATTGATGAAATGCAATTCAAGCCGATTACCGGCTCAGAATATTGGAGTTTTTTATTACCAGAAAACCAAGTTAAGATTGATTTGCTAACTGGCCCCATTGAAGAAGTAGCCAAAAATAAACTCAAAAGCGATTCTAGACGCGCGCGTCCGAAAGGCGATCTACAATTGCATGCCCATCCTGTCCCTGAAGCACTAGGTTTATCAGAATACTTAGAGCAAATCCCGCTTGCCGGCCATTTAACGGACGGTAAGCAGTATTCAGCAATAATAAATATTCCAAGTCCATTTACCTATCTTATGATGAAAGTCACTGCATTTGGTGACCAAATTGGCAATGCCGACAAGAACCAAGGAAGGCACCATGCGCTTGATGTTTATAGGATCATTGCCATGATTAGTGAAAATCTATTTGAGCAAACAAAACAACAATTTCAAAAGTATTCGGGCTCTAAGTATTTGATTCGCGTCAAAGAACTGTCTACAGAATATTTTGGCCAACCGGGAGCCGCTGGTATCTTACGTATGAAGGAGCATCCGTTCTTTGGTGAAAATATGCTGGTGAATAGCTTTATTGAAATTTTGCGCGAGCTTCACGAATAGCCAGTCATCCAACTTTGAAGTGGCGAAAAGAAGAACAAGTAAAAATATCACCACAAATAAAGATTACACGTGCTTAATGCAAAGCGGATGCCAGCAGACAGTTTATACTTATGATATTTCATATGCTATTTACTGATAGATAAGGATATATTTAAACTGACTCAGCTAAAACTATCGTTTGCAAATAATAACTGCGGAGAATGCACTAATCTTCGTAAAGAGATTGCCTTTCTAAAAAACGAAAACATCAGTCTAAAGGAGAAATTAAAGGTGCTACTGTCCAAAGAAAACCCTGTAGTACATGCTACTGCCAGTAGTGCTTCTATTGTCAAAGAAGATAGTAGCGTTTATATTGCTGCAAAATCAACTCAATCTAGTGTTGATCCTCATATTAAGTTGTTTCGCGATTTGTTTGTCGGCCGAGATGATGTATATGCTGAACATTGGTATGGTAAAGATGGGAAATCGAATTATTCGCCAGCTAAAAGTCATGCCTGGGACAAGCATTTTATTGATCCGAAAACAAAAAGGAAGATTTGTAGCGAGTCCTGCCAATTCTTGCCTTTTACCGACAAAGTTATTGCCGAACATCTGAGTGGAAAAAGAATAGCTGGTGTTTATCCTTTAATGCAAGATGATAGTTGCAAATTTTTAGCTATTGACTTTGATAAATCTACTTGGAAGGAAGATTGTCTTGCCTTTTTAGAAACATGCGATGAGCTATCTGTTCCTGCCTATTTGGAAAGATCGCGTTCTGGTGCTGGCGGCCATATTTGGATTTTCTTTAATAAACCAATACAGGCTTCGATAGCTCGTAAATTCGGTACTTCTATAATCACCCGCACCAAAGAAAAGCATTATCAACTTGGTTTTGATTCTTATGACAGATTATTTCCTAATCAGGACACATTGCCTAAAGGCGGATTTGGCAATTTAATTGCTCTTCCACTACAAGCAGATTCTGCCAAGTCAGGTAATAGTGTTTTTGTTGATCGAAACTTTCAGCCATTTGATGATCAATGGGCTTTATTAGCTGAAGTTATTCAAATTAATCAAAGTAAAGTTGAGGACATTGTTCGCCAGGCAATTGTGCAAGAGGTTTTATTACCAGTACTGGAAGCATCAGACAGCGAAGAAGCAAAGGAACCATGGAAAATACCTCCTTCTGGAAAGCCAGTAGACAATACTCTTAAAGCACCATTGCCAAAACAAGCCCAGCTAATAATGAGCAATATGCTTTATCTGGAAAAAGATAATTTTAGCTCGGCAGCATTGAATAAAATTATGAGGCTCGCCGCTTTTCAAAATCCTGAATTTTATCGTGCCCAGGCTTTGCGAATGTCTACTCATGATAAGCCCAGGATTATCTGTTGTGCCAATGATCATCCACAACACCTCGCTTTGCCACGTGGCTGTCTATTGT
Organism: Candidatus Melainabacteria bacterium; assembly: GCA_027451745.1. Classification (GTDB taxonomy): domain Bacteria; phylum Cyanobacteriota; class Vampirovibrionia; order Obscuribacterales; family Obscuribacteraceae; genus JABDBL01. The sequence continues at coordinate 5,271 of DAIDIP010000047.1, forward strand.
CCCTACAAGAATTATTTGAAATAAATAAACTGTCACTTAATATAAAGGATGAAAGATATTCTGGAAAAACAATACAAACAAAATTTCTAGGCACTCTTAGACCCGAACAACAAAAAGCTACAGATACTGTTTTATCTACCGACAATGGTATTCTTTGTGCCTCCACAGCTTTTGGCAAGACAGTTATTGCCGCCTATACAATTGCTAAGCGCAAGACAAATACACTTATTTTAGTACACCGCGCACAATTAATTGATCAATGGCATGAGCGGCTTAAACAATTTCTTGATCTTCCTAATAAAAGTATCGGCCAATTAGGTGGTGGCAAAAAGAAGTTAACGGGAATAATAGATATTGCTACTATTCAATCACTGAACAGAAGTGGCACTGTCTCTAATTTTATTGCCGATTATGGTCAGGTGATAATTGATGAGTGTCACCATCTGCCAGCATTTAGTTTTGAACAAGTAATTAAACAAGCAAAGGCTAAATATGTACTTGGCTTAACGGCTACACTCGTTCGCAAAGACGGACATCATCCTATTATTATGATGCAATGCGGACCAGTGGTTTTCAGAGACACTCTAAAGAGTAAACAACCTTCCACTAGAGAGCATGTAGTATTTATACGCAAGACTGAGTTTACGCCACCACCAATGCCAGATGGTATAAATATCCAGCAGCTTTATGATGCTATTGCTAATGATGAAAAAAGAAATCAATTTATTATTGAAGATATTATCAAAGCTATAGAAGAAGGACGTTCGCCACTTGTGATTACCGAAAGAAAGGAACATCTGGAGAAATTGGCTGCAAAGCTTGATGGAAAAGTTAAGAATATTTTTGTTCTACAAGGTGGGATAACAAAGAAGCAACGATTGGGAATGTTTTCTGCTATCAAGGCGGTGCCACCAGAAGAGCAACGCTTGATTTTAGCTACTGGCAAATATATAGGTGAAGGCTTTGATGATCCTCGCCTGGATACTTTGTTTTTACTACTACCAATTTCGTGGAAAGGCACAGTTAGACAATATGCTGGACGGTTGCATAGAGAACATGATGGTAAGGATCAGATACAAATTTATGATTACGTTGATTGGCAAAGCACTCTTTTATTGAAGATGTATGAAAAACGAGCAAAGGAATATAAAGATATGGGCTACGAGATCCGCTCTTAAATCAGAGCTGACAATTATTTGATATTCTTTGCGGCTCAAGATTTTTGATTTCAAGCCCTGACATTTAGATCCTATATTGCTGGTTTGCTTCGAATTAGAATAACCCGTATTGTTATAGATACCAAATTTATTAGGACTGTTTAAATTACTTCGTTTTCTATTGACAAAATTTTTGCTCACGTCATACTTAAAGCTATGGTACATTTTATACACGATTGCTCCTCATCATCTGTCTCACAACACCGGTGTGGGCGCAATGTGTCTTTCAATTTATAAGTTTTTGATTGAATTGATGTTTAAAAGCCCGCAAGATGCGAGGCTTTTTTGTTTGAACGCCTCGCTTTAATAAGGAGGTATTTATGATTGACATGGAACACGTTCGGCAGAATCCAACATTATATAAACGCGCAATCGTGGTAAAGAAAATACCGCTAGATTTGGATCAGTTATTGCAAGTTGATGCATTAAGAAGAGCCTTGGTAGGAGAAGTGAGCAATTTACGACAAAACCGTAATAGTATTTCTCAAAAAATTGCTACCAATCAAGAAAACAAAGATAAACATGTGGCTGAGTCGCGCATCATTGGGGAAGCGCTTAGCAAAAAAGAAACTGCGCTAGCTCGCTTTGAGGAGCAGTTTATTCATCTGGCAGCACTTGTACCAGGCATTCCGGCTGAAGATGTTCCCGAAGGAGAAAATGATAATGACAATGTTGAGCTGCGCCGCTGGGGTAATCCTCAACCAAAATCTCTTCATAGATATGATCACATTCAACTGGCACAAATGCATGGATTAGTAGATTTTGCTGGAGCTAGAAATATAGCAGGTTCGCGGGCCTATGCTCTTATTGGTAATGGTGCTCTACTAGAAATGGCGGCGCTTAGATTTGCATTAGATAGAATACTTGCTAAAAATTTTATTCCTGTATCGCCACCATTATTAGTCAAGGAAAACGCAATGTTTGGCACTGGTTATTTTCCTTTGGGAGAAGATAATGCATATCAGTTAGAACATGATAAACTTTTTCTGACCGGTACTTCTGAAGTGGGTGCTGTTTCTCTGCATATGGATAAAGTCTATGATTTGGCAGATTTACCTAAACGATATGTTGGGATCTCGCCTTGTTTTAGGCGTGAGGCTGGCGCAGCCGGTAGGGATACCAAAGGGTTATATCGTGTACATCAATTCCAAAAAGTTGAACAAGTAATATTTTGCGCCAATGATCAAGCTATTTCCTACCAAGAACATTTATCGCTTTTACAAAATGCTGAGGAGATAGTTCAAGCACTAGAGCTTCCCTACCGAGTAGTAGCAATGTGCGCCGGTGAGCTTGGGTTAGGGCAGGTGCGCAAAAACGATATTGAGACTTGGATGCCTAGCCGAGAAGCCTACGGTGAAACACATTCCTGTTCTAGCTTTCATGACTTTCAATCGCGACGGCTAAATATTCGTTATATCGATGCTGAGGGACGGAAGCAGTTTATACACTGGACTTTGGCAGATGAAGAGATAGAAAAAACGCGGCTTAAACGGAGTTGGCTCAACAACTGGGAATTGATGAGG
>DAIDIP010000048.1 GCA_027451745.1 Candidatus Melainabacteria bacterium
CTCTATATGATTTTCCGGAGCCTACCGCCTAATTGCCTGTTTTTAAAAAGCTATTTTGCAGGATGGACTAATTAGTTAGTTTGGATGACTTTACCATGTCCAAAAAATAACGATGTATTCGTAAGTCACCAGTCAATTCTGGATGAAATGTGCTTACAAGCATATTTTTTTCTTTGGCCATTACGATCGAACCTTCTTTGTTATCATCAAGACTGGCTAGAACATTCACTGCTGGAGAACAAGATAAAATCAAGGGTGCACGAATGAACACAGCATGGAATGTTTCATTATCTTTGCCATCAGCAGCTAAGCATGGTATGTCTATTTCGCTTTCAAAGCTAGATTTTTGTGGACCATAACCATTACGGCGTACTTTAATAGACATAAGCCCAAGCCGTCCTTGGGCTGAACCTTCTATTTCATTAGCAAGAAATATAGCTCCCATACAAGTACCATAGACTGGCATACCTGAACTGATTTTCTTGCGGATAGTATCGAATATAGTGACATCACTGCTTGTCAGTTTTGCAATAGCAGTTGATTCGCCGCCAGGAATAATGAGACCATCAATGTCAGAAATTTGAGAGGATCTCTTGATTAATCTGCCTTCAACACCACATTGCTTAATAACATGTAAGTGCTCAGCAAAATCACCTTGTAAGGATAATATTCCAATTTTCAAGAAAACTCCTTGAATTAAGCCACATCGTTTATGAGCAAGATTTCGCTGCATACATTACAAATTAAATTATAACAAGTTAGTCTGCGAAGTCTAATTATTCGTGAGTTAGGCTGAAGAGAATTATCATGATCTCTCCTCACAATCTGCACAAATACTCTCTATTATCGCCATGAACTGGAGAGAATATGCTAAAAGAAACAGGTAAACTACATTTTATATTGTTAGCAGTTTTAATATTACTTTCAGAAAGACCAACTTGCGCCCGAGGCAGCTCATGTCATACATTCAGCTGTAGCAGAGGTTTTCATACTTGTTATCACAGTTATCACAGCTCTCACTGCCACAGCTTCCCGCTATTTTACAGACAAACAAATTATGAGAATAGTTACTATCCTCTGAGAACTTACAATAATAGTCTTTTCAGTAATGGAACAAATTATCAAACTGTCTATCAATATTTATTTCATTCGTCTCATCATCATAGACGTAGATTTGCTCGACTTTATCCATATTATGCCCATGCTACAAGAAGAGGTTTTGCTAATTGGTTATTGTATTTGTGGACAGACTCCATAGTTATTTCAATTTACAATGGTATGAGCGCTTCGCTATTTTGGCCATGCAGTTATTTGAACAATCTATATCCTTATGCTTATCCTGTAAACGGCTCAATAGCCGCTCCTTCGTCTGTCACTATCTATAATTTGTGCAATTCACCAAATAAGGCAACAGGTGAGACACCGAGTCAATGTCCAAGCGATGCCTCGACCAACATGAACGCAAGTCAGATGGTGAGGAAGCCTACAGAAGAGGAACCCTTTTAGCTAGAGTAAGACAAACAGACAGATTAATTAATCATTTCCTGAAGGTGCCAATGTCTGCTTTGGATCATTATTCTGACTAATTAAAGTATAAATTATAGCCTTAGTCAGTCCATAAGTGCGCAGATCGTGAAAGTTGATATAACGAACAATATTGTATTTTGGCTTTTTACTAAATAAATAAAAGTGCGTGTTAATCGCGCTAATATTAGCACCAGGAGATAAGCCTGTTTTTACAAAATAGAGTGTAATCTCATTCTGGCTTGTAATCTTTTTTGTAGCCGCAGCAATAATGTTTTGCAGAAACCGTGTTTGATTACATCTGCCATAATCAAAACCGCAATCACTTATAAGTATAACCAAGAGAGGCTTAACTTCATTTTTGTTCTGATCACGTGTTTTGAAATAGTCTTTAAAAACATTCGCTAGGGCACCTGCGGGATACGTTCCGCCAAAAGGACTTTTGTTTTTGAATAATTGATCAAAATTGTCTGGTCTAACGTTTTTATAGGTATGATCGATGAGTCCATATGTGCAGATCTTTAAACCATTGGGATAAATACCGGCTGTATCAATTAAAAAACGCCGAGTTTCATCCACAGCTAATTTCCAACGGCTGTCACCAGTTGGTACGGATAGCATCCCGGCCGATGCTGAAGAAAGCAAAACATTGGAGGCAAATACAATTTTTTTAATTAGGTTTGAAGAATGAGGTACCGAGCAGTCGTGTCCACGCATAGAAGTAGATTGATCTAGGATTATGACTGTTTCGTATTTACTCAAAAGAGCTTGTTCAGATTCATCTATTTTTTCAGATGCGGCATCTTTAGTAACGCCACCAGCTAAAGGTGCAACATGTGTAATGTTGCCATTCAATGGCTCGGCAAATGCGATAGCGATCTGCGCGCTTAACAAAATCGATAGTAAACTAGTTTGTTTTAGAATTCGATCAATCACAATTTAGTTCGATATGATAGTTTGATAAAGCCTTATATTAAAGGTCAATTGTGCACATAATGTGAATTGTACGGTTCTAGCTAAACACCGCGCACAGCTAACATTTCTGCTTCGCTCAGGCTTCGTGCAGTACGTCCAACCATTGGTTCGCCCAAATTGCGACTAACTTCAGCCAAAATTTCTGGATCTTGGAAGTGTGTGGTTGCTTTTACTATTGCTTGAGCGCGCTTGAGAGGATTGCCAGATTTAAAGATACCAGAGCCCACAAATACACCATCTACTCCTAATTGCATAAGCAATGCGGCATCAGCTGGTGTTGCAAGTCCACCAGCAGCAAAATTTACTACAGGCAATTTTCCTGTTTCAGCAATTTGTTTTACTAATTCATATGGTGCGCCAATATTTTTGGCATAAGTCATTCTTTCTTCAGCTGGCAATACAGTTAGTTTTTTAATTTCACCAAGAATGGCACGAGCATGACGTACTGCTTCTACGACATCGCCTGTACCGGCTTCACCTTTTGTTCGTATCATGGCAGCACCTTCACCTATACGGCGTAAAGCTTCGCCAAGATTTCTTGCGCCACAAACAAAAGGAATTTGAAATTTTGATTTATCAATATGGAATTCTTCATCAGCTGGAGTGAGTACTTCGCTTTCATCAACACAATCAACTCCGAGTGATTCCAGAATTTGGGCTTCAACAAAATGACCTATACGCGCCTTAGCCATAACTGGGATAGTAACAGCTTGGATTATTTTCATAATTAGCTCAGGATCAGACATCCGAGCTACGCCGCCGTCTGCTCTTATATCAGCTGGCACGCGCTCTAAAGCCATTACTGCTACAGCACCAGCTTCTTCAGCTATTTTTGCCTGCTCAGCATTGACTACATCCATGATTACTCCGCCTTTGAGCATCTGCGGCAGTGCTTTTTTGACTAGTAATGTGCCTGTTTCTTTTTTATTACTTTTATTTGTAGCTGTCGTGGGAGCCATAGTTTCCCCTATAAATCATCGGTTGACCGTAAATTTGGAGCATCATATGCTCTCAGTGGGCTTTCTTGCCATCTGCCCATAATTGTAAGGCCTAAAGCTTATACCAAGCTTACTTCTTGTGGTCCCTATTTATCTTAGTTAATAACCGTTATGCCATGTAAATATGGCTGTAAGGCTTTAGGAATTAAAACTGAGCCGTCTGCTTGTTGATAATTTTCTAAAATAGCAGCCATTGTACGCCCAATAGCCAGCCCTGAACCGTTCATGGTGTACATATAACGTGCCTTGCCGCCATCAGCTGGCTTATATTTAAGGTTAGCTCTACGAGCTTGGAAATCGCCAAAAACACTGCAAGAACTAATTTCTCTATATTGTTTTTGAGCTGGAAACCAAACTTCTAAGTCATAGCATTTCTGCGCCCCAAAACCCAGATCACCTGTACATAATAAAATCCGTCTATAAGGCAGCTCTAATGCTTCTAAAATTGCCTCGGCATCAAGAGTGAGTTGTTCATGGTCATCATATGCTTTTTCAGGAGTAGTAAAGCGCACCAACTCAACTTTATTGAATTGATGTTGTCTTATATAACCACGCGTGTCTTTGCCTGCTGAACCAGCCTCGCGCCTAAAACACGGGGTATAGGCACAATGTAATATAGGCAAATTTTCTTGATGTATTATTTCTTCGCGATATAAATTAGTAACCGGTACTTCAGCTGTGGGAATGAGGTAGAGCTCATCATCAGCGCATTTATAAAAATCGCCTTCAAATTTGGGCAATTGACCAGTGCCAATCATGCAGTCTCGATTGACCATGATAGGTGGAAAAATTTCTTGATAGCCCCTTTTGCCGTGGAAATCAAGCATAAAATTCATTAGAGCTCGTTCTATTTTTGCCCCTTGGGCTAATAAAACAGTAAAACGAGATTCGGCAATTTTGACGCCTCTTTCAAAGTCAAATATTTTGAGCTGACTGCCAATTTCGTAGTGATGCAAGGGGTTTTCCAATTTTGGCAAATTCCCCCAGCGTTTGATTTCTTTATTCGATTTTTCATCGACTCCATCGGGCACAGAGTCGTCTGGCAAATTAGGTAAAGCCAATTGATACTCTAAAAGCTTTTTTTCCAATTCTTGACGTAATGACTCAATTTCTAGCCGTCTAGCTTTTATAGTTTTGGTTTCTTCTTTTAAAGTTTCTGCTTCAGAACCACTGAATTTGCCAGTTTTAAAACTTTCCGAAATTTCATTAGTACGCCTGTTAAGGTCTTCCCATTCGTTTTGTATGCGACGAAACTCTTCATCGCAAGCAAGCAACGGTTTTATAGAAAAACCACCATTGCGTCTGGCAAGGGCTTTTTCGAAAAAATCAGGCTTTTCTCTGACAAGTTTGATATCTAACATGCTTTGAACTTTTTGAAACTAAATTCGTCAACATAAACAGCTTGAATAATAAACAAGAAATAGCCAAATAGAGAACATCCTTTAGGAAAGGTGGACATGAAAGTTAACCATAAAAATGATAATGCCCTCAAAATAAATCAAAAGAACAATTTTGCCTGGCGCCAAAATCTTGGCAAAATCGGCGAAGATTATGTGGCAAATTCACTTCAGAAGCAAGGCTGGCAAGTAATAGAGCGCAACTGGCGCGCTGGACGCTATGCGGAAATTGATATCATAGCTTATGATCCTCAAAAAATACTGGTGTTTATTGAGGTCAAAACTAGAATTCGCATTGCTGTACAAGCTGGTTTTGATAATTCAGGCTATGACAAGCTTGATAAGAAGAAGACAAATAAATTACTCGGCTGCGCCAGATTATATATGGCAAAATGTTTTACTCATAAGAAACAAACAAATGTAGGCTGTCGTTTCGATGCGATAATTGTCTATTATCCAAATATAGCCGAAAATAATTCGCCTGATATTTTGAATAAAATAAAAAGACTTATCCCAGAAACCCATCATGTAAAAGGCTTTCTACCTTAGAACCAAAACAGGAAAAATACAATGTCTAACGACACACAAATTTCGGCTAAAGTTAGCAGCGTCAGTAAGTCTCAAGGAGAATTTGTCTCCCCTAACATGAGCATTGAGCCAGTAAGTGCAAAAACTGTAAATGATCACTTATCCATCGGCGGATGTGACACAGTTGAATTGGCAAAAACATTCGGGACACCACTATGGATAATGGACGAACAAACTATTGTTCAGTCGGTACTTGCTTGTAAAGCTGGTTTATCTGGATATCCTCAGACACAAGTTTTCTATGCTGGCAAGGCTTTTCTTTGTCTAGCCATATGCCATCTTATAAAAAATATGAATGTTGGCTTAGATGTAGTATCGGAAGGCGAATTATACACAGCTGTGCAAGCCGATATGCCTGCTAAATCTATACTGCTGCATGGTAACAATAAAAGCCAAGAAGAGCTGAACAAGGCATTAGAAATAGGTGCTCGAATCGTTGTCGATAATTTAGCAGAGCTAAAATTAATTACCCAAATTGCTAAGACAAAGAATACCCAAGCAAAAATTCTTGTCCGGGTTATACCTGGCGTAACAGGTGATACTCACCAACATATCCAAACAGGGCAAGAACAATCAAAATTTGGTATTGCGCTTAGCAGTTTGCCTGCTGTTGTTAGCTTTATAGAACAAAATAGGCAATATATAAAATTTCTCGGACTGCATAGTCATATAGGCAGTCAAATACACAAATTACAGCCTTTTACACAAACAATTGAAATTTTGGCTAAAACTTATGCCAGCATAAAAGACGACTTTGGCTTAACGCTGGGTGAATTAAATGTGGGAGGCGGACTAGGAATTGCTTACACCGCCAAAGATAAACCAATAGCTATTGAAACCTGGTCAAGAACATTAGCACAAACAGTAATGTCTGAGTTCAATAAATACAATTTGCCTCTACCAATACTTTTAGTTGAACCGGGTCGGGCTCTAGTTGGTACTGCTGGGGTGACACTTTATCAAGTCGGATTTGATAAATGGACTAGTAATGGCACACACTATGTAGCCCTAAATGGGGGTATGGCTGATAATCCACGCCCCGTTACTTATCAGGCACTTTATACGGCGTGTCTGGCAAACCGCATGGGCGCGCCAAAAGGGTCTCAACCAATCACCTTAGTTGGCAAATATTGTGAACAAGGGGATATAATTATAAAAGAATCATTAATCGCGCCTGAGGATGGAGATCTTGTCGCCATTTTTGATACTGGTGCCTATAACGCAAGTATGGCATCGAATTACAACAGAACTGGGCGCCCTGCGTGTGTGTTGGTCGCCGATGGCAAGGCCGAAATTATTATCGAGCGCGAAACAAATACAGACTTAATTGATAAAGACAAAGTTCCGAAACGACTATTAAAAGACAGTCCTTAATCGACCTGAGCTTTTCGGCGGAGACAGAAATTATGGAAACACTGCAATATTTTCTACTCTTGCTTTTCATCACCGTCCTTATACTGTTTCAACCAGAAATAAGACGATGGTTTAAATATTTGTCGAGAACAAGGATTCTTTCAATTCCACTTATATCAGCAGAGACAGATCCTGATGAATTAGCCAAAGATATTACGCAAATAATATTGGCTGTTAAAGAAATGGCTAAATACAAATATGGCGCACTTTTAGTTAGTCCATCCTGCAAAATAGCTTTTTAAAAACAGGCAATTAGGCGGTAGGCTCCGGAAAATCATATAGAGATTTTA
>DAIDIP010000049.1 GCA_027451745.1 Candidatus Melainabacteria bacterium
TATCACAGACTCTTTTGGCTTTGAGCTTAGTCTCTGTACTAACGATGAGCTGATGCTTCTTCATGAGACGAAGTACTCGCTTCTTATTAACGCTCATTTTATCGATAAAGTTTAAGTGAGCCCATATCCGTCTGTAACCCCAAAACGGATGCTCCGTTTTCAGAGCCTCTATTCTTTTCAAAATCGGCTCATTTCTAACCTGAACTTTTATAGACGATTTTCTCATAAAAACAGCTCGTCTGTTTTTTTTAACTCCAACGTTAGCTCTCCCACCAAAGCGCGAAGCTTTTGGATCTCCGATTCAAGTCTTGTTTCTCGTGAGGCTTTCTGAGGTGCGTCAAAAACTTTATCGAGATTGGATAACAATTGATCCCTCCACTGATAGTACTGAGAGACGCATATTTGATATTCATTGCAAATATCAGCAACAGTCCTACCCTTAATGCCTTCCAGAACGATCCTAGCCTTGGCTTTAGGATCCCATTTTCTTTGTTTCATAAAACTCCTTGGTTTGTCGTTGATTATCTCCTAAACCAAGCTTTTTCTTTAATAGGGTGCAGTATAAAAGCCTTTGCAAAGAGAGTTGTTTTTAGAATTACATTTTTTTTCTTCTTCAGGAGTAATGTTATCAACCGGACTCAATTGTCTTCCTAAATATAGCCATGCATATGAATGCTTGGAAATTTATCTAAGGATCATAGTACATGCATGTTGATTATCATCAGGGGAAAATCAAAAATATTGCTTTAAATTTTCACAGTCTATTAAAATATTTAATCGAAATTTGTGTTGAGCCTACCTAAAGGAGGGGTTTTATGGCTGTTCAGTTGAATTTACAAGCTTTGACTAATTCTGGATACAAGGCAGCTCCAGTTGTAACAGTGGGTCAAAGAGTAGTGCATAGATATACGCTTCAGGACACGCGTTCTGAGGACCAAGTCACCAGAGGCGCTAATGCTGTCCGTCAGTTAATACAGGATAATCAGTCATTATGCCCTACGTTCGCTATGAACGATGATATAGCATTTAAGCAGATGGTTAAAAAATGCATACATCTAGTTATTAATCAACTTGCTGTTTGTTTATCTGATAAACCCAAGGCAACTAATGTCGATCCAAAATATGTTGATAAATATTTTTCTGAGTCATTGCCAAAAGAACCTGTCCAATGCTCGCAAGGTCATATTTTAGAGAAAGCATATGCACAGTTTTGGCATGCCAGATTTAATGGCAACTGCCCAGCTAATGCTTTGGGCCAACATGCTATTGGTCAAATGATTATTGATACAGAATTACAGCATGATATTAACACGATAGAACAGGATCGCAAAGAGACAGAGCAGAAAGAGGAAGAAAATGTTAATCGTGCGAAAGTTGCTTCCCTGCGCTCAGAAATGGCACTTTCTCACCGTACAAAGCTTAATACTACTCGGATAGTTTGTGGAAGTGGCAAGATCGTTGTTAAAATAGCAACAGAACTGACTCTGAAATATGGTGGAAAGTTCGTAACAGCTGGAACATTCAAAGTAGTATCTAAATGGATTCCAGGGGTGTCTTTAGCTGTTGGGATATCAATGGGTATCTACAGATTCTCACAAGGTCAATGGGTAAGTGGTCTTGTCGAAATGGTTTCAGGTGGAGTCGCGTGTATTCCTGGCGGAGGAATTCTAGCCTCTATGGCTATTGATGCAGGGTTGCTAATTTATGATGCTAATAATGAAGGGGATGTTGTTCTTGCACCCAATCTAGAACAGGCACATAAGTTTATAGGGCTGGATTACGATCCAAATGTACGACCCACAAAGGAGGCAATCATAGCTGCTTATCATCAGCAATCCAAGTTAATTCATCCTGATAAACTAAGTAGCCTTGGTGAATACTCGCAAGAGCAGTGCTCACAGCTACAACAAATGCTCAACGATAGCAAAGAAGCGTTGTTGAAGCACTATAAATATACGTGATGATTATTAGTTTAAAATAGGAGTATTTATTATGAGTACTAGTCCTAGCCGTGAAGTAATAAGTATGGGTTCATCTTCTTTTGTTCCCGCCTCGCTTGAGTCCAATGCATACAAATTTGAGGGTGGTGATAGGGTTGATACTCCCATCGTAGAAAAAAGCTCTGAATTGATGCAAATTACAGCAAGGCAACAAGAGCAAGGCAGAAATTCTTTAGAAGAGAGGCGTGTAGTTCCAGTCGCACCCCATGATGTGAATGATGAGGAGTCTTCTCTGGGTGCTTTTATCAAAACAGGTTTCTCAGGCGTCATGCGCTTCCTTAGCAACTTGAAAACACCGCAACTTGCGCCCAAAGCAGTGAATACATCTTTATTGACAGGTCGATTAAATCCCCAGATTTATGAGGACGCATTAAAGATTTTGAATCTTTCTGTAGAAGCTGCTAACAATCCTGTAGTCGTTGATGAGGCGCATGCACATTTGGTCGATGTGCTTGGTCAAAGGCAAACTCGTGCCTCTCCTGTTATAGCACATGAAATAGGCATTTTAATAAGTGATATTCAGATAGCTTATCGAACAATCACAGAACAAAGGAGTAAATCATGACACTGAATGTGCTTTCCACACCTACGATTATTTTTGAGGAGTTGCAACAGAGACTTCCCTCTGCTCAGTGTAGTGGGGCTGTAAACCAAGGCCGTTTTTCTTTAACAGTCAAGCTGCCTAATATACAACCTGTTGTCATTGATCATGCAGTAGATATAGAATTGATTACCCATCTGAAGAAGTTAGTCGATCGAGTACTCGTCCAGGGCAAGAGTCATCAACAGCAAGATAATCTCCCTATGGATATAAGCCGTTTTTCTTACGAAGATTCCTTATTAGAATGGGCGCGCTTCCAACGTGTTATGTACGAGAAATCAGGCAATACATGTCTAAAGGCTCTCATTTCCTATTTGGATGGTGTGGACGATCCACACACCTTACTTCAGTTAGGGCTTGCACCTGCTCAGCTCACCCAGGGCTATACAGAAGATGACATGAAATATTTTGAAACCTTATCTCGCATGCTAAAGGACATGCCCTCAGATCAAAGTAAGCGTATTTTTGAGAATTTAAAGCAGAGATATCCCAATATCTATCAAATTGTCCGCCAGCTTATCCAGACTGGACACACGGCGGTGAAATCGCAGGGTGATTATCAATCGATATTAAATACATTAAAAAGAGATGTCATAGGGCAAGATCCGGCCTCTGAGCTTGTGGCAACTACTCTTGCTTCTCAGGTTAACCAAGCAGGTAACAAGGTTTTTTTGTTTGTAGGGCCAAGTGGTGTGGGTAAGACAGAAATGGCTAAAGCCGCGTCATTGATTAAGGACAAACGATATATTTCTTTTGAAATGAACCAATATCAGGAAGAACATAGTGTAAGTAGATTGTTTGGTTCTCCACCCGGCTATGTTGGATCATCAGATAAGCCCTTGTTTGCTAGAGAAGTGGAAAAGTTTTCGCACACTGTCATTGGGACGGATGGTAGTAAGAAATTGAACGAAGTAAAAAATCTTGTAGTTTTGTTTGATGAATTCGAAAAGGCATCTTCTGCCGTTAAGCAATCCTTGCTGACATTGTTCGATGAAGGACATTGCACCGTTCAGTATACATCCAACCAAACAAACAATTCTATAAAATATATTTTTAAAAACTCTATTTTTGTAGGCACTTCTAACCTTTACAGAGAAATGATCCTTGAAACATTTCAACAAGGGATGAAAATACAAGAGATCTCAGCTCTATTTGTACAGCGTAATAACCTGGAGTATTCCTACAAGGCTGATAATTATTCACCAGAGCTTCTGGGTCGTTTAACTGTTATTCCTTTCGGTCCAGTGTCTCGAGGAAGTGCTTATCAAACATTGCTCAAGCGTAAAATGTATCCCCTGTTAGTAGCATTAAAAATGGAACTGGGCTGTAAGGATATTCTGGTGGACAATGAACCGCAAGTTCTGGTGACACTAGAGAGCATTCTATATGGTAATGGTACTGATATTAGAAGAGTTAAAAAATACTTCGAGGAAGATGTTAAAAACACAATTTATAAGCACAAAAATAAATGGGGTGATTTAAGCCGAATTGAACTAGTATTAACTCAACATGAGCCCAATAAGCTGAGCCTTAGAATACGCTCAGAGATTTTTGGGGTGAAAGAGGATCTGGATATGGTTACAATCGGTACGTAGATTGTTTCACATAAAGTCTAAAAAACGTGGTATTTGTATCGGTCTTTGTGATATAGGTGTGGTGCTATCCTGCAATTTATGAAGTTTAACTAATAACAACGGAGAAATCAGATGAGTAGTGCATTAGATAAGTATGTTTCGCGATCAACGAATAGTAATGCTGAATATCGACCTGCTTGGCCCGATAAGCAGACAGCTGCGGCTGTTCTTTCTGTTGGCATTAATGGCTTTTTTGAGCTTGCCAAAGCTTCTATACCGATGACTCAGATTGGCAATCTTCCGGTGCGTATTTGGAGTACTTTGACAGCTTTCCAGCAAAAGGAATATGTCCATGTTGCTCGTAATGTTGTTTCATTTTCTGCGCTTTTTTTCCCTCATGGGAGACCTATAGCTATTGGTGTGGATATGATGTGCGAGTGCATGAGCGCCTATCAGCACCTTTCCTACAAAACACCAAGATCTAATCTAAAAAACAAGCTAGATCCTAGCATAAAAGAAAATGCATTGCGCATTTTAGATCTGTCTGCTGAAGAAGCTCAAGATCCTAGCCGTGTCACAGAGAAAGCGCGTCAAATGGTGGATACTTTAAATCAAAGAAAAGCAAAAGCTTCTCCGATTATTGCACAGGAGTTACAGTGGCTCATAGAGGATATTCAAGCTGCCTGTCGAACCCTGAATGGAGATGTGTAGATAAAAAAGTTGTCTTAAGAGGTCGCTTCGTTCAGGGGACCACAGCTACAGCCTATCTTGATCTGTCTTCAGAAAAGACAGCTGGTTCAGTCCGAGCTGTAGCATCTTCTTTTCTGGAAAGTCTAGAACTTCTTCCAGACACCAAAGAACCATTTTCTATCCGTGATTGGGTTTCAGGCGAACAAGATGATAGCTGGCTTTTTCTAAGCTGTACAAACAAGGCAAAGAGTAAGCCTGATCCCCCTTCTCAGTGTCTGGCTCTCAGTTGGAACCCTAACTCCGCCGCTCTTCACGTAATATTTTGCCAATAACATCAAGAGGTTCTTGATGTTATTGGCTTTTTTTGCATAATTTATATTACGTGATCACGTAATATGGATGGATAATGGGAATAACTCGAAGGGTGCACCCAGATTGGGCGTTGAAGCAAAAAAGGCCAGGGACAGAGCTTCGGTATATTCGAGGCATTTATTACCTGTACGGCGTTTCCAGCAAATGGAATAAGGACAAAAAGCGTGCGCAAAAAGTGACAGGGAAAATCCTTGGAAGAGTCACTGAAAATGGATTTATTGAGTCGGCTCGCAGACAGATTATCGATGGAAAATCTAAAGTTGAAAACGCAACAGGGCTTACCATCAAAGCTATTTCCACCAAGAGCGCTGGCGTTGGATGCTTTCTAGAGCCGTTGCTATCTGACATTTTAGCAGCACTCAGAAAACACTTTGATGGGGACGCGGACGCCATTTACTGCGCTAGTTTAATGCGATTGGCACACCAGACTTCGTTGAAGAACATGAACGTCCATTTACAGGAAAATTTTCTCTCAGAGTCTTTTCCTCAGGTTTCTCTTGCAGATAAACGAGTTTCATCTCTGCTAAGAAGCATTGGATCGGATCGGGAACGCATCAATGGCTTCTTTAGAGAGTGTTCTTGCGCTGGAGAAAATATCCTCAT
>DAIDIP010000050.1 GCA_027451745.1 Candidatus Melainabacteria bacterium
CGAGTGTCTGAGGTGGAAAACAATTCGGAGCTTTTACTCCTTGACTCCATTTAGGCAATTTGATTGGGAAAATTTTCTTAACAACTGGTAAACCCAAACCACCAAAAAATTTACTGATCTCATGATCTGTAGGATCTTCATAAGCGATTAAACCCTTACTCCAATCCCAATATGGAATTTGAATTGGCTCGTATTCAGGATTAGGATTAAATGCAAATAAAGGGAGATTAATTACGCCAATGACTCCATCTGTACCGCCATTTAAGGCATTCAGTGCCCCTTGTGCACCACCTTGAGCCGCATGTCCAAGTGCACCCAAGGGATTGTCTTTAATATATTTCCAAGTTGTTCGATCATCATATTTACTATTAGGAGGGGCAGAACCTTGCTGAACCTGTGTTTTTTCTAACGACCATTTTTTTGAAACCAGTTATCCCAATCACTAGTTGTGATTCTAGCAGTAGCTTCGGATACGATCTTTCCATAATTAACTTCCCATAGGTAAGGCGCACCAGAAGAATTGGATACCCATCTTTTAATAATGGCTTTGTATCCAGAACCTACTCCAGAATAAATTCCAACGAAAGAAGAACCACCAATTCGATAGTTATAAAATAAATTATCACCTTCCCAATACAAACGTCCTACCGCATCGGGCCGAACATTAAGACTTCTTAAATATTCTCTGAGAAATTCAGCCCGATCAAACTTCTTTTGAAGCACACGTAGCCCACTGCCATCCTGGGCGTTTTCGGTGTTATTGCCTGCGTATCTGCGGACGTTAGGATCCCCAGCAGTGAGGCCCAAGGGGTCTTCGGAGAGCCATTGTCCTGTGGCGGGGTTGAGTGCTCGATATTTCGCAAAGAGCATGCCGGAGTTGTTATCGAAGATAAGTCCGGTGTAGGTGATCGAACCTGTCCAAGAAGCATTCGACTGCGACGTTATAGCCCCGAAAGCACTGTAGGTAATACTATCTTGGAGATTGCCAGAAGTCGGGTCAAGGATGTCGCGAACTGATCCTTGACGATCTGTCCCCAGCCAAGCCGGTGCGGTAGACCCGCCATTGACCTGACTCCGCGCCAGAACAGAATTGGTGTTATTACTGCCTGGGATATCTCCAGTGAAATACCGTGTCGTTATCGTGCCAGTACTAGATAAATCAGCCCAGAGCGGATTGACATGGGCATCGATCCCCATCGTCGCTCCTGAGATATCTGAAGTGGACCCCGTTTACTAGACCAAAAACCTACTTTTCTAAGGTGGATTTACCAGAGGCAACTTCACCCTATGGGGGTTCTTCCCAAACATTATTTTTCGCTCCCTCATCCCTTCACAACAGCTGAGGGATGAGGAGCGAAAAACAATGCTTCCTCTTGCTGCCTGTTCTCTGTACACTAGTTTTTAGTTAGCTCTTGGTTAACTTGATTCTATTCATTTAGACTCTATTGTCTAGACCAATAATTACTTTTTTTCACTTGATCCATGAACGAAATCTATTTGCTACGATTGCCCTTCGACTTATCTAAGCAATCTTTCCTCGAACGACTTCCTTCCTGGTACACTTCTGCGGGGGTTCGATACGCCAATGACTGGTGCAGTCGTTTCTCGTTGTAGTAGGCAAAATACTCTCTCAGTCCTTTCTCTAATTGTGGTACCTGTTCATAACAACGTAAATAGATCTCCTCGTATTTGACTGTCCGCCACAAACGCTCGACAAACACATTGTCTAAGCAACGACCCTTACCGTCCATACTGATCGCTACCCCCGCTGACTTCAATCGACTTGTCTAAGCCTCGCTCGCGAACTGCACCCCTTGATCGCCATTGCACACTTCCGGTCGTCCTCGACTCAATGCTTCATCAAGCATCTCCTGACAAAACGAGCTATCTAGCGTATTCGAAAGCCGCCAGGCCAATACATATCGACTGTGCCAGTCGATGAGCGCTGCCAAGTACATAAATCCTTGTGACATTGGTACATACGTTATGTCTGTACTCCAGACCTGATCGACTCTCACGATCGGTACATCCCGCAACAAATACGGGTAAATCCGATGCTTATGATCCACCCCATTTAACTTCGGCTTGGGGTAAATCGCCTCTAGTCTCATAAGTCGCATCAAGCGTCGTATCCGTTTGCGATTGACTTTCTCTCCTCAACTCTGTAACCACTCCGTCAGTCAACTGCTACCTAAAAAGGAACTAGTCGTATATTCTTGATTGATATGTCGCATGAGGCGTAAGTTCTCTTGGCTCTACATTTGCCCTCAAGAGCTGGTTCGTAATATAGGCTCGATCGATTAAGGCCAGGAGTTGGCATTGTCGACGCACACTCAACTCAGGGTGGTCGGCATCGATCAATGCTCGATATTGTTCAGCTGAGTGGTCCAACTTTTTTTTAAGCCATTCTAGTTCCATTTTCAGACGACCGATCTGTTCGAATAGTTCCGCTTTCTGGGATTCGAATTGAGCGGTTGTATCGACCTTGAGGTTGGTCGCGAAGAGCTGTTCGGCACCTTGAAGGATGACCGTCTTCCAATCTCGGATCAGATTAGGATGAACTCTGAACTGTACACCTAGTTCGTTAATCGTCTTATCCCCTTTTAGAGCGGCTAACGCTACCTGAACTTTAAATGCCGCCGTGTACTGCTTTCGTTTACTTGTCATTTTACCCCTTTCTCGGACCACTAGCTCACCTTAGCTAGTGGTCCAGTTTTTGGGGTCCATTATACCTGTTGAACGATTTCGTTGGTGATATTCCCGTTGCCATCAACTGTCAACTCGGTTTGACTTACCAAAGTCCCATTCACCGAGTTATTATATCTATCAATCTGAATGAGCTGATTATCGTTATTGTACCCCAAAGAAATTTGCACTCCAGGTATCCCGTTCCCTGATTGACTTCGCGAGATCAGGATATTGTCGTTATTGTAACTAGATGAAATTGTCCCACCGAGTACACCGTTCTTCCAATCGCTGACACTAGTGACATTATTATTAGCATCATAACTAAAACTCAGGAGATAGCCATTCGGATCGGTTTGCGTGCTCACCCGACCCAGACCATCGTAAGTAAAGGTTTAAGTCCCTGCCGAATTACTCGCGGTCAGCATCTCGCCATTGGCATCGTAGCTATAATTGAGCGTATCGACCACACTCCCCGCTGCGTTTTTCCAGACAACTTGCGTCACTCGATCCGCCCCATCGTAACTATAGGTCTTCGTTTGACCAAGTGCATCGGTCTTCGTTTCAATATTACCATTTGCATAATAGCTAGTATAGCTCTTTACTCAGGATAAAAGCTGGACCAATCGCTTCGTTTGTCGTTGGCTATTTTTCTATATTTTTGTCCAATTACGCTAGGGTGAACTTTTAGACGTCCCCGTGATTCTCAGAACCTACCTCAATCTGAAAGTTTCAGATATATCCATTCTGCAAAATTCTTAGAATACAGATCATAATTAAAGCCATCAGTTGCGTTTCTTTCGTGGCCAACAAACACAACAGGCGACTCATTTTCATTAATAAATGAACAATCCAGAGCATACCAATCACCAGCTCCATTTTGACAAATTGGTATAATATATGTAGGCCAACTCACTGAGTTATTTCGCTCGTCACTGGTCACTTTAACAATATTAGCACCAGCTTCCCACTCCTTAGGAATATCAGACCCAAGTCCGATGATTAACTCTAAAGAGCCGAAATACCCCCACCCATACTCAAGCAAAAACCCCCGATAGGAGAGAGGTAAGCGCACTCCCAGCAAGTGTTCAGCCTCATCAATCATTTCATTGGATACTCCTCTTCCAGTTAGCTCAGGAAATTTCTTTGTTGTGAGCAATTCTCTAACATCAGCATAAGTTTTAACCATGATTTTGTTCACTCTGGAAATGGTGGTGTATGCAAAGGGCCAAAGTTAGGAACCAAGCTGTGGTCAGAATATCGCATCGGTTGAAGATTTGAAAAGTCATTCGTGCCACCGTACTCAATAGGGGTTTTGTGATGTAGAACCATGGGTTTACCATCTGTACCGAATGGAGCTTTTCCTTGCTTGATGAGAGCCTGATTACCAGGAGAGTAAACTTCTTTGTTTGTTTCATACTGGTTTTTCCAGTATTGTTCCCTCACTCCTCCTGATTTTTCAAAATTTGATCTTGTCTCCTGAATATGTTCAGCAGATGCTTTAGTCCAAATTTTGTCAGGAGCAATATCATGACCATTCGCCTTTGCAAAGTCTATTACTTCAGTTTTTGAGCCTTCCTTGAGTAGCTTACCATCGACTTTACTCTTTAAAAGAAACTTATTGCCATCCTGAATCAATATCGCACACTCTGCATTATGCGACCAGACGCTGAATCCCCACTCTTTCCTCCCAACGAAGTAAGTGTGGTGATCGGCAATCTGAAGATTATAGACGACTTCGTATTCGCCAGTGTCAAAGACTTCATCTACTATTATAGCCTGATTATCGTGGCCGACAAGTCGATCCCCCGGTTTTATTTCATTGGCGAGAATCCAGTCTTTGCCTAGGACGAAAAATGGGTGCACCCCGGTTGTCTTTATGACTTGATCGCCAACATGAAGATGAATAATTTGACTGAGTCGTCGATATACTTCGACTACCATTTTTGGTTCAACAACACCATTGGCATCCCACTCCGAGCGAGATAAGACATAGTCTCCAACATTAAGTAATTCAATTGGAATTGGCCCATCTGGTGTGAGCAAAGGAGTCCCAGCGGCAAAACACCCTGGTAGACCTTGAGTGGAACAGCTCGGAATTGGTGGTTTTGGTGTGGCTACTGGCGGTGCAGAAGTCGTTGGGATGCCCGGTTTTACTTTCGGTTTTAATGGATTTTTAATTTTGTTAATTCCAGGAAGTCTTTGGAGAGTTTTCCCGGCAACTCGTAATATCGGAACTGAACTGCCTGCATCAAGGACAATCATTCCAGCAGCTTGTAAGCCATTTAATTGACCTTGATAGTAAGCTTGTAAATACGGATTCCAGGGGGTAGCATTGTTGTCAAAATAGCCGATGACGGTTAGGTCACGCGCTACCTGAAATGTATTTTTTACTGGTTGAACAACCAGTCCTTTGAACGTATTGAAACCAGCGGAGATGGGATTGGTTAAAGCATAATCAATATCTTGACTAATCCAGGGACTCTGATACTCCGTACGAGGACCAACAGTTGTCGCACCAACTTCGATTCCGTGCAAAAGGAAGAATGCAGGCCAATCATCGGTAGTGTAATCTGCTTCAGATTCGGTGATGATCTCACTCATAGGAATACCATATCGCTGAATTTGAACTCAGACTTTAGTAAATATGCAAAAGATTTTGTATTTACTCGACTCAGTCGATTTTAGTTGTTTTTCTTACTAATTGATAAAGTGGTCCAAAGGATTCGGCTTTCGACAAACTCTACTATTCCTGCTTCGCTTATATTCATTCTAGCTATCTTACGACATGTATGATGATAGCTATAAGCTTCTCCTGTTGTGATTTGCGCGCCTGTGAAATAAAACTTCAATACCGGTCTTGAATAAAACTTTGCCTCAGAACTGAAATTATCAGGTTCATTAAGATGTAACGGAAGGACTGGGTTGATAATGGATCGAATACCTTCATCATCTACTTCCCACCATTGATTAATTATACCGCCAATATATCCCTCAACTGGATCACCATATTGAGCCTCTGCAATATAAATTCTTTCAAAAACTGGAATAGATCTGGGGGCAACACCAAATGTATCTTTTAGGTAATCAAGG
>DAIDIP010000051.1 GCA_027451745.1 Candidatus Melainabacteria bacterium
TGGTGCTACAGGTAACAACCGCCCAGTATGATCTTTTTGCCATCATTTGGCCTGAAATTTTGTTAATGTCCCATTAGTCTTCCTGCTCTCTTATCATCTTGCAATAACACTCGAAGTGATATGCTATTTTCCGACTGGTTGATATGACACAGGTTTGCGCTTGGTCTATGGGCTGGTTGCAGTAAGCGCAAACCTCAACCGTTTGCGCTTTCGCTTTTTCTATGGTCATCTATTTTCCTCCTAATGCATCTTCTAATGACCAGCCACTTTTGGTTAGTATCTTGAGCAATTGATTATCGGTAAACTCGTCAACGTTGTACATGCATGCTTCCATAAACTCATCTTCAATTAGTCTGATTACTTTAGCTCTTTGTTCTTTAGTCATTGTGTTACTCTCCTGTCTGTGTGCGGGATACAACACAATCACATCATGTTTATCGCATTGCGTCAATCAATGACATGCGCCAAGAGTGACAGCCTGTGCGTATCCTGGGCAAGTATAACAATTTAATCATTGGTATTGTATTTGGTGAGCAACTTGGAAAGCCGCACACGCTGCCCATTGCGTGACTAATAATTGGAAGGCTTAGACAAAGCATTCTTTCCTGACAACCCGGCAGCGCCCACGAGGCGCCTGCCTCTCATTCTGATAAGGGGTACACACGGGATATTCCCCAAAATTCACTTACTTGACACTTCGCCAATCCACACTTGACCAGGCTCTCATAGAGAGTTAGCAAACCATAATTTTGTCAGGTGAATTACAAAATAATTCAGCAGGGAATTGCTGTAACGCTTTGGAATTTTTATAAATGCGCGCTTGTATCTGCAACGGTTGAAGTAATTCTTTAGCCCACAATTCAGCAGTTTCTCTTATAGAAAGTTCAAGCAGTGGAGCCTTAGCGATTTGTGTCCTTATTTTTTCTGTCACGATCACACCAGATATGAGCGGATATTCTGCAAATATTGCAGGAAGATGGTTCATACAGACTGTATCGGCATCATAAGGAATACCAAACTGACTGAACAAGACTACCGCTCCAGCTAAATCTTTGTACTGATTTAATTGTCTCAAAGCTCTTTTTATCCTACGCGTTAGCCTCTGGTCAGGGCTGTAATTGGTGACAAAAGGTCTTCCTTTTTCAAATTCCTGGTGTTGAGCAATAGCCAGTTCATCTTCCCCAAAATCTTTTGCTTCACAAATCAGAATACCTGAATTAGTAATGATTTTGTAGTCAGCTGTTGGTTCGTTACTAGGTTCTATTCTTTCAAATTTATAACCACGAGCAGTGAGCAATTCTTCAAAAAGTTGCTCACCAGCTTCTCGCACCGTTGATTTACTACTCATTGTTTAACTTCTGGTGTAAGACTAGAAACACGCTCTAAAGTTAATTCGAATGTGGGATTCACTGCCACATCTTTTAGACAACCTTCTAACTGAATGGTTGAATTATCAACTTTGCCGGTCAGTTCTATATCGAATTCTGACAGATCTCCAAAAATAGATTCATAGGAAGGATTGTATTTAATTACACGGGCTGAAGCTGTGACTTTGCCTTCTTCAATTTTATATGTTCCATGATACCGAAAACCCAAATCCTCACCTTGAAGCGATCCATTTGCCAGTAGAATTACGTTACCCTCTCCTGCCTTTTCACCGCCCTTGGTTGCAAACTTTGCCTTATATAAACCTGGTATCCCCCCTAGTAATCTGACTGGAAATTTACGACTCATAACTTCTATGTAATCAGAGTTTTTCGTTCTGCCTAATACTTTAAACGTGTAAACGCCTTCGTGTTTTAGGGCAATACTGGCTAGATTTAATAGTAGTCGGTTGGTGACAAGCGGTTTAGATTTATCTATTGCGAGTGGCGGGAAATTTCCTATATCTACTGTTTCGTTATTAGGATTTGTAAGCTGAATCTTATAGTTTGGAGCTGCTTCCTCATATTCTGCCAATGTAAATTCATCATTGATGATGAATTCTACAAGAAGACAACAGCGTGTTAGCACAAACGGTAGAACAAAAGCCGCTACTTGATCCATCACTTTTATGAGTGAAAGACTTTCGTCCTTCCCGTTTATAACATCACCACAAAGGAGAATAAATGAGGGTTTTGCAAAATCGACAACAGTCGCTGTCTTGCTAGTTTTAGTTGAAGTCATCAAATGGCCCTCGCATAAGCAAATTCACTTTCGATTCTTGAATTGGATAACAAAGGCATGGCAGCTTCCGGTAGGCGGCTGTTTTCCACCTGTAGGCTGGATGCAGCATTTATTTCTTGCATCATTATTATGTAATTTGCTGGAGCTTTACCAGCGATAAACCCACCCGCTGTTTGTGCAGCCAGCGGAGCTTCTTCTGTTCTGGATGGTTTCACCATACTAACAATATATTTTGTCGCGTCCTTGATTAGGTGGACTATCTCATTTTTTTCCATTACCGGAGCTATTTCATTAACCTTACATTCATAGAAGAACATCAGATAATCAACAGCTTCGCCTTGAGAAATTCTAAACGCATTCGCCAAAGCAGAAATTTTGCCCTTGGTTGACTGACGCAGATTCACATTCAATGGAACATAATTTTTGGCTGGACGACCTGATTTGTAGCCTGCCACTTTATCAGCTTTGATTGAATCATACATGCTATTCAAAGCCGTTTCAAAATCCATTATGGCTTGCTTGCGTGTCTCACCCAAACCGATAATTACATCAGGGATAGCTGCTGACTCTGCAATAAAAGATTCATCCTCTGCCGACCAATAGCACACTATTTGTTTTCGAATTTCATCTTTAGTGATCATTGACTTCCCTCTGTTGATTCATATTGTTTCTGTTGAGCGAGATTCTTCTGGTGCCAGTCGGATTGTTGCCAGTCAGGCAGCGCCACCGATTGATCTGTATTTGATTGTTCTCCTGTTGTTTGCGCTGATTCTTCTTGCTCGATCTCTTTTATGCGTTTTAGAAACTCTCTTATATATGGTGCCTTTACTTCCCTCCTTTTGCCCTTACCATGGCTAACCGCATATCCAGTTATCACTACACCGTCACTTTTTCGATAGGCTTCAAATTCATCGCCGCGTGTGCGACGCCCATCACAGCCATGCTGTCGCAACAGGGCAATAAAGTCGTGTTCTGGTTTTGGTGCTTGTGAGCCCACGTCTTATCGTTGCTCTTTTGAGTATATACATTGTGCCATATATCTTCTATAATTAACCACTTTTCTGTAGAATTAACCCGAAGACGACCATTCTATCATTGATTTACCACTTCGTAAAACTTTTCGGGAAAGATTTATGAACGCCAGTTAATCTTTTACCAAGCGGTGATCTTGGTGCTTGGTTCGGCAAAAGATAGATAGCCAGGGAATAATCATCCAATAAGCTTTTTCTGCGTACTAAATTTTCTGGCTTCTGGTGGTGTTGCGATTTCAAGGGTTAGAAGCCAGGCACCGAGGTCTATTTTCCGGTAAACAATATTTCCATTTCGACGGTCAGCAATAACTAGACCTTCTGGTGTGTCGCAAAGTTTTAACGAATGCTCGGCAAGAGCAGCGTTGATTTTGGCTTTAGCAACAGTTTTATTAGGAACCAACATTTTAAGCACATTTCGTCTGGTCACCGCTCGCGGTGATAGCATTGACGCCCCAAAGAGAGATGCACATACGTTGCAATTTGTTCTGCACAGAAATATCCTTGGGATGTTCGTTTAAGTAATTCAGCAAAAGCAAAACTTCTACAAGAACAATAGCCTGTGGATGATTCAATATAAAGCGCCTATCAGTTGCAAAAGAGTTTATGGTGAGCCAAATGAAATCTTTTGCCACTTGATAGACAACTTTCCAATCTCCCCTAGCAACAGCCGTTAACAAAATGCCTTGGGCTCGACAAGCAAAAGAAGCATTACGATCACATTCAATTTTTAAATGTTTATATTCGGGAAGAGTAAGCATTTAATCGTAACCGTTCCAGCAACCGCATACTTGCGCTGACAGGGTAGATTTGCCAATATGAATTTGCTTCAGTTGCTTTCAG
>DAIDIP010000052.1 GCA_027451745.1 Candidatus Melainabacteria bacterium
CTTCTAAGCCAACCTCCTGGCTGTCTGAGGCGCCCGACTTCCTTTCCCACTTAGCATGGACTTAGGGACCTTAGTTGGTGGTCTGGGCTCTTCCCCTTTTGACAACGAAGCTTAGCCCCCGCTGTCTGACTCCCGTGTTACACGTTCCCGGCATTCGAAGTTTGGTTGGATTCGGTAACCTGGGAAGGCCCCTAGTCCATTCAGATCTCTACCACCGGGACGGATCACACGAGGCTAGCCCTAAAGCTATTTCGGAGAGAACGAGCTATCACGGAATTTGATTAGCCTTTCACCCCTACCCTCAGCTCATCCAAGCTGTTTTCAACCAACACTGGTTCGGACCTCCATCCGCTGTTACACGGACTTCATCCTGGCCAAGGGTAGATCATCCCGCTTCGCGTCTAATCCCAGCGACTGAACGCCCTATTCAGACTCGCTTTCGCTACGGCTCGCTTTCGCTTAACCTTGCCACTGAGATTAACTAGCCAGCTCATTATTCAATAGGCACGAGGTCAGGCATTGCGCCATTGCTGGCGCCATAGCCCTCCCACTGCTTGTAAGCAGGCGGTTTCAGGTACTATTTCACTCCCCTCGCAGGGGTTCTTTTCACCTTTCCCTCACGGTACTAGTTCACTATCGGTCGCAAGTGAGTATTTAGCCTTGCCGGATGGTCCCGGCAGATTCCCGCAGGGTTTCTCGTGTCCCGCGGTACTTAGGAGCCACTTGAAGCTAGAATTGCATTTTCGCGTACGGGGCTGTCACCCTCTATGGCCGGCCTTTCCTGACCGTTCCGCTAACGCTTTCCTATAACCTCTTTAGCAAAGCTGTCAGCTTTCAGCGATCCGTTTTGAGGCAGATCGCTAAAGGCTGAGAGCTTTGTTTGTGGTCCTGCAACCCCAGACTCTCCTTTCGAATCGCCTGGTTTAGGCTGTTCCGGTTTCGCTCGCCACTACTACCGGAATCACGGTTGTTTTCTCTTCCTCTGGGTACTGAGATGGTTCACTTCCCCAGGTTCGCTTTCCGCCCCTATGAATTCAGAGCGGAATAACCGGTGTTCGCACCGGCTGGGTTCCCCCATTCGGACATCCTCGGATCACAGATTGCTTGCATCTCCCCGGGGCTTATCGCAGCTGACCACGTCCTTCATCGCCTACTTGCGCCAAGGCATCCACACGCATGCTCTTAGTAGCTTGACCATAAAATTTACTCTAAACACATCGTTTGAGCAGGCCTTCCGGCCCAACTCACGTGTCTAAAGTGTCTAGCGCTCGCCGCTGCCTAATTCTGCCGCGCCCGCACGTTTTCGCGCGAACCCGGAGCTCTCGCAACGGCATGTTTGCAACTTGTGTTGCCCGTCAATATTCAATTGTCAAAGATCCTTGAAAGCTTCCAGTTTTGCTGTCAGCTTTCAGCGATCCGTTCTCCGCTCTTTGGGCTGAAACCGGATGGCTGACTGCTGACTTCTTATGGTGGGCCTGGGTAGACTCGAACTACCGACCTCACCCTTATCAGGGGTGCGCTCTAACCACCTGAGCTACAGGCCCGTCTGCCTTCATTAGGCTGGCCGCCGCTTCCGCCGCCACCGAATGCTTGCTACCGCCATTTCTGGTGGAGCTGGTCGGGATCGAACCGGCGACCTCCTGAATGCAAATCAGGCGCTCTCCCAGCTGAGCTACAGCCCCTCAGGATTCATTCCGTCCCGGCACGGCGCAAACCGCCGCCGCACCCGGAAAATTGTATCGAGGCCGATTGGACGCCGGTCCCCGGCATCAAGCGCGGGAAACCAAAGCAACTCGCAGAAACCCTAAGTGGAGAATCCGAGATGGTATGGAGTGGAACGGCTGCCACTTACTTTCTCCCGCCGGCTTGCACCGGCTTGCCGTCCCTGGCCTCTTGCGAAACCAGTTCCGGTTCTGTGACTCCACCCACGTTCTCTCTTAGAAAGGAGGTGATCCAGCCGCAGGTTCTCCTACGGCTACCTTGTTACGACTTCACCCCAATCATGAATCATACCTTGGGCCGCTGCCTCCTTGCGGTTGGCGTGCGGACTTCTAGTACAATCCACTTTCGTGATGTGACGGGCGGTGTGTACAAGGCCCGGGAACGTATTCACGGCGTCGTTCTGATACGCCATTACTAGCGATTCCAGCTTCATGCAGGCGGGTT
>DAIDIP010000053.1 GCA_027451745.1 Candidatus Melainabacteria bacterium
GCTCGTTGCCATGCATACATCTCCACTGCCACCATTAATTTCTACAGCAAATAATTATTTCTGAATAGATGTAGTTCTTGGAACGCTTTCATTTATTGATGCTGAATACTAAAGATGTTTCACCATTTTCGACTTCTATATTTTTAGCATTTTTAGCTATCCAGCGATGCGCAAAGAACATATCAGACAAAGAATGGAAATAAGCAGCATCCCATCCATGTTTTGCTTGTAATAATTCAATCCAAGGCTTTGGTATTTCGGTTATTGGTCTCGCCATAAATCAATCCTGCCATAAACCATATTAGGCAGCATAGCTGTTATTGCTACCAAGAAAAATATGTGATGTTAGTTTATTGCCAGTGCTTCCATAAACTCAACGCAAGAAAAAATTGGAATACCGCATTTAGTGGCTACAGTATTATTAAAATGTTCGCGGTTGCCAGATAAAATTACTGCAGGCTTTGCGGATAACGCAGCTGCCAGCACTGTAATATCCGCTTCGTGGCGCATAGAGCCCATAAAATTAAAGTAAGTTTTTTCTATAAGATCTGAAGATGGCGTCGGAAAAATTTTTAATTTTATGCGATTTTGGATATTTTGCCATTCTTCCAAAACTATATCCAGGTGGTCAGGTTGTTTGCTTAACTTGTTGAGAATTGCCTTTTCTACGTCTTGAATAACCGGTTTGCAGGTAGCAATTTTAAAAGCACCCGTGGTGACAATCTTAATTACAAGTGACGCGGGTGAGGCGGGAATAAAAAGTGCTTCAATAAGGACATTTGAGTCCGCAAATAGAAGTGCGCCGGCTGGTATTGTCATTTGGCTTTAGCAAGTTTAGGATATTTTTTTGCAAATCGTTCAGTCTTTACTTTTTCAACTTCTGCCAAAAGTTCTTTAGCAGTAACCCCGGCATCTTTTAGGGCTTCTTGGGCACGAGTCATTATGTCTGACAATACGCGATCTTCAGGAACCAAAAGTACACAGTTGCCTATAAGCACTTCGATAAAAGTAGCACCTTTTTGGAATCCAAGTTTCTTTCTAATCTTGCTAGAAAGGGTCACTTGTCCTTTACTAGTCATAGTCACGCTTTTGACACTACTTGCTTGCATATATAGCCCTCTGTAATAAACAGCTTACTTTTCCTACAATTATTACATTTTTTCTATGTAAAAACGATAATGAACTTGAGCTTGCTTGGTTAAATTTAAAAATTAACAGCACTCAATATTTGTGAGCTATAAATATTCAAACAAAAAAAATAATAGAAGACCCTACTTAGTTCTCCATCTATAAATAAAATTAGCGATCGCCCTGTATCACAAAATAAAGAAGGACAGCAGATAGAGTGGTGCTCTATAGCTACCACTCCTATCTGCGTCCGAAATTCGAGTAAGCTAATCACTTCGTCTGTGCCTGCCACAAGACGTTGCACGCAGGCAATGCAGTTCGCAGGTACGTTGCTCCATGTTCACTGACCGACGTATCGAAAAGGTTGATCTCTTGAGCGCCCACAAGCTCAATGAGATAAGGCAGTCCCTTGTCGCTAACACTAGTGCCGGCAAGTCCAACCCGGGTCAACCCAGGACAATGCCTGAGGTTAGCCAGGGTAGAATCGCGCACGGGACTACCATCGACGAAGAGTTGTTCAAGCCCCGGCATGTGGCGAATGAAGTTCAAGCTGCGGACGTTCGTCCCTCTCAGGTCGAGCGTCTCAAGTGCTCTCAGGGCATCGAAATGACTCGTAGCGCGATTGTGCAAGCCTGTATCGCGCAGTGAGGTGGACCCCATTATCTGGGCCGGTTTAGTAGCGTTTTGAGAGAGAGTTCTTTTTCATAAGTGGTACTAACCT
>DAIDIP010000054.1 GCA_027451745.1 Candidatus Melainabacteria bacterium
GACTGACCCTGGTGCAGCCCATGAGACAGGGGGGCAGGGGGGTGAGGATGTCCGTCAACTTCCCCAGAATCCCCGAATCTCCGAATCCCCCCGGGGGGTTGACAGGGGGGAGGGGTGGGCAGTAAGATACTCCTTGCGCCCTGACGAGGGGCGTGGCACCTTGAGAAGCGAATAGCGTGGAATACGACGCAGTCCAGGGGAGTGATTTCCTGGGGGGCGTCGTGAGCGATGCACCAAAGAGTCCACACAGAGGACAGGCCCGCGAGTCGGGCGAGGGTTTTCTCGGGCTGAGGGGACCCTGTTGATGGAGAGTTTGATCCTGGCTCAGGACAAACGCTGGCGGCGTGCCTAAGACATGCAAGTCGAACGGGGGGAGCCGGAAGGCTTTCCGAGTGGCGGACGGGTGAGGAGCGCGTGACTGATCTATCCTGTGGTGGGGGATACCCTCCAGAAATGGGGGTTAAGACCGCATACGATGGCCTGGGGAGAGCCGGGCCAGGAAAGCCCTGTGAGGGGTGCCGGAGGAGGGGGTTGCGTCGGATTAGCTAGTTGGTGTGGTAAGGGCGCACCAAGGCGATGATCCGTAGCTGGTCTGAGAGGACGGCCAGCCACACTGGGACTGAGACACGGCCCAGACTCCTACGGGAGGCAGCAGTTAGGGAATTTTGTCAATGGGCGAAAGCCTGAACGAGTGACGCCGCGTGCAGGACGGAGC
Source organism: Candidatus Melainabacteria bacterium (assembly GCA_027451745.1). GTDB lineage: Bacteria > Cyanobacteriota > Vampirovibrionia > Obscuribacterales > Obscuribacteraceae > JABDBL01. The sequence continues at coordinate 716 of DAIDIP010000054.1, forward strand.
CTTTCGGGGTGTAAACTGCTTTTCTTTGGGACGAGGGAGGACGGTACCAGAGGAAGAAGCATCGGCTAACTACGTGCCAGCAGCCGCGGTAATACGTAGGATGCGAGCGTTGTCCGGAATTACTGGGCGTAAAGCGCGCGTAGGCGGTTCTTCTTGTGGGGTGTGAAAGCCCCTGGCTTACCCAGGGGAGTGCAGTCCAGACGGGGGAACTGGAGGGCGGTAGGGGCCGGTGGAATGCCTGGAGTAGCGGTGAAATGCGTTGAGATCAGGCAGAACACCAGTGGCGAAGGCGGCCGGCTGGGCCGCACCTGACGCTGAGGCGCGAAAGCCAGGGGAGCGAACGGAATTAGATACTCCGGTAGTCCTGGCCCTAAACGATGACGACTAGGTGTGGGGGGTATCGACCCCTCCCGTGCCGTAGCACACGCGATAAGTCGTCCGCCTGGGGAGTACGGCCGCAAGGCTAAAACTCAAAGGAATTGACGGGGGCCCGCACAAGCAGCGGAGCGTGTGGTTTAATTCGACGCGACGCGCAGAACCTTACCAGGGCTTGACATCCCCGGAACCCGCCGGAAAGGGTGGGGTGCCCGCAAGGGAGCCGGGAGACAGGTGCTGCATGGCTGTCGTCAGCTCGTGTCGTGAGATGTTGGGTTAAGTCCCGCAACGAGCGCAACCCTCGTGGCTAGTTACGCATGGTGTCTAGCCAGACTGCCGGGCACAACCCGGAGGAAGGGGGGGATGACGTCAAGTCAGCATGGCCCTGACGCCCTGGGCGACACACACGCTACAATGGCCGGGACAGCGGGCAGCCAAGCGGCAACGCGGAGCCAATCCCTGCAAACCCGGTCTCAGTTCGGATTGGGGGCTGCAACTCGCCCCCATGAAGGCGGAGTTGCTAGTAACCGCCGGTCAGCCATACGGCGGTGAATCTGTTCCCGGGCCTTGTACACACCGCCCGTCACGTCATGAAAGCCGGCAACACCTGAAGCCGGTGGGCCAACCCGCAAGGGAGGCAGCCGTCGAGGGTGGGGCTGGTGATTGGGACGAAGTCGTAACAAGGTAGCCGTAGCGGAAGGTGCGGCT
>DAIDIP010000055.1 GCA_027451745.1 Candidatus Melainabacteria bacterium
TAGTTCGCCCTGCAAAACGGGTGGAAATTAATTGAATAAATGATGGGCCAGAGAGATCTTTTTATAGGAAAATTTTGTTACCAACACAGAATTACTACAAAGAGAGGTTCCCAATGGCCCTAAAAGAAGTTTACCAACTAAATTTAAATCATGGATTCTTGCCAACCATTTTAAGGAAAGACCATGAGCTGGTCATACTTGCAGACAAGATAGATTGGAATGCTATGAGTGATGCTTTGCGTAGTAAGTTTAGTCTAAGGGGACGAAAGGCAAAGCGGCTTAGGTTAATGGTTGGTCTTCATTTTCTAAAGCATATATACAATCTGTCAGACGAGCGAGTCTGCCTAATGTTAGAGGAGAATTTGTATTTTAGATATTTTTGTGGTGTTGATTGTGATATGCAAGACTGGTTGAGCAAGAAGGTGCTTAATCCTTGTACTATGAGCAGGTTTAGGAAGCGGCTAGGCGTGGATGGGATGCATTTGATAGAAAATATCATTAAAGCACAGCTATTTGAAGAAAAGCGGATCAGCACTAAATTACAGATAGTAGATACATCGGCGATGGAGAAAAATATTGCTTATCCCGTAGACAGCCATCTATTAGCCAGGGGGATCGGTAAAGTAGTCGGCATGGTAGGCAAGTTGAAGAAGAAGGGACTAAGTGTTGCGGTACGCAGTTTTAAGCGATTAGTGCGCAAAGAAGTTTTGAAAATCAACAAGCTAGGTCGAGGTCGCAGAGATCGAATAACAGAAGGGACTAAAAAGCTTATTGAATACGCAAAGAAAGTAGCGAAAGAAGCTGATATTGCAACTAGGGCACAGAAGAAAAAAGTAAAAGCAACAACAGCGCTGGTAATTGATGGTTTGAAGAAACAGTTGAAGGACGGACTGGGTTTACTAGGACGAGTTATTAATCAGGCACAGAAGCGTCTTGAGGGCATCCATGTTAAAGGAAAGGTTTTAAGTCTGCACGAGCCAGATGTGACAGTAATTGCCAAAGGCAAACGCAGAAAGAGATACGAATATGGAGCCAAAGTAAGTTTTTCAGTGGAGAGAAATGGTTATATTTTAGGTCATCAGGAATATCATCAAAACGTGGCTGATATCAACACATTAGACCAAGCACTTAGTGATTGGGAGCAGACCTTTGGAGAGTTGCCAGATGAACTGGGCGCTGATCGCGCTTACTTCACCTCCAATCCATCAGAAATTGTCAGTAAAGTAAGAAGGGCAGCAATACCGACAAGAGGGAGAAAGAGACATCCTGATGCTGCTAAGGCGTACTTTAAAAGGATCCAGAAGAGGCGAAATTGTATTGAGCCATTGATTGGACATCTTAAAGCCGATCATCGATTAGATCGCTGCCGTTATTCTGGCAAAGTTGGCGATACTTTGAATGTTGGCTTCGGTGCTACTGCTTGGAACTTGAAGAAATGGGCAAGAGAGATTAAAAATGAAAAACAAAAGGTAGCCTGAAACTCAGTAGGCAGATTGAATGTAAAATCTCTATATGATTTTCCGGAGCCTACCGCCTAATTGCCTGTTTTTAAAAAGCTATTTTGCAGGATGGACTA
>DAIDIP010000056.1 GCA_027451745.1 Candidatus Melainabacteria bacterium
AAAGCTGTCAGCAACGAAAGAAACAAACAGTTCTCAGGTATTGGGAGCTGTGCTTCGTAGCATACGCCTATTTGGAGCTAGCGTCCTGAGTCTTTAATTTCTTTTCGTATAATTATTTCTTGGTTGATGGTATTATATACGGTACCAGCAGGGAGGAAATAGGGATGCGAGTAGCTTCTATTGTATCACTTACGGAGCAAGAGAAGAGTCAATTAATAGCCTGGTCACGCGGACGAACAGTAGCGCAGCGACTTGTCACCCGTGCAAAGATAGTATTGCTTGCGGCAAATGGTATTACGAATAAAGAGATTGCAGAACGGCTTGAGGTATCAGTGCCAACGGCAAGGCTGTGGCGAGAAAAATTTCTTAAGCAAGGGATTATCGGACTGGAGGCTGATGCGCCACGCCCAGGTCGTCCAAGAATAATTGATGAGTCCAAAGTTTCTAAAATCATCGAGACCACTATACAAACATCTCCTGAAAATGCGACGCATTGGTCAAGCAGAGAGATGGCGCGATTGCAAGGTATTAGCCAGTCAACAGTTGTTCGTATTTGGGGCAAGCATAATTTAAAACCCCACCTAATTGAGACCTTCAAATTTAGCAATGACCCTAAATTTATTGAGAAGCTTCGAGATGTCGTTGGTCTTTACATGAATCCGCCAGAGAAAGCAATTGTGTTTTCTATAGACAAGAAAAGTCAGATACAGGCACTTGACCGTACCCAGCTACAATTACCTCTGCGGCCTGGAATTCCTGCCAGGCAAACGCATGATTACAAGCGGCATGGAACGACAACACTATTTGCAGCACTAAATATTTTAGATGGGACAGTAATCGGGCAATGCCATCCCAGACATCGTCACAGTGAGTTCCTGAAATTTCTCAAGCGTATTGATAAAGAAACACCCAAAGAATTTGAGCTTCATGCAATTGTTGATAATTATGCTACGCACAAACATGAAAATGTTAAAAAATGGCTCAGCAAGCACAAACGCTTTCATCTGCATTTTATACCAACCAGCTCTTCTTGGCTAAATCTAATCGAACGCTGGTTTGGAGAAATCACAAATAAAAGAATCCGCCGGGGTACATTTGACTCTGTGCCTGAACTCATTCACTCGATAAATCAATATGTGGATAATTACAATAGAAATCCACATCAATACATCTGGACTAAAAGCGCTGATAAAATCTTAGAGAAAATCGCCAAACTGAAAGCTATTTATGCATCAGCACACTAGTGTGCCAGGTTTACTATCCGGAAGGGATGACACCGTTTGAGATTGATACGATTGGACAAAAATGCCGGTCGATG
>DAIDIP010000057.1 GCA_027451745.1 Candidatus Melainabacteria bacterium
GCTAAATCTAATTGCGTGCGATGTAGTTCGCAATTCTCTTCGTATTGTTTAACCAGAGAATGATACTCATCCCATTCCTCTTGCGCAGCCGTTGCTGCTGGCTTAGTCTCCTGAAGATAAAGCTTTTGCTCATTTAAAAAACCTCGATGATAAACTTCCATCCCTAAAAGCACTGTAGTTTCCGGTGATACATACGTTGCAGCCACCAATTTTTGCCCTAAAGAAAAATTGTGATTAACATAATCGTAATACCAGTACACCCCATGAATCTGATCGCCATGATGATGCACCAGTGTCGAATCTATCGCTATAACTTTTGGGCTGCCTGAATCGCTTTCTAAGCGCTTTACCGTCCATTCCAACCAACACGTCATGATTCCATGGACTATCAGTCATAAAATGATGCAGACCGCCATAATCGATATCTTTAACTAGCCTCTGATGAATACCTGCTAGAGTTCGGTTCTCTGATGCTATCAAGCCAGTCAATATAATTTCAAAATACTCGCGCTGCTTCGGGTGTTTAAAAACATTTCTAAACTGCTGGGCAAACTCACGAAGGGGTGTTGGTATATCTGAAATCGGCAGCACAACCACTCTCCAGTAAAAAGATCACTGGAGAATAGCACAGGCGTTTAAAAATGGCCATCATGACAATTGGATAGGTCTAGATCTGCCAAAGTTCAGTTTTAAACTTCCCCATAGCCATTCTACAAAAACATTATCAACCCACCTCCTTTTGCCATCCATACTTATTTGAATATTGTTTGTTGCTAGGACGGTAATAAAATCATCACTTGTAAATTGGTTTCCTTGGTCGCTATTAAATATTTCTGGCTTACCGTAACGCGATAAGGCATCATTTAAAGCATCAATGCAAAAATCTGAATCTAGCGTGTTGGATATGCGCCAGGACAATACGTGTCGACTGTACCAGTCAATGATTGCCACTAAATAAATAAAACCTCTTCTCATGGGCAGTAGAGTAAGAAGCGCTTGGCGCGCTTCTCCTCCCCGAACCGTACTTGCACCTTTCAGCGCATACGGCTCTCCATTCAAGCCTGATGCATTGCCATGGCAACATCATGATATCTTGAAGTGACCGTGTTTCGGGCTTCGCTTCGTTGAATATACGGATTGGTTTCTGGATTGCGCCATCGAAATTGCGCTTTAGGACTACCAACCAGTCGACGTAGCGTTCGCCAGATATGTTCTCCATCCTCACCGAACCGTACTTGCACCTTTCAGCGCATACGGCTCTCCATTCAAGCCTGATGCATTGCCATGGCAACATC
>DAIDIP010000058.1 GCA_027451745.1 Candidatus Melainabacteria bacterium
GTTTTGTTTTCTGATGGTCGTGCTGGTTTTTTCTCTTTGTGTCGTTTGAGCAAAGCCCTTTTCCAGTAGCTAAACTTATCGTCAGCTAAACCTTCATCTCTGCAGAATTGAGATTGATTCTTTCCACTCAGTCTTTGCCGCTCAATTATTTCTTGCCAGTACTTCTCTTTTGTTAAATCTCTGTTGCTCGTTGCCATGCATACATCTCCACTGCCACCATTAATTTCTACAGCAAATAATTATTTCTGAATAGATGTAGTTCCTGGAACGCTTTCGTCCTTTGCGCTATGCCAACCAATTACCTGCACAAATAGAAGCTGCAATTGTAGGGGCTAAACGAGAAAAGCCACACTGGGGCGCTAGAAAAATTCGCGAACGTCTACTGCGTAAATTGCCGCATGAAATCAAAGTCCCTGCTTGCAGTACCATTCATGCTATCTTGGATCGACATCAATTAGTCACTAGACCGAAGTTTCGAAGAAACAAAGCTAAAGGCACCCCGTTATCTGCTGGTTCAACACCAAATGATCTTTGGTGTACCGATTACAAAGGTGAATTTCAACTTGGTAATAAACAATATTGTTATCCATTGACTGTGACTGATCATGCTTCGCGTTATTTGCTTTTGTGTGAAGCTATGGAATCGAACAAAGAAGAAACTGCCTTCACTGCCTTTGAAAGATTATTTCGTGAGCGTGGTTTACCAATTGCTATTCGCTCTGACAATGGTGTTCCTTTTGCTTCCCCTAATGGTCTATTCAACCTCTCAAAAATGTCTGTTTGGTAGCTCCGTCTAGGCATTAGTATCGAACGCATCAAGCCTGGCAATCCACAACAAAACGGTAGACATGAACGTATGCATTTAACACTTAAGAAAGAAGCCACAAGACCATCCGGTGCTAATATTTTTCAACAACAAGCTAAATTTGATGCTTTTATTGAAGAATTCAACAACGAAAGACCACATGAAGCGCTGAATATGAAATATCCGGCTGAGGTTTATACTGAATCCCCCAGGCTTTATCAAGGGATTCCAGAACCTTATTATCCATTTCATGACCAAACTGTCAACGTCACAGTCTGTGGTCGTATTTGTATCTACCGCAAAAAAATAAATTTAAGTAGAAGCCTTGCTGGACAGGCTGTAGGAATTAAGGAGGTTGACGATGGTATTTGGTTAGTCAGTTTTATGAAATATGACCTTGGTTATATTGATTTAGAGGAAAAAGCATTGCAACCCTTAGAAAATCCTTT
>DAIDIP010000059.1:0-699 GCA_027451745.1 Candidatus Melainabacteria bacterium
GTTTAGCTCAGCTGGTTAGAGCACTGCCCTGATAAGGCAGAGGTCTCTGGTTCGAGTCCAGAAACGCCCACCACTCCCTCGCTCCGTCGCTGCCGGCGGGGACGTAGCTCAGCTGGAAGAGCATCTCCTTTGCAAGGAGAGGGTCAGGAGTTCGAGTCTCCTCGTCTCCACCACCTCCTGCTGCTGAGCCTGCGTGTCGCGAGAGGCACCGCCGATCCCCTGATCAGTGTCTCCGAGGTCGAACTCGGGGCCACCGACCAGCGGATCGCTGGACCCTGGCCCGCCGACGAGGCGGGCCCGCCCGGACCTCCGGGCCACCGAACCTTTCCAAGTGAAGACGTGATCGGCAGTAAAGTCGAATCAACTTCGATTTCGCCGAAGGAACAAGGTGATGTACCCCGATCAACCCTCCGCACTTGCCGTCGGGTAAGTTGCTGAGGGAGGTCAAGCTACACAGGGCACGGGGTGGATGCCTTGGCGCCAAGAGCCGATGAAGGACGTGGCAAGCGACGAAATGCCTTGGGGAGCCGCTGCGGGCGCTGATCCAAGGATCTCCGAATGGGGAAACCCGGCCGAGGTAATGCTCGGTCACTCCAGGCTGAATCAAATAGGCCTGGGAGAGGTAAGCCAGCGAACTGAAACATCTCAGTAGCTGGAGGAAAAGAGACAATTCCCTGAGTAGTGGCGAGCGAAACGGGA
>DAIDIP010000059.1:709-985 GCA_027451745.1 Candidatus Melainabacteria bacterium
AAACCTGCTCCGCGCGATAGGTTGCAGCCGTTTCGGAGTGGGGGTTGTAGGAGTCGATCTTCAGGGCCCTGCAAGGACCTGGCGGAGTTACAAAGCTGGTCGTGAGTCGAACCTGTCAGGAAAGGCAGGCCATAGAGGGTGACAGCCCCGTAGACGAAGCGAACAGCCTCCGTGATCGGCCACCTGAGTACCACGTGGAAGGTCTCTCATGTGGGAAGCTGGGCAGACCACTGTCCAAGGCTAAATACTCTTGGCGACCGATAGTGAACAAGTACC
>DAIDIP010000060.1 GCA_027451745.1 Candidatus Melainabacteria bacterium
GCGTCAGCCCCTATACGTCGTTTTCGACTTTGCAGAGACCTGTGTTTTTGTTAAACAGTCGCCTGAGACTATTCACTGCGGCCACTTTCGTGGCACTCCTTCTCCCGAAGTTACGGAGCTATATTGCCTAGTTCCTGAACGAGTGTTCTCTCGAGCGCCTTTGGATACTCTCCTCGTCTACCTGTGTCGGTTTGGGGTACGGGCACCGTGTCAACTCGCTAGAAGATTTTCTTGGGAGCATGGAATTAGTGACTTCGCCTAATGGCTCGGCATCGTGTCTCAGGCTATATGGGATCCGGATTTGCCTAGATCCCGCCCTACGCACTTACCCCAGGACAACCAACGCCTGGGCTCACCTATCCTCCTCCGTCCCTCCTTCGCTTCCCGCCGCAGGGTTGGTCGGTTCGACCCGAAGGTCAGCCCCTTAGTACCCCCACATTGGGATGGTCGCGGACACGGTGGTACAGGAATATCAACCTGTTGTGCATCGACTACGCCTCTCGGCCTCGCCTTAGCTCCCGACTGACCCTGGGGGGATTAGCCTTCCCCAGGAACCCTTGGGCTTACGGCGGAGGGGTTTCTCACCCCTCTCTCGCTACTCATACCAGCATTCTCACTCGAACGCGCTCCACGTAGGTTTACACCTCCGCTTCACAGCAGGTTCGACGCTCCCCTACCACTACTCCTTGCGGAGCAATTCTTAGCTTCGGCTCTGGACTTGAGCCCCGTTACATTTTCCGCGCAAGACCACTCGACCAGTGAGCTATTACGCACTCTTTAAAGGGTGGCTGCTTCTAAGCCAACCTTCTGGCTGTCTGAGCGTTCTCACATCGTTTTCCACTTAGTCCAGAATTAGGGGCCTTAGCTGAAGATCTGGGCTGTTTCCCTCTCGACCAACGAAGCTCATCCCCCGTGGTCTCACTGCCAGTCTCTGGAGCATCGGCATT
>DAIDIP010000061.1:0-300 GCA_027451745.1 Candidatus Melainabacteria bacterium
AAGTTGCTTGAACCTGTACCATACGCTCGTTGCAGCGCAGCTGCTCAGCGTTCTCACTCATGGGGGCGTTTAGATTCGACAGGGCTGTAGGGTCATAAGTTGCAGGTCGAGGTCGTCTGGACCCTCGTTAATCACCGGGCAAAACAACAAATGCCAATACAAACAACGTAGTGGCCGGTAACTTTGGCGCTCCGCGCGCCATCGCCGCCTAATTTAACTAGGCAAATTACCCTCAATCAGTAGCTTGGCTACCCGCCGCTGATTGAGCAAACATGGTGGCTGCTCTGAGGCAAAGTTAGC
>DAIDIP010000061.1:310-853 GCA_027451745.1 Candidatus Melainabacteria bacterium
AGCGGATGATAGTCTCGGCTAAGATATAACCGCAAACCCGGGTGGCCGTTCGGGCCGCTCCAGCGGCTCTGGAGAAATTCCGAACTAAACCTGTAGTGGCTTATTTCTCGACTTCTTTGGACGCGAGTGCGATTCTCGCCGCCTCCACCATTTTCTTTTTCATTACCGGAAAGGTTCACTCTGTGAGGGGCCGCGTTGGCGAAAGTGGACTAACGGGCGTCTTTGTGATCACTTTTGTGTATACCCTGAGACTTTTTTGACAGAAAGTCTTCCAGTCGCTTTTCATTCTCGTTGGAAGCATCGTTTATGTAGCGGCCGCAGTGCGCAAACGTGATTTGCGGGCTTGAATGTCCTAAGGTTTTGGCTACCCAAGTCGGATGAACTCCCCTTTGCAGGCACATTGAGGCAAAAGTATGCCTCAACTGGTAGGCCGGACGATGTCGCACGCCTGCTTTCTTTAGAGCGGTTCGCCATTCACGATCCACGTGTTTGTCGTAGGGCTGCCCGTCCTTAGTCAAGAACACATAGCCATCCATATGCTGG
>DAIDIP010000062.1 GCA_027451745.1 Candidatus Melainabacteria bacterium
AAGCGATCGTGAGTTCAGCGAACTCCTTCCGCATTAGAAAACACCAAAATTCGCACTCCCCAAGCTAGCGAAATGCTGGTTTCTCCAGTCTAAAGCTCAGCAAACTCTTGTGCTAAAGCGATCCCGACGGCAGAAATACCCGATTTTCGACAGCTTGAGATTCGCCTACGTTCCCCACTTACATAGGACCTACATAGGACGGCGATTGATGCGTCTTTTAAAACTATGGAGGCTAGCGGAGTCGAACCGCTGACCTTCTCCGTGCAAAGGAGACGCTCTACCAACTGAGCCAAGCCCCCGAGGAAACTGGGCCATCCTGGACTCGAACCAGGGACCTCACCCTTATCAGGGGTGCGCTCTAGCCACCTGAGCTAATAGCCCTCGAACAATGAACTGATATTACCACCAGTCGGTTGTGGCTTCTAGGCGGTTTCTTTCAATTGTGAAGCGGATCTAGGCTGTCAAGACCCGCATCCCATCAGAAGGTTCCCCTGCTTGGTCGAGGAAATGTGACCAGATCCCTAATGTGGGGGATGGCATTAAACGGCTCATCACCTAACGTAAGTACTGTTGCCGCGTTTTAGTGAATGTGTCCGAAATCCATTTCGGCCGCGGTCTGTGCCGCTGCAAGGAAACGTATGAAAGGCGTCGTCAGCTTCATCAAGGGGATAAAGAGGTCGCTGCGGGTCCACAGCGATGAAGCAATCTGCGTTCTCGTC
>DAIDIP010000063.1 GCA_027451745.1 Candidatus Melainabacteria bacterium
ACGCGCTCCCGAGTTACACTCCTAAAGACACTCTTCTTACTTTGAACACTTTGCCTGAATCGTCTTGCGACGATTCATTGCTTGTGCTCGGCCTTGTATCGCGCCACCTGTCACCCATCCTTCCAGCTGCCTTGCGGCCGCCGGTACGAGGAGTAAGCGCCAGATGCGCATTACCCAATCAATTTCGTTGTCAAACATCCAAACCTTCGCGCTTATCGGGAAGGCCCGCCCTTGGGCGGTTGAAACCTGCCGAACCAGTTTTTGCCTGGCCGGCCTGCTTCCAAATCGCGGCCATCGAGATGACGGCGATTGGGAAGCAGTGAATGAGTTCTGGTGGAGCTGATCGGGATCGAACCGATGACCCCCTGCTTGCAAAGCAGGTGCTCTCCCAACTGAGCTACAGCCCCATAAGGGTGCTAGTGGCTAAGATGGTGGGCCTGGGTAGATTCGAACTACCGACCTCACCCTTATCAGGGGTGCGCTCTAACCAACCCCCGAATACCGTCCGAACTCCGCGTCGAAATTGCTGGTCAGGAGGCGGAACTCGTCTACGGCATCCGGATTCGGCGCCTCGTTGCCGCCGTTGCGAAAGAGATTGTTATTGAAGCCGCCGTCG
>DAIDIP010000064.1 GCA_027451745.1 Candidatus Melainabacteria bacterium
TCCATACGTATATATGCATGGCGTGCCACTAAATCAAAATTTTAAATCATTCCCTGCTTAGACGCGATATGCATAGCTTTCTAGGTAGTGGGTTAGTTTCAATTTTATGGTCACGATATACTTAAGACCATGAAAAAGAAAATCTTCTATTTTATTCTCATTATTGCTGGATACATTTTTGCAGAATCTTTTAGAGAGCATCTGCTGTCTGCGGGTCGCTCGGTGTATATGCTGGGTGCAGTGTATTGCTTAGGATTATGGCTGCTTTTTGGAAGAGGCAAGATAAGCTGATGGCTAAATACAAAAGACCAAAAGATACTAATGAACTTGCTAAGCGGATAGTTGATATTGCCGTAGGGGCTATCGAAGATATTGACCCGAATGCAGGCAAAGATGCAGCAGCGGTTGCGCTTGGACGCAAAGGCGGCTTAAAAGGCGGCAAAGCCAGAGCATCCAGCATGACAGCGAAGCAGCGCCAAGAAATCGCAAAGAAAGCTGCTAGAACTCGGTGGGAAGGTTAAGGATCGCCATTTATTGGTTTGAAATCTTCTTTAGACAAAGACTGGGCAAAGGCTTCGGCTGTGTCAAATTTGCCCGATGGCAACTGTA
>DAIDIP010000065.1 GCA_027451745.1 Candidatus Melainabacteria bacterium
TCTGCATCGGGGGCACAGCAATGCGCACTTCCTTAACAGGCATAAAAATAGCCTCCTCCACTGGTCAGTTTCCACTTTGGTAGTTCACAAGTTTAGCCCCCCGACAACCAAATTCGCCGGTTTCCGCATACTCACGGCATCAATCGGCTATAATCCATAGATACAGATCGTTGGGCACGGCGGAGGCCGACGAACCTGGTCAGGGGGGAAACCCAGCAGCCATAAGTTGACACCTTCGGGTGTGTCCGGCGGTCTGTTACTATAAACCTAGAAGGTTTGTCGAGCATTACGCATGAAATCTAAGTCTTCATCGAACAAAAATAACGAGCTGCCGGACGACAATACTCTGCTCGGGCAAATCCTCGTTGAATTGGGCTACATCACAATTTACCAACTCGACGAAGCACTTCACATCCAGCGCACCGACACCGAAGGCGGACACGAGCGTCGCCCTCTCGGACAGATTCTGTTGGAACTTGGCTACTGTGGCCCGAATCACTTGATTCGCGCGATTCAAGTGCAGGTTGAATACCGCAACGCCTCGCCCGCGAAGTAAATTGCCAAAGAAAAACTGTGTGTTAACCCCTACATATCT
>DAIDIP010000066.1 GCA_027451745.1 Candidatus Melainabacteria bacterium
CTACTTTCGGAATCGAGATTTCTTTCTTTTCCTCCAGGTACTGAGATGGTTCACTTCCCTGGGTTCGCTCGGTCTCACCTATGTATTCAGTGAGCCGTACGGCGGTTTTACCGCCGTGGGTTTCCCCATTCGGAGATCTCCGGATATAACGCCTGTTTGCGGCTCCCCGGAGCTTATCGCAGCTGACCACGTCCTTCATCGCCTGTTTCTGCCAAGGCATCCACCGTGCGCCCTTAGTAGCTTGACCACAAAATTTACTCGTAGCACGGCAGCTTCTCATCTCCATCGTCTGGATTTGATCCTCTGCCACACGCCGAGCAATTTTATGGGCCTTTATCCTGCTCATCGCGCGCTTGCGTATTGCGACACATCGCGCCCCAGCAGGCATTACTATCAGGCACTCATAAAAATTACGTTCGCCTTGTAAATTGCCCAATCTATTCAGTTGTCAAAAATCGTCTGTAGCAACTTACTGCTACTGCTACGCGCTACTGAAGCGCGCTGGAGACAAATGGCTCTCGCCACAAGCTCAAGGATCAGTGCCCGGCTACGACATGCGTAGTACGGAGACTCAACCTCGAGCTGGTTTGCTT
>DAIDIP010000067.1 GCA_027451745.1 Candidatus Melainabacteria bacterium
TGAGATGTTTCACTTCCCCAGGTTCGCCTTACTAGACTATTTTATTCATCTAGTAATACCTTGTTATCAAGGTGGGTTTCCCCATTCGGACATCTTCGGTTCATAGCATATTTGTCGGCTCCCCGAAGCTTTTCGCAGACTACCACGTCCTTCATCGCCTTCTACCGCCAACGCATCCGCCATATGCGCTTACTCACTTGACCATATAACCCCAAGGAGTCTGGGGATATGGAGCTGGTTCACATTGCGAACGCGACATTTTCAAGCTTGAGAATCAATCATTCGCTTGAAAACTTAGCGTCAAAACAAAATTCACCGGATTGTTAAAGAGCACGCGACACTGCTGCCGCGCGATCAGGCGAGTCCGCCCGTAAGGACGGGCTCGCATCATCGCGCTTCGCGGCGCGGGCGGCCAGGAGAGTGGTGGAGCCAGCCGGGATCGAACCGGCGACCTTCTGGTTGCAAACCAGACGCTCTCCCAGCTGAGCTATGGCCCCGCCTGGAACGACGTGCCGCTCGGGCACTTCATCCTGGTGGGTCTGGGAGGAGTTGCACCTCCGACCTCACCCTTATCAGGGGTGCGCTCTAACC
>DAIDIP010000068.1 GCA_027451745.1 Candidatus Melainabacteria bacterium
CGACCGCCGACGGGCTTGACATTCAGAAGCATTTGATCAAAGCTCTTGTGAACCACTCATCAAGGGACGTGACGGACGATTACATCATTTCAAACCCGGAAAGACTGCGCCGTCCGATGCAAATGATCACGGACGAATTGTTAAGGCAAGTCGGCGTGTATAATGTCCCTAATCAGAAAACGATCAGCTCCTAGCTGGTCCCCATTCCCGAGTAGCGCAGCGGTAGCGCAGGTGACTGTTAAGCAGTTGAGGGATGTCGAGGGGACTCAAGCGGGAGCTTTTGCATGTCGGGGAAACTCAAAAAGGACGAGCGGATTTGCCCCTTCTGCGCTGAAGTGGTGAAGAGCGCCGCATCATTTTGCAAGCACTGCACTAGAGAACTGCCTCCCATCCCAACTCCGGCGAAGCCAAAAAACAATCTACCAGTCTTGATTGGTCTGGCTGTCGTGACAGGCATTGTTCTGCTGTGCAAGGTGGGATCGAATTCGGAACCGGAAATCCGCTCGGCATCTGAAACATCACCTCCCTCCCAAACGGTGCCGTCGCAGGCGGGGGGTAAAGAGCAAGTCGATTCCAAACCCCAAC
>DAIDIP010000069.1:0-257 GCA_027451745.1 Candidatus Melainabacteria bacterium
CTGAGAAGACTGGTGGAGCGTTGCGAAGAGACCCTGCCGGCATAAGTAGCGATAACGGAGGTGAGAACCCTCCGCGCCGAAAGTCTAAGGTTTCCTGAGGAAGGTTAATCCGCTCAGGGTTAGTCGGTCCCTAAGGCGAGGCCGAAAGGCGTAGCTGATGGATGTCAGGTGAACATTCCTGAACTCCCAGGGGCTCGTTTGTACGAAGGGGAGACGCGGAAGGATAGCGGAGACGGGTGATGGATGTCCCGTTAAAG
>DAIDIP010000069.1:267-584 GCA_027451745.1 Candidatus Melainabacteria bacterium
GGTCCGGCCAGGTAAATCCGGTCGGGCGCTAACGGTGAGGGCGGGGACGAGGCCAGTGGCCATAAAGTCCGCCATTCCACACTGCCGAGAAAAGCCTCTAAACGTTGCAACTGCAAGCCAACCGTACCCCAAACCGACACAGGTAGACGAGGAGAGTATCCAAAGGCGCTCGAGAGAACACTCGTTCAGGAACTCGGCAAATTAGCTCCGTAACTTCGGGAGAAGGAGCGCCCCGGTAGGGTTCATAGCCCGAGGGGGCCGCAGTGAAGCGCATACGGCGACTGTTTAACAAAAACACAGGTCTCTGCAAAGTCGAA
>DAIDIP010000070.1:0-337 GCA_027451745.1 Candidatus Melainabacteria bacterium
CTTTTACCCCACCAACTACCTAATCTGACGCGGGCTCCTCTTCTCGCAGCTTCGCTGCTCCAGTGTTCAGTATTCAGTACTCAGTATTCAGAAGTTCTTAGAATATGAAGCATAGAAGCTCCCTTCCAATCAATCTTTCTGAATACTGAACACTGAACACTGAGCACTGGAAAAGCTAAAAGCTTTTCCTCCGTAGAGCTTATGCGGTATTAGCTGAAGTTTCCCTCAGTTATCCCCCACAAAAAGGCAGATTCCCACGCGTTACTCACCCGTTTGCCACTCAGCCATAAACCCGAAGGCTTATGCTGCGTTCGACTTGCATGTGTTAAGCATGCCG
>DAIDIP010000070.1:347-581 GCA_027451745.1 Candidatus Melainabacteria bacterium
CGTTCTGAGCCAGGATCAAACTCTCATGTTCATCTCAAGGCACTGCCAGTAGTCAGGAGTCAGTAATCCGTAATCCGTGTTCAGTAGTCAGAAATGTCTTCGCCCCGCAAAAGCGAGACTCAAACTCTCCTCTCATACCGCACCTCAAACTGATTGACTAATTGGCTTTTGCCCTCAATGTCAGAGTTGTATCCTTTATCTTTAACCTCACGTCCAAAAACAGGGTCAAAGATG
>DAIDIP010000071.1:0-274 GCA_027451745.1 Candidatus Melainabacteria bacterium
TCTCTATACAGTTTTCAAAGACCATGAGGCTCAACTTCCTCAATTGCACGAGTCAGCTATCGCGAACGAAGCGGAACTCGGCTTGAGGTCGTTCCCTCAAAGCTGAACAGTGCAGTATCGATCCCTCCCTCGATAAACTCGGGACGGATCATTGATAGACCCCCGTTGAGGGAGCCGCAAAATATCGATCGGGTCGAAATCCGATCGTCGCCATGGCCTCTGACCATACGAACCGTAGTCCGATAGATCCCTTGGCCACCGGCCCCTTACGCAA
>DAIDIP010000071.1:284-579 GCA_027451745.1 Candidatus Melainabacteria bacterium
GCCGGCAACTCCCTCACGAATCGTGAGTCACATTGCCGTTTTCAATAGCATCGTCTGTGGTCGACTTGAATGTACTACGCCGTTGCGATCGTGGAGACCACGAATCCAACAGCATGTACTCCTTAGAAAGGAGGTGATCCAGCCGCACCTTCCGATACGGCTACCTTGTTACGACTTCGTCCCCCTTACCTAGCATACCTTAGACGCCTTGCTCCTTACGGTTGCACGGGCGGCTTCGGGTACACTAAACTCAGGTGACGTGACGGGCGGTGTGTACAAGGCCCGGGAACGTATT
>DAIDIP010000072.1 GCA_027451745.1 Candidatus Melainabacteria bacterium
GCATCCACCGTATGCGCTTAGTCGCTTGACCATATAACCCCAAGTCGCCTCGGAGCCACACGATCCCTCGACTGCATTCGCCTATGCCTCAACGACACGTCTCAACTCAGCAGAGTCAAGACACTTGTCACTACCCAAGTTGTCAAAGAACGCCGCCCAGGCCTCAACGCCCGGCAGCTCAAATCCTGAAAGGGTGTGCGCAACATCCAGAGCGATGGTGGGTCTGGGAGGACTCGAACCACCGGCCTCACCCTTATCAGGGGTGCGCTCTAACCACCTGAGCTACAGACCCGTTGCTGCGTCATCGGCCTGAACCCTCCCTGGTGCGTGGCCCCGGCCGCGACTTCCGGTCGCGTCGCTCAGGTCTCGCGAAGCACTGCTTCGCGTCGCCTTCGGCGATCGACCTTCGCCCACCTGAGCTACAGACCCATCTTTGATCCATAACGGTGTCGCGCGCAGCGCGACGATTACGCCCTTCCCGCTCGCGGGAAAGGGCAAGGAGTGAGGACCGATCGGGCCGTACCTCTCGCGCCGAGCCATCTGGTTGGAAATCTGGTGGAGCTGA
>DAIDIP010000073.1:0-297 GCA_027451745.1 Candidatus Melainabacteria bacterium
TTTGAAATATGATGAAAAATTTTCGCGAGTGTCTTATAAAATTCTAAATGAGTTTTAGTAAGCCAAGGGCGGCGACTGAAGATGAGCCGGACCGCAGTGGCAGCTAGGCATATGATTTATGCCGAGCGCCACTGAAACCAAGGCATCAATAAGGCGAGCGTCTGTACGCGCGTTGAGCCGAATGAAATGAAGGCGAGGCAGCGCTTATAGATCGGTGCCAGCAGGTGCGACATCTCGCTCGAGCATTTGCCCAATAGCAAGCGGACAAATTTGTACTTTTGATTGCCGCTCTTTTGC
>DAIDIP010000073.1:307-540 GCA_027451745.1 Candidatus Melainabacteria bacterium
ATTTGTAACGGAAATGAATCTGATGAACCAGTGCTTGCCAGTGCAAGGGCACAAGTCTTTCTGCTCCGCTTTCTTCAGCTAGACGCAAAGCATCTTTTGGTCCGGCAACAGCATATTTGCCGCCAATCGGCAGACAAGCTGTATGTATCGCAAACCCCTTTAAGGCTTAAAGTATTTCATCAGTGTAAACAGTGTCTCCAGCATGATAAAAACCATCAAAATAATAACCATTT
>DAIDIP010000074.1 GCA_027451745.1 Candidatus Melainabacteria bacterium
CGATAGACGAACTCGTTGATTGACCTTTGCCGCGCTCTACCATTCTGATCGCGTTTGCATTAGGCATTGCATTAGGCGCGGACTTTTTGCCTACCCCAATAAAAAACCGGCACTTCTCTCGAAACTGCCGGTTCTTCTAGGCTTTTAATTGGTTGCGGGGGTAAGATTTGAACTTACGACCTTTGGGTTATGAGCCAAAAATCGTCGACTTTGATGGCGGTTCCCTTGACTAGATTAAACGTCTCGACAGCCCGCCCTGTTGGGGCTTGCAGGATTTAATCTTGTTGACTGACTTTGACCGATCTGGCCGATTTATAATGGTTTTGCGTTAGGCATTGCGTTAGGCGTTTGGTTCGGGGAAGAAAAAATGGCAGAAAGCGAAAAATCCGGCAAGAAGTTCACTGCGCGGTACATTCGGGCGCTTGCCTGCCCCGACCATTTGAAACAGCGTTACTTTTCCGTGCTTCCCGACGTTCATCTATATGTCTCTGTCGGACGGGGTGGCAAAAAGTCCTTCGTTTTCCGCCTTCCCAT
>DAIDIP010000075.1 GCA_027451745.1 Candidatus Melainabacteria bacterium
GTCTCAGATTCAATACTTCATACTTGCATTTAGCAGAATCCTGTGTTTTTGATAAACAGTCGCCACTCCCTGCTCTGTGCCCTTGTCAGCAGAATCATTATGCCACAAGACCCCTTCTCCCGAAGTTACGAGGTTATTTTGCCGAGTTCCTTCAACATTATTATCCTGATCACCTCGGTATACTATACCAATCCACCTGTGTACAGTTTCGGGTACGGTCAGTTCTATACACATTATACCAACTGGTTATTAACATAACATATCTTTCCTGAATGCTTTTTTAACAACAAATATATATATCCATTCACTATATATCTGTGCTTCTGCATTGTCTATGTTATTATGGTTAGCATTCGCTATTATCATCGATCCTAGCTATGGCATGGATCTTAGAGGCCGACTAACTTTGCTCGGATTTGCCTAGAACACAAAAACCCTTGGATTTTCGGTGAAGAAGTTTCTCACTACTTTTTGCGCTACTCATGTCAGCATAATTAATTCCGATAGCTT
>DAIDIP010000076.1 GCA_027451745.1 Candidatus Melainabacteria bacterium
ATACTTTCTTTATTCAAAAATAGTTTTTTTAGTCACCAATTACTTCTTTACGCGCAAAAATAATTTATTTATTCTCAAATTATTTCTTTACTTTCAAAAATATTTTTTTTATTCTCAAAAATAGTTTTTTATTCTCAAATAATTTCTTTACTCTCAAAAATAATTTTTTTATTCTCAAAAAATTTTTTATTCTCAAATAGTTTCTTTATTTCCAAATATTTTTTTTCCTCTCAAAACTATTTTTTTTATTCTCAAAAAATAGTTTTTAAAAATATTTTTTTATTAAATAAAAATTGATTTTAATAAAAAATTTTTGAAAAATTAAAAATGAAATGTAATTTTAAAGGATGTAACAAACAACCAAATTTTAATTTACCAAACGAAAATCGAGGTATTTATTGTAAAACTCATAAAATGGACGGAATGATTAATGTTGTATCTAAAAGATGTAATATTGATGGTTGCAATAAGATACCAACATTTAATTTACCAAACCAAACTGTT